>NZ_JBXAPO010000005.1:0-609623 GCF_058804065.1 Bradyrhizobium sp. GW821-FHT13H05 | reverse complement strand
CATTGCGAGCGCAGCGAAGCAATCCAGAGTCTTTCCGCGGAGGGATTCTGGATTGCTTCGCTGCGCTCGCAATGACGGGCTACTCGACAACCCGCGCCCTTAAATCGGCATCAGGCACGAAGCACGCATCGGACTTGCCAAAAATATGATAGCGGTTGCGCGCGATGAGGCTGTACACGGGGTCCCGCAGCGGTTTTGGCACGGCCAACAACGCGCGCACCCAGCCCCAACCCGGGAGCTGCGACAGCACCGTCAGCGCGGCGTCGGACTTCGTAAACACCGCGCCGCCATGGATCACAGCGTTGGTGTCGGGATCATCCGGATCGATGCCGAATGTGCGCGCGAGCTTCGCCCCATAATCCGACTGGATCGGCGTGAAGCGAAAGCGCTTCGCCGTGTCGCGCGCAGCAACGAAGCGGACCCAGCGCGAGCAGAAGATGCAGACGCCGTCGAACAGGATCACGTCGTCGTCGGGCCATTTGAGCATCAGCGATTTTCCAGCATGAGCAAAGCCACCAGCATCAGCACGATCGCCGGACCCGTCTTGACCAGGGCGCCGAGCGGCTCGATCCAGAGATCGGGGGTGAGGATCGCTGCGCCGAACATGTAGCCGAGTGAGGCCACGATGCCCGCAACGAGCCCGATCGCAGCCGTGCGGCGGAAGGCGATCAGCGCGCCGATGCTCATGTCCATCAGGCTGGTGCCGATGGTGATGGGATCGACCAGCGCAGGCGGAAAATTGTGCGCGGTCAAAATACCGGTGGCGGCGCGGTAGGAGACAAACAAGGCGATGAAGCCGGAGACGAGCCAGAACGCAACCAGGCTCGCAAAAATCAGCGCCTTGATCAGGAAGAGGCGCGCGAACCATTTGTCCTGGATGGTGGCGGGGTGGCGCCCGATCATGTCAGCCAGCGTTTTCGGCGCAAGACCGGTCGCGGCAATCCACGCCGAGGGATCACCTCGCACGCCGCGGCGGAGCTCGGCGATGGCGGTGGAGCGCATCGGCGGCGTCCAGCCGAGATAATTGGCGAGATCGCCGATGTTCGCGCCGAGACCGAGCATGAAGGCCGGCATCGCGACGCGCGGCCAACCCGCCGTGCCGAACGCGAGGCGGAACTGCTTGATGACGCCGGCCATGGTGACGGGTTCTGTCTGCATCAGGTCCCAGGCCACAGCCTTGACGGACGCATCGTCGACGTCGCGCGCGGCGAGCCAGGCGATGGTGGCGGCGACGTCCTCGACCGCGACAGGCTGGAACGGCGTCGCCATCTCCTTGGCCGGCAAATCGAGCGGGAAGGCGGAAAGCGCGCGCAGCATGGCGCTGCCGCCATAGGCCGACGGCGCCACCACGAAGCCCGGCCGCAGGATGGCGTGAGGAATCCCGGAGGCCGCAATCAACCGCTCGGCGTCGCGCTTCGTGATCGCGAAGGCGGTGCGGTCGGCCTCGGCCGTTCCGGGGATCGAGATGTGCACCAGCCGGACCGCGCGGCCGCTGCCTTCGATCGCCTGAAGCAGGCGCGCGACGAAATGGCGATGCACGGCGTTGGTGTCGCTGCCGGGGCCATCCTGGAGCACGCCGAGGCAATTCACGACGACGTCGACGGCATGCTCGCCGAGGAGCCGCGCCAAGGCGTCCGCATCGAGCGAAAGGATCGGCAGCTCGATATCCAGCGCGCTCATCTGCTGCGCCGGCGACAGGCCGCGCGCGACGCCGACGACACGAAAGCCCCGCGTGCGCAGATCGTCGGTGAGGAAGCGACCGATCAGGCCGGAGGCGCCGAGCACCAAGATGGTTCGCTGGTTCATCGCGTCCTTCAAAACGGTTTTGCGACCATCAGCCAGAGGATCAGCATCGTCGCGCCGAAGCCGGGGAAGCCGAACGCAAACCAGCGACGGAACAGGACAAAGTAGCGCACAGGAAGCGCGGTGCGCTGATCGGCGGCCTTGCGCGCGAGGTCGCGCATCTCGATCTGCATGAACACGACGGGGATCCAGAACAGGCCGGCGACCGCATACAGCGCGAGCGAGGCAAGGATCCAGCCTTCGGTGATCGGCGTGTTGGAGAGCATCATCAGCAGGCCGCCGCTGACCGGCTGGAGGATGACGGCCGACAGCGTGAAGATCGCGTCCGCAATCACCACCACCGAGGCCGTACGCGCGATGAACTCCGCGTTATCAGTGCGATGCGCCATCAGCATGAAGAAGGCGATTCCGGTGCCGGTGCCGAGGATGACGATGGCGCCGAGCACATGGAGATATTTGACCAGGAAATACAGCGTCATGGCTGCTTCACCGACGCCGGCTTCAGCACGCGATCGAGCTCGCTGCCGGCAGCTTTGACGCCCGCTTCAGTCTCGATCATCCAATGCCCCTCGCTACCTGTCGCCGGCAGAGCGCGGAAGTCGACCTTGCCGCCACCGCTGCGGAATGCATCTGCCAGCGACCTGGAAAATGCCGGCGTAAAATAGCTGTCATTGGCGGCAACGAGCCATGTGACGGGACTGCGCGCCGCCTTACCGAATTCGGCGGCAGCAGCAAGAAGCATATGTGGCGCACAGATCCGGTTCGGTTCGTCATTGGCATGGCCGCCCCGCCCCGGCGCGAACACTGTGATCGCGGCGATCGTCTTCGGATCGGCATTCGCGAGCGCCAGCGCGCCCCAGCCGCCGGCGGAATGGCCGATCACGATCGCAGCATCCTTGCGCACGAAATCCTGCTTTCGCACATAGTCCAGCGCGAGCGAAATTTCTTCGGCCGTCGCGCGACCGGAGCGCGTGTAGTCCGCCTCGTCGCAGCCGCCCTGATCCTCCACATAGCGGCCACCGGTCGCACCATGGCCGAGCCGCTCCGGCACCAGCACGGCAAAGCCGCGCCCGACGAGGAATGCTGCGAGCGCGCGATATTCCGGCTGCGGCATTTGTGCACGCCGCAGTACGTTCTGCGTCGAGGCATGCGCGATCACCGCGAGTCGAAACGGACCGGTTCCTGCGGGACGAAACAGCAACGCGTGCGCGGCAATGGCGGTATCCGGCGATGGCACGCGCCACTCCTGCCGGCGAAACGGCTCGCCTTCCGCACCCGATGCACCGAACGTGACCTGAGCGCACAGAGGCGGCGCGGTCAGCAAGGCGAGCAGAGACAGGAGCGCAAGGGTGTTGAAGAGCCGCATGAATGGCCGGAGGCGAACACGGACAGCGAAGACCAGACTAACGGGAACGAATCATCCTGGGCGGATTTTCTGCGTTGCCATCGCGGTTCATTGGTTGCCGCAACGTAGTTTTGCACCGATGCAGGCACGCGATTGCCGTTCAAGGCAGCGCCTTGTCCTCTTTCGATACAACATGGTTAAAATACTGATGCAGAAAGTCCACAGGTTAACCGATAATTAACGATAGGTCTTGCCGCCGGCGCGGCGACTTGGTTTGATCGAGTCCATGAGCACAACCCTGATCGAGGTCCGGCCGGCCAAAGCTGCAGATGCAACTGCGGTGGCGTCAACCCATGACGAAGCCTGGCGCTCGGCCTATCAGGGCATCATTCCCGGCGGCGAGCTGGAAAAGCTGATCAACCGCCGCGGTCCGCAGTGGTGGGACAGCGCGATCCGCAAGGGCAGCCGCGTCAGCGTGCTGGTGTTCGGCGACAAGATCGCCGGCTACGCCAATTACGGTCGTAACCGCGCCCGCAGCCTGCACTTCGACGGCGAGATCTACGAGCTCTATCTGCGTCCCGAGTTTCAGGGCCTCGGTTTCGGCCGCCGCCTGTTCACCGCCGCCCGCCGCGACCTGATGCAGAGCGGGCTGAAGAGCATGGTCGTTTGGGCGCTCTCGGACAACGATCCCGCGACCGAGTTCTATCGTGCCCTGGGCGGCCGCATGGTGGCGCGCTCATCTGAGCGGTTCGGGCCGAAGTCGCTCGACAAGGTTGCCTTCGCCTGGACCAATTAAGATTTGGACCAATTGAGCTGCTGAAAGTCTGGCCGGCAGCGCGTCCCATCCGTCGATACCGCCCGCCTTTTGCGCCGGTGATCGCTGGATTCATTATTTCGCAAAAACACGATGGATTGGCGGGCCAAGCCCGCGTATGACAGCGCCAAAATCGCTGCCGGGCGCGATTTACCCTCGGCAACAACGGAGCCTTGAATGCGTATTGATGCGGTCTCGATCGGGAAAAACGTCCCCCACGACGTCAACGTCATCATCGAAGTCCCCGTGGGTGGCGAACCGATCAAATACGAGATGGACAAGGAAGCCGGCACGCTGGTGGTCGACCGCTTCCTCTACACGCCGATGCGTTACCCCGGCAATTACGGCTTCATTCCGCACACGCTGTCGGACGACGGCGATCCCTGCGACGTCCTGATCATCAACACCCGCGCCATCATCCCCGGCGCCGTGATGAGCGTGCGCCCGGTCGGCGTGCTGTTCATGGAAGACGAAGCCGGCGGCGACGAGAAGATTTTGGCGGTGCCCTCGTCGAAGCTGACGCAGCGCTACGACAAGGTGAAGTCGTATTCCGACCTGCCTGATATCACGCTGCAGCAGATCCAGCATTTCTTCGAGCACTACAAGGATCTCGAACCCGGCAAGTGGGTGAAGATCCTGCGCTGGGGCGGCCCGGAAGACGCGCAGAAGCTGATCCTCGAAGGCATCGAGCGCGAGAAGAAAAAGAAGAAGGGCTGAGCTTTGGTGTCCCGGACGCGATGCGGCACGAAGTGACGCGTCGCAGAGCCGGGACCCAGAATGCCGCGAGTATGGGCCCCGGCTCTGCAGCGCACCGTTTCACGCTGCGCTGCGCCCGGGGCACGAGAGTTTGCCTACACCGCCGGCTTCGGCAGGCCTGCGATCGCGCAGGCCGCGCGCAGCGTATTCACCAGCAGGCACGCCACCGTCATCTGGCCGACGCCGCCAGGCACCGGCGTGATCGCGCCGGCAACGCCGAGCGCTTCCTGATAAGCGACGTCGCCGACGAGACGCGTCTTGCCATCGTCCTTCGGGATACGGTTGATGCCGATGTCGATCACGGTCGCGCCCGGCTTCAGCCAGTCGCCGCGCACCATCTCGGGCTTGCCGACTGCGGCATAGACGAGGTCGGCGCGCTTCACGAGCCCGGGCAGATCGCGCGAGCGCGAATGCGCGATGGTCACCGTGGCGTTCTCGTTCAGCAGCAACTGCACCAGCGGACGGCCGACCAGGTTGGAGCGGCCGATGACGATGGCGTTCATGCCTTCAAGCGAGGTGTGGACGCTCTTGGTCAGGATGATGCTGCCCAGCGGCGTGCAGGGCGACAGCGCCTCGAAGCCACCGGCGAGCCGGCCGGCATTGTTCGGATGCAGGCCGTCGACGTCCTTGGCGGGATCGATGGCATTGATCACGGCCTCGGTATTCAGGCCCTTCGGCAGCGGCAACTGCACCAGAATTCCGTGCACGGCGGGATCGCGGTTGAGCTTGGCCACGACGGCCAGCAAGTCCGCTTGTGAGACGTCGGCCGGCAGCTTGTGCTCGAACGAGGCCATGCCGGCGGCCTGAGTCTGGGTGTGCTTGGAGCGAACATAGACCTCGCTGGCGGGGTCGTTGCCGACCAGGACCACCGCGAGACCCGGCACCAGATTGTGCTCGCGCTTGACGCGGGCGACCTCGTCGGCGACACGGCCACGGAGTTCCGCAGCGATGACTTTTCCATCGATGATCTTGGTCGTCATGTCAGTTCCCTCAGTCTATCGATTTGGGGTCTATCGATTTGGCTTGGGCGAGCTGGCGCAGGACTTCGCCGAGCCGTGCCGGGTCGCCATCGACCGCGATCTGCTTCAACCGCGAGGTGGCGCCGGATAGCAGTTTTACGCTGGCCTTGGGGACGTCGAGCGATTTCGCCAGCAGCACCAGAACGGCCTTGTTGGCCTCGCCGCCATCGGCAATCGCGCGCACCCGCACCTTCAGCACGCTGCGGCCATCGGCCAGCTGCTCGATCCCGTCAATGTCGTCGCGACCGCCGCGCGGCGTCACCCGCAGCGCGATGCTGATTCCTGCGGCCGAGTAACGCCAAGGTTCCTTGCGAGATTCGTTGGCAACCAAGGCGCTCCCGCCTGCTCAGATCACGTTCGGGTAGATGTAATACAGGATCACCCGCTCGATGAACATGATGAGCAGGATCAGGATGATCGGCGAGATGTCGAGGCCGCCGAGGCTGGGCAGGAAATTGCGAATTGGCGCCAGGACCGGCTCGGTGATCCGGTACAGGAACTCCGCCACCGCCGAAACGAACTGGTTGCGGGTGTTCACGACGTTGAAGGCGATCAGCCAGGACAGGATCGCGGAGGCGATCAGCAGCCAGACATAGAGGTCGAGCACGATGATGACGATGTCGAGAACGGCACGCATGGCTTTTGAAGACTCTGGCTTTTGAAACTCTGACTGCGGTCGGGATTGACGCCTGTTGCTAGATATCGGTTCCCCCCCGCCCAAACAAGGGAAGTCGATGCCCGGATGGCTAAAACCGCCTTACACCCGTCCTTGACTTGACCTTGCCGGGGACTTAAATGGCGCCCGGTTGTCGGCCGCGTTTACCAGAGCGGCCAGCAAAGGGGCCATAGCTCAGCTGGGAGAGCGCGTCGTTCGCAATGACGAGGTCGGCGGTTCGATCCCGCCTGGCTCCACCACGCTTCGCCCTTCGGGCTACGCGTGGCGCAGCCGCGCAGAGCCCGAAGGGTGAAGCGTGGTGTCCGGCGAAGCCCGAAGGGCGAAGACGGACTGCCTCCGGAACTACCTCCCCGTAAACCTCGGCGGCCGCTTCTCCATGAAGCTCGCCACCCCCTCCCGGAAATCACTCCCGTTCAGCGCCACCATCATCTCCCTGTTCGCCTCGATCGTCGCCTCGGCCATGGTCTGGAACGGCACCTCGTAGAGCTGCCGCTTGATCACGGCCATCGCGCTCGGCGAGACGAAATGGGCGAGGTCGCGCGCATAGGCATAGGTCTCCTCGCGCAGCTTCTCGGGTGAGCAGAGCCGGTTGACCAGTCCGATCCGTAGCGCCTCCTCGCTTGACACACGACGGGCCGAGAGCAGCAGATCCATCGCGTTGGCGTGGCCGACGATGCGCGGCAGCATCCAGCTGATGCCGTGCTCGGCGATGAGCCCACGCCGCGCGAAGGCGGTGGTGAACACGGTGTTGTCGGCGGCAAAGCGCAGGTCGCAATAGAGCGCGTGGACGAGGCCGATACCGGCGGTCGCGCCGTTGAGCATGGCGATGACAGGCTTTCCGATCGACGGATAGAAGCCGTAGCGCGTCTGCCAGTCAGGCCGGCGGTTCATGTCGAAGGGCGGCAGGTTCGAGGCGCGCCTGACGTCGTTGGGATCGAGCCCTTTCAGCGCATCCATGTCGGCGCCGGCGCAGAAGGCGCGGCCCGCACCCGTGAGCACGATGACGCGGACATTGTCATCCACACTTGACGCTTCCATCGCATGGCGCACGTCGCGCTCCATGGTCGGCGTCCACGCATTCATGCGATCCGGGCGATTGAGCGTGATGGTCGCGATCCTGTCGCTCACCTCATAGAGAATGTGTTCATAGGCCATAACGCTCTCCCTTTGCTGCCGGCACGCGTTCGCGCGCGCTCGTTAGCAGCGAGCCTAGCATATCCAGGGATGAGACAAGGGTTTGCGCCAAGGAGTGAAGCAAAGCACCCGCGCGAGGGCGCGATTACTCGGCGGCTTGCGCCAGCACCGGCCGGCGCGTCAGCCAGCCGTCGATGAAATGATCGAGCCAGGCGCGCTCTGCGGCATCGTAGACGGCACGATCCGCGAAATGATGATGCCGCTGCCGCGCGCCGGGCGCGCTGAGGCCGTCATAGCCGCGCGTGGTCCAGCAATGCATCATGGCGTAGGTCACGTCAGGATGGAACTGCACGCCGAAGGCATTGCCGGTGCGGTAGGCCTGGATCGGAAAATCATCGCCTTCCGCAAGCAATTCGGCACCTCGCGGCAACTCGAATCCCTCGCGATGCCAGTGATAGACCTGCGCCGGCCAGTCCGGACAGAGCGCGTGTCCCGCAACCGTGGGACGGATCGGGTAGTAGCCGATCTGGGTCAGCGCCTCCGCATGCGGCGCGACGCGCGCGCCCAACTGCATCGCCAGCATCTGCGCGCCCAGGCAGATGCCGAGGAACGGCCGCTGTTCGCGGAGCGGAATTTCGATCCAGTCGATCTCGCGGCGGATGTAGTCGTCCGAATCATTGGCGCTCATGGGGCCGCCGAAGAAGACGGCACCTGCATGCCGGTCGAGCGTCTCGGGCAAGGGATCGCCGAAGCGCGGACGGCGGATGTCGAGACGATGGCCGAGCGCGCGCAACGCATTGCCGACGCGGCCGGGCGTCGAGGATTCCTGGTGCAGGATGATCAGAACCGGCAACTTCGTTTCGGAGGCGGCGGCGCCCGGCGTCCTTCTTGCGAAGGGCACCACTTCTGCGCCACCAAACCTGTCCGTCCGAAACGACATGGCCTCTGCGAGTGCTATCGGTTCAAGCCGCCAGCATAGCTAAGCGGTGGTTAACATCGTGTGAGTTCGCGCACACACGCCCCGATATTGAAGCAAGCTCCGGGCCACTACGGTCGCTGCTGGCCTTGTCAGTGTCTCTGCCGCTGAAATTTGCTGGTGGCGGACAGGATGAAGCCGCGCGGGAAGAAGCGCAGCGCGAACGGCACAATCTTGATGCCGAGGCCGGGCAGCACTGCCCGTTTATTTGCCATCAGTCCGCGATAGGCCTCCCGCGCAACATCGGAGGCAGGAACGTTGAGAAGGGCCGTATTATGTCCGGACCCAACGCCGGCGCGCGCCTGGAATTCGGTGGGCACCGGACCCGGGCAAAGTACGGTGACACGAACGCCGCGCGGCGCGAGCTCCGCCCGCAACGCCTCGGTGAGGGAAATCACATAGGCCTTGGACGCGTAATAGACGGCCATGCCGGGGCCGGGCAGAAAGCCGGCCACGGATCCGACATTGAGAAGGCCGCCCTTGTTCCTGATCAGCTGATCGGCAAAGCGCAGCGACAGATCCGTCAGCGCCCGGACGTTGACATCGACGATGCCGAGCTGCGCGACACGGTCGCACTCGATCGCGTCGCCAAACGCGCCAAAGCCGGCATTGTTGACGAGATTGTCGAGCTCGACGCCTTCGGCGGCGAGCGCTGCCGCGATCCTGTCGCCGGCATCGGCTTCCTGGAGGTCGCAGGCAATCACGATCGGCTTCTTGCCGCCCTTGGCGGCGAGCTCGGTCGCGAGCGCCTCGAGACGGTCCGCCCGTCGCGCGGTCAGTGCGAGGCGGTGTCCGTTCGCGGCGAACACACGCGCCAGCTCCGTGCCTATGCCCGCCGAGGCACCGGTGATCAAGGTTACGCGCTCAGTCACGATCGAAGTCTCTTGAATTGAAGTTTTTTTGGCCCGGTAATGGCGGAACGAGAGCATAGGCCGTGCGCGACAGGCAAGCGGCGCCGGCGGCATGGCCGTCTGAGCGGGCGTCAGGGACAGCGGGAAAACCACGGATTTCGCAAGCGAATCCGGAACAGGACGGTCGACGGCTACATTAAAGTTTCGTCATGTGGCCGATACAACCGCCACGCTGGGAGAGATCAGCCGCCGACGGCGCCGTCCTTGACCTGGCCACCGGCCCGGTCCGCGACCGCATGCTTGAGGTCGATCCGGTCGCGCTGCGCGATCCCGAGCAGATCGGAGGCGCGCCAAACGACGTTGTCCTCGAACTCGGAGACCTGGCCGTCGGCGTAGACCAGCTCCCACATCATCTGGACGATACGCTTGCGGCCCGCTTCGTCGAGCGAGCGCATGATGACGCTGGTGAAATGATAGAGATCGACCGCCTCGCCTTCGACCTCCGTCGCATCGGCGATCAGGCGATCGGCGGTGCCGCGATCGAGCCCGAAATGGCTTTCGATCAGGCTGTGCAGCTTGCGCTGCTCCGCCGCGGTCGGCTGGCCGTCCAGCGAGACCACGTGGACCAGCAGCGCGGTCGCCGCCAGCCGGTAATCGCTGTCACCGAATGCACGATCCCCGGCATGGGGAGCAACAATATCGGCGATGAATTGGCGCAGACCGTCGAGCATAAGATCCTACCGAAATCGATGACGCCGCGAGAGCGCGGCCGTTACCAGCATTATATGAGCAGGAAACTCAACAGGCGCAACGTGCGTCAGTTCCGCGCGCGTATTACGTTTCGGCAATCTGGAGTGCTGTCATTCCGGGGCGATGCGCCAGCATCGAACCCGGAATCTCGAGATTCCGGGTTCGCGCTCCGCGCGCCCCGGAATGACCGTTGGAAGCTCACGGTATCTCGTACACCACCATCTTGTCGGCGATGCCGCGGAGCGCCGCCTGCTTCTGGATCGGCGTGATCTCGCGCTGCTTCAGCACTTCCGCCACGGCGGGCGCATCGAGCACCGGGCCGGTGATATGGATCTCCTGCGCGGTCGACAGGCTCTGCACGCGAGCGGCGATGTTGACGGTCTGGCCGAAATAATCCTGCCGCTCGTTGAGCATCACCGCAAGGCACGGGCCTTCGTGGATGCCGATCTTGACGATGAGGTCGTCGGTGCCACGTTTCTTGTTGAGCTCGTCCATCGCCGCGCGCATCCGCAGACCCGCGACGATCGCGTGCTCGGGACGAACGAAGGTCGCCATCACGGCGTCGCCGATGGTCTTCACCACCGCGCCTTTCTCGGAAGAGATGATCTCGAGCAGCGCGTGAAAATGGGCGCGCACGAGATCGAACGCGGCGAGATCGCCGACGCGCTCATAGAGCGCGGTCGAGCCCTTCAAATCGGTGAACAGGAAGGTGAGCGAGGTGATCTGGAGCCGCTGGTCGAGACTGAGATTGTCCGCCTTGAACACGTCACGAAACGTCTGGTTCGACAGCATCCGCTTGGCGGTGAGGAATGGCTTGCGCTTGCCGATCAGATGGTGGAGCGCCTCGGCCGCGATGAACACCGACGGCAGCACGCGCACGCCGGCCTGGTTCTCCAGCGACAGCCGCAGCGGGCCCGGCCGCATCGTCGTGGTCCCCGTCGGGGCCTGCACCCTGTTGTACATGATGGCGAGCTGCTGGCGATCCTTGGTCGGCTCGCCCTGCACGTCGATGAAATGGGCGGCGTGCGTCACCGGCTCGAAGATGATGATGAAGTCGTTCGGCAGTTGCAGCGACATGGTCGCCTTCTCGCCGGCCGGCAGCTCCATCGTGTCGAGCGTGACCTCGTCGGACAACGTCGCGAACGATTCCTTGTTGAAATCGACGCCGGAGCTCCAGAACACCTGCTTGAAATAGTCCCACACTGGAAGCGTATCAGGATCGTGGGCCGCGATGCGGCGCACGCGCGGGTTCACGGTGAAGGAGACCTCGACCTGATCGTCGACGGAGGCCTTGTAGCCGCAGGCGCAGAGCGCGCAGTGGTAGTCATCGGGCTTGAGCGCCTTCAGCGTCGAATGCGCGCCAAGTACGCCGCCGCAGCCCGGACACAGTACGTTCCAGCCGAGATCGAACAGCCCGAGCCGCGCCGAATGCAGGAAGGCGGAGATCGCGCGCTCTTCGTCGACATTGTGCTGCCTGGCGAAGTCGAGCACATTGACGCGATTGAGCTCGTGATCCTCGCCGTGCTCGATGAGGCGCGCAATCGCGTCGACCGCTGTCGGATCGGCGGTCTGCTTCAGAACGGAAAACTGGGCCTGGATATCGCTCATGGCGTAACTCTGTCTGTGTTGGATCACGCCATCGGCCGGACGAACGTCCGTCACCGAGCCGTGATGCTGAACAGGGGTGAACGATCCGGCTGGGTCGTGACGACGCCATGCGGGATCACGGGAATCGTATCGGCCAGCTCGACGCGGAACGCACCGATCAGCCGGGCCAGCGCCAGCACGGATTCGGCCTGCGCAAACGGCGCGCCGATGCAGACGCGCGGCCCCGCGCCGAACGGCAGATAGGCGAAGCGGTCGGGTGCCTCAGCCGACAGGAAGCGCTTGGGAATGAACGCGTTCGGCTGGTCCCACAGCTTCTCGTGCCGGTGCAGCAGCCAGGGCGCGATCATGATGATGTCGCCCTTGCCGATCTCAACGCCGGCGGCATTGTCCTTCTCGCGCGCAGCACGCGCGATGAGGAAGGCCGGCGGATAAAGCCGCATGGTCTCCTCGATCACGGCGCGGGTGAACTTCTGACGATCGATATCGGCCATGCTGTCGAGATGCTCGCCGCGCGTCTCGGACGCCACCTCTTCCTGCGTCTCCGGGTCGAGCGCGAGCAGATAGAGCGCCCAGAACAGCGCGGTTGCAGTCGTCTCATGACCGGCAAGAATCATGGTCGCGACCTCGTCGACGAGCTGCTCGTCGGAAAAGCCCTTGCCGGTTTCGGGATCGCGCGCCGCGTCCATGAGGTCGAACAGGTCTCGCGGCGGCGCGCCGTCCTTCTTGCCCATCGCGCGTCGTTCAGCGATCAACATCGCGACGAACTCGGTCCATCGCTTGCGAAAACGGCCGCGGGCGAAATCCATCGGGGTCGGCCAGGACACCGGCAGCAACATGTCGAGGAGGTACGGCCGTCCCAGCCGCTCGCCGTATTCCATGACGAAATTGCGCAAGGTCGAGCCATGCCGGTCCATGCCGAACGAGAACATCGTGCGCCCGGCGATCTCGAGCGTCATGCGTTGCATGACCTCGCGTAAGTCAACCGGCGCACCGGTTTGGGCATCGAGCTTTGCAATGGTCTCGTCGAGCACCGCCGTCATGTGCGGGACGAGATTTGCGGTGGCGCGCGGCGTGAACGCCGGAGCAAGCGTGCGGCGCTGAAACGTCCAGTCGTGGCCTTCGGCGATCAGCAGGCCTTCGCCGAGCACCGGGCGCAGCATGCGGATGCCCGCCGGCGTGCGCGAATAATTCTCGTAATTGCTGAGCAGGACGTGCCGGATCGCATCCGGGCGATTCAAGATGAAGCTCTTGTGGAGGAAGAAGCGGCCCTCGAGGACATCTTCCTCGTAGGCGCGCTGTCCCCAGGTGGCGATCATGTTCTGGCGGATCACGGCGATCCGGCCGAAGAACGACATGTCGTCGGGCGCACGCGGCGGCGTCGGAGGGATGATGGGCCGACGCACGCTGGCGATGTTCATGGCTCTCTCCCGCAGATGTGACGCAGGCAAATAGCTAGTAAGTCAGCTCGGCAATCGCAATCCTGTTCTCGGTGGCGGGCCAGAGGCGTGCCACAATTCGTTCTTCGCCGAATTGGGCCACGATGTTACGCCCGACCTCGCTGATTGGAAGCCGCAAGGTTGCTGCCGAATCCGTGGGCACGCCGGGCTTGACCTCGGCCGGCTCCTTGCCGTCGAGCAGCACGACGTCCCGCGGCAGGCCAAAATAGCCGCGCGGACGTGACATGATCACGATCGCGCCCGCGTCCTTGTCTGCCGGACCGAGCGGGCGCGCCGCGCGCAGGTGCACGACATCAGACGAGCGCGGGAATGGCGAGCGATAGATGTGCGTCGTTGGCGCATCAGGCGATGCAAGGGCGAATTCGAGCGACCATTTGGGATCGACCTGTGCCGCCCCCCAGCGGCCGTCTGCGGCGGTCTTCGAACTGTGCACCGCGCTGCCCGTGCGCTCTCCGGTATCAGGATCGACGCGGAATATCTCGACGGTTGCACCCGTCACCGGGCGATTGGTGGATACGCCGCTGGGCGTGCCTGTGACGAGGCCGCTCAGCCTGACGCTCTGTTCAGGGACGATCGCGATGCGGGCGGGCTCACGTCCCGCGATGAATTTGTAGATCTCGCGGAAGGCGCGCGGGTGGAACGCCACCTCGCGATGATCGAGCGCGCCGAGCACGAGATTGGTGGCCCCCTTCAGCTCCGGCCCCTCGACCGTCACACCGGTCGGCGTGCCCGGCTTGCCGATGAAGCGGCCGTCGGCCTGGGCGTATTTGTCCATGCCGTCGCTGCGCAGCGTGAGGAAAGCTGGGCCCGGCGTGACCTCGCTCTCGCCCTCGTTGAGGCCGCGCAGGAATGCGCCGCGGCCGTTGAACTCGTTGTTGGGCGTATCGTCGGTGGCGAACACGCCGTGATTGGGTGTGCCACACAGCACGGCATGGCTGACATCGCCGGCGCCGCCATTTTTGATGACATTCCGGATCGCATAGCCGCCGCGCGAGCTTCCGACCAGCGCCACGCGGGATGCGCCGGTGCGGCGCTTCAACTCAGCGATGGCGGCGGCGAGCTCACGGCGCTGGTCCTCGGTCGAGGAACGGTTCGCCTGCTCGACCTTGTCGTCGCTGCGCGCGTTGGGATCGGTGAAATTGATCGCCAGCATGCGATCGCGCGCGACGCCGTTCGATTCCATCCGCCACAAGGTCGTCATCCAGAGCGCGTCGTAGTCGCCATTGCCGTGGACGAACAGGATCGGCGGCACCTCCGGTAACTGCCCCGACATGGGCGCCGATTGCGCCAGCGCGCCCGTCCGCAAGCTCGCAACCGCGAAGGGCAGGCTGCCCGCCGCTTGCAGGATCGTCCGTCGCGACAGCTTCATCTGCTCCTCCCCGGCAAAACCAATTCTTTGCACCGCTTATAGCGGCCTAACCACTGGACAGCGAAGGACTTTCACGGGCATCACTGAACTTGCCGGAATCACCCAAAGACAACTTCTGCCAGCCCATTTGGAAGGGGATATGACCGAGCAGACGAACCGTCAGAAAATTGCGGCCGACGGCATCACCGCGCCCCTGCGGTACACCGTGTTCCGGCGCATCTGGCTCGCCAGCCTGCTCTCCAATCTCGGCCTGCTGATCCAGGGCGTGGGCGCGGCCTGGGCGATGACGCAGATGGCGGCCTCGGCCGACAAGGTCGCGCTGGTGCAGACCGCGCTGATGCTGCCCATCATGCTGATCTCGATGCCGGCCGGCGCCATCGCTGACATGTATGACCGCCGCATCGTCACCCTGGTCTCGCTCATGATCGCGCTGACCGGCGCGACGGCGCTCACGATCCTGGCCGGGCTCAAGCTGATCACGCCGGAAGCGCTGCTCGCCTTCTGCTTCGTCGTGGGCAGCGGCAACGCGCTGTTCGGACCGGCCTGGCAGTCCTCGGTCAGCGAGCAGGTGCCGCCCGAAGCATTGCCATCGGCCGTCGCGCTGAACGGCATCAGCTACAACATCGCGCGCAGCTTCGGGCCCGCGGTCGGCGGCGTCATCGTCGCCTCGCTCGGCGCGGTCGCGGCCTTCGCCTGCAACGCGATCCTCTATCTGCCGCTGCTGGTGGTGCTGCTGCTGTGGCGGCGCAATACCGAGCCCTCGCGGCTGCCGCGGGAAAAGCTCAACCGCGCCATGGTGTCGGGCTTCCGCTACATCACCAATTCGCCGCCGATCAAGATCGTGCTGTTGCGTACGCTGGTGATGGGCCTGTGCGGCGGCGCCATCATGGCACTAATGCCGCTGGTGGCGCGCGACCTGCTGCATGGCGGCGCGCAGACCTACGGCATCATGCTCGGCGCCTTCGGCATGGGCGCAGTGGTCGGCGCGCTCAATATTCACGAATTGCGCAAGCGCATGAGCGGCGAGGCGGCGATCCGCGCCTGCACCATCTCGATGGCCTTCGCGATGGCCGCCCTTGCCGTGAGCAGCGAGCCGGTGCTGACGGCAGCCGCGCTGGTGCTGGCCGGCGCGGTCTGGATGGCCGCGGTCGCGCTGTTCAATATCGGCGTGCAGCTCTCGGCACCGCGCTGGGTCGCGGGCCGCTCGCTCGCGGCGTTCCAGGCCTCGATTTCCGGCGGCATCGCGATCGGCGCCTGGGGCTGGGGCCATCTCACCGACTATGCCGGCGTCGAGGTCGCGCTGCTGACGGCCGCCGGCCTGATGCTGATCTCGCCGCTGCTCGGCATCTGGCTCACGATGCCGCGTGTCGGCGCCCGCAACGAGGACGCCGACGTGCTGGCGGATCCCGAAGTGAAGCTGTCGATCACCGGCCGCAGCGGGCCGCTGGTGGTCGAAATCGAATACCGTGTCGCCCAGGAGAACGCGCGCGCCTTCCACAATGTGATGCAGGACGTACAGCTCTCGCGGCAGCGCAACGGCGCCTATGGCTGGTCGATCGCGCGCGACATCGCCGATCCCGAATTGTGGACCGAGCGCTATCACTGCCCGACCTGGTTCGACTATCTGCGCCAGCGCAACCGTTCGACCCAATCGGAACGCGCACTGCATCAGCAGGCGATCGACTTCCACGTCGGTCCCGAACCGGTGCGAATCCGCCGCATGCTGGAGCGGCCGTTTGGCTCGGTGCGCTGGAAGGAAGAGACGCCGGACCAGGCCGCAAGTGAGGTGCTGCCCGTGGTCGCGACCGCGGCGGGGAGCAGCACGTAGGTTGACTCAGTTCGCAGCCCGGATGGAGCGGAGCGTAATCCGGGACGGTCTCGCTGCGTGGAACGAACCCGGATTTCGCTCCGCTCCATCCGGGCTACGGGAATCATTACTGCCCGTGCTCGGTCAGCACCTTGTCGCAGCCCTTGCTCAGCCGCGTGCGGTTCTGCTTCAGGCAGGCGAGCACGGCGCCGTCGCCATTGTTCATCACGGGACGGCAGAAGCGCGTGACATCGCGCGCGCAGGCATCGTGGCCAGGCTGCTGCTGCGCTGATGCCGCCGACGCGCACAGAATCAAAGGGACAATGAAAAGGAATCTGGTCATCGCGTAATGCCTCTTACCCGGAAGATGTGCGGGCGAAGCTAGTGCGACGATCCCCGAGCCGCAACGGCTTTATTGACGGGCTGAATGATGCCGCCGCGTGGCCCCGGCTTGACGCCGGGGCACGTCGCGAAGGGGAGCTAACCGACGCAACGATCGTTGCGCTTACTGACTGTCTTTTACTGACTGTCCTGGGCGTCAGCGACCTTGCGTGAGGCGCCCTTGGCGAGGTCCTTGTCCATCACCGCGCGGCAACCGGCGCTCAGATCCGAGCGATGCTTCATCATGCACGCCGTGATCTTCGGGATGTTGGGGATTTCCGACGAGCAGAGACGGAAGGCGTCGCCGGTGCACTGCTGCTGCGCTTCGGCCGAGAAGGCGAAGCTCGAGGTCGTCGAGATGATCGAGACGATGGCGGCAAAGCCCAGAGCCAGGCTGGTGTCGCGGATCTTGGCGGTCAAAGACTTGGTGTTCAGCGAGGTGGTCATTTGAAGCTCCCATTGGCGCCGCCGTGGCGAGGCCCGTTGTTGATGGGAACTACGATGCTCCAGCAAAACAGTTTCCACTGTGATGACGGTCACGGGCCGCACCCCAACTGTGACTTCGGTCACTTTGGCGCACCCTGCTGAAATTCCTCCGCATCCGCTGTCGTGTTGGTGTCACGTTAACTGTTCCTTCGCATTAATGGCTCGTCGCGCGGGAAATTCCGCAGGTTTGGTTGCGTAATTGGAAAGAGTAGCGATGCGTAATGCGTTGGGCCTGATGCTGGCCAGTGTCCTTGCGGCGGTCGTGATCGCCGCCGGCGGTTGGTTTTATTATTCCTCGCGCGCCGATCAGGGCGCTCCCAAGACGATTGCCGCCCGTGCCGCCGATCCCTTGCCGGCACAGGCGAAGCTCGCCGCCAAGGATGACGTTGCGACCACCGCGACGATCGCGGCCAAGCCGGCGACACTTGCTCAGGCAGCGGCGCCTGCGCCCGCTCCGGCCATGCCGGTGCAGCAGAAGCAGACTTGCGCCAATCCGAACGCGCTGGGCGTCTCCCGCGTGGTCGAGATCGACACGACCGGCGGCCCCGGCTTCGGCTTCGACCATTTCAAGCAGTTCGACTTCCTCACCGACAAGGAGGTCGTGCTGACCTTCGACGACGGTCCCTGGCCGGTGAACACGCCCGCAGTGCTGAAGGCGCTCGCGGATGAATGCACCAAGGGCCTGTTCTTCTCGGTCGGCAAGCACGCGACCTATCATCCGGAGATCCTGCGCCAGGTGCTGGCTCAGGGCCATACGGTCGGCACCCACACCTGGTCGCACGTCAATCTGAACGGCAAGAAGATGACGGAGCAGATGGCCAAGGACGAAGTCGAAAAGGGCATTAGCGCGGTGAAATACGCGCTCGGTGCCAACCCGGCGCCGTTCTTCCGCTTCCCGCAGCTTCAGCACAATCCGGCGATCGTGAGCTATTTCGGCACCCGCAACGTCGCGATGTTCTCGACCGACATCGACTCCTTCGACTTCAGGAAGGGCGCCACGCCGGAGAAGATCATCGAGACCGTGATGACCAGGCTCGACAAGCTCGGCAAGGGCATCATCCTGATGCACGACTTCCAGAAGCACACCGGCGAAGCCATGCCGGCGCTGCTCGCGCGGCTCAAGGCCGGCGGCTACAAGATCGTGCAGATGAAGGCCAAGACGACCCTCCAGTCACTGCCGGAATATGACGAGGCGGTGATGAAGGATCTGAAGGTGCCGACCGCAAGCACGACCACGCGTCCGATCTCGAGCGTGGTGCAGACGGTTTCGCAGTAACGGGATCACCGCTTCGATACGCGCATGGCCGGGCTTTCGCCCGGCCATTTGCTTTTTGGGGCGAGCGACCGCTTACCAATAGATGCCGTGGCGATGCAGCTCGCTGATGATGCGGCGCTCGGTCCAGGCTCGCTGATGCTTCGGCTTGCTGGCCTTTGCCGTCGTCTTCGGCGCAGGTTGAGTTGCCGTCGGCGCCGCAGCCGTCGTGGTCACGGCGGGAGCGATCGCTGCAGCAGGAGCAGGGGCGGCGGCCGGAGCGGGAGGGGCCGGGATTGCCGGCGGGCGATCGACATATTTCGGCGCCTCGACGACCGGCGCGACTTCGCTGATTTGTGTCGTTGGGGCGGTGGTCGTTGTGGCTTGTGGCGCGGCCGTTGCCGTAGACAGCGACAGGCTGCGCTCGCCTGCGTGGGCAGACGCAGAGGCCAGGACCATGGCGGCAACCAGAATGATCTTGCGCATGTGAAATCTCCCCGTGTTTGCGTGACCGGGACATTAGGGGAGACGCGAGCGGGATTATGTGACGGAGATCACGCGAGCCTCGAATGGGCCCGATCTGCTCATTTCCGCCGATTCATCATCGTTGCAGGCTCAATTCCCTGATCGCGAAGCCGAGTTCACGAGGATCGCCGGGGAAGTAAGTTGGAGCATTGGTCTCGATTTCCAGTCGAAGCGTCTCGTCGCCCGAGAATTCGTCCAGCGATCGCGTCAGCAACGATTGGGGTAGAGGTCCCGAGAATACGGGCCTGCCGTTGATGCGCATACTCATCCGGTCTCCCGACACGGGCATTGGCCATATCTGGAACTGCAGCGATCGTGCCGGAGATGGTCTGTTGGGAAGTTCGAACGTCGCCTTTGGGCCGGCCCACTGAAGATCGCCACCTGGCGTCCTTTCGAGACCGTACAGCCCTGTTGTCATGATTACTGCCGGAGTTTGCGTTCCGATTTCGAGCTTGTCTCGACGTCCATTGAGAAAATCTCGCGCGGTATGCTCCGTTGCGAGATCGATGAGCTTTCTTCCGTTGCCCGCCGTCAGTCGATCAGCCGATGCGAGACAATCAAATTGCTCCCAGCCAGTTGGAAAATAGTCCTGGCCTGATCGGCTGGGCCAATTCATCGTCTTTGGGGCTGCCCACGCAACGCCAGCTTCAACCGCAACGCGCCTCAATAGATTGTCCATCATTGGATTGGATGTCTCGATCACGAGGCCCTTGCAGGTCCCAATCTCCGCGCTGATGCGCCGATAGTCCCAGTCGAGCGAGGCCTTTTGCATTTCCACCTGCGCCGCCGCGGTCGGTAGCCCGGGCAGTGCATGGCCGACAACGAGGAATGGCCGCGCCAAGCCAAGGCACAAATGGCCGAGAACGACGAGGCAGCTCGTGATCGTACCCGTCAGATTATTTGGCCCTGTCACGAGTGGAGAGATGACGAGCGCGAACAGCATGGGTGCAGCCATGGCCAGGCCTTTGCCCGCAGCCCAGCCGTGGCCTGATGCCAATATCCCGAGCGGGACCAGACAGCCCACGATGCTGCCGAGGAAAAAACGTGTCCTGGCCATTTCAGGCTCGGTGCGCCACGCCCACAGGATCGTCGCTGCGATGTTCATCAGCAGCAGCATGGTGAAACCGTACAGAACAAGCTTCCAGACGATGGCAAGCGCGACGGGCCAACCATATGTCGGCAAAACTGCAAATAAACCGAGGCCAGCGATTGTGGCCTCTACCGGCCATGAAAACCAAGCGTAGAGTAGATCGCCGAGACTCGTCGACTGACCGCTGACGACATCGAGGTAAAACTCTTCACGGCCGAACAAATGGCGCTGAAAGTATTTCCACCAATCCGGTGTTTCGCCCGCAGCCTGACTCAGAACTCTTACGACATACGCTCCCGTTCCTGACCACAACGGGACACACATCAGGAGACCGATGCCGATGCCGCCACCCATTCCTGCGGCGGCGACCGGGATGGCCTGCCGTGGACCGCGATGACGGAGCGCGAAAACCGCTGCCGTGGCGCTTGCCGGTCCGTAGATGGTGAGCGGCTCCGGATACAAGAAGAAGATGCCGGCAATGAGTGCCGCGAATATCGCCGTCATCCGCCAGATCGCTGAGACGCCAATTCCGAAGCGGTCTTTATCGAAAGCAAGAACGGTGAAACCGAATAGCAGCAGGAAAAGTGGTTGTCCCGCCAGTTGCGACATTGCATTGATATCGAAAATATATTGCCCGAAGAATCCGATCGCGAGCGCGGTTGCGCATACAGCAGCTATCCGTCGTCCAAGCGCCAAAACGTTGGTAAAGACGAAAAGTGCCGCGAAGAGCATATTGAGCTGCAACGCAACCATATATGGATAAGCGCAATCAACTGCACTCCCGCGCGTCAGAGCCGCAATTGCTCCAAGCATCATCGAAACGGCGCCGCGCCAATCGACGAACCACAGTGCCATCGGGAAGATTGGATCCGGCAAGTCCGCATTGGATCGGACCACCAGGGTGGCATAATCGACAACGCGATATGAAACCGCCGAGCCGACGTAAAGCATGTGGTCGTAGACGTTGCCTTGGAAAACTCTGAATCGATATCCGCCTACCCAAGCCGGCGCCAAACAGATGATGACGATGAGAGCGACGGCCGACGCAACGACCACGGCCATTCGGCGAGGGATCGCGAGCGGACGGGTCGCCAGCAGCGCCACGGTGAGCGCGAGGCCACCTGTTGGGAGAATCGCCATGGTGATCCACGGCGCGATATTGCCGCGAACGTAAAACACAGCCGTCGCCGCAGCCAGCAGGCCAAGGCCGATGGGAGGCGCGAGCGCCCACCGAACCGAAAACCGATGCGATGGCAGGAGCAGCGAGAACGGCAGGCCGATGCAGCCAAAGGCCAGCATCGCAACGGCAACGACGAGGATGTCATGCATCGTCGTGAACCTGCGGGGACGGCCTCGGCAAAGGACCATGCAGGCTCGGCCCCTGGAGCGGTCCGTACGCAGCTGCGGACGTGAACGGAACGGCATCGACGGTGAGATCGGACAGAACCAACCATGCGTTCTGATCCGTCGTGCCGGCTCTGTTCTCCGTACCCACCACTTGCCCCGTCACGCACATGTTTCGGCGGCACATCGTAGTGACACCGGCGTCGAGCGCAACGCGCATGCGAGCTGGTCTCAGTGGGCAAGAAGCCGGCTTGTGACGATCGGACGAAGTGAGGCGCTGGTGCCGCAAGAGGGATTCGAACCCCCGACCCCGTCATTACGAATGACGTGCTCTACCGACTGAGCTATTGCGGCGAACCCTGCCGGGTCCGGGCGATGCCGGCCCCGATACGCGCGCTCCTGATATCGGGCATGGCCCGAATTGGCAAGGACAAGCGGGGTGCGAAATACGCCTCATGCGCCCCAGCGGGACCAGAATCCGCGCCAGCCACCGGCCTGGACCTTTGGCGTGCCGATTTGTTCCGTAAATTCATCGCTCGGACCCTCGTCATCGATCCCGGGGTCATCGGGCGCGCGGACGATCGGGATGACGGCGGGGATCGGGGCCGGCGCAGGCTTACCGAGGTCGGCGCGGGTCCGGAACACCGGTGTCGCCGCCACCGGCGATGATTCGGCAACCTCTGGGGTCGGCTCGGCGGGCGTGGCCGCGGGCTCGTCCTTGGCGGCCGAGGGCGAATTGTCCTGCGCGGCCGGCGCCGGAACCGGAGCCGTCGCGACCGGTTCCACCGGGCTCTCGCTCGGGGCTGCCGTCACCCGCTTCGGCGGTGGGGCCGCCAGCATGGCTTCCTCGAAGGCCGAGGCTTCGATCGTGGTGCCCTTGTCCGAGGGCAGGCTCGCGACCGGCGTCTGCCACTGGAAGGCATCGAGGCGGCCGGTGACCGGGGAGACCGGGCGCCAGCGATCGCTGACATAGCCGTCCGCGGTCCAGGCCGGATCGTGGCGGGCGCGCACCGCGCGCAAGGTCCAGGCCCGGGCCCGGCCGCCGTCGCCATGCTCGGTGCGCTCGATCTCGGCCATCAGCAGCGCGACGCGCTGGGTTGGATCGTTGACGTACGGCGCCAGCACCGCGCGGGCGCGGGCGAACTCGGACGCATCGATCGCGGCGCGTGCGAGCGCGAGCTGGCCCTCGACATGGCCGGGCTTATCGGCGGGCGTTTTGGCCGCGAGGGTCTCGACCCGCTGCAAGCGCTGCCGCGCGGAATCACCGAGTTTGACGTGCGCATAGGCCTCGGCGAGATCGGGATGCGGATTGGCGAGCCAGGCGGCCTCGACCAGCTTCATGGCGCGGCGCACCTGATGCGCCTCGCTCTCGAATTTCGCAGCGAGCACTGCGGCCGGCACCAGCGTCGGCGCGAGCTTGACCGCCTCCGTCACACTCTCGCGCGCGACGTCGCGGTCCATCGTTTCCAGTTCCAGCGCGCGCGCGGTGAGCAGCACGCCGCGCTGCCTGCGATACGCCTGCTTGTCGATCAGGCCTGCAGACAAATTCGAATCGAGGATCGCAAGCGCACCACTCCAGTCGCCGCGGGCGCAGCGGAAGCCGAGCACCGCATGCGAGGCCCAGGTCGAGGACGGCGACAGCTTGATCGCTTCCTCCGCGATCATCACGGCGCCGACCGCATCGTCGGCGCGCTGAGCCTCGATGAACAGGCCGCGCAAACCGAGCAGCCGCGTATCTTCGCGCTCCGCCATGGCGCGGAAGGCGCGCTGGGCTTCGCTGCGATTGCCTTCGAGCTGGGCCGATTGCGCATGCAGGAGCAGCGCGAGCGGATCGTTTGCTGCAAGTCGCCGCGCGGTATCGGCGTGACGGCGAGCGAGGCCGGTATCGCCATGGCCAATCGCGAGCAGGCCCTGGGTGATGGCGTGGCGGCCGCGGGCGTGACGCTTCTCGTGACGGCGCCGCCGCATGCGGCCCGGCAACCGCCAGGTCGTGGTCAGGATGCTCCAGAGCAGCACGATCGCCACGGCAAATATGCCGAGAAGAAGCACGAACACTGGAATGGTCGGCGAGGCTCGCCAGGCACCCCAGGTCATCACGACCTCGCCGGGCTGGTCAGCAACCCAGGCCGCGCCCGCGCCTGCGAGTGCAATCAAAACGAGGAAAAGGACGATGCGAAGCATGGCGATTCCTATACGCGCGGATTGTTGCGCGAACCTTTATTGACCAGGCTTGGCCGTACCGGATTTGGCAAGATCGGCCATGGCATCGTCGGCGAATTTGCGGGACGCGGCGAGCGCGGCGTCGCGGGCATCGGCCTTGTCGAGCCAGGCCTGCGCCGGGGCGCGATCGGCCTCGGGCAGCGTCTTGAGCTCGCGCCGCGCCTCGACGAAATCGTTGCGGAGCGCGAAGGCCGTCACGCGCGCGACAACGGCGCCGCGATCATTGCCGACGCCGTCGGTGCGCTCGATGCGAACGAGTTTTGACGCGCCCGCCTGAAGGCGCTCGACGATGCCGGCACCGGCGGCCGGGGCTTCCGCCGGTGGCGACAATTTCGGCACGATGTTGAGCAGCTCGCGGCTCAGGGCCACCGGCGTCGGGATGCCGGACGAAGCAAATGTGTCGAGCGGCTTCAGCATCTCGGGCCTGGCCGCCAGCGACCGCGCCGCGGTCAATTGCGATTCGTAAGCGTCACCATGGCGCACGGCGACGTCGAGCAGGGCCGCCGCCACCACGTGGCGCAGCGGCTTGTCATCCGTCGTTTTCGCATCCGCGATTTTCTCGCCCTGCTGTGCGAGTTCGGCGCGCTCGGTCTTGCTGGCACGCTCGAGCTGCGAAATGCGATCGCTGAGAGCGGCAAGATCAGGCGCCGCAGCGCGCGGCACGGATGTCGTGTTGTTGAGAGCGCTCGCGGTCTTGTCGGATTGCGCGCGCAGATTGGCGACGTCGCTGCGCAAGGCGCTCGCTGATTTTTCCAGCGCGTCGATCCGCGCCACCAGCGCAGGATCGGCGGCGGGTTTGCCGGCCTTGGCTTCGACCGCCGCAACGCGCCCGCTCAACTCGTCGACGGTCGCGCTCGTCACTTGCGGCGCGGCCGGAGGCGCCTGCACGGCGGGCCAACCCAGCGCCCAGCCAACCCCGATCACCAACGCGGCTGCGACAGCGCCGGAGAACGGCGCAATGACCCAGGGAGAAATCGGCGGCGAGACGGGCGCCGACGCCACGGAAGGCTGCTCTTCGGCGTGTTCGGGCTGCGGCTCGGGCTTGGCTTCGTCGACCTCGGCCTCTTCGACCTTGGCCTGCTCATGCGCGGCTTGCCCGGACGCCGGCTCGGCGGCCACCTCCTGCGGCTGGGTCGAGACTTCGGTCGCCTCAAGGTCGATGGTGGGCGGGGTGCGCTTGGCACGACCGGGCTCGGGGGCCAATCCTGCGTCTTCAGGCTTGTCGTCGGCCATCGTGACGGTTCCTCACACTTCCATACCAGAGCGGACCCGATTGCGTCGGATTCGGCCCGACCTCTTACGCCAAACGGGTACGCAAAGCACGCTCCAAGGTGCCAAATAAGGCATTTTCGTCCGGCGTCGCAGCCACTAGAACCTGCGACGCACCGGCATCGCGCAGCACGGCCGCGACCGTCTCGGACAGGCAACATTGCGGGATCGCCAGCGCCGAGATTTCGACACCTTCACCCCGTGCCGCCTCCAGGAAGGCCCGCGCGCTGCGCCGGGAGTAATGCAGCACCGCCTCGACGCCATGGGCGGCAAAGCCCTCGCAGACCTGGCGCGGCAGATGCTTGACCGGCGCCATGCGATAGGTGGTCTGCGTGACCACGTTGAATCCCTCTGCACCGAGCTCGCCGCCGAGATCGCGCGACAAATCAGCGCCCGCGAGATAGAGCAGCGTGCCTTTCTTCTTCAGCACCTTCGCGCGCGTACTTTGAACGACCGTGTCGCGCAAGGAAGCGGCATCGCCGCCGGCGACGATCACCTCGGCAAAGCCGGCATCGCGCGCGGCGGTCGCGGTGTGCTCGCCGACCGCAAACAGCGGCAGCTTCAGGAGGCCAAGGTTCTTTAAGCCAAGATCCTGCAATTGCGGCGCGACGGCACGGATCGCATTGGCCGACGTCACGATGATGGCGCTGTAATTCGCCTCGCTTTCGTCGTGAAAAGCGATCGGTTCGAACTTGAGCACCGGCGCGAGCAACACCACATGCCCCCGCGCGCGCAGACCTTCCGCCGTCGCCTCATTGTCGGGATGCGGCCGTGTGACAAGAATGGACATCGCTCGTGTTCCCGAACCGCGTGACGGTGACGCATTCGCTGGGATGGCCGCGCGTGACGATTGCGCAAGCCGACCCCGGAATGCTACCGGACGTACCAGAACTCTGCTTTGCGGATGAGCGCAAGGGGGGTGAGAAGGGCGCAAATTGGATAACAATTCGCCAATGCTGGTACTGGGCATCGAAACCACCTGCGACGAGACCGCCGCGGCGGTGATCGAGCGCGCGCCTGACGGCAGCGGCAAGATCCTGTCCAACATCGTGCGGTCCCAGATCGAGGAGCATGCCCGTTTCGGCGGCGTGGTGCCGGAGATCGCCGCGCGCGCACATGTCGATGTGCTCGACGGCATCATCGACCGTGCCATGCACGAGGCCGGCATCGACTACGCCCAGCTCAGCGGTGTCGCCGCCGCGGCGGGACCGGGCTTGATCGGCGGCGTCATCGTCGGGCTCACCACCGCGAAGGCGATCGCGATGGTGCACGACACACCGCTGGTCGCGGTGAACCATCTGGAGGCGCATGCGCTGACGCCGCGCCTCACTGACGGGATCGAGTTTCCCTATTGCCTCTTTCTCGCCTCGGGCGGCCATACCCAGATCGTCGCGGTCACCGGCGTCGGGCAATATGTGCGGCTCGGCACCACCGTTGATGACGCGATCGGCGAGGCCTTCGACAAGGTCGCGAAGATGCTGGGCCTGCCCTATCCCGGCGGACCGCAGGTCGAGCGCGCGGCGGCCAACGGCGATGCCACGCGCTTTGCGCTTCCGAGGCCGATGCAGGGACGCCCTGATGCCAATTTTTCGCTGTCGGGATTGAAAACCGCGGTGCGCACCGAGGCGAGCCGGCTCACCGAGATCACGCCGCAGGACATCAGCGATCTCTGCGCGAGTTTCCAGGCGGCCGTGCTGGACTCAACCGCCGATCGCCTGAGCGTCGGCCTGAGACTTTTCCGCGAGCGGTTCGGCGCACCCCATGCACTGGTGGCCGCCGGCGGCGTCGCCGCCAATCAGGCCATCCGCGGCGCGCTGCATGACGTTGCCAAGCAAGCGCAGACGCAATTGATCATGCCGCCGCCCGCGCTCTGCACCGACAATGGCGCGATGATCGCCTGGGCCGGCGCCGAACGCCTCGCGCTCGGAATGACCGACACGATGGAAGCCCAGCCCCGCGCGCGCTGGCTGCTCGATGCCAACGCGACGGCGCCGGCGGGCTACGGCAAGACGCGGGCGGGCTATTGATGCTGTGGTGTCGCCGCGAGCTCCACTTCACCTCGCCCCGCTTGCGGGGAGAGGTCGGATTGCATCGTAGATGCAATCCGGGTGAGGGGGACTCTCCGCGAATCTCTCTGTCACCGTCCTTGCGGAGACTCCCCCTCACCCCGACGACCCTCTCCCCACAAGCCGGGCGAGGGAGTGGAGGGATCGAGCAATGACCACGTTCCAGTCCGTTGCGGTGATCGGCGCGGGCGCCTGGGGCACGGCGCTGGCGACGGTGGCGGCACGGGCAGGTCGGAACGTGACGCTCTGGGCGCGCAATGTCGAGCATGCGACGCGCATTGCATCGACCCGCGACAATCCGCGGTTGCCGGGCGTGCGGCTGGCGCCGGAGATCGTCGTGACGAGCGAGCTGGCGCTCGCCGCGCGCGCCGACATGCTGCTGATCGCGACGCCGGCGCAGCATCTGCGTGGCGCCGTCAACATGCTGGCCTCGCACCTTGCAAAGCCGACGCCGATCGTCGCCTGCGCCAAGGGCATCGAGCACGGCACCCATAAATTCATGACCGATGTGATCGCCGAGGCCGCCTCTCACGCGCAGCCGGCGATCCTGTCGGGCCCGAGCTTTGCCGACGACGTCGCGCGCGGCCTGCCGACGGCGGTGACGCTGGCAGCAAAGGATGAGGCCTTGGCGAGCGCGCTGGTGCAGGCGCTGGGCTCGGCGACCTTCCGGCCCTATCACACGACGGATGTGCGCGGCGTCGAAATCGGCGGTGCCGCCAAGAACGTGCTGGCGATCGCGGCCGGCATCGTGGTCGGCCGCAACCTCGGCGCCTCCGCGCTTGCTGCGCTGACCACGCGCGGCTTCAGCGAGCTGGCACGGCTCGGCCGTGCCTGCGGCGCGCGCACGGAAACGCTGTCGGGACTCTCCGGCCTCGGCGATCTCCTGCTGAGCTGCTCGACCGCGCAATCGCGCAATTTCGCGCTTGGGATCGCGCTCGGTCGCGGCGAGGCCGCACCGGCCGGCAAGCTTGCGGAAGGCGCTTTCACAGCGCCGGTGCTGGTCGAGCTCGCCGCCGCGCGGAACGTCGACATGCCGGTCTCGCAAGCGGTGGCGGCCATCCTGGACGGAAGATTGACGATCGACGCAGCGATCGAAGGGCTGCTGACGCGGCCGTTCAAGGCCGAAGAATGACGGCGGCCCAAGCGTCGCGGGTGGCACTTCACGACCTCTGCATGCTGGTCTAGCCTAGCGGCACACCGCAGGATCCCGGTCCAACAACAACGAAACGGATCCAAGGGAAGAACGCATGCGCAAACCGCATCATGCGATCGTTTCGATCGCCATCATCACACTTGCCGCCGTTACGCTACCTACCGCGGCCTACACCCAGGCCGCACTCTCCTATGACGAGCTCGCCAAGAACGAAGCTGCGGCCAATGCCGAAAACGGCAAGCGGATCGCGCCGGTCAAATCGATCGGCAATCCCGCGGGTGACGTCAGCTCCGATATGCAGGCCATGATCGGCGCACCGTTTCCGCCGCACTTCAATGCGGACCCGAAGACACCGGCAGAGTGGAAGGAGCTGATCGATCGCCGCGCAAAACTGTCGATCGCAGGTGTTCCCACGATGAAGGAGAAGCTCGGCGTCAAGGTCGAGGAGACAAAGATTGCCGGCGTGCATTGCTTCATCGTCACGCCGAACAAGATCCCACCCGAGAACCGACGGCGCCTTCTGGTCCACGTCCATGGCGGCGGCTACGTGTTCGGGCCCGGCGAAGCCGCGTTACCCGAAGCGATCATGATGGCGGGCTTTGGCGGCTTCAAGGTGATCTCGGTCGACTACCGCATGCCGCCCGACTTCCCCTATCCCGCCGCGATGGACGATGCGATGGCAGTCTGGAAGGAGGTCACCAGGGAGCACGATTCACGCCGGATGGCGATCTTCGGGACGTCGACGGGCGGGGCGATGACGCTGGCGATGGTGCTGCGGGCCAAGGACGAGAAGCTGCCGAAGCCGGCGGCGATCGCACCGGGCACCCCGTGGTCCGATATCGACAAGGTCGGCGACACCTATGCCAGCAATGAGTGGGTCGACAACGTGCTGGTGACCTGGGACGGCTGGCTCGGCCGCGCCGCAAAGCTCTACGCCAACGGCACGGACCTGAAAAATCCCTACATCTCGCCGATCTATGGTGACTTCAAGGGCTTCCCACCGACCATCCTGACGTCGGGCACACGCGATCTGTTCCTCAGCAACACGGTGCGCACGCATCGCAAATTGCGCCGCGCCGGCGTGATCGCCGATCTCAACGTCTATGAAGGCCAGTCGCACGCGCAGTACCAGTTCAACATCAATGCGCCGGAGACGAAGGAAGCTTTCACCGATATCGCAAGATTCTTCGACCGATATCTGAAGGAGTGAGCGCTGCGATGGATACCGGATGCCCGCGCTTGTCGCGGGTATCCGCGTGCTTGTATGGTCGCGGCACGTGAGACATAAGCGAATGGGGCAAGTTGCGATGAACTACTGGCTGGTGAAATCCGAACCGTCGGTGTGGTCCTGGGACCAGCAGGTGGCGAAGGGCGCCAAGGGCGAGGCCTGGACCGGCGTACGCAATTACACCGCGCGCATAAACCTCGTGAACATGAAGAAGGGCGACAAGGCGTTCTTCTACCATTCCAACGAGGGCAAGGAGATCGTCGGCATCGCGGAGATCATCAAGGAGGCCTATACGGACCCGACCGACAAGACCGAGAAATTCGTCTGCGTCGACATCAAGGCCGACAAGCCCTTGAAGACACCGGTGACGATGGCGGCGATCAAGGCCGAGAAGAAGCTCGCCGAAATGGCCCTGGTGAAATATTCGCGCCTCTCGGTGCAGCCGGTGACGGCGGAGGAATGGAAGCTCGTCTGCAAGATGGGCGGGGTCTAGGCGGTACCGTAGCGCAATCCGGGACAGTTCAGATCGAGGCACGACCCCGGATTACGCTGCGCTCCATCCGGGCTACGATGTCTGCAGTTATGGGGCCGACAGCGCAAAGACCTCGCATGGCGCGGCAATGCCGCGCAGCGGATGCGATCCCATCGCGATCAGAGGCATATCCGTTTCGGCGGCGAGCACGCCCGACACCAGCACGGTCCTGCCGAGCGGCTTGCACAATCCTTCGAGCCGGCTGGCGAGATTGACGGCGGGACCGATCGCCGTGAAATCGAGCCGGTTTGCGGCGCCGATATTGCCCCAGAGCATCTCGCCGAGATGAAGGGCGGCACCGAAGGCGAGCGGCGACAGCCCTTTGGCGCTGCGTTCGGCGTTGAGATATGCCATTCCGGCTTCGGCTGCGCTTGCCGCACGCAAGGCAGCATCGCATGCGCGGCGCGGTGATGCCTCGACCACCGGAAAGATCGCGAGCACGCCGTCGCCGATGAATTTCAGCACCTCGCCGCCGAAGGCGTGCACCGCGCCGGCGATGCGGTCGAACCAGGCATCGAGCGCGGCAATGACCTCCGCAGGCGGTGTGGTTTCCGACAGGCTCGTAAAATTGCGCAAATCGGCATAGAGCAGCGCGGCCTGAATGGTTTCGCCGAGATCGCGCCGCAGCGGCGCTGCCAGCACGCGCTCCGCACTGCGCTTGCCGAGATAGGCATCCAGCGTCGCCCGCAACGTGGCGCGCGCAGCGAGCACGGCAAGGGGAGTCGCGGCAAAGCGCGCCGCCTGGCGCAGCTGCCCGATTTCATCCGGGGTGAACGGACGCGGCCCGATCCAGCCGAGCAACGGTCCATCGGGCCGCCCGGCGGCATCTTCGTGCACCTCGCCATCTGCGATGTCGCGCAACCAGCGGCGACCGGCATCGTTGGGCGGATCGGGCGCCAATCCACTCGGTGCAAAGCCGAGCGCTTCGATCACCCGGCCGCTCTCCGCACGCCACAACCAGGTCCGCTTCGCGATCAACGGATGCGGTACCTCCAGCGTCAGGGCGCCTGCCGCAAGCGACAGGCCGTCGGCGATCAGATGCGCGCCCAGATCCGCAAGCAGACGGTCGGCCCCGGGACTATCGGAGGCGGCATCGACGAGCCAGGCGAGGGTCGGAGAGAGCTGCATGGCCCGATGATGGCGAAGCAAGGCCGCCTTTGTCACGGGCAATCCTTGACGGGCCGCACCAGCGCCGCCATGTCCCGGTGTCAGCCCAGGGATGATCGCCGATGACCGAACCGTTCATAGTGCGACGCGAGACCCAGATCGCGGCCCCACGTGCCACTGTTTTCGCTTACCTGACCGACCCCGAGAAGATCCTGAGCTGGATGGGCTCCGACGCCACCACGGAGCCGCATCCCGGTGGGCTCTATCTGCTGAAGGGTATCGGCCCGCGCGGCAGCGTCGCTCGCGGCGCCTTCCGCGAAGTCGTGCCGGTGCATCGCCTCGCCTACACGTTCGGCTGGGAGGGCGGTCAGGAAGTGCCGCCCGGCTCGAGCCTGATTGAAATCGACCTGATCGAGCGCGATGGCGGCACGTTGCTGCGGATGACCCATAGCGGGCTGCCGAGCGAAGAGCAGGCGGCTGCGCACGCGAAGGGCTGGGCGCATTACCTGGGACGGCTCACGAGCGCAGCTTCAGGCAGCGATCCCGGTCCCGACAGGGGTTTATCCGACAAGATGTGATGCCGGCGGGCGGCTTAAACCGCCGCGGTCGCCACCACCTGCTGCAACAGCTGCTCGCGCCTCGCCTGCGAGCGCTGGCCCTTCATGGTCGCGGCGAAGCGCTCGAGGATGCCGTCCTCGAAGGCGGTGACGATGGTGTCGTGGACGTAGCTCTTGCGGCAGATCGCCGGCGTGTTGGAGAGCTGGTCGGCGGCGGCGCGGATCGCGTCCAGCACCTGCTTCTTGCGGCCGCGCTGGCTGGTCGCCGGCGTGATCCGCGACAAGGATTCGACGACGACGGCAGACGCCATCAGCGTGCGAAAGTCCTTCAGTGAAATCTTGATGCCGGCGATCTCGCGCAGAAACGCGTTCACCTGTGTGGTGCTGACGGCCCGGACGATGCCGTAGGCGTCCCGATACTGGAACATGCGCTTGCCGGGAACGCTGCGCAGAATGCCGATGGCACGCACCAGCTTGGCCGCGTCGCACTCCTTCCGCACCGCCTTGCCACCCTTCGCCTTGAAGGTCAGCACGAAGCTATCGTCTTCCAGCGTGACATTGGATTTCAGCATCGTGGTGGCGCCGCGGGTGCCGTTGAGGCGGGCATAGGATTCGTTGCCGGGGCGGATCGCGGTGCGCGCGATCAGCTCGATTACGGCCGAGAGCGCGAACTCGCGCGTCGGCTCGTCGCCCGACAGGAACGCCGACACCTTGCGCCGGATCTTTGGCAGCGCGCCGACGAGCTTTTCCAGGCGATGCGCCTTGCGGTGCTCGCGAACCTTTTCCCAATCGGCGTGATAGCGATATTGCAGCCGGCCCGCGGCATCGCGTCCCACCGCCTGGAGATGCGTGCTCGGATCGGCCGAGTAACGCACCTCGCGGTAGGCCGGCGGCACCGCCATGGCGTGCAGCCGGCGGATGGTGCGGGCATCCCGGATATGGGCGCCATTGCCACGGACGAAGGAATAGCCCTTGCCGCGCTTGATACGGCGGATGGTCAGCTCGTTCTGGTCGCCGAGCCGCAAGCCGAGCTCCTTGGCGAGGGCCTCGACAGTCGCCGCAGGCGCCGTGTCGAACACCTTTTTGGGGCTGGAACGGCTGGAACCGGCCGGTTTCGGCCATTGTCCGAGGGCTTTGGCCAGCGCAATAGCGGCAGGATCGGCTGAAGCGGGCCGTATCGTCCCGAGATTCTGCTGATCCATCATAGTCTTATGCCTGGCCCTGTCTGTTACCGTTCAATGCCGCTGTTCTGAATTTTGTTCCAAGGGGCCGCTTGAGGGTCTCTTGGAGGGTCTCTTGGGACCCGGGTTAGCCACTTAGGGTGTTCCGAACCGTATTGCGAGTCCCGAATCAGTGAGGGACGGTTTCTAATTACCTTCGTGGGGCGCATGGGGCTCTGCACCGGCCTGTTCCGGCGATTTGGGTAAAGAGCCAAAAGGCCCCTCCCGGCCTGTTTCAGATTTGCGACAACCGGCCTTCGCGGCTTGATCCTCCGCATGGTCGGCGGCTCGCCGAAGGTCCAGCTTGTGCTCCTTGTCGGGTCCGGTTAGCCCGACGCATAATCGGTTCAACGATCGAGTTGGCTCGCCTGTCGCTTGGGTTCGGCTAGCCGTATGTGGAGGGAATCATGTCCGAGAAGATCTACGACGTTCCGGCGGAATGGGCGAAGCGCGCCTGGGTCGACCAGGCCAAGTACCAGGAAATGTACGCCCGCTCTATCTCGGACCCGAACGGTTTCTGGGCCGAGCAGGCCAAGCGTATCGACTGGATGCACGCGCCGACCAAAATCGAGAACGTCTCCTTCGCGCCCGGCAACATCTCGATCAAATGGTTCGAGGACGGCATCCTCAACGTCGCCCATAACTGCATCGACCGTCACCTGCACAAACGCGCCAACCAGACCGCGATCATCTGGGAAGGCGACGATCCCTCGCAGTCCCGGCACATCACCTACAAGGAGCTGCACGACGAGGTCTGCCGGATGGCCAACATCCTGCGCACCCGCAACGTCAAGAAGGGCGACCGCGTCACCATCTATCTGCCGATGATTCCGGAGGCCGCCTACGCGATGCTGGCCTGCGCGCGGATCGGCGCGATCCACTCCGTGGTGTTCGCCGGCTTCTCGCCGGACTCACTCGCCCAGCGCATCAACGACTGCCAGTCCAAGGTGATCATCACCGCTGACGAAGGCCTGCGCGGCGGCAAGAAAGTGCCGCTCAAGGCCAATGTCGACGCCGCGCTCGCCAAGGCCGACGGCGTCGACTGGGTCGTGGTGGTCAAGCGCACCGGTGGCGCTGTCGACATGAATCCCTCGCGCGATCTCTGGTACCACGACGCCGCCAAGATGGTGACGACGGAATGCCCGGTCGAGCATATGCACGCCGAAGATCCGCTGTTCATCCTCTATACGTCAGGTTCGACCGGCCAGCCCAAGGGCGTGCTGCACACCTCGGGCGGCTATCTCGTGTTCGCCGCGATGACGCATCAATACGTCTTCGACTATCATGACGGCGACATCTACTGGTGCACCGCCGACGTCGGCTGGGTCACCGGCCACAGCTACATTCTCTACGGGCCGCTCGCCAACGGCGCGACCACGCTGATGTTCGAAGGCGTGCCGAATTACCCGGATAATTCACGGTTCTGGAGCGTCATCGACAAGCATAAGGTCAACATCTTCTACACCGCGCCGACCGCCATCCGCGCCCTCATGCAGAGCGGCGACGAGCCCGTGAAGAAGACCTCGCGCGCGTCGCTCCGCCTGCTCGGCTCGGTCGGCGAGCCCATCAACCCGGAAGCCTGGGAATGGTATCACCGCGTCGTCGGCGACGACCGCTGCCCGATCGTGGACACCTGGTGGCAGACCGAGACCGGCGGCATCCTGATCACGCCACTGCCGGGCGCGACCAAGCTGAAGCCAGGCTCGGCAACGCAGCCGTTCTTCGGCGTGGTGCCTGAAATCGTCGATGCCGATGGCAAGGTGCTGGACGGCGAGACCACCGGCAATCTGTGCTTGACGCGGTCGTGGCCGGGCCAGATGCGCACGGTCTATGGCGACCACGCCCGCTTCGAGCAGACCTACTTCTCGACCTACAAGGGCAAGTATTTCACGGGCGACGGCTGCCGCCGCGATGCCGACGGCTACTACTGGATCACCGGCCGCGTCGACGACGTCATCAACGTCTCCGGCCACCGCATGGGCACCGCGGAAGTCGAGAGCGCGCTGGTGGCGCATGAGAAGGTGTCGGAGGCCGCCGTGGTCGGCTTCCCGCATGACATCAAGGGCCAGGGCATCTACGCCTATGTCACCCTGATGGCCGGCGTCCAGCCGTCCGACGATCTGCGGAAGGAGCTCGTGACCTGGGTGCGCAAGGAGATCGGCCCGATCGCCTCGCCCGACCAGATCCAGTTCGCGCCCGGCCTGCCCAAAACCCGCTCCGGCAAGATCATGCGCCGCATCCTGCGCAAGATCGCCGAGGACGAACCGGGCAGCCTGGGCGACACCTCGACCCTGGCCGATCCCGGCGTGGTCGACGATCTCGTCAAGAACCGGCAGAACAAGAAGTCAGCGTAAGCCACTCTGGCGCCCCGGACGCAGCGCAGCGCGCACTTGCGCGGTGCGCTGCAGAGCCGGGGCCCGCGCAATAGCGGAATGTGTGGCCTTCTTGGTCCCGGCTCTGCGCCGCACCGCTTCGCGCTGCGCCGCGTCCGGGACACGAGACCGCATTTGGCGGCACCCTCCCGAAACAACAGCCGTTCACACCTTCACGCGTTTGTCAGGGCGCGCGCGGGCACGGCCGTATCTTTCCCGCCGAGTGTTGTTTTCAAGTCATTTACTTTGTTTCGAACATTTCCTTTGTTCCCTCTGCTGGCTGGCCCTTGGCGGCCGCGTGTGGAAACCATCCGGTTAACGGGCGCGGTTAAGATTGTCGGGACGAGCGGGCAATTGCCGGTTTTGCGTAGATTTGGACGACCCGTTCGGGGGAAGGGGAAAATTGATGTCGATGAGGATTGCACTGGCGCTGGCCGCCACCATCGGGGCAGGGGTCTTGATGTCGACAGCGGCCGAGGCGCGGCCAGAGATGGTAGGGGCACACCTGGCCGACTATTCGCCGGGCACCATCGTGGTCAAAACCAACGAGCGGCGGCTCTATCTCATTCTCGATAACGGCCACGCCGTGCGCTATCCGGTCGGCGTTGGCAAGTCCGGCAAGCAGTGGGCCGGCACCACCCGCATCGACGGCAAGTATCGCAATCCGGCCTGGTCGCCGCCTGCCGAGGTGAAGCGCGACAAGCCGAGCATTCCGGACGTCATTCCCGGCGGCTCCCCGCGCAACCCGATGGGCGTTGCGGCGATGACGCTCGCCGGCGGCGAATATGCGATCCACGGCACCAACGTGCCGGGCTCGATCGGCGGCTTCGTCTCCTATGGCTGCATCCGCATGCTCAACGAAGACATCACGGATCTCTACAGCCGCGTTTCCGTCGGCACCACGGTGGTCGTGGCGCGCTGAGCGCAGCGACCAGATTCAGGACAGCCAAAGCCGCGTCACTCGACGCGGCTTTTTTGTTACCAGAAGCGCCAGCCGCGCGCGGCGCACCAGCCGTCGCGATGGCCGCCATTGTAGCTGCGCGCATAACCGCCGGCGAGCAGCGCGGCCGACACGTTGGCGGTACGCTTGGTCGCGACGTCAGCAAGGACCCGCCCGTATTTGTCGGCGCCGAGATTGGTGATGGTGACGCCGCCCTCACGCAGCAGTCCCCGCAACGCATCGGCGGCGGCTTCAGCCTTGTCCAGCTCCTCCTGGCAGGACGCCTTCATCTCCGGCGCATCGATGCCGCGCAGGCGAACGCGCGCGACGAGATCGCGGCCGCCCTGCTGATAAACACGCGCGAGAAAGGTGTCGCCGTCGATGGTGCGGATGACGTCGACTGGACGACGAGCATCGGCGGTGCCGGCCTGCTGAAGGATGATCTCGGCGTCCTGCGACCGACCGTCGGCTCCGTGCGGAACCGGCCAGTTCGCTCCGTGCCGGAAGACGAGCACGATCGCCACCACGATTCCGACTACGAACATCCATGGCAACAGGCCGGAGAAGCGGCGGCCGAACGGCGAGCCGCCGAATTGCGGCCGATAGGCATTGGGGCGATCCTGGAAACGCATCGGCTCACGCTAGGACTGAGTCGGGGAAACCGGCAAGGCACGATCGGATGCCCGGCCTGCCGCCAACGCGCGTCTCGTCCGGATCGTGACCGGTCGTAAATTCCACCTATGCAGAGAACGCTATTCCAAGCGCGACGGATAAGGCCGCCGCAACGCTCCCGTTGTCGATTAACTCACCCGCTCTACGCGCGCTGCATCTCCGATCGAGTTGGTTCTACGCCAAGCTGCATCGAGCTTTACCACGAGCCGATCGCTGGCTTCGAGGGTGACGGCCGTGGCTAAAGTGCTCATATGCTCTGCTGTCCATAGCAGATGGCTGTCGGACCAGAGTTCTTGTGTCCAAAGGATGGCATTGCATAAGCCCGGCGCGACAAGGTCCAGGCTCAACTCGCCTGGATAAGGTGCGGTTTGCGTCTCTGCACCGTAGTTGATGTCGGCAACCTGGCTTTCTCTGCTCAGTTTGCGGAATGCGCCGCGCAGATAACGATAACCTCCACTTCCCCACGATGGAGACCATTCGTAGTCAGCGCTGATGCGCGGGCGCGCCATCGTGTGTTGTAACTCCATGCGCGCCGTCTCGAACAGCGTCGTCAAGCTAAGCTGATACCGCTTTTCCATATCGGAAATAGTGCGGCGCAGATCATCTAGTTCGGTACCGGCGTCGACACCGGGCCATTCACAAGCAACACCGGAATAGCGAACCCGGTCCGGTATGATGATGCAATTCGGCCCACCGAATTGCTCGCGCAAAGCGTAAACAAGCGTTGAGCGAGCCTCGTCGACAACGAGATGATTCGTATAGACGAAGGCGATAATGGCATCGAAGCCACCATTGAGCGTGTCGCGCGACTGGGTTGTGAGATCGCCTTCGACGAAGCGGATCTTGTTTGAAAGACCATTCTCCTCGGCTAGGGCGCGCGCGAGCTCCACGTTCTCGCGATCGATCGCAACGACCTCAGAAGCGCCCGCCTTCGCAGCGAGGAACGACATGAGCCCGGTACCACAGCCGGCGTCGAGCACGCGCATTCCGGGTCGGATGAGCCGTTCGATGGCGCGTGCAACGGCCATGGTGCGATCGACTCGTGCGAGCAGTCTGACATGCGTAATACTGGAGAACAGTGGGTTGTGAAAGGAATGGGCAGGTTTCGTAGCTGTCGACATCGGCGGAAATCCGGGTGCTATGGTTGATTCCACTTTCAGTTCGGGTGTTAGCATCGTCTCGGAGACCGACGCTAAGCCGAAATTCTCATAACGTTGCCGGCGGGAAGATCAGTACCGGCGATTCAAATCATAAGTTTCAATCGTGTGAGCAGCTCGGGGGCGCGGCGTCTGGAACCGGTCGTCCGGCTCCGCTCAAGATTCTTTCACCTGTTCATAGGCTATTGCTATCTTAAGATGTGTCAACGACATTCGATGCCTATACCCGCCTAAGTAGATTCATCCCACCGTCGGAATGGCCCCCGGCGCGGAGCGGAACTTAGCAAGTTACGGATTCGGATCAGGGAATTGCGACAGATGGCTCGCGTTCTGGCACCAAATCCGCTCCACTAGCGTGGCGGATCAGAAGTTCGCCAAACTGGTGTTGCGAAAATGGCGGCGACCACGATCTCGGACGCCATCTCCGATGGCTGCCGCGCAGCCGGATGTCGCGGCCGCGACCACCGTTGCCGGAGGCGAATGCGCGATTCACGTCACCGACCGGCCCGGATCAATCGACGTCTTCGTATCCTGTGACTGCATTCGCACGCTGAACGAAGACGTTTCCGATCTCTAGAGTCACGTTTCGCTCGCCACCACAAAAGGTCGTGGGCGCTGACGGAATTGATGCCGCGCGGCTTGCTGTTTGCGGCGCATCCACGCGCTGAACGACGCTATCATCGCCGTCACCAGCCTCGTTTCGGATGATCACGATTGGCTGAAGCAGCGCGACCCCGTAATTCTACCACCAGGTGTGGCAATCTTCCGTGGCTACTTTGCATAAAGTTGCAATTCGTTTACGCGAATTTCAATTTTTGGTTGCCAACTGACAAGAGTATTTGCTGGGACGGGGGTTCACGATGGCATCATTCAAATTTCGTATCGGTACAAAGCTGGGCATCGTCTCAGCGATCAGCATCCTGCTGGTCGGTGGCATGCTGGTCAATCAGGCGCTGGGCAATCGGTCGATTGTCGCATCCAACGGCTTGTTGATTCTCAACTATCTCAACAAGGGCAATGCGCAGTCGGCGCAGACGGCGATAGCGCGGGCGCAGACAACCGCTCTTGAGATTGCGTCCGCGCCGTCAGTCGCAAGAATCGATGAGCTCCTTCAGGTTCTCCGCGCCAACGTGACCAAAGCCGACACGGAGATTGATGCCGCGCGCGATCGGGCCAAACAACAGTTTACAAAGGATGCCTATCAGGCGGCCCGGCAAGCAGTGGATGCCTATCTGACCAGCGCCCTCGAGCTTGCGGAGGCGCAAAAGCGCGTCATTGGCGCCAATGGAGGGGCCGAGGCGGAAGCGGCGAAGGCCCGCGTTCTTAACGAGCGTACGTTCCCGGCGGCTGCGCAAGTCAATGCTGCCATCGACAAAGGGGTGGACATCGCCAACGACTACGCGGCCAAGCGCAAGAGCCAGGTGCTGGAGGAACTGGATTCCACCGCCAATCTCGCGCTCATAATCGGCGTGGCCGTCATGTTGACGCTGATGGGTTCCGCAGTCTTCGCGGTATTGAACATCGCCCGACCGATCCGGCGTATCGGCGGTGTGCTGCTGCAGCTCGCCGACGGCAACAAGACCATCGAGATTCCCTTCACGACCCGTGGCGACGAAATCGGTGACAACGCCCGTGCGGCCCGTACCTTCAAGGACAATCTGATCCGCATCGAGCAGATGGAAGCCGATCAGAAGGATCTGGAGGCCGCAGCCGCCGCCCGGCGCAAGGATGAGATGATGAAGCTCGCCGGTGCGTTCGAAGCCGCGGTCGGTAGCATCATCACCTCGGTATCGTCAGCCTCCAAGCAACTCGAATCCGCAGCCGGCACGCTGTCCGGGACGGCAGAGGAGACGCAGCAACTCTCCGGGATGGTGGCCGCAGCTTCCGAAGAGGCCTCCGCCAATGTCGGCGCTGTGGCTTCCGCCGCAGAAGAGATGAGCACGTCGGTGGTCGAGATCGGCCGGCAGGTGCACGATTCCAGCCGCATCGCCGGCGAAGCGGTGAGGCAGGCCGAGCGCACCGACGCGCAGATCAACGAATTGCTCAAGGCTGCGGGCCGGATCGGCGACGTCGTCAAGTTGATCACCGCGATTGCGGAGCAGACCAACCTGCTGGCGCTAAACGCCACGATCGAGGCGGCTCGCGCCGGCGAGTCCGGCCGCGGCTTCGCCGTGGTCGCGAGCGAGGTCAAGGCGCTCGCGGCACAAACCGCGAAGGCCACGGAGGAAATCGGCGCGCAGATCGCCGGCATGCAGAGTGCGACGGAAGACTCCGTTGGCGCGATCAAGGAGATCAGCGCCACCATCGCCAGGATCTCGGACATCTCGACGACCATCGCTGCAACCATTGAAGAGCAGGGTGCTGCGACGGCCGAGATTGCGCGCAATGTCAACGAGGCAGCGAAGGGAACCGTCGAAGTTGCGGACAAGATCGCTCAGGTCAGCCAGGGCGCCAGCGCCACCGGCGCTGCGTCCGGACAGGTGCTGTCATCGGCGCGCTCGCTCTCCAGCGAGAGCGGGCTCCTGAAAGCCGAGGTCGAGAAGTTCCTCGAGACGGTGCGCGCGGCCTGATTTGATTTGCGGCGAAGCGGCGAGCATCGCGTCGATGCTCGCCCGTCGCGACCCCGGTAAGTCCCGGGTTTGACGGCAATCAGAAAGCAACTATAGGTAGGCGGTGCCCCGAAACGCGCGATCATCGTCGCCAGCGGTATCTGTTCCAGGGAGCCCCAACATGAACAACGAGCAGGTCTTCGCCGATTCTCTGCAACGAATGGCCGATCTGATACGCCAGCAGCACAGCTCGCTCGACGTCATGTCGCTCTCGCCAGTTGGCGAATTCCAAACCAGAACAGTCAGTCTCGAGACTTTGACGCGGGAAGTCACTGAGTGCCTTTCCGCAAGCTTTCGGCAGCGGCCGGCGCACGATTTTCCGACGCTGCATTTCGCATGGGGAAAATGCCGCGTCGGGTCGACGGCGCTGACCAACCTGTTTGGCACGATGGGAATGCCCTCATACTACCAGCCGGTGAAAGCCATCCTGCGCGATGCAATGGTGGGCAACTCATTGAGACCTTGGATCGTGCCACCAGCAAGCAATAGCCCGAATATCTTCAGCAAGGAGACGATGGGCCCCTATGTGCTCGCGGAAAGTCTGTTCAATCCCCTACGGATATTGATTGATGCGGGCTATCCGCGACACCGGCTCCATTGCATCATGCTCGATCGCGAACCGGCAAGTTCACTGGCGTCGTGGATCGAAAAATGGTCGGACCGCGCTTCTGAAAAAACGCTGGTCCACAATTACGTTGCCGCCGCGCTCAACGCCGTGCGGGTGGCAAGCTACGCCGAACAACAGGGCATTCCGGTCACTCACTACGTCTACGAGGTGAGCAAGGAGGCCGTATCGTCGGTTCGTATCCTGTTCGACCGCCTCGGCCTTTCGGGCAGCTTCACCGAAAACGCCGTGACGTCCTGGCGAAAGCCGGGACAAGTGGAGGCGAACAACGCGCGCGTCATCTTCCCGAGCGAAGCGACGATCTACAAGGTGCCAAATCTGCACACCTCCGATAGTGCCTATCGCTACCAGCGCCGCGCAACCGCGTCCCTGAGCGAAACCCAGCTCGACATTCTGGAGCGCTGCGGCGTTAACGATGCCTATCGCGCGTCGGTGGCCGCCTGCGTTCGCGACCTCCACCTGAACGCAACGACGTCGACGCGCTTGTTCGGCGACTGGTTTGCAGCAGCCGCGTGATCCCCATGCTTGATGTTCCCACAGTCGCCGAATCGTCCCTTCCAGGAAGGGCCGAAGGTGAACCCCTTCGCACCAGCCATCTTCAACGGCTGGAAGCGGAGAGCATCCATATCCTGCGCGAGACCGCGGCCGAGTTTCGCAAGCCGGTCATGCTCTATTCGATCGGCAAGGACTCCTCGGTGCTGCTGCATCTGGCGATGAAGGCATTTCATCCCGGCAAGCCGCCGTTCCCGCTGCTGCACGTCGATACGACATGGAAGTTCCGCGAGATGATCGAATTTCGCGACCGCCGTGCACGCGAGCTCGGCCTCGATCTGATCGTCCATACCAACAATGACGGCCTGAGCCAGGGCATCGACCCGTTCCGCCACGGCTCGGCCCGCTACACCGACGTCATGAAGACGCAAGCGTTGCGGCAGGCGCTGGACCTCCACGGCTTCGACGCGGCGATCGGAGGCGCGCGACGCGACGAGGAGAAATCGCGCGCCAAGGAACGCATCTTCTCGCACCGGAGCGCGGCGCATCGCTGGGATCCGAAGAACCAGCGGCCGGAGCTGTGGAGCCTGTACAACACGATGCTCGCCCCCGGCGAGAGCATGCGGGTTTTTCCGCTGTCGAACTGGACCGAGCTCGACATCTGGGACTACATCCTGGTCGAGGCCATCCCGATCGTTCCGCTCTATCTGTCCGCACCGCGCCCGGTGGTCGAGCGCGACGGCGCGCTGATCATGGTGGACGACGAGCGGATGCCGTTGCGCCCGGATGAAGAGCCCCGCATGCGCTCCGTCAGATTCCGTACCCTCGGCTGCTATCCCCTCACCGGCGCAACGACGTCGGACGCTGCAACCCTGCCGGAGATTGTGCGCGAGATGATGGCCTCGCGCACCTCCGAACGGCAAGGACGCATGATCGACCGGGACAGTCCCGCATCGATGGAGCGCAAGAAGGCGGAAGGATATTTCTGATGTCCTATCACGAGGCCCCCTCGATTGCCGCGCTCGAAGCGCCGCGGCTGGACCAGGACGATCGTCCGACGCTGCGTTTCGTGACCTGCGGCAGCGTCGATGACGGCAAGAGCACGCTGGTCGGCCGCCTGCTCTACGATTCGAAGACGCTGCTCGACGACCAGCTCGACGCACTCGCCTCCGAGAGCAAGACCGCCGGCACCACCGGCGGCGATCTCGATTTCGCGCTGCTGGTCGACGGCTTGCAGGCCGAGCGCGAGCAGGGCATCACGATCGACGTCGCCTACCGTTTCTTCGCCACCAAGCGGCGCCGCTTCATCGTCGCCGACACGCCCGGCCACGCGCAGTATACACGCAACATGGCGACCGGCGCCTCCAACGCCGATCTCGCCGTGGTGCTGGTCGACGCCCGCAAGGGCGTGATCACGCAGACTCGGCGCCACAGCCACATCCTGTCGCTGCTCGGCATCCGCCACGTCGTGCTCGCCGTGAACAAGATGGATCTGATCGGATTCGACGGCGACCGCTTCGCGGCGATCACAGCCGAATATTTGACCATGGCCGGCCAGCTCGGGATCTCCCAGGTGCAGTGCATCCCGGTGGTGGCGCCCAGCGGCGACAACATCGTCGCCGCAAGCACACGCATGCCCTGGTACGCGGGGCCGACTGTGACGGCCTATCTGGAATCCGTGGACGTGGCCGGCGACGTCTCGCAGCGGCCGTTTCGGCTGCCTGTGCAATGGGTCAACCGGCCACATGCGGATTTTCGTGGTTTCTGCGGACGGATCGCGAGCGGAACGATCGCGACCGGAGAGACCCTCACAGTGCAGCCGTCGGGCCTTCGCACCCGCGTGGCGCGTATTCTCACACCCGGCGGCGAGCGAGATCGGGCCGCGGCGGGCGAATCGGTCACGCTCACGCTCACCGACGAAATCGACGTCAGCCGCGGCGACGTGCTGACGGCGGGCAGCGCACCGCTGGTGTCCGACCAATTGGCCGCCCATCTCGTCTGGTTCGACGACGAGGCCATGGTCGCGGGCCGGCGCTATTTGCTCAAATGCGGCACGGCTTCGACCGGCGCGGTGGTCACGACGCTCAAGCACCGCATCGCCATCGACACCATGGCGCAGGAAAGCGCCACCACGCTCGACGTCAACCAGATCGGCTACGTCCATCTCAATCTCGACCGCCCGCTGGTGTTCGAGGCCTATCGCGACGATCGCGAGATGGGCAGCTTCATTCTCGTCGATCCGATCAGCCACCGCACGGCGGCGGCCGGAATGATCGACCTGTCGCTCCGCCGCGCCACCAATATTCATTGGCAGCGGGGCGCCGTCGACAAATCCATGCGCGCGCGGCTCAAGCAGCAGAAGCCCTGCGTGCTCTGGTTCACTGGCCTCAGCGGTGCCGGCAAATCGACCATCGCCGATCTCGTCGACCGCCGGCTTGCCGAACTCGGACGCCATGCCGCGCTGCTCGACGGCGACAATCTCCGTCATGGCATCAATCGCGACCTCGGCTTCTCCAGCTCGGAGAGAATGGAGAATGTCCGGCGCGTCGCGGAGATTGCAGCCCTGTTCGTCGATGCCGGCATGATCGCGCTGGTCGCGCTGATCTCACCGTTCCGCAGCGAGCGCGAGATGGCGCGGCATCGGGTCGAGGCCGGCGAGTTCATCGAGATCCACGTCGCGACCCCGCTCGCCGAATGCGAGCGGCGCGATACCAAGGGGCTTTATCGCAAGGCGCGAGCGGGCGAATTGCCGGCGTTCACCGGCATCGACCAACCCTACGAGGCGCCGCAGGCACCGGAGATCACCATCGATACGTCGGTACTGTCGGGCGAGGCGGCCTGCGAGCGCATCATCAGCTACTTGCGGGAACACCATTACCTTTAGCGGCCGGAGCGCGCCTTGCGCGCGTCGTCCGGCCGATTCGGCTGAAGGCTCAGAAGTCCGAGGCGATGCCTTTGGTTTCCCAATCGCCATAGCGGGTGGGCTCGGGCCCCTTCGGTCCCTGGAGCTCCTTCGGCCGCGCCTTGGCCTCCGCGGCCGCAGCATGCCGGCGCGCCTCGGCTTCAGCCAGCGCGCGCTGGGCGGCCGGCGGGAGCTGCTTGCGATCGGGAACGGGAGGCTGGTCGCTCATGGTCCGGCTTTTTAGCGCAGGACGAGCCGCGGCGCGACGTCCAATAACGCATTCCTGAAATCGGGCCCGGAGGGCTGAAAAAACCGGAAGCTATTCTTACATTTGGCATATTCGCGTGCCAGAGATCGATCTCTCAAGGCATGCGCCCATCGTGGCGGAACTGCCGCTCGCTCAGAACCTTAAGCCGCATGCCATCTCAACGTTTCGCCCCTCCATCCGAAGTGCCCGGTCTCGCGGCGCGGCGGATTGCCGCTGATATCGTCGACGGCGTGCTGCACAAGCACCGCACGCTCGACGACCAGCTCGACGGCAGCGGCGCCCATCCCGGACTGAAGACGCTGGCCGACCGCGACCGCGCGCTGATGCGCCGCCTGGTCGCCACCGTGCTGCGCCGGCTCGGCACGCTCGGCCATGTGCTGTCGCGCCTGCTCGACAAGGGCATTCCCTCCGAGGCGCCGCGCGCGCAGAGCGCGCTGCTGATCGGCGCCGCGCAGATCCTCTGGATGGACGTGCCTGACCATGCAGCCGTCGATCTCTCCGTCCGCCTCGTGCAGTCCGACCGGCGCGCCGCGCGCTATGCCGGCCTCGTCAACGCCGTGCTGCGACGCTGTGCGCGCGAGGGCCACGCGCTGGTCGAGGAAGTTGCCGCGCAATCGCTGGACCTGCCGCCATGGCTGCTGGCGCGCTGGAGCGCGCATTATGGCGAGGCCACCGCGAGAGACATGGCGCTCGCGCTCGGCCACGAGCCGTCGCTCGATCTCACCGTGAAGTCTGACGCCGCGCAATGGGCAAGCCGCCTGCATGGCGAGACGCTGCCGACCGGGACGGTGCGGATGCTGCTGCACGGCGCGGTGACCATGCTGCCTGGCTTTACCGAGGGACAATGGTGGGTGCAGGACGCTGCCGCCGCGCTGCCGGCCCGGCTGTTCGGCGACATCAAGGGCAAGTCCATTGCCGATCTCTGCGCCGCGCCCGGCGGCAAGACCGCGCAACTGGCACTATCAGGCGCGCATGTCACGGCGATCGACCGCTCGCCCGCCCGGGTGGCGCGGCTGCGCGAGAATCTGACGCGACTGTCGCTCCAGGCCGAGACCGTCGTCGCCGACGCCGTGGAATGGGCCGGACCGGCCGGAAGTTTTGACGGCATCCTGATCGATGCGCCCTGCACCTCGACCGGCACGATCCGCCGTCACCCTGATGTGGCCTGGCTCCGGCAGGAATCCGACATCGCCGCCCTGACCGCACTCCAGCAGCGGCTGCTGAAGAAATCCGTCTCGCTGCTGAAGCCGGGTGGGACGCTGGTCTATTGCACCTGTTCGCTGGAACCCGAAGAGGGCGAGCAGGCGATCGCGACGCTGCTGGCCGCAGAGCCCGCGCTTCGCCGCGTTCCGATCGAAGCGTCGGAGGTCGCGGGCCTCGACGAAATCATCACCGCCGATGGTGACCTGCGCACCCTGCCCAGCCATCTGCCGAACGCCGATCCCAAGCTCGGCGGGCTCGATGGATTCTTCGCTAGCAGGCTCGTTAAATCCTGATTTTGCACTGGTTTTTGCAACCCCGACGCTGATTCGCGCCGTTCAAGGTGGTGTCAGGCGGGCGATTTTGGGATTAATAAGGATTCGTCGGAATCCTCTCCCCCTTCAAGGCAAGGCGTGTCGGTCGCTCAACGCAGACGTATCTCGACGCTGGTGATGAACCGCTTCGCGCGGAACATGCTCGCGCGCGCGAGCGGCGGTTCAGTTGCGCTGTCGCGGGTCTGGCCCGGCCGCACCGACCGGCTCATCATCGCGCCGCATGATCTGCGCACGGCGGACGCGACGCGTGCCGCCGAGATCTATGCCGGGCGCTTCGTCTTCGCCGGCAAGATCGTCAATTGCCACGGCCGCTCGATCTTCGATCTCGAACCGCCGTCGGAGGATTGGGAGGTCGCGCTGCTCGGCTTCGGCTGGCTGCGCCATCTGCGCGCCGCCGACACCGCGCTGACGCGGGCCAACGCGCGTGCGCTGGTCGAGGACTGGATCGCCAACCCCGCCAACAAGCGCCGCGCCGTCGCGCGGCGCGCCGACGTGCTGGCGCGGCGCGTGATCTCACTGCTGTCGCAGGCACCCCTGGTGCTCAACGACACCGACAACAAATTCTATCGCCGTTACTTGCGCGCGCTCGCACGCGAGATTCGTTTCCTGCGCTACACCATGGTCGACATCCCCGACGGGGTGCCGAAACTCCAGGTGCTGATCGCGCTGTGCTACACGACACTCTGCCTCGCCAACCAGGCGCGTCACATCCGCAGCGCCTCGAAAAAGCTCTCCGACGAATTGCAGCGGCAGATCCTGCCCGACGGCGGCCACATCTCGCGCAATCCGGGCGCGCTGATCGAGATCCTGATCGACCTGTTGCCGCTGCGGCAGACCTTTGCCGCGCGCAACATCGCACCGCCGCCGGCACTGCTCAACGCGATCGACCGCATGATGCCGATGCTGCGCTTCTTCCGGCATGGCGACGGCAATTTCGCGCTGTTCAACGGCATGAGCGCGACGCCCTCGGACCTGCTCGCGACGCTGCTCGCCTATGACGACACCCACGGCGCGCCGATGGCGAACATGCCGCATACCGGCTTCCAGCGCCTCGATGCCGGCCAGACCACTGTCATCATCGACACCGGCCCGCCGCCGCCAGCCGGCGTCAGCCACGACGCCCATGCCGGCTGCCTGTCGTTCGAACTGTCGTCCGGCATCAGCCGCATCGTCACCAATTGCGGCATGCCCACGACTGGCCGCGACAATTGGCGGCCGTTCGCGCGCGGCACGGCCGCGCATTCGACGCTGACCTATCACGACACCTCGTCATGTCAGTTCGTCGAGATGACGGCGATGAAGCGGCTGTTGCACGGCTCGCCCGTCACCAGCGGCCCCGTCGAGGTCGAGAGCTATCGCGAGATCGTGCAGAACGGCACGCTGCTGACGACGTCGCATGACGGCTATCTCGCCAAATTCGGCGCGATCCATCGCCGCGTGCTGATGATTGCCAACGACGGCGCGCGCATCGACGGCGAGGACACGCTGTCGCCGCCGCAGGGCGGACGTTTCAAGGGCGCGGACGCCGACTTCGCGCTGCGCTTCCATCTGCATCCCGCGGTGAAGGCGAGCCGGCTGTCGGACGCCCGCGGCGTCATGCTGGTGCTGCCGAACCGCGACGTCTGGACCTTCGAGGCGCTCGACGACAAGGTCGACCTCGAGGACAGCGTGTTCCTGGCCGGCAATGACGGCCCCCGCCGCACCGCGCAGATCGTGATCCGGCAGGACGCGCGGCAGGCGCCGTCGATCCGCTGGAGCTTTGTCCGCTCTACCGCTTCGCCGGCGGTCACCAATGCCCGCCGCAACGCCCGGCGTGAGCCGGAACTTCCGCTGTAGACGCGCACGATTCGGCCCCATCTCGTCGTTGTGAAAACGGCCAAAAGCTGCTATCGAGCGCTCGTTCGCGCGACTGGCGACCTTGGATGGAGCACCATCGGGAAGCGCGACACATATCCGCCGCGCGCCTGGGCATAGACACTCCTAAGACAGAGGATCTTGCTCATGACTGACCATCCCCGCCGCGTCACCCGCGCCCTTCTTTCCGTTTCCGACAAGACCGGCCTGATCGAGTTCGCCAAGGCGCTTGCCGCCCATGATATCGAGTTGGTCTCGACCGGCGGCACCGCGAAGGCGATCGCCGCGGCCGGCCTCAAGGTGAAGGACGTGTCCGAGCTCACCGGCTTCCCCGAGATGATGGACGGTCGCGTCAAGACGCTGCATCCGAAGGTGCATGGCGGCCTGCTCGCGATCCGCGACAACAAGGAACATGCGGAGGCGATGAAGGCGCACGGCATCGCGCCGATCGATCTCCTCGTCGTCAACCTCTATCCGTTCGAGGCGACCGTCGACAAAGGCGCGGGCTTTGAGGATTGCATCGAGAACATCGACATCGGCGGCCCCGCGATGATCCGCGCCGCCGCCAAGAACCATGACGACGTCGCCGTCGTGGTCGAGGCCGACGACTACAAGGCCGTGCTCGACGAGCTCGCCGCCAACAGCGGTGCAACCACGCTGAAGCTGCGCCGCCGCCTTGCGGCAAAGGCCTATGCGCGCACCGCAGCTTACGACGCCGCCATCTCGAACTGGTTCAACCGTCAGCTCGAGATCGACGCGCCCGATTTCCGCGCCTTCGGCGGCAAGCTGATCCAGTCGCTGCGCTACGGCGAGAACCCGCACCAGACCGCGGCGTTCTATGCGACGCCGGACAAGCGCCCGGGCGTCTCCACTGCGCGTCAGCTCCAGGGCAAGGAGCTCTCCTACAATAACATCAACGACACCGATGCGGCCTATGAATGCATCGGCGAGTTCGACACCAAGCGCACCGCGGCCTGCGTCATCGTCAAGCACGCCAACCCTTGTGGCGTTGCCGAAGGCGCGAACCTCGTCGACGCCTATCGCAAGGCGCTGGCCTGCGATTCCACCTCGGCGTTCGGTGGCATCATCGCGATGAACCGCGCACTCGACGCCGACACCGCGCGCGAGATCACGAAGATCTTCACTGAGGTGATCATCGCGCCCGACGCCAGCGAGGAAGCGATTTCGATCATCGGCGCGCGCAAGAACCTCCGCCTGCTACTCGCCGGCAGCCTGCCCGATCCGCGCGCGCCGGGCCTCACCGCCAAGACAGTGGCCGGCGGCCTGCTCGTGCAGAGCCGCGACAACGCCGTGGTTGACGACATGACCTTCAAGGTCGTGACCAAGCGTGCGCCGACCGACGCGGAAATGCGCGACCTCAAGTTCGCGTTCCGGGTCGCAAAGCACGTCAAGTCCAACACCATCATCTACGCCAAGGATCTCGCCACCGTCGGCATCGGCGCAGGCCAGATGAGCCGGGTGGATTCAGCCCGGATCGCGGCGCGCAAGGCGCTGGATGCTGCGGCTGAGCTGAAGCTCGCCGAGCCGCTCACCAAGGGCTCGGTGGTGGCGTCGGATGCGTTCTTCCCGTTCGCCGACGGCATGCTCGCCTGCATCGAGGCCGGCGCCACCGCCGTGGTGCAGCCCGGCGGCTCGATGCGCGACGACGAGGTGATCAAGGCCGCCGACGAGCACGGCATCGCCATGGTGTTCACCGGGACAAGGCACTTCAGGCACTGACGCGAGCGAGAGAGCGTAGCCCGGATGGAGCGCAGCGAAATCCGGGTTCTCTCATCTTGGTGACGACGGCCCCGGATTGCGCTGCGCTCCATCCGGGCTACGAGGCTACTCCTTCACCCGCATCAACAGACCCAGCCCGGCAACGAAGAACACCACCAGCACGGCCATGCCGGCCTTCTGGCTGGCCGTCGCCGCGGTGATCACGCCGATCAGCAGCGGGCCGATGAAGGACGTGACTTTTCCAGTCAACGCAAACAGCCCAAAATACTGCGCGATACGATCCTTCGGCGCGAGGCGGATCAGCAGCGTGCGGGAGGCGGCCTGCAATGGGCCGCCGGCTGCACCGATCAGACAGCCCAGCACGAGATAGGCACGCTCGGCCGCGCTCGAGAACAGGGGCGCGCCCGGCACGGGCGGCGCGACCTTGACGAACAGCACGCTCTCCTTGTCGACCAGAAGGATCGCGGCCACCGCGAGCAACAGGATCAGCATGCTGCCGGCGATAACGCGCTTCGGTCCCAGGGAATCATCGAGCTTGCCGCCGAGCCACGCACCAAAGGTGCCGGCAATCGCCAGCATGATGCCGAAGGTGCCGATCTGGATCGTGTGCCAGCCGAAGGTGCCGGCGGCATAGATGCCGCCAAACGCGAACAGCGACACCAGGCCATCGGTGTAGATCATGTTGGCGAGCAGGAATGCGGCGAGCGATTTCTGCTGCGGCAAGCTCTTGATCGATTGCTTCAGCTCGGCAAGGCCTTCGTGCAGTGCCTCGCGCACAGGTCGCTTCGCCGGGTAATCCGGCGTGAACAGGAACAGCGGCGTCACGAAGATGATGAACCACAGCCCGGTCAACGGCCCGGCGGCGCGATCACCCTGATGGGTTACGGGATCGAGCCCGAACAGCGGCGTGAGGCCGAGTAGCGTACGTCCGGTCTCCGGATTCGCCGCGAGCAAGCCGAGCACGATGATCAGGCTGACGATGCCGCCGATGTAACCCGTGGCCCAGCCGGTGCCCGAAAGCCGGCCGATCCGCTCCGGCGGCACCAGGGTCGGCATCATCGCGTTGTTGAAGACGGTGGCGAATTCCGCGCCGACGCTGGCGAGCGCGACCGCGGTGAGCAGAGGCGGAATGATGGAGGGATCGCCGGGCTTGCCGATCCACAACGTGCAGGACGCCAGCACCAGCAGAGCACCAAATCCTGCGATCCATGGCTTCCTGCGACCCGAGGCATCCGCGATGGCGCCCAGCAGCGGCGACATCAGCGCGATGGCGAGACCCGCGGCCGCCATCGCAAAACCCCACAGCGATTGGCCAGTGGCAGCATCTGGCGCAATGCTGGTCGCGAAATAGGGCGCGAACACGAAAGTCGTGATCAGCGTGAAATAAGGCTGCGCGGCCCAGTCGAAGAAGATCCAGCTTATGACGGCGGAGCGCGGGGGATAGATCCGTGGCGCGCCAGCCATGCGCGCATCCGGGGCGATCGTCGTCATTCCAAAGTCCTCATCACGAACAGTTTTGCCTCTCTCGAGGCAAACCGTATAGCATTGCAGCGACACGTGTGAACTGCCTCAACGCCACGACGGACGTTTGATGATGTCGTCATTTTCGACACGGCGAACATTTTTCGCCTTCATTGCCACTCTGGCGTTCGGTCTTGCGCCGGCCACCGCACAGGATGCGCGACGAGCCTATGTCCCGCCCGCGCTCGACACGGTGCATGCCGTTCCCGCCGAGCACGGCATGGTGGTGGCGCAGGAGAAGATATCCGCGCAAGTCGGCGCCGACATCCTGCGACGCGGCGGCAACGCCGTCGACGCCGCGGTCGCCACCGGCTTTGCCATGGCCGTGACCTATCCCCGCGCCGGCAATATCGGCGGCGGCGGCTTCATGGTGATCCATTCAGCCGAACGCAAAGAAGACGTCACGATCGACTATCGTGAGACCGCGCCGGCCGCGACCACGCCACAAATCTTCCTCGGTCCCGACGGCAAGCCCGACACGGCGAAGTCGCGCGATTCCGCGCTCGGGGTCGGCGTGCCCGGCACGGTCGCAGGTCTCGCGCTGGCATTGGAAAAATACGGCTCCGGCCAGTTCACGCTGGCGCAACTGCTCGAACCCGCGATTGCGCTCGCCCGCGACGGTTTTGTCATCAGCGAGGATATCGCCGACACGCTGCCGGGCTGGCACCCGCGGCTCGCGCGCTGGCCCTCCTCGGCCAAAATATTCTCGGGCCCCGACGGCACGCCACTCGGTGAAGGCAATCGGCTGGTGCAGAGCGACCTTGCCGAAACGCTGTCCGCTGTCGCGACGCAAGGTCCGCGCGGCTTCTATGAGGGGCCGGTCGCGGAGAAATTGGCCAAGGCGGTCTCCGACGCCGGCGGCATCATGACGCCGGCGGACCTGAAATCCTACCAGGCGGTGATCCGCGCGCCGGTGCGTGGCAGCTATCGCGGCTATGACATCGTGTCGATGCCGCTGCCGTCCTCCGGCGGCGTGGTGCTGGTGGAGACGCTCAACATCCTCGAAGGCTTTCAGCTTGCTGATTTGAAGCAGGGCTCGCCGGCGTCGCTGCACCTGCTGATCGAGGCCATGAAGCGGGCCTATGCGGACCGCGCGCGCTATCTCGGCGATCCCGCCTTCGTCAACGCACCGATCGAGACCCTCACCGCCAAGGCCTACGCCGCCAAGCTGCGGGCGGGCATCTCCACAGATCGCGCCACGCCATCGAAACAGATCGTGTCCGCCCCTCCCGCGCCACGCGAGGGCACCAACACCACGCATTTCTCCGTCGTCGACAGCCACGGCAATGCCGTCAGCAATACCTACACGCTGAACTTCAGCTATGGCGTCGGCCTCGTTGCCGACGGCACCGGCGTGCTGCTCAACAACGAGCTCGACGATTTCACCGCGGCGGTCGGCGCCTCCAACGCTTACGGCCTCGTCGGCTACGAGGCCAATTTGCCCGGGCCCGGCAAGCGGCCGCTCTCCTCGATGTCACCGACCATCGTGCTGAAAGACGGCAAGCCGGTGCTGGTGACGGGCTCGCCCGGCGGCAGCCGGATCATCTCCACTGTGCTCCAGGTGATCGTGAATGTTCTCGACTACAAGATGGATGTTGCGGCCGCCGTGGCTGCGCCGCGGCTGCACCATCAATGGCTGCCGGACGAGGTGCGCATCGAGCGCGGCTTTCCCGATGATGTCCTGTTCGAGCTGAAAGCGATGGACCACCTCATCGTCGAACCGATGGGGCAGACATCAGCGAATTCGATCGCTGTGACACCGAATGGCCCCCTCGGCGCACCCGATCCGCGCTCGCGTGGAGCGGAAGCGGCGGGGCAGTAGCATCGCCGGTGCGCTGTCGGCGACGCGCGGCCGCGTGCTCCACGCGAACTGACAGCTTATCCCCGCGGTGAGAAAACTTACCGCCCCACCTGATACGGCCCGCCCTTTTCCAGCGCACGCGCATAGGCCGGCCGCGCGTGAATGCGCTCCAGAAACGCCATCGCCTTGGGATGGCCCTGCTCGAGCCCGCCACGCGCTTGCGCTGCTTCGAGCGGGAAGCTCATCTGGATGTCGGCCGCCGTGAACTCGTTGCCGGCGAACCACTCGCTCTTCGCAAGCTCACCTTCCCAATAATCCATGTGCTGCTTGAGCTGCGGGTTGACCAGCGCGGTGAGCGCCTGGTTCGACACCTTGCGCACCAGCGGGCGCAGCAAAGCCGGCGCGCGCTTCGGCATCAGCGTGAACAGCAGCTTCAGCAGCAACGGCGACATCGCCGAGCCTTCGGCATAGTGCAGCCAGTAAGTGAAGCGCAGCCGCTCCGGCGTATCAGGCGGCGGGATCAGCCGGCCGTTGCCGTAGGTGGCGATGAGATATTCGATGATCGCGCCTGATTCCGCGATGGTGTTGCCGTTGTCGGTGATGACGGGCGACTTGCCGAGCGGATGGATCGCACGCAGCTCCTTCGGCGCGCGCATGTCGGGCTGACGCTGGTAGCGCACGATCTCGTAGGGCACGCCCAACTCCTCGAGCAGCCACAGCACGCGCTGCGAGCGGGAATTGTTGAGGTGGTGAACGGTCAACATCGGCGGGGTCCCCGGGCTAGGCGTGGTCAGTCGGTCGCGTACCTGCCAGCCCGGGACCGCAATGTCGAGCCATCCGGACGGATATTTTCATCCGGGTATATTGACGTTCGTAATTTACCCGGATATTAAATGACCCAGCATCATCAATCTGGCAATGATTCCAATGCAACGAACCTTCACCGCCTTTCAGGGTGCGCGCCGCCTGGCGTCGGGGCCGGCAGGCGAGGTCGCGCTGGTCGTCAAGCGGATGGCGCCACGGCCGGACGAGCCCATCATCATCTTCGAGGACGCCACGGGCCGATCGATCGACTTCGATCTACGCGGCGGGGATCGCGAGGTGCTGGCGCGGCTGGCGAAGCTTGTCCCGCCCCCGGTCGAGGAGACCGCACCACCGAGCGAGCCGCGCGGGCGCGGGCGGCCGAAGCTCGGCGTGGTCGCACGCGAGGTGACGTTGCTGCCGCGGCACTGGGAGTGGCTCAACGCCCAGCCCGGCGGCGCTTCGGTCTCGCTGCGGAAACTCGTCGAGGAGGCAAGGCGCGCCAGCGGCGACAAGGATCGCGAGCGGCAGGCGCGCGACGCGGCCTATCACTTCATGTCGACCATGGCCGGCAATTTGCCGCAGTTCGAGGAAGCCTTGCGCGCGCTGTTTGCGGATGACCGGCGACGCTTCACCGCACTGATCGCCGACTGGCCCGTCGACATCCGCGACCACATCGTCAAGCTCGCCTACAGCGACCGCGCTTAGAGCACACCGCTCTCTCAAATCCCCATCGACGGCCCGAGCCGCGCGCTTCGCGCGGCAACGGCCTCGCACGCCCTGATGAAAGGCACATCCATGTCCACCGCCACGCCGCTCTGGAAAACATTTTCGCGTTTCCTCGCACCGTTGATACTGAGCAACGCGTTGCAATCGCTGTTCGGCACCATCAGCAACGTCTATCTCGGCCAGATGATCGGCGTCGACGCGCTCGCGGCGGTCTCGGTTTTCTTCCCGGTGATGTTCTTCCTGTTCGCCTTCGTGATGGGCCTGAGCACCGGCGCCACCGTGCTGATCGGGCAGGCGTTTGGCGCGGGCGAGCGCGGAAAAATCAAGAGCGTCGTCGGGACGACGCTCGCGGTCGGACTGCTGCTCTCGATTTCCGTCGCACTCGTCGGCGGGATCTTCAGCCGGCAATTGATGACGATGCTCGCGACGCCCGCGGACATTCTCGCTCCCGCCAGCGCCTATGCGCGCATCATGCTGCTGACGATGCCGCTCGGCTTCGTCTTCCTGCTGATGACGGCGATGATACGCGGCGTGGGCGATGGACTGACGCCATTGCTGGCGCTGGCGCTATCGACCGTGATCGGCCTGATCCTGACGCCGATGCTGATCCGCGGCTCATTCGGGTTGCCCACGGCAGGTATCACCAGCCCGGCATGGGCGGCCGCGATCGCCAACGCGCTGACGCTGCTGTTGCTCGCGGCCTACTTGCTGCGGAAGAAACATGCGCTCGCGCCTGATGCTGCGCTGCTGCGTCATCTGCGGCTCGACCGCGCCATGCTCGGAAAGATCCTCGGCATTGGCCTGCCGAGCGCCATCGGCATGGTGGTGATGGCGATCGCCGAGCTGGTGCTGCTGGGCCTCGTCAATGGCTACGGGTCCGATGCCACAGCGGCCTACGGCGCGGTCAACCAAGTCATGGGCTACACGCAGTTCACGGCGATCTCGATTTCGATCGCGGTCTCGATCCTCGGCGCGCAGGCCATCGGCAGCGGCGACAGGGCACGGCTCGACGGTATCGTGCGCACCGGGCTTGCGTTCAACCTCGTCCTGACCGGCGGCCTCGTGGCGCTGATCTATCTCGTACCTCGAGCCGTGCTCGGCATCTTCATCACCGATGGCGCCGTGCTCGATCTGGCGAAAGGGTTGCTCACCATCGCCCTGTGGAGCTCGGTGCCGTTCGGCCTCGCCACGGTGTTCTCAGGCGCGATGCGTGCCGCCGGCGTGGCGCTGACGCCGATGCTGCTGTCGATCTTCGCCATTGTCGCGATCGAGCTGCCGGCTGCGATCATCCTGAGCCGCACGGTCGGCCTTCGGGCCGTATGGGCTGCCTATCCGATCGTGTTCTGCGCCATGTTCGTTTTGCAGATGGGCTATTACCTGCTGGTGTGGCGCAAGCGGGCGATCCGGCGCCTGATCTGATCATCAAGATATTATGACCGTCATTAAACGGTGGACCTGTGGCGCACGCTGCGTCACAATGGATGAAAGGCCAGATCAAAAAGCGACGTCAGGGAGAACGAGTTTGACCCGCACAGCCCCGCAATTCCTGTTCGATTTCGGCAGCCCGAACGCCTATCTCAGCCATCTCGCGATCCCCGCGATCGAGCAGCGCATCGGCGTCAAATTCGAATATGTGCCGATCCTGCTCGGCGGCATCTTCAAATCGACCAACAACAAATCGCCGGCCGAGACGCTTGCCGGCATCAAGAACAAGCGCGAATTCCAGGCGGTCGAGACCGAGCGCTTCATCAAGCGCTACAAGGTGCCGCCCTACGTCATGAATCCCTTCTTTCCGGTCAACACGCTGAACCTGATGCGCACCGCGATCGCGGCGCAGGCCGAGGGCGTGTTCGAGAAATATGTCGAGGCCGCTTTCCATCACATGTGGCGCGAGCCGAAGAAGATGGACGACCCTGAAGTCGCGGCGAAGGCGCTTGTCTCGTCCGGGCTCGATGCCCAAAAACTGTTCGCGCGCGCCGGGGAGCCCGAGATCAAGGGCAAGCTGATCAAGAACACCGAGGAGGCGGTCGCGCGCGGCGCGTTCGGCTCGCCGACCTTCTTCGTCGACAACGAGATGTTCTTCGGCAAGGAGCAGCTGCGCGAGGTCGAGGAGATGGTGCTGGAGAAGTGATCCAGCATCCGCCAGAAAACGGGTGGTCTCCTTGAGGTCGTTCTGGCATGCTCCAGGACGACGGAAAAAACAACAATAAGGACTTTACTATGCGTATCCTCGTTGTCGGCGCCGGCGCCATCGGCGGCTACTTTGGTGGCAGGCTGTTGCAGGCCGGCCGCGACGTCACCTTCCTGGTCCGCCCCAAGCGCGGCAGCGAGCTCGCGAGCGCCGGCCTCGTCATCAAGAGCCCGAACGGCGATGTGACGCTGACGAACCCGCCGACCGTTCAGGCCGACGCCATCAAGGACAAGTTCGACGTCGTGCTGCTGAGCTGCAAGGCATTCGATCTCGACGACGCCATCAAGTCGTTCGCCGCAGCGGTCGGCCCGAACACCGCGATCATTCCGATGCTCAACGGCATGAAGCATCTCGACACGCTCGACGCCAAGTTCGGCAAGGATCGCGTGCTCGGCGGGCTCTGCGCCATCGCCGCGACCTTGAACGAGAAGCGCGAGGTGGTGCAGCTCCAGCCGATGCAGGCGATCACCTATGGCGAACGCGACGGAAAACTGTCGGATCGCGTCAAGGCGATCGACGAGGCCTTCAAGAGCGGCATCGTTGGGGCCACCGCCAGCCAGAACATCATGCAGGACATGTGGGAGAAGTGGGTGTTCCTCTCCTCGCTCGCCGCAAGCACCAGCCTGATGCGTACCTCTGTCGGTAATATTTTGGCCGCCCCCGGCGGCCGCGACTTCCTGCTCGGCATGCTCGATGAAACCAGCGCGATCGCGACCGCGTCGGGCTACACGCCGGGCGGACCGTTCTTCGAGCGGGTGAAGGGCAACATCACCACCGAGGGCTCACCGATGACGGCCTCGATGTTCCGCGACATCAAGGCGGGCCTGCCGGTCGAGGCCGATCACGTGATCGGCGACCTCATCGCCCGCGCCGATGCGGCAAAGGTGCCGGTGCCGAAGCTGCGCATCGCGTATACGCATCTGAAGGCGTATGAGAAGCAGCGGGCGGGGTAGATAGCAGCTCCGCTATTTGAAATAGGCGAGATAGTGCGAGACGGCCGTGATTTCCTCATCGCTCATGTGATAGGCGACGTCGGCCATCGCGGCGCCACCGCCGCCGACGCGCTGGCTGCTCTTGTAGTCGTGCAGCGCCTTGACGAGGTATTCCTCACGCTGCCCCGCGAGCCGCGCGACCGCCTTGGTGCCAGCAAAGCTATCTGTATGGCATGAGGCGCAGCGGCGGCCGACGGCAACTTCCGCGCCTTTCTTCGACAGGTCCGGATCCCCGTCTTCCGCTGCCTTCGGCGGCGTCATCGCCGCGAAATAGGCGCCGAGATTGCGGACATCCTCGTTGGTGATCTCCTCGGCGATCGGTTGCATCTGGTCGTTCTTGCGCGAGCCGGCGCGGAAGAACACGAGCTGCCATTGCAGAAACTGATCCGGCTGGCCGGCGAGCGAGGGAATGTTCTCGGTCTGCGAGATGCCGTTTTCGCCGTGACAGCCGGAGCAGACAGACGCCTTCTCCTTGACCGCGGCATTGTCGGCGGCCTGGGCTGGCATGAATGCAAGCGCTGTAAGCGAGAGCGCGCCGATGACATACGGAAAAAGCTGGCGGCGCATGGTGAGGATTCCGATCTATCGAGCTCGTCATTGCGGGGCGTGCGAAGCACGAGCCCGAAATCCATAACCAACAGCCGGGGTTATGGGTTCCGGACTCGCGCTAACGCGCGATCCGGAAAGACAGCAGGAGATGTTGAAATGAAAGAGGCTGCGGCCGTCACCCGGTCGCAGCCTCTGCTTCTTCGTCGCAGCTACTTCTTGCTGTAGCTGATCCGGTAGATCGCGCCGGCCCAGTCGTCGGCGACGAGGATCGAGCCGTCCTTGGCGAGGATGATGTCGTTGGGACGGCCGAGATAGCCCTGGTCACCCTCGATCCAGCCGGAGGCGAACACCTCCTTCTTGGCGTTCTTGCCGTCGGGCCCGACGATCACGCGCGTGATATTGCCGCCCTGGTACTTGTGACGATTCCAGGAGCCGTGCTCGGCGATCAAAATGTTGTTCTTGTACTCGGCGGGGAATTGATCGCCGGTGTAGAACTTCATGCCGAGCGGAGCGACATGCGCGCCGAGATTCAGCACGGGCGGCGTGAACTCGGAGCACTTGTGGCCCATCGCGAACTTCGTATCCAGCAGGTCGCCCTGGTGGCAGTAGGGATAGCCGAAATGCTCGCCGATCTTCGAGATCATGTTCAGCTTGTCTGAGGGCAGATCGTCGCTGATCCAGTCGCGCGCGTTCTCGGTGAACCAGTATTTGCCGGTGCGCGGATCGACGTCGCCGCCGACCGAGTTGCGAACGCCGAGCGCATAGATTTCCGCGTTGCCGGTCTTGGGATCGACGCGGCGGATCTGAGAGACGCTGGTCGGGGGAACGCCGATGTTGAAGGGCGGTCCGAACGGCAAATAGAACCAGCCTTCCTTGTCCGCCGCGATGTACTTCCAGCCATGCGCGGCATAGGACGGCATGTCGTCATAGACGACCTTGCCCTCGCCGGGATTGTCGAGCTTGTTTTCGATGTCGTCGTAGCGGATCAGCTTGTCGACCGCGATGACATAGAGCGCGCCGTCCTTGACGGCGAGACCGGTGGGCATGTTCAGCCCCTTGAGGATGGTCTTGACCTCTTTCTTCCCGCCATTGTCCTTGATCGCATAGACGTTGCCGAGGCCGAACGAGCCGACGAACAACGTGCCCTTGTCACCCCAGGCCATCTGCCGCGCGGCGAGCACGCCGGGCGCATAGACCTCGATCTTGAAGCCGGCCGGCAGCTTGATCTTCTTCATCATCGCCGCGAGCTCGGCCTCCGAGGCGCCGGTCGGCGGCCCGGACGGCGGCGCGAGGCCCTTCTGCGCCTCGGTCTCGTCGCCGAGGAACCAGTCATCCGGCGGATGGGTCCAGAATTCCTTGGTGCCGGATTCGTACTTCTTCAGCGGTTTGCTTTTGTCCTGCGCATTGACAGCGCCGGTCCCGGCAAGAAGGGCAACCGCTGCAAGCGCCAACACGGATCGATGGAACATCGATGTCATCGCGTCACTCCCCTATGGCAGCCGTCAGGGCTGCACGTTATTTTGTTATGGCTAGTCGAGAGGCGAAGTTTTGAGTCTGCCCGCGAGGCAGACCCAAAAAGGTTAGCACATCTGCGAGCGCTGAGAAGCGCGTCGCGTGCGCTGCAGTTGCGCTCAATAAAAATTGAGACGGATTTTCTCTCGGCATGAGCACGGCAGCGGCAATGACCTCGCTGCAACGCGGAATCAAAATGACGCGTGGCTTAATTTGCAGGCAGCGGGAGGGCGGTCGGACAAAAATCGCGAAAACAACCCCATGCACAGTAGAACAGCAAAGACCGTGTTGCGCCCGGTGGCAGCACGCAGACATTTGATGCATCGAGCAAAACAGTAAAAGTGGCGCTTACGAGGCGACGGGGTAAGGCCCGTCGTCGAGCACCGCATCATGATAGTTCTTCGACCCGACCTCGCGCGCCAGCATGCTGCGAAAATCGCGGTCATCGCGGAGGCTGCGCAGCACATGCGTAAAGTCGAATTCGGGCCGCCAGCCGAGCTCCTGCCTCGCCCGCGCGTTGACGTAGACGCGGTCGATCTCCGGGAACAGCCGCCAGCCACGCGCAGCGTAGAGCTGCTCGCAATCCGGATAGAGCTCACGCACGACACAAGCCGCGTCGCGTGCCAGCGCCGCGAGATGGTGCTGCTCGAACGGGCTCGTGGCCGAGACGATGTAGCGGGCGAAGCCGATATCAGACGCGCGCTCAACGGCCAGCAAATGGGCACTCACCGCATCCGCTATATCCAACCGTCTATAGAGCAGCTCGTTGGCCTGCGCGTTGTCGAGCGGGTAGGCCGAGCGCATCGCGGGGTCGTCGTCATCCTCCGGAAAGAAGCGCGAAGTCCGCAAGACCACGACCGGCAGACCGCGTTCGCGAAAGGACAGCTCGCAGAGATTTTCCGCCATCAGCTTTGTCGTGCCGTAGATGTTCTTCGGCACCGGCGGCAGATCTTCGGTGACCCACACCGCAGCCTGTCCGGCTTCCGGTCGCAGCTGCGAGCCGAACGCGCTGGTGGTGCTGGTGAAGACGAAGCTGCGCACGCCGGCCGCGGCCGCCGCCTCGAGCAGATTGAGCGTGCCGCTGACATTGGTGTCGACGAAATCCTGCTTGCTGTGGGTCGCCACATGCGGCTTGTGCAGCGTCGCGGTGTGGATCACGGCGGAGACGCCGTCCATCTGGCGCCGGACGAAGTGGGGATCGACGATCGAGCCGACGGCATCGGTGAAGGGCGATGACTTCAGATCGACCCCACGCGCCGGGGAGCCGCGCCCGCGAAGCGTGCGGAGAAGGGCCTCCCCGAGGTGGCCCGCGCTGCCGGTGACCAGGATTGTCATTTCAAACCCATAACAGCCGCCAGCGACGTGGAAAACCACGGCGCGGTCCGGCTTGGCTGGATACTCTGGGAAAAAATGGATCGGGCGAAGAGGCTCGGACCCTCGACCCAGACCTTGTCGCTGTCCAACCCGACCAGAACCAATGTAAGGTCTGTCAATCGCATTTTTTTGACGTCCGCCATCCCCGCGCATCACTTCGCAGCGTTCGTTGCCACAAGAGGGCTGCCTTGGCAAAACGCCGGATGGCGCGCTGGCGATGCGCCTTGCCCCCCACTTTCTGCAAAGGGCCGCCACGGCCAACGTGGTTGAGCCAGCCACGTGCAGGGCGCTGCAGCGATCGGTCCAAGTTCCAGCCGATCGGCGCGAGGTAAGATCGTGTTTTCCACAGCACGGGACGGGGCCGCCCCCACCGGGCGACTGGATTGAACTACCTGACACCATCTGTTATTTGTGGTTGCACTGTGGGGCGATTGGCGGCGCGCCGCCGTTTTCTTTGGCAAAGCATTGGATGCCTATCTTCAGATAGCGGAGTCTGTACTGCGCTCGACTCGTGCGCCGATGACCCCGCGCGAGATTCTGAAGCGCGGGCTTGCATTGGGCAACGTGCCGCCAAGGCTGCATGGCAAGACTCAGCATAAGACGCTCCAAGCGCGGATTAGCGAAGACATCTTGCTGCGCCGAGAACGTAGCTCATTTTTTCGAACGAAGCCCGGCGTGTTTTTCTTGCGTGAGTTCATCACTGACACATCGATTCCGGAAAAGTATAGAGTCCCCATTATTGCACGGCGTAGACAGCGCGAATTAGCAGTTCGTCAAGCGCTCGCGTTTGATGCGCAGACGGTTGAAAGCCTGTGCGCAAGTACCTGCTCGGTCTCGGCACAACAAATACTCGACTTGCTGCAAGCCCATCAATTTCATTACGCGCGCAGCACCAAAGACGCGCGCTCGGACGACGTGCTCGTTTGGGCGTTCGTGCTGGTGCTGCGAGACAACGCCGTCTTGACTTATCGCCATGGCCGCTACCGTGAAGATCGCGATAGCTTCCTTCGAAAGCGATCTCTCGGATTTTTCTCCCCTGTAGTGCAAGACGACTTGAGTTTGTTCGACCAAAATGACCACGGCATCGTCGCTAGTGGCTTACGTGCGTTGAATGTGGACTTGAATTTGAATGCTGAATACGAGTTGGCTGACTCGGCTCGCTTGGACAGCTTTGTGTGCACGTGCGAAGAGAAAGGTACTCGAAATCTGTTAGCCGTCGTGTATTTCGATTGCCCTAAATGGTTTGAACCGTTGACGCGTCGGTTAGCTATCAACGATCTTAGGTGGCACGACCTGTCCACTCCCGTTAATTACATCGAAGATTTTGACCCGTGGTCGCAACTTGTACTAGACCATGCCCAGCGCACTGTGGGGAAAGTACAACCTTCCGATGAGGCGCCGTGTAAAACGATTTATTAGCGCAGAAGAAGAGGCCTACGTTCGGCTTCTAATCGGGAATCAAGACTCGGAAAATCGAAAAATAGGCCTTGAAACGCTTTGCAAACTCTATCGCTCCGGGTTTGTCCTACGCGAGCGAGACGTTGTGGTCGTTCACACAATGGGATTGCTGTACGACCAAGAAACGCGCGTTCGTCGTTGGGCTCTCAACGCCCTAGCTCTTATCGGCACGAAAGAACAAGTCGCCGCAGTTTTGGAGGCGATCAAGCGCAACGAATCCGACCCTGATATTTTGGCCGCAGGTATCGCGGCCCTTTGCGCGATAGTTGACGCGGAAGAAGCCCGTCGCCAACTGAACAGTGCCAACTTACCTATCGAGGGGGCCATTCTTCTTGCTGCGGCTCAACAGAGCACCAGCTTCAACGAAGAACTTCGTGGCACTCGGATCAACATTGACACTGCCGATATCCCTCAACTGAGGCTAGCATCGATTTTGATTGGTCTTGGCAAGGCGCCAGAGAATTTTTTCGACGCCAAGTTCGAAAATCGTCAAGTCATAGGGAGCTTGAATGGGCACGATGACAGAATAGTTGCGCAGTATTCAGTGTGGGCAATTTGCGAGAACAAGACATTGGGACCTAAAGCGCTTGGAGTAAAGCTAAAGGAAATTGAAGGGCGGCCCGAAAAGGTTAGAAAGTATGTGTATCAGACAATCGCGAGCAATGCCGCTGCGGCGAGAAAGAATCTCGACTTGCTCGTGCAGGGGTCAGAGGACAGGTCGGATGAGGCGCGCAACGGGCTGGCGATAGGTTTGCGAGACACCTTCTTCGACTCCATTGAAGAGCTCGTACTAGAATGGTGGCCCGACGAACAGACCGAAAGCGTCCGTCAACGTCTCTTGGAGCACATGGCGGCACAGTCGGCAAAATGCTCGCTCTATGCGGAGCCGGTGTTGCAGATTTACAGGGATGCTCCTACAAACTCACTAACGCGGAGCCGTCTTGAATCGGCAGCACGCGGAACTGAGTTGCGTACCACGATGCGCGTCATCGCTTATGACGCAGAGGGCGCTGATCTATTTGGTTATGATCACTTGCCAGAGCGCGTGCGTTCAGTCGACGGTCCGGAAACGCCCTTGCAAAGAGCCAAAAAAATAAAGGTTTTACTAGTAACTGCGCTGCCTAAGGAAGCCGCCGCGGTGATGGCAACGTTCGATTCAAGCGCAACGCTCGGTGTGCTAGGTGATCCAAACTTTTACGAGATCGGTGTTTATGAGCACAACCAGGTAAGGCGCGAGGTACTGACAGCATCTTCCGGTATGGGGACTTTGAACGCCAGTGCGCTAACGACGAATGCTTTGCGATCATTCCCGCAAGTCGAGCATATCGTGATGGTCGGAATCGCTGGTGGCTGCCCTAATCACGAAAGAGCAGACGAGCACGTGAGATTGGGTGATATCGTTACGTCCGGGGGCAATGGGATCATTGCGCACGACTTCGTCAAGGAGACAGTCGACGGGCGCGAGATTCGCAGTGCGCCGCAAAGGGCCAGTGCAACATTAATGGGGATGGCGGCACGCCTTCAGGCTGAAGCGATGATGGGGCAGCGGCCGTGGGATGCAATTGCCGCATCTGCACTTGATCGCCTTGGCGCCGATTACGCGCGTCCAGCCAATGAAACAGATGTGCTCCACGACGGCGCGAAAATCATCAGCCATCCACCTGATGGGCAACGGCGCGACGGGCTGCCGAGGGTGTTTTCAGGCGTTATCGCAGCCGCGGACACGTTGCTGAAGAATGCCGCGACCCGCGATCAGTTGAGAGAACGCTTCAACGTCCGAGCGGTGGAGATGGAAGCGAGCGGGGTGCAAGACGCGGCGTGGCACGCCAACAAGGATATTTTTGTCGTCCGAGGGATTTGCGACTATTGCGATAAGGCAAAAAGCGACGTCTGGCAGAACTACGCCGCGTTGGTTGCTGCGGCGTACGTCCGTGCTTTAGTCCAAGCCATGCCGGAGGGTTGGTTTTAGCGCTGTGCTGTCCACCATCCCGTCTAGCGCGGTACGGCCCGACTCGGTCATACTGCAAGGACTCACTGGCCGCGGGGTGCTTGGAAAGCGACCTATGAGACTCAATCGACGCTCGGTCACGATCGTCATCCGCGTCAATGTCGCCGCCTGCCTATTCGGGCTCGCCGCGATTATTAAGGCGCTGTTCTAACGAAGCGAAGGCCCGCCCTATCCGGCGGGCCTTTTTTGCGCAGCCGGGCTCCCAGCCCGCCCGTGCGCTCGCCTGTGGTTGGTCGTTCGATACTCTTAAGCGGCGGAGCGAGACCTTCCGCCGTATTGAGCGAAGATCACGATTTCGGTCGCACCGGGCATGAAGGCCCCGCGCCCAGGGCTTTACCCCGGCTTTAACCTGGCCCGAAAAAGAACGCGGTCACGCTCCCCGAAGGGAGTTTGTAGCCTTATGACGATGCTCTGGGAGAAAACTGGAGCGGGCGAAGGGGCTCGAACCCTCGACCCCGACCTTGGCAAGGTCGTGCTCTACCACTGAGCTACACCCGCATCCTGTGTCGGCCGCATGACTGCGCCGGCAACGGCTGTCGTATGCCAAAAGCGGGAGGGGAATGCAACAGCTACCGACGGCACCAATTCGCAATTGGGGGCCTATATGGACCCCAAAACCGGCCGAATCGACTGAAAATGCCCCGGAACCGCCGAATCGGCCGCAATGGATTGAAATTCGGCCGGCCCGGCCCAATTTTAGGGCCGACAGCGAAGCATATGAATTGGCGACGTGCTAAAGAGCCGCCATTCCAGACATGACGAGGGGATCCCGTGACGATCATCGAACAGGGTAACGGAGCGGCGGGCCCGGCTGCGGCCGATCTGATCAAGGACACCACCACCCAGACCTTCGTGAAGGACGTCATCGAGGAATCGAAGCGCCAGCCGGTCCTGATCGACTTCTGGGCGGAGTGGTGCGGGCCCTGCAAGCAGCTCACCCCCGTGCTGGAAAAGGCGGTCAGGGCGGCCAAGGGCAAGGTCAAGCTGGTCAAGATGAACATCGACCAGCACCCGGCGATCCCGGGCCAGATGGGCATCCAGTCGATCCCGGCTGTGATCGCCTTCGTCAACGGCCAGCCGGCCGACGGCTTCATGGGCGCGGTGCCGGAGAGCCAGCTCAACGCCTTCATCGACAAGCTGACCAAGGGCGTGACCGCGCCGGGCGAGCCGAATATCGCCGAAATCCTGCAAGAGGCCGAGGCCGTGCTCGCCGAGGGCGATGCCGCAGCGGCAGCCCAGATCTATGCCGAGGTGCTCCAGCACGATGCGACCAACATCGCCGCGCTTGCCGGCCTCGCCAAATGCTACGCCGTCTCCGGCGCGATGGAGCAGGCCAAGCAGACGCTGGCCATGGTGCCGGAATCCAAGCGCAACGACCCCGCGGTGAAGGCGGTGCAGACCGCGATCGATCTCGCCGAGCAGGCGGAGCAGCTCGGGCCGGTGGCCGAGCTGGAGCAGAAGGTCGCCGCAAACCCGCTCGATCATCAGGCGCGGTTCGACCTCGCGACCGCGCTCAACGCGCAAGGCGACCGCGCGGCCGCCACCGAGCAGCTGCTCGCGATCGTCAAGCGCGACCGCAAATGGAACGACGACGGCGCCCGCAAGCAGCTCGTGCAATTCTTCGAAGCCTGGGGCGGTACGGATGATGCAACCGTCGAGGGACGCAAGCGCTTGTCGACGATCCTGTTTTCGTAAGGGCGAGGCGCTAACACCGGCAGCGGGGACCAGATGCCGATCAACATCGAATATCGCGGACCCGCCGACCTTCCGGAGATCCTTCCGGTGTTTCCGCTCCCCGGCGCGCTGCTGCTGCCGCGGGGCCAGATGCCGCTCAACATCTTCGAGCCGCGCTACCTCGCGATGGTCGACGATTCCTTCCGCGACGGTCACCGCCTGATCGGCATGATCCAGCCCGACGCGGCGCACTCGCCGAAGAATTCCGACAAGCCGGCGCTGTTCCGGGTCGGCTGCGTCGGCCGCATCACCCAGCTCGCCGAATCCGGCGACGGCCGCTACATCCTCGAGCTCACCGGCGTCTCGCGCTTCAGGGTGGTCGAGGAGCTCGAAGTGCTGACCGCCTACCGACAGTGCAAAGTGGATTTCTTCACTTTCGTCGACGACTTCACCGCGCGGATGGGCGAGGACGAGGTCGATCGCGAGGCGCTGCTGGCGGTGCTGGCGGACTTCCTGAAGGCCAACAATCTCAAGGTCGACTGGGAGGGCGTCGAGAGCGCACCCAACGAGGCGCTCGTCAACGCACTGGCGATGATGTCGCCCTATGGCCCCGCGGAAAAGCAGGCGATGCTGGAAGCGATGGACCTGAAGACCCGCGCCGAGATCCTGATCGCGGTCACCGAGATGGATCTCGCCAAGAAGCGCACCAGCGGCGATCCGCCGTTGCAGTGAGGGACACCACACTCCGTCATGCCCGGGCTTGACCCGGGCATCCACGTCTTTACCGCAGAAGAGAACGTGGATGGCCGGGACAAGCCCGGCCATGACGAAGGATTTACGAATGACCGCGGATGCGCTTGCGTCCGGTGATCATTGCGCGGATCAGGTTCTCGCGCTGAAGAAGTCCCATCAGCACCACGCCCAGAACGTGCAACACGACCAGGACGATAACGGCGTCCGACGCGACGGCGTGGGTGTCCTCGATCCACCAGACGCCGAAGAAGGTCACAGTCACCGATAGCGCGCCCGTGATGGCCGAGACGGCGATCGACAACAGCAGCGCCACCAGCATCAATGTGCCGGCGGGATTGAGCCCGATATAGCGGCCGGTGATGCCGCGCCTGAGATTCCAGAGATAGTTTGGCGCGGCACGAAGCCGGACGCCGACCATGCGGAAGCGTGAATAGCGGCTTCCCCAAAAACCCCAGGCCAGGCGGAAGGCGAGCAGCCCGAGCACCGTATAGCCGACGATGCGGTGAAGCCCGTCGTAGACGGTCGGCGTGAACCACGCGGCCAGAATGCTGACCGCAAGGGCCCAGTGCCACAGGCGTAGCGGGAGATCCCAGACTGCGACCGTCCGCGATGCAGTTCGATCTACGGGGGGCCTGTCGGAGCCCCCGCGCGCTTCTGGCACTGCTTCGTCGATCAAGCCGTGACTATCCCCAAATCTTGCGCAGTTTACTTGGCAACCGTCTTCTTCAGGCTGAGATCTTCCGGGCTGTAGAACAGCTCGTAGAGCTTGCCTTCCTTGACGCCGTAGACCTCATAGCACGAGCCTTCGATCTTGGAGCGCCGCACTTCGTAACCCAGCGCCTTGGCCTTGGCTTCGGCCTCGCTGGCCGGCTTCCACGACGCCTTGTCGAGCTTGGTGCAATCCTTGAAACCGTCGGCCATGGCCGTCGATCCCGCGCCAATCCCGATCGTCAGTGCAATGGCAACAACACGAATGACCTTCACGAACGTCTCCTCCTCTGTCGTGAGCGCTGCGCGGGAAACCGCGAAGCGTGCCCGAAGGAAGCAACGGAGAGGGTGAAGTCAATCCGGTTCGGACGCGGATGGCTTTAGAGATATTCTAACGATCCGAAAAAGATCAGCGTGCTCCGTAGGCAGCATGCATTTGAACGGCCGCTGCGGCCTTACGTCTCACGGGTTGGAAGCATTGCTAATATCCGGCAACCGCAAGCACGACGACCACGCTGAGCGCCATCCAGCCGAAGTGGCGTCCGCGCGTCGCCCATGCGTTGGCGCAAGCTGAGAAGCCGAACACGCAGGCCATGGTGATGACGATCCAGTGGCGCGCCGGCTCCGAGCCCATCCAGGGCGCCGCGAACAGGAGCACACCGCCGCCGATCCAGGCGACGGTCGAGGCCTGCCAGACCAGGCGGATCAGGGTGCGCAGCCGTTCCGGCTCGATGCGGGCGCGGGCAAACACCTTGGCCTCGCCGAGGTAACCATGGATGAGGGCCACGGCGATGGTCAGGACGCCGGCACACTGGAGCAAGAGATCACGCATCGTCGCCTCCATACATCTGTGTATGGCTGATTAAGCGCTGGCCCGCAGCCTGTCAATACACTAGTGTATGGTCGAATTCCGGGACCCCGCCATGACCGAGCAGCTCTCCGCCGACGACTGGATCAAACAGGGGCTGAAGGCGCTCGCCAGAAACGGCTTCACCGCCCTGAAGGCTGATCCCCTCGCGAAGGCCATGGGCGTCTCGCGCGGGAGTTTCTATTGGCATTTTGCCGATCTCGGCGCGTTCCACGCCGCCGTGCTGAAGCGCTGGCGCGAGATCGCGGCGGAGCAGATCATCGCCGATGTCGAAGCCGCCAGTGATGAGCCGCTCAAGGCGCTGCTGCGCAGGTCCTTTGGCGCGCGGCTCGATCTGGAGCGCGCGGTGCGTAACTGGGCGGCGTTCGATGCGGCCGCGCAAGGCGCGGTCCGCGCGATCGACCGGCGCAGGATCGATTATATCGAGCAGCTCCTGGAGAAGCGCGGGCTTGACCCGGCGACCGCGCAGGCCCGCGCGCAGATCCTCTACTGGACCTTTCTCGGCTTCGCCCTGTCAGGGCCGCCGGTGCCGGCGGCGCGGCTCCAGGGCCTGCTCGACGAGATCCTGCAAATGGTTTCCGCTTAGATCCTTATTTTGATACGGTTTCTTGACGCGAACCGTCCCACTTCGCTCGAAAACGCTTTGGCAGCCCCGATGGGCGGACGCGAATTTCTGTGCTAGAGGCAGGCGATCGCCGGAGACAACAATGAACGCGCCCACCGAACGCCCCGAGACCAGCGTCGATCCCAAATTGCTGGAGATTCTGGTCTGCCCGCTGACCAAGGGCCCGCTGGAGTTCGATTCCGCCAAGCAGGAGCTGATCTCGCGGTCCGCAAAACTCGCCTACCCGATCCGCGACGGCATCCCGATCATGCTGCCGGAAGAGGCGCGGAAGATCGATTGAGATTCTTGTAGCCCGGATGGAGCGTAGCGCAATCCGGGACTTCTGGAGCTGATGAGGCAGCGGCCCCGGATTACGCTTCGCTCCATCCGGCTACGAAGATGACGCGAATCCCCGCTACAACGCCTCGCCCTTCAACAACCGCGGTATCTCGCCGGTCAAACCAGCGGCCTGGCGGATGAAGAGATTTTTCAGCGGCGGAGCGCGGTCGACGAGGCCGAGGCCGATGTCGCGCACCGTGCGCAGCAGCGTCGACTGGTTCGAGAACAGGAAATTCAGCGAGTTGGTGGCAACGCCCATCGCCATGGTGTCGAAGCGGCGCCAGCGCTGGTAGCGCTCGAGCACGTCGGCGCCGCCGAGATCCATGCCGAGTCGCGCCGCATCGACGACGACTTCGGCCAATGCTGCGACATCCTTCAGCCCCATGTTGAGGCCCTGGCCCGCGATGGGGTGGATGACATGGGCGGAATCGCCGACCAGCGCGAGGCGCTCGGCGATGAAGGAGCGCGCCACGAAATAGGACAGCGGAAACGCGCGCGGCTTGTCGAGCGCCTTGACCTCGCCGAGATGCAGACCAAAACGCTGCTCGAGCTCGCTGTGAAACTCGTCGTCGCTGAGCGCAATGATGCGTGCGGCCTCGGCGCGGCGCTCGGTCCACACCAGCGAGGAGCGCTTGCCCGACAGGGGGAGGATCGCGAAGGGACCCGCGGGCAGGAAGTGTTCTTCAGCGCGGCCCTCGTGATCGCGCTCATGGCCGACGGTGACGACGATGCCGGACTGGTCATACTCCCAGCCATGGGTGGCGATGCCGGCGCGCTCGCGCAGTTTTGACCGTGCGCCGTCGGCGGCGACGAGAAGACTCGCCGCGATCACGCTGCCGTCGCCGAGCGTCACGTCGATGCCCTCGGCGCGCGCATCGTAGGACGACACGGTGGTGGCGCGCAGATCGATGCCCTCGGCCTCGGCGCGCAGCACCAGCGCATCGATCAGGCGGCGGTTCTCGACCATGTGCGCAAAGGGCTCGCCCGGTGCGACATCGCCGGCGAAATTCAGGAACACCGGACGGGTGGCGTCCTCCAGCTTGGAGTCGGTCACGACCATGTCGAGGATCGGCTGCGCCTCACCCTTGACGTCGTCCCAGGCACCGATCGCCTCGAACAGGCGGCGGCAGGCGGCCACGATCGCGGTCGCGCGGGGATCGCGGCTCGGCCGCGTGCTGAGCGCGGGGTCAGCGACGATGACGGGGATCTCCGGCCCGAGCCCCTGGCGTAACGCCAGGGCGAGTGCGAGGCCCGCAAACGCGCCGCCACCAATGACAATGCTACCCCGTACCGACATACCAAGCTTCCCGGACTCTTCTTGGCCTTGCTAGCAGACTTGAGGTGGGCGAAACAGTGCGGTGAAACAAGGGCGGAAAGCCCCCATTGTGTCATTCCGGAGCATTCGACCCGGAAAGGCGGCAAGAAAGTTCACCCCATGTCCAAGAGCCTGTTCGACCTCATTTCGATCCTCGACCTCGAACAGCTCGAGGTGAATCTGTTCCGCGGCAACAGCCCGAAGACGGACTGGCAGCGGGTGTTCGGCGGCCAGGTGATCGGGCAGGCGATGGTCGCGGCCTGCCGCACCGTCGAGGGCCGGCTGCCGCATTCGCTGCATTGTTATTTCATCCTGCCGGGCGACCCGCAGGTTCCGATCATCTACCAGGTCGAGCGCCTGCGCGACGGCAAGAGCTATTCGACCCGCCGCGTCACCGCGATCCAGCATGGCAACGCGATCTTCTCGATCATGGTCTCGTTCCACGCCGAGGAAGCCAGCGCCTTCGATCACCAGGACAAGATGCCTGATGTGCCGCCGCCGGAAAAGCTCTCCGCGGAGGAGGTTGCAAAGCAGCCGCTGTTCAAGGAGATGCCGGAGTTCATCCGCCGCTACTATGAGATGGATCGTCCGATCGAATTGCGTCCCGTCGAGATCGGCCGCTATTTCGGCCAGAAGGTCGAGGACGGCCGCATCAACATCTGGATCCGCACGGCCGCAAAGCTCCCCGACGATCCCGCGCTGCATCTGTGCGCGCTAGCCTATGCCTCGGACTTCTCGCTGCTCGATGCGATCATGGCGCGCTACGGCCGTACGCTGTTCGACAAGCGCATGATGCCGGCGAGCCTCGACCACGCGATGTGGTTCCATCGCCCGTTCCGCGCCGACGAATGGCTGCTCTACGCCCAGGATTCGCCGAGCGCGCAGGGCGGCCGCGGCTTGAGCCGCGGCCTCATCTTCAAGCCTGACGGCACGCTGGTGGCGTCGGTCGCGCAGGAAGGCTCGGTGCGCGAGCGCAAAGCCTGATCGGCGTCAGCCGCCCTGCAGACCCGTCGCCTTGATCACCGGTCCCCATTTGAGCCGCTCCTGCGTCTCGAACCGGGCCAGGTCCGTCGGCGTGCCGCCGGCCGGGTCAAAGCCCAGCTCCTGAAGCCGCTTCCGCGTCTCGGGCAGAGCCAGCGCCTTGGCGAACTCGCCGTTCAGCAGCGCGATGACGGCCGGTGGCGTGTCGCGCGGCGCGTAGAAGGCGTTCCATCCGGCCATCTCGAAATCAGGCACGCCCTGCTCGGCGACGGGTTTTACGCCCGGCAGAAGGTCGCTCGGCTGCAGCACGGTGATGCCGAGCGCCTTCAGCTTGCCGTCCTCGATCTGCGTGCGCACCGCGGTGACCGTATCGATCAGCAGCGGCACCTGTCCGCCGAGCACGTCGGTCATCGCCGTCGCCGACCCCTTGTAGGGCACGCCGAACATCGGCGCGCCGGTCTTTTCCTTGAGAAACTCGAAGATGACGCGCGCCGTCGTGCTCGGCAGCGCGATGTCGATCCTGTCGGGCCTCGCCTTGGCGGCGGCGATCAGATCGGCAACGTTGTTTCCGGCGAACGACGGGCTGGCCGAGATCACCAGCGGCAGCTTGCCCACCAGGATGATCGGGGCAAAATCCTTGTCCGGCACAAAACCCAGCGAGGGATACATGAACTCGTTCATGGTCTGGGTGGCATTGGTTCCCATCAGCAGCGTATAGCCGTCGGGATCCGAATGCGCCGCCTGCTCGGTCCCGATATTGCCGCCGGCGCCGGGCTTGTTCTCGACATAGAAGCGCTGGCCGAGCGTCCGCGACAGATGGTCGGCCAAATATCGCGCCACGACATCGGTGCCCTGGCCGGCCTGATAGGGAACGATGATCTTGACCGGCCTGGTCGGATAGGTTTGCGCAAGGCTTGCGCAGCTCCATAGCAGGGCCAGCAATCCCACGGCCCATCTCGCGGATCTCAGCATGATCGTTTCCTCTCGTTATATTTATATTTTGTTTTGATTGTCTTCTCGTTGGTCGCCTTCTTATCGTGGCGCGGTGTCCTTTCCTGGCGGCGTGACGATTCCGGCTTCGATCAGGCCGTCGATCGCCGCTTCATCGAAACCGGCATCCGCGAGAATTTCGCGAGCATGCTCGCCAAAGCGGGGCGGCCGTCGCATGGTCCTGCCTGGCGTCTGCGCTAGCTTCACGGGAATGCCGGGTGCGCGATGGCCCTCGCTTTCGACCAGCATATCGCGGTGAGCAACATGGGCTTGCGCGAACGCCTGCGGCACGGTGTTGACGGCGCCCGCGGGGACGCCGGCCTGCATCAGTTCGCGGCAAAGCGCATCCGACTTGAAGCCGGCCAGCGTGCGCCCCAGCTCCGTGCGAAGCGCTGCGACGTGAGTAAGCCGATCGGCGTTGGTGCGAAAGCGCGGATCATCCAGCAAATCACCGCGTTTCACCTTCTGGCAGAAGCGGCGGAACTGGCCGTCATTGAGGATGCCGAGAAAAATCTCGCCGTCAGCGGCGGCGAACTTGTCGTAAGGCGCGATGTTGGGATGGGCGCTGCCGAGCCGGCCGGGCGCGTTGCCTGAGCAGATCCAGTTCGCCGCGTGCGGCACCAGCAGGCCGAGCGCGGTGTCGAACAGCGTCACCTCGACGCGCTGGCCGCGTCCGGTCCGCTCGCGCGCTGCGAGGGCGAGCAAGACGCCCGTGAGCGCATTGTAGCCGGTGACGTAGTCGACGATGGGCACACCGACGCGCGTGGCGCCCGAGTCCTTGGTGCCGTTGATGCTCATCAGGCCGCACATGGCCTGGAGCACCGCATCGTAGCCGGGCAGGCCGCCAAGGGGCCCATCGGCGCCGAAGCCCGAGATCGCGCAGTAGATCAAGCGTGGAAAGCGCGCAGACAAATGGGCCTCGTATCCGAGGCCCCAGCGCTCCATCGTGCCGGGCAGGAAATTCTCCACCAGCACGTCGGCATCCTTCAACAGGGCTTCGAGCACCGCGCACCCGTCGGCACGCGACAGGTCGAGCGCCATGCCGCGCTTGCCGCGATTGACGGCGCCGAAATACGCCGCCTGTCCCGCCGCATCGAAAGGCGGCCCGAGACCGCGCGTCTCGTCGCCCGATGGTGGCTCGATCTTGACGACATCCGCGCCATGATCGGCCAGCATCTGCGTGCACAGCGGCCCCGCCAGCACGCGCGAGAGATCGACGACCTTGAGGCCGGTCACCGCTCCGCGCGTGAGATCAGGTGTGGGCATGATCATGCGCCCAGTTGGATGTTGTCAGGTGCGGCTTGGCAATTCCACGATGCCGGTTCCGAGCACGGAGAGCTCGTCATCCTGGTTGCGCGCCTCCTGCTCGATCTCGACGAGGTGACGGCCGTTCTCGACGAATTTACGCTTCACCGTGCCCTTGATGAACAGGATGTCGCCCTCGGGATTATGCCGGCGGATCTTGCAGGTTGCGCGGCGCAGGAAACCGTCATCGCCCATCCAGTTGGTGAGGTGATGGGTCAGCCAGGAGCAGCGCTCCGGGCCGTAATCATAGGCGCCGGGCGCGCCGACCTCGAGCGCGAATTCCTCTTCCCAGTGCACGCGCTCGGGACAATCGGGGATATTGAAGCGGTTCGGAATGCCGAGGCCGCGATGGGCGTCCTGCAGCTTCCAGGCGAGCTTGTTGGCACGGATGTAGAGACCGCCCCAGCCCTGGGCATAGGCGATGAAGCCGGTGACCGTCATCGGTCCCTTCAGCATCACCGGGAGCGCCTCGCCTTCAGCGACGTCCTGCCAGTAGCGCTTGCGCGAGCCCTGAATCCGTTCCTCGGCGTAGTGCTTATAGGCTGCGGCAAGTTCCTCATCGCTGTAGCGCCGCGGCGCGCGGGCCTTGACGTCCTTGTATTTGGTGCCCTGATCGCGCGCGTGGTCGCGCTCGGTCCGGAAGCACCAGCTGTCCGCCTCGGCGACGAGGTCGCCCTGCTGGTTGAAGAAGTCGACGTGATAGGTCTGCTGGATCGCGCGGCCGGCAAAGCGGGTCTGATGCTCGACGAGGTCCTTCAGCTTCGCCTCGGTCGAGATGACGTCATTGCGCCTGACCGCCTTGTGCCAGGTCCAGTCCGCGCCCGACCACATGGCGTGGACGCCGGGCATCCCGCCGACATAGCCCGACACGATGCGGCTGGTCGAAAACAGGAAGCTCGGCAGCGCGATGATGCCGCCATAGCTGGACTTTGCGGCGTAGTCGGGATCGCACCAGAGCGGGTTGTCGTCGCCGATGCCGTGCGCGTAGTGGCGGATATTGTCGCGCGTGGCCTCGTAGCACCAGGGCTCAGCGGTCACGCCGATCGCGACGCCGATGCGCTTGCGCAGATCGTCGAGGCCCTCTTCGGTGATCTTGGGAAATCTGGTTTCGGTCTTGTCCAGCATGTGACGTTTCCTTTCCTCTAATTCGCGGCTTCTGATTGTTTAACGGCCTGCTCGCGGTCACGCAGCACCTTGCGGTTGACCTTGCCGGCCGGCGTCTTCGGCAACTCGGTGACGAAGCTGACGAGACGCGGATATTCGTGGTGGCTGAGGCGCTGACGCACGACGTCCTGGATCTCGTGCTCGAAGGAGGTATCGCCGGGCCGGTCGGTGACCACGAAGGCCTTCACCACCTGCCCACGCAACGGATCAGGGACGCCAATGGCGGCAGCTTCGCGCACCTGCGGATGCTTCAGGATCGCGTCCTCGATCTCAACGGCGCTCATGGTCCAGCCGGCGGAGATGATGACGTCATCGGCGCGGCCGCCGTGATAGAAGTAGCCGTCCTCGTCGATGCGGCCGAGGTCCTTGGTCGCGATCCAGTCGCCACGGCGCCACACCTTCAACTCGCCGGTCACGCCGGGCGCGCACGGCTTGCCTTCGGCGTCCTGCACCTCGACACGCCCGCCGGGGATCGGCTTGCCCAGCGATCCCGGCTTGACGACGAAGTCGTGCGCGCCGGGATAGCTCACCAGGATCACGCCGATCTCGGTGGTGCCGTACATGCTGCACACCTGATGACCGAAGGTTTCGTGGATGAAGGCCGCCGTCTCGCTGTCGATCGGCTCGCCGGTGAACGACATTTTCTCCAGCGCGTAGCGGTAGCGCGGCGCCGCGCCCGAATTCCGCATCATGCGATAATGCGTGGCGGCCGCGGAGATGTTGGTGAACTGGTGCTGCTCGAGCGCGGCCAGCAGCCGTTCCGGATTGAACTTGCCGGCATAGGCCCCGATGGTGATGCCCAGGGCCAGCGGCGCCAGCGTGCCGTGCCAGAGCCCATGTCCCCAGGCGGGCGATGACGGGCAGATGAAGCGATCGCCCGGGCGCAGGCCGGTGCCATACAGCGCGGCCACCATCAGCGTGACGATCGAACGGTGCGTGTGCTTGACCGCTTCGGGCAATTCGCGCGTCGTGCCCGAGGTGTATTGAAACAGGGCCATCGCGTCCGCGGCCGTGTCGGGCGTGAAGTGCGGCGCAAAGCGTTGCAGCTGGTTCAGGAAAGCTTCGTCGGCGACCACGACCTCGGTGCCGATCCCGGCGAGCAGCGACGCCTTCTCCGCGTTCGTCACGATCAGCCGCGGCTTGCAATCGTCGACGCGCAGCTTGACGCCGTCGGGCCCGAACAGTGTGAACAGCGGCACCGCGACGGCGCCGGCCTTCATGGTGCCGAACACCGCCACGTAGAAGGCGCGCGAGGGCTCGAGCATGATCGCGACGCGATCGCCGGGCTTGATGCCGCGGCTCACCAGATCATGCGCGAAGCGCGAGGACGCTTCGGCGAGTTCGGCAAAACCCAGCACCTCGTCCGGCCCGTCCGCGCGAACGACGATCACGGCCGGATTGGAACGGCCGGCGTGCCGGTCGATGCATTCATGCGCGATGTTCAGCCGCGCGCGGGTCCCGTCGAACAATTCCCAAAGCTTCTCCGGGGAGAAGATGGTCTGTGCGGCCGCGTAGCTTGTGTAGTCGGTCAGCTTGGTCATGACCGGCAAGATACCGACGGCGCACTAATTGTCAAATAGCACTATTAATTGTCTATATACAATTACTGTGAAGCGCGACGAAGCTTGCTGCGCGTGCGGCGCGACATGGACGATCGAAGCGGTGCCGGCGCTGCCACAATGAGTTGCTGTTGTTGCACCCGGGCCGCTGTTGTACCGATACGATCATGCCGAATGCCAAATCACCCCGCGTCCGTGCCGTGCCCGCGGTCACGCGCGCCGTCGCCATCCTCCGCCTGCTCAGCCGCAGTCCCGCGCCGCAGAGTCTCAAGGCAATCGCGGAGACTCTCGACCTGGTGCCGAGCACAGCGTTGCACATCGTGCGGGCGCTGCTGGCGGAAGATCTGCTGCAGGTCGATGCGCAGACCAAGCGCTACAGCCTCGGCGTCGGCATGTTGCCGCTGGCGCGCGCCGTGCTCGAGCATGCCGACTTTCCCGGCCTGATGCGGCCGAAGCTCGAGGAGATTTCAAACCGCTACGGCGTCATGGCGATCGGCGTCGAGGTGCCGGACCTGGACAACATGATCGTCGTCGCGCTGGCCCGCAGTCAGGCGCCGGTGCGGCTTCATGTCGACATCGGAAGCCGCTTTCCAGCGTTGATCAGCGCCACGGGCCGCTGCGTCGCCGCCTTCAGCGGCCAGCCGGAGAAGGAGATCGAGAAGCGCTTTCGCCTGCTGCGCTGGCACAACGCGCCGACCTTCGAGGCCTGGCGCAAGGAAGTCGATCAGGTGCGCAAGCAGGGTTTCAGCATCGATCGCGGCAATTACATTGCCGGCGTGACGATCGTTGCCGTGCCCGTCCTGAACGCGAAGGGGACGATCACGCACACGATCGCGGCCGTTGGCCTCGGCAGCCAGCTGGATCGTGCAAATTCGCTGGCGCTGGCGCGCGATATGCGCGCTGTCGCGGAAGCGATCGCCCCGCAACTGGCCATTCACGCCTGACAGGAAGGTGGCGGCTTCTGTCCTGTCGCGCGCGGGGAAGCCCCGCGCGCGAGGAGACGTGGTCAGAAGCCGCTAGCGGCGGCGCCGCGATCGACGAGCGCAAATTGCGACACGTACCAGCGGCCGTACCAGCGCAGCATCCACGGAATCGGGATGATGAAGCTACAGGCCAGCGAGAACACCACCGTACGCCACAGGAGCTGCCAGCCACTGCCGTTGAACACGATCTCGCGCCGCGTGCCCTCGGTATTGCGACAGATCCAGCGCATCCAGTACGCCAGCACCCAGGCCCAGCCGATGACGGTGATGGTCGAGATGAGCATCAGCAGATACCAGCCGACATAGCCGATCGCGCTGCCCTGGAACGAGATCGGCAGTCGCTCGCCGTTCGAGGTGAGATTGGCCACGATCCAGCGGAGGATCACCCAGGCGAGGAAGGCATTGATGATCATGGCAACGAGCGGCGCGTACGAAATGCCGGTGGCGCCGGCATAGGTCAGGAGCGCGTTGGCCATCAACGCCCACCAGATATCCATCGGCTGGCCCGCGAAACCGAAATTCGGGCGGCCCGGCACCTGAATGTGCGACGTTATGTATTGGTAGAACCAGACCGCGACCCACGGCGCCGGAATGACGAGGATCATGCCGATTACGAACACGATGGTCCGACCGAGCAGGCCGAACACGCTGAAATCAGCCGTCAGCGATCCTCCGCCACCGGCGCCGCTATAGCCGCCACCGCCCATCATCGGCGGTCCGCCCGCCGGGATGATCGGCGGCGCGCCGCCGCCGCCGATGAGGCCGGGGATTTCGGCGGCCTTCTGCCAGCCCGCCATGCCTTCGGACCACACCAGCGTATCCGGCCGTACGACGCCCTGGGCGATCAGGTCGCGGAATTGCCCTTCCGGATAGGGCCCCTGCTGCTTGCCCTCGGATGCGTAGAACCAACTCGCCATGAAGCGTCCCCCTCGAACATACTTTTGTACCGGCCGGGACGCTTCGGTTCACCGCATCCATGCCAAAAATGCATTGTGAAGGATGAACGGCTGCCCTGTACAGAGGCGGCCGTTCACACGCCCAAACGTTTTTCCGCTTCAACCTGCAACATTTTTATGCCATTTGCCCGGAAAGATGCCAGATTGGCGCTGCGCCGGAGACATACGGCGCGGCGCATCCCGGGGAATAGGCCTGACCATGAAACTCGTCGTCGCGATCATCAAACCCTTCAAGCTCGATGAGGTCCGCCAGGCCCTGACGGCGATCGGCGTCCACGGCATGACCGTGACCGAAGTGAAGGGCTATGGCCGTCAGAAGGGCCACACCGAGATCTATCGCGGCGCGGAATATGTCGTGAACTTCCTGCCGAAGCTGCGCATCGAGATCGCCGTCGCCTCCGACGTCGCCGAGAAGGCAGTCGCCGTGATCACCGCGACGGCGCGCACCGGGCAGATCGGCGACGGCAAGATCTTCGTCACGCCGATCGACCACGCGCTGCGCATCCGCACCGGCGAAACCGACAGCGACGCGCTCTGACGCTCTAAAAGTCTTCTTCGATCGCACCGGGCAACGACGCCACAGCGTGCGACGCAATCACGATGCTGGGGGAATCGACATGGCGGGATTGTTGCGCCGCGCGGCTGCTATGGCCGCGCCGATCGGATGTGTGTTGGCCACGGCTTCGCCGGTGCATGCCGCGAGCTCCGAGATCAACACCGCCGACACCGCCTGGATGATCGTCGCTACCGCGCTGGTGCTGATGATGACGATCCCCGGTCTTGCGCTGTTCTATTCCGGCATGGTGCGCAAGAAGAACGTGCTTGCCACCATGGCGCAGAGCCTCGCCGCGGTGACGATCATCTCCATTCTCTGGGTCGCATTCGGCTATTCGCTCTGCTTCGTCGGCGACGGGCCGTGGATCGGCTCGCTCGATCGCTGGTTCCTCGCCGGCATGACAATGGACAGCGTCAATCCGGCGGCCAAGACGATCCCGGAAGCACTGTTCATGCTGTACCAGATGACGTTTGCGATCATCACGGTGGCGCTGGTCGCGGGCTCGGTCGCCGACCGCATGCGGTTCTCCGCCTATCTCGTGTTCTCGGTCGCCTGGTTCATCTTCGTCTATATTCCGCTGGCACATTGGGTGTGGGGCGGCGGCTTCCTCGCCAGCATGGGCGTGCTCGATTTTGCTGGCGGCCTCGTCGTCCATCTGTCGGCCGGCACTGCCGGCCTCGTCGCCGCCAAGGTGATGGGGCGCCGCCACGGCTACGGCACCGAAAATCTCTCGCCGTTCGATCTCTCGCTCGCCGTGATGGGCACCGGCCTGTTGTGGGTCGGCTGGTTCGGCTTCAACGGCGGCTCGGCCGGCGCAGCCAATTCGCGCGCGGTGCTGGCGATCATCGCGACGCATCTGGCAGCCTGCTCCGGCGCGCTGACCTGGGGCGCGATCGAGTGGTCGACCCGGCGCAAGCCTTCGGTGCTCGGCATGATCTCGGGCGCAGTCGCGGGCCTCGGCACCATCACGCCGGCCTCGGGCTTCGTCGCGCCGTGGCACGGCATCGTCATCGGCATCATCGCAGGCGCCGTTTGCTACTGGGCCTGCACCTGGCTGAAGCATCGCTTCGACTATGATGATTCGCTCGACGTGTTCGGCGTTCACGGCATCGGCGGGCTGACCGGCACCCTGCTGGCCGGCGTGTTCGCGACCAGCGCGATCGGCGGCACCGCCGGTTTGCTCGAGGGCCATCCGCAGCAGCTTCTGATCCAGCTCTACGGCGTCGCCGTCACCTTCGTCTGGGCCGCGGGGGTGAGTTTTGTTCTGCTCAAGCTGGTCGCGCTGTTCGTGCCCCTGCGCGTGTCCCGCGAGCATGAGCTCGAGGGGCTCGATATTTCGCAGCACGGCGAGGCTTTGCAGTAAGGGCTTGCGCAACACATAAGCGCGTGCTTATGTGTTGTCATGATCGAAGCCGACATCTTCAAGGCGCTCGCCGACCCGACCCGCCGCAAAGTCTTTGAGAAGCTCGCCGGCGGAAGCCTGAATGCGAGCGCTTTGCGCGACGGATTGGAGATCAGCCAGCCCGCGATGTCCCAGCATCTTTCGGTGCTGCGCGCGGCGGGCCTGGTGCGCGAACAGCGGCAGGGCCGCTTTGTGAATTACGAAGTCGACCCCGACGGAATCGTCGCCATCGGGGCATGGCTTGCGCGCTACCGCGCCTATTGGCCGAAGCGCATGGAAGCACTCGCTGACCTCCTGAAGGATATGGATCAATGAGCGACGCCGTGAAGCCTGATCCCTCCGATGAAGCCCTGGTGCTCGAATATGAGTTCGATGCGCCACCCGCAAAAGTCTGGCGCGCCGTGACCATTCCTGAATTGCGCGAACGCTGGCTGCCGGACTGCGACCTTGCGGGCGCCGAACCGGAAGCAATGATCGCAGGCGAAGAGGTGCGCTACCGGCTTCGCGATTCCGAACCGCCGTTTCGCGAAAGCCACGTCATCTTCCGGCTCGAGCCGAACGTGTCAGGCGGCACCCGCTTTCGCATCATCCAGCAAGCCTGCGACATCGGCATGAAGCTGCCGCAGCCGGCCAACAGCAATGGCTGCCTGATGCGCGCGGCAGCCTGACAACAAAACACTTCATCCCCTGCAGACATGGAGGTCGCCGATGCGCGACATGCTTCAGCTCGTCCCTATGGTCGTCGAACAATCCGCCCGCGGCGAACGATCCTTCGACATCTATTCGCGGCTGCTGCGCGAGCGCATCATCTTCCTCAACGGCGAGGTCAACGATGCGATGTCGGGCCTCGTCTGCGCGCAATTGTTGTTCCTGGAGGCGGAGAATCCGAACAGGCCGATCAATCTCTACATCAACTCCTATGGCGGCGTGGTCACCTCGGGCCTCGCCATGTACGATACCATGCAGTTCATCAAGGCGCCGGTTCATACGCTGTGCATGGGCACCGCGCGCTCGATGGGCTCGTTCCTGCTGATGGCCGGCGAGCCGGGCCACCGCGCCGCGCTGCCCAACGCGAGCCTCCACGTGCATCAGCCGCTCGGCGGTTTCCAGGGCCAGGCCTCCGACGTCCTGATCCATGCCAACGAAATGCAGGAGACCAAGCGGCGCATCATCAGGCTCTACGCGCAGCATTGCGGGCGCACCGAGGCGGAGGTGGAACGGACCCTGGACCGCGACCACTTCATGACCGCGCAGCAAGGGGTCGAATGGGGACTGGTCGACCGGGTCTTCGCGGCGCGCGAGGCCGCCTGACGCCCCAGACCGATTTCGCGCATCCCGTGAGCAGGCCCAGGGTCGGTTCGATATTTCGCAGGGCGGTGGGGCCCTTTGGCGGGCTTCTTCTGTAATTAAATACCGTCACGCTGCCCGACACGTGAGCAGCAATTGTGTCGGCAGCCTGTCGTGCACTCTTTTTGATCAGATATGACCACGTTTTGAGCGCGACGTAATAGCGCACTGCGCCGCAATACGCGTCAAACGCGAAAACACCCGTTTTCATAGTCCGTTAGGCAATGCGCCCGATCTGGCACGGCATTTGATTCTAAGGGTCGTGGCTGTGCCCGCGTAGTGAACTTCTCCGTGGCGAACCAGTCGAGAAACGCCCGGCCATGTCCGGACCGGGCCCAAGCGGGGATAGGACCCATGAAAATTGTTATGGCGATTATCAAGCCATTCAAGCTGGAAGAAGTCCGTGACGCCCTGACCGCCATCGGCGTTCACGGTCTTACGGTGACGGAAGTCAAGGGATATGGCCGCCAGAAGGGCCATACGGAAATCTATCGCGGCGCTGAATATGCCGTGAGTTTCCTGCCCAAGATCAAGATCGAGGTCGCTGTCGCTTCCGACCAGGTCGACAAGACCATCGACGCCATCACGTCCGCCGCGAAAACCGGACAGATCGGTGACGGCAAGATCTTCGTCATCAACCTCGACCATGCGGTTCGCATCCGCACCGGCGAGGCCGATGCCGCGGCCCTCTGATTTCGCGCTCAACCTTTACCAATCAGGAGTGAATAAAATGACGTTTAAGCGTCCCTATGGCGCGGGATTGGCGGCTCTCGCAGTCGGCCTGTTCGCTGCGACCGCAGCCTATGCCGAGCCAACGGTCAACAAGGGAGACAACGCCTGGATGCTGACATCGACAGTACTCGTGCTGTTGATGACGATCCCCGGCCTCGCGCTGTTCTACGGCGGCCTCGTCCGTTCCAAGAACATGCTCTCCGTTCTGATGCAGGTGTTCTACACCGTCTGCGTCGTCACCGTGATCTGGGCCGTCTACGGCTACAGCCTTGCCTTCACCGGTGGTTCCGACTTCATCGGCGGCTTTACCAAGGCCTTCATGATGGGCGTCACCACCGACTCGAAGGCCGCGACCTTCTCGGTCGACGCCAACATCTCGGAGCTCATCTATATGTGCTTCCAGATGACCTTCGCGGCGATCACGCCCGCCCTCATCGTCGGCGCCTTCGCCGAACGCATGAAGTTCTCGGCGATCGCCCTGTTCATCCCGCTCTGGGTCACGCTGATCTACTTCCCGATCGCGCACATGGTCTGGTACTGGCCCGGCCCGGACATGATCCAGGACGCAGCCAAGGCTCTGGCTGCGGCGACTGATGCGGCGGCGAAGACCGCGGCGCAGGCCAAGCTCGACGAGGTCAACGCCGACGCCGGCTGGATCTTCAAGAAGGGCGCGATCGACTTTGCTGGCGGCACCGTGGTGCACATCAACGCCGGCATCGCAGGTCTCGTCGGCGCTCTCCTGATCGGCAAGCGCACCGGCTACGGCAAGGAGCTGATGGCTCCGCACTCGCTGACCATGTCGATGATCGGCGCCTCGCTGCTCTGGGTCGGCTGGTTCGGCTTCAACGCCGGCTCCAACCTCGAAGCCAACGGCGGCGCTGCCCTCGCCATGACCAACTCCTTCGTCGCCACCGCAGCCGCCGCGCTGTCGTGGATGTTCGCGGAGTGGATCGTGAAGGGTCACCCGTCGGTGCTCGGCGTCATCTCCGGCGCTGTCGCGGGTCTCGTGGCCGTCACGCCTGCCGCCGGCTTCTCCGGCGTCATGGGTGCGATCGTCCTCGGCCTCGTGGTCGGCGTGGTCTGCCTGTTCTTCTGCACCGTCGTGAAGAACGCGATCGGCTACGACGACTCCCTCGATGTGTTCGGCGTGCACTGCGTCGGCGGCATCATCGGCGCCCTCGGTACCGGCATCCTGGTGAACCCCGCCCTCGGCGGCGCCGGCATCATCGACTACACCGCGATCCCGCCGAAGGTTGCCGATTACGACTTCGCGGCGCAGATGATCTCCCAGCTCTGGGGCGTCTGCACCACGCTGGTCTGGTCGGGCATCGGTTCGGCGATCCTCTACAAGGTCGTCGATGTGATCGTTGGCCTCCGCGCCAATGTCGAGAGCGAGCGTGAAGGCCTCGACATCACCGAGCACACCGAACGCGCCTACAACATGTAACCTCTCCTCCCGGGCGCGGTCTCCTCGGGGACCGCGTCCACAACTACGGTTTGGGCACATACCCGGCAATGCCCCGACCGTTGAGGGGCTCCAGCGCAAGTTGGAGCCCCTTTCTTTTTGGCTCGTGGATCGAAGAAAAGGATTGCCATTCCGCACCGCCGGCGCAGAAATATCGACCTCAAGAACAACAAACGGGAGGTCGTCATGCGTTTGGAAGGCGGATGCTATTGCGGCGAAGTGCGCTATGTCGCCGAGGGCGACCCGATGATGCAGGCGCAGTGTCATTGCCGCGAGTGCCAATACATCTCGGGCGGCGCACCCAACACCTTCATCGCGATGCCGGCCGCCGGCTTCAGCTACATCATCGGGCAGCCCAAGCAATTCACCCGCAAGGACCTCGAGCGCGCCGTAACGCGCGAATTCTGCGCCGAATGCGGCACGCATTTGGTGACCAAGGTCCCGGGCCTGCCCGCCGCAATCCTCAAGGTCGGCACGCTGGACGAGCCCGAGCAGTTCCATCCGCAGATGGCGATCTACACCTGCGACAAGCAGGAGTTTCACGCCATCCCCGCTGGCATGGCGACGTTCGAGAAGTTGCCGGGGCACTGAGGCGCGCCGACTTCACGAAGTTCGTCATGTCCGGGTTTGTCCCGGGCATGACGTCGCTGAAACATCCACATCGCCGACAAGGGCATCATCAAGCCTTGCGCATGCCCCGCATCCCGTTGTTATCCGGTCTAATTATTCGGCTCTGGACGGACCCGCCCGCCGATGGTTAATCGCGTCTTAACCTCGCCCTATCTATGGTGAACTGAACCGCTTCCCGCCGGCGCTTTTGCGCGACCGGCTGTTCCAAGAGTGCTGGCGTCCAGAATGGCTATGACCGCTTCATCCCGTGCGCCGCTGGAAGGTGGAAGCTCCGATTCCGAACGCTCGCCCTTCGTCCGGCTGAACGAGCTGCTGGCCCCCCATCAGCCGGGCAAGCCCTTGATTTCGCTTGCCGTCGGCGAGCCGCAGCATCCCGTACCCGATTTCGTCGGCCCGGTCCTGGCCAAGCACATCGCCGATTTCGGCCGCTACCCGATGAACCAGGGCACCGAGCCGTTCCGCACGGCGGCGAGCACCTGGCTATCGTCGCGCTTCAAGCTGCCACGGCCGCTCGACCCCAAGAGCGAGATGCTCGTCCTCAATGGCAGCCGCGAGGGGCTGTTCCTCGCTGCGATCACGGCTGCGCGCTATGTCGGCCCGCGTCCCGGCAAGCCCGCCATCCTGATGCCGAACCCGTTCTATCCGGTCTATGGCGCCGGCGCCCGCGCCGCCGCCTGCGAGCCGGTCTACCTGCCGACCACGGTCGAAAACGGCTTCCTGCCCGATCTCGACGCCATCGACGAGGCGACGCTGGCGCGCACGGTGGCGTTCTATCTGGCTTCGCCCGCCAATCCGCAGGGCTCGGTCGCTAGGCCCGATTATTTCAGGCGGTTGAAGCAGCTCGCCGACCGCTACGGCTTCGTGATCCTCAGCGACGAGTGCTATTCCGAGATCTACACCCGCGAGGCCCCGGGCAGCGCGCTCGAATGCGCCGGCCCCGACTTCACCCGCGTGGTTGCGTTCCAGTCGCTGTCGAAGCGCTCCAACCTGCCGGGCCTGCGCGTCGGCTTCGCCGCCGGCGACAAGAAGTTCATCGGCATGTTCCTCGAGCAGCGCAACATCGCAGCGCCCCAGGTGCCGGTGCCGCTCCAGCATGTCGCGACCGTTGCTTACGGCGACGAGGCGCATGTCGAGGAGAACCGCAGGCTGTATCGGATCAAGTTCAATCTCGCCGACCAGATCATCGGCAATCGTTACGGCTATCGCCGGCCCGACGCCGGCTTCTGCGTCTGGCTCAACACGTCGGAGCTCGGCGACGACGTGTCGGTGTGTCTGAAACTCTTCAAGGAAGCAGGCGTGCGCGTGGTGCCCGGCAGCTTTTTGGCGCGGCTCCAGCCCGACGGCTTCAATCCCGGCGCGGGCTATATTCGCCTTGCGCTGGTGCAGGATAGCGAGACCACGGCGCAGGCGTTGCACCGCCTGGTCGAGACTCTGGGTTAGGCGGGGCCCGTGAGCATGTCGGCAATCGAACGTGTCATTCCACTGGTCGGCCATCTGCCGCCCTCGATCCGCGAGGGGCTGGCACGGCGTATGCGCGAGCTCACCGGCTTCGGCCTGATCGCGCTATCGGGCGTCGCCTCGGCGGCGATGATGACCTGGTCGGTGCAGGATCCCAGCCTCAGCCACGCGACCTCGCGGCCGATCCGCAACATTCTCGGTTATGCCGGCGCGATCGGCGCCGACCTCGCGATGCAGATCCTCGGGCTCGGCGCGATCATGCTGGTCCTGACCGTCGCGGTCTGGGGCTGGCGGATGATGACGCATCGCCCGTTCGACCGCGAGGCGCTGCGGCTCGGCTGCTGGATTCTTTGCACGGTGATCGCGGCAGGCTTTGTCAGCTGCTGGCCGCATGGCGGCGCGTGGCCGCTGCCGACCGGGCTCGGCGGCGTGGTCGGCGATGCCCTGGTGCGCGCGCCTGCGGTGATCTTCGGGCCGCCCGGCACGATCTATCGCACTGTTCTCGGCGTGATCCTGTTCGCGGCGATGGCCGCGACTTTCCTGATCGCCTGCGGGCTTGGCGCGCGCGAGCATGACGACGAGCTCGCCGAGATCGAGGATGACGACAAGCCGCTCGATGAAGACGAGGAGAGCGATCGCGGTTCGGTGTCGCTGGGCTGGCTGTTCCACGCACTGATGAGCACCAAGGCTCGGTTGATGTGGCTGTGTGGTGCCGCTTACCGTTCGCTGGTCTCGAGCGGACCCAAGACCAAGGCCGTTGCGTTCAGCCGCCAGGAACCCAGTCTCGGTGGTAGTCGCGCGGCGCCCCCGATCTCGCCGCAGTCCGAAGACGAGGACTACGAGGACGAGCACGAGGAAGAGGAAGACGACGAGGAAGAGGAGGAGCCTGTCGCGCGCGCTCCGCGCAAGAAAGTGGCGCCGAAGGCTGCGGCCAAAAAGTCCTCCGACAAGTTCGAGCTTCCGTCCGTGTCTGTGCTGGCCGCGCCCAAGGCGGGTGATCGCCAGCCGCTCAGCAAGGCCGAGCTGGAAGCCAATTCGCGCGCGCTCGAAGGCGTGCTGCAAGACTTTGGCGTGCGCGGCGAAATCGTGAAGGCCAATCCGGGTCCCGTCGTCACGCTGTACGAGCTGGAGCCGGCGCCCGGCATCAAGTCGTCGCGCGTGATCGGCCTTGCCGACGACATCGCCCGCTCGATGAGCGCGCTGTCGGCGCGCGTCGCCGTCGTGCCCGGCCGCAACGCCATCGGCATCGAGCTACCTAACGCGCATCGCGAGAAGGTCTATCTGCGCGAGCTGCTGGTCGCCAAGGAGACGGTCGATTCGGTTGCGAAACTGCCGCTCTGCCTCGGCAAGACCATCGGCGGCGACCCCGTCATCATCGATCTCGCGCGCACGCCGCACATGCTGATCGCAGGCACCACCGGCTCGGGCAAGTCGGTCGCGATCAACACCATGATCCTCAGCCTGGTTTACCGGCTGCGTCCGGACCAGTGCCGCCTGATCATGGTCGACCCGAAGATGCTCGAACTCTCCGTCTATGACGGCATTCCCCATTTGCTCACACCCGTCGTGACCGACCCGAAGAAGGCGGTGGTCGCGCTGAAATGGGCCGTGCGCGAGATGGAAGAGCGCTACAAGAACATGGCCAAGCTCGGTGTGCGCAACATCGACGGCTACAACACGCGCCTGCTCGAGTTGAAGGCCAAGGGCGAAGAGCCGACACGCACGGTTCACACCGGATTCGACAAGGAGACCGGCAAGGCGATCTACGAGGAAGAGAAGCTCTCGCTCGATCCGCTGCCCTATATCGTCATCATCGTCGACGAAATGGCCGACCTGATGATGGTCGCCGGCAAGGACATCGAAGGCGCGGTGCAGCGCCTCGCGCAGATGGCGCGCGCCGCCGGCCTGCATGTGATCCTGGCGACGCAGCGTCCGTCGGTCGACGTCATCACCGGCACTATCAAGGCGAACTTCCCGACCCGCATCGCCTTCCAGGTCACCTCCAAGATCGACAGCCGCACCATCCTCGGCGAAATGGGCGCCGAGCAGCTGCTCGGCCAGGGCGACATGCTCTATATGGCCGGCGGCGGCCGCATCAGCCGCGTGCACGGACCGTTTGCATCCGACGACGAAGTCGAGAAGGTGGTGCGCCACCTCAAGACGCAGGGCCAGCCGGAATATCTCGAAGCCGTTACGGCCGAAGAGCCGACCGAGGACGAGGACGGCGGCGCCGTGTTCGACGCCAGCGGCATGGGCGCGGATGGCGGCGGCGATTTATTCCAACAGGCCGTGGCCATCGTCAAACGCGACCGCAAGGCCTCGACCAGCTACATCCAGCGCCGCCTGCAAATCGGCTATAACCGCGCCGCATCGCTGATGGAGCGTATGGAACTGGAAGGCATCGTCGGTCCCGCCAACCACGCCGGCAAACGCGAAATTCTGGTCGAGGAAGAAGACAGTCATATGTGAGGCGAGGCGCCTCGAAACATAATTTCACGCGAAATCGTTATCTGCTTTTGCCCGAAATCACGCTAAAAAGGCGCCCAGCCACGTTAGGACGACGCGTTGATCAGACATCCGGACATTCGATTCGCTGCCACCATCGCTGCGCGAGGCGCGCGTGTGGCGGGCGTGCTTCTCGTCACCGCCGCGATGGTGACGGCTGCGTCCGTGGCGCAGACCGTGCCCGTGCCAAAACCCGCGCCGAAGGGCCGCGATGGCGGAGCGGCCGCCGGTGGGCCCGCTGTGACCGGCGCAACGCAAGCGCCGCCGAATCCGGTCATCCCGGATCCGCGCCGCAACGTGCCGAGCAGCATCTTCCAGACCTTCGATGCCAACCAGAAGGCGCAGGCCGCCAAAGTCAGCGCCTATCTGTCGTCGCTGTCGACGCTGGTCGGGAATTTCGTCCAGGTCGGTCCCGACGGCAGCAAGACGCAGGGCGATTTCTACATCCAGAAGCCGGGCAAGGTGCGCTTCGAATATGACGCGCCGAGCCCGATCGACATCGTCGCCGACGGCTCGTCTTTGGTGGTGCGCGACCGCAAGCTCGCCACCCAGGACGTCTATCCGCTGTCGCAGACGCCGCTGCGCTTCCTGCTGTCCGATCGCATCGACCTGATGAAGGACACCAACGTCGTCAACGTCTCGGCCGACGACATCTTCGTCAGCGTGACCATCGAGGAGAAGCAGGCGCTGGTCGGCACCAGCCGGCTGCTGCTGATGTTCGGCGCCAAGGACGGCCAGCTCAAGCAGTGGACCGTCACCGACCCGCAGGGCTACGACACCACGATCGCGGTCTACAATCTGGACGCGAGCAAGAAGCTCGATCCCAACATGTTCAAGATCGATTTTACCAATTACGGCCCGTCGCCGGGTTGAGCTTTCGTGTCCCGGACGCGACGCAGCGCGCAGCGGTGCGGCGCAGAGCCGGGACCCAGAGCGCCGCAAGATGGGCCCCGGCTCTGCAGCGCGTCACTTCGTGCCGCGCAGCGTCCGGGGCACGAGAGATTGTCGTGGATGGGCAGAGTCGGCCTATCGTGCACGGGTGCTTTCCTCGCGACAATCCATGCTAAGACGCATCTCTCATGCGTTTTTCCCTGACAACCTGGAACATCAACTCGGTGCGGCTGCGCATCGACCTGGTCGCGAAATTCCTCAAGAGTGCGCGGCCGGATGTGCTGTGCCTCCAGGAGACCAAGTGCATCGACGACGCCTTTCCGCTGAAGCGCTTCAAGCGGCTCGGCTATGAGCATGTCGCGCTGAACGGGCAGAAGGGCTATCACGGCGTCGCCATCGTCTCGAAGATCCCGTTCGAGTCCACGGACATCCGCACCTTCTGCGACAAGGTGGATTCGCGCCACATCTCCGTGTCGTTCGGCGAGAAGGCCAGCATCGCCAAGCCGCTGGTGCTGCATAATTTCTACGTACCCGCCGGCGGCGACATTCCCGATCCCGCGCTGAACGAGAAGTTCGACCACAAGCTCCGCTTCCTCGACGAGATGAAGGCGTGCGAGCCACTGCATCCGCGCGGAGAGGATCGCCACATCCTGGTCGGCGACCTCAACGTCGCGCCGCACGAGAACGACGTCTGGTCGCACAAACAGCTTCTGAAAGTGGTCTCGCACACGCCGGTCGAAACCGAGAAGCTCAAGGCCGCGCTCGAAGCCGGCGAGTGGGTCGACGTCGCGCGCGACCGCATTCCGATGTCGGAGAAGGTCTATACGTGGTGGAGCTACCGCTCCGCCGACTGGACCGTCGGCGATCGCGGCCGCAGGCTCGACCACATCTGGGTCTCGCGCGCGCTGAAGGACGCGGTCAGCGATTTCAGGATTCTGCGCGATGCGCGGAGCTGGGAGCGTCCGTCGGACCATGTGCCGGTCACGGTGACGCTGGAGATTTAACCTCGGAAGCCCGTAGCCCGGATTTCGCTGCGCGTAATCCGGGCTACGAAACAACGATCAGGACGTCAGCTTCGCACCCGCCATCAATATATCGCTCGCGATCTGGCTGGAGCGCACCGCGAATTCGTCGCGCAGGCGAACCGCGGCGGCGGGGTCGCTTTCGAGCACGCGCTGGAACAGGCTGCGCGCGACGCGGATGACGGAGGAGTGCTCCAGCGCGATTGCGCTCGACGGCCGCTTCATCGGCACCACCAGCGCGAGCTCGCCGATCAGCGCGCCGGGACCTGCGATCATCTCGGCACCCGCGCCGTCGTCGACCCGGAAGGCGCCGCGCTGAACCACGAAACCTGCATCGGCGTCGTCACCGAGATTGAACAGGATATCGCCGCGGACAAAGTCACGCTGCTCGGAACCGATCGCCAGCATGCGCAACGAGGCCTCTCCCAACAGGCGCAGTGTCGGGACACGCTCGAGCAGCGCTACGTCGTCGTCGATTGACATTCAGATCCGAGGCTCAAGGGCAGGCGATCTAAAACGATTCGCACGCCCTTGGAACGTATCACGGCACCAGCTTGTAGCCACCGGCTTCCGTGACCAGGATCTCCGGGTTGGCGGCGTCCTTCTCGATCTTCTGGCGGAGGCGGTAGATGTGGGTTTCCAGCGTATGGGTGGTGACGCCGGAATTGTAGCCCCAGACCTCCTGGAGCAGGGTCTCGCGCGACACCGGCATCTGGCCGGCGCGGTAGAGGAAGCGGAGGATGGCGGTTTCCTTCTCCGTCAGCCGCACCTTGCGCGCATTGGCCGCGGTCAGCATCTTGGAGCCCGGACGGAAGGAGTAGGGGCCGACCGAGAACACCGCGTCTTCGCTGGCTTCGTGCTGGCGGAGCTGGGCGCGGATGCGGGCCAGCAGCACGGCGAAACGGAAGGGTTTTGCGACGTAGTCGTTGGCGCCGGATTCCAGGCCCAAAATCGTGTCGGAATCGGTGTCATGGCCGGTCAGCATGATGATCGGGGCCTTGAACCCGCCCTTGCGCAGCGAGCGGACAACTTCGCGGCCGTCGGTGTCGGGCAGGCCGACATCCATCAGGACGAGATCGGGGGAATTGGCCTTTGCGGCGCTCGCGCCCTTGGCGCCGGTATCGACGGCGGAGGCTTCGAATTCTTCGTGTAGCGATAATTGCTCCACCAACGTGTCGCGCAGATCGGTATCGTCATCCACGATCAGGATCTTGCGGGCATTGGCCATGGGGTATCATCCTTTTGGAGTCCGGCTCGGCGCGCATGCATGCCGCGCCCAGCCGCGAGGGGAAGTTTAGGGGGTCGCCATTATTATTGTTGTTCGTGTTGAAGTAGTGGGCTGTTACCGATTCACAAGCCAGAAGCACTCTAACTCAGAATAGCAGGGCGTTTTGATGAATGTCCTGTAATGAATTCGACATTGCACGTTCACATGAAAAACAAAGCTGTGTCAGCCAGTTACAGCAGAAATCGAGGCACCGGACCGGTGTCCGCGATCCGCGTTAAGCCTGCCGCCGGCAATCCGCGCCGGGGCTGGCTGACGGCCGGACCGCTCACCATTCCGGTGGCGCTCGGGCGGGGCGGCATTCTCGCCAACAAGCGCGAGGGCGACGGCGGCACCCCAAGGGGCAGTTTTCATCCCAGGCAATTGTGGTGGCGGGGTGACCGGCACAGCCGGCCGCAGACTTTTCTGCCGGCGCGGATCATCACCGGCGAGGACGCCTGGTGCGAGGATCCCAAAGACCGTCATTACAACCAGGGAATCCGGCTCGGAAGCGAGCAGGGCGGTGACCGGCTCAAGCGGGCCGACCATCTCTATGACTTCATCATCGAAATCGACCACAACACGCGCCCGCGCATTGCCGGCCGCGGTAGCGCGGTATTCCTGCATCTGGCCCGCGACAATTTCGGGCCGACCGCGGGCTGCGTCTCCATGACCAAATCCGCGATGCTACAATTGCTGCGACGGCTGGGACCAAGAACAAAAATCGTCATCGGGTGAGGGCACATGCTCGAGAAGGATCAGATCGACGCCGCATCGCGCGTGCTCGTCCGGCATTGGCGTGACGGCACCAAGCTCGACGCGCTTGAGCAAAACCTGCGGCCGCAGAACCGCACTGATGGCTACGCCGTCCAGGCCGCGCTCGAAACGCAGTCGTCCGGAAAACTGTTCGGCTGGAAGATCGCGGCAACCAGCGAGTCCGGACAGAAGCATATCAATGTCGCCGGACCGCTGGCCGGTCGCATCATGAGCGACACTGTGATTGCCGATGGCGGCACCGCGTCGATGACGGGCAACGCGATGCGCGTCGGCGAGCCGGAATTTTGCTTCCGCATGGGGCGCGATCTGCCGCCGCGCACCGCGCCATACACCGTCGACGAGGTGCTGGCCGCCGTCGACACCTTGCATCCCGCGATCGAGATTCCCGATTCGCGCTTTACCGATTTCGCCGGCGCCGGCGAGGCGCAGCTCATCGCCGACAATGCCTGCGCACATCTGTTCGTGCTGGGCGCAGCGACGTCAGCGAATTGGCGCGCAATGGATCTCGTCGAGGAGCGGCCGCAGATCACGCTCCGTGGCCAGCGCTATATCGGCCACGGCAAGAACGTGCTCAGCGATCCCCGCGCTGCACTGGCTTGGCTTGCCAATGAGCTGCGCGGGCTCGGCCTCACCTTGCGGGCAAGGGAGGTGGTGACCACAGGCACATGTCATCCGCCGCTGCCGATCCAGGCCGGCGATCATTTCGCGGTGGATTTTGGCGTGCTGGGGAAGGCGTCGGTGGGGTTCGCGTAGCCAGCCCCACACTCCGCCGTCATTGCGAACTCGAGAGCCGTTGCCGCGCGCGACCGTCGCTAACGGTTGTTACCGATGCCCGAAGATCGCGCTTCCCACGCGCACATGCGTGGCGCCGAGCATGATGGCGGTGGCGAAATCCGCGCTCATGCCCATTGAGAGATTCTTCAAGCCATTGCGCGCGGCGATCTTGGCGGTCAGCGCGAAATGCGCCGCCGGCGGCTCGTCCACCGGCGGGATGCACATCAGTCCCGAGATCGTCAGCCCGTAGGTGTCGCGGCAGCTCGCGAGGAAGGCATCGGCCTCGCCGGGGGCGATGCCGGCCTTCTGCGGCTCCTCGCCGGTGTTGATCTGGACGAACAGCTGCGGGTGCTTTTTCTGGGATTCGATTTCCTTGGCTAACGCTTGGCAAATGCTCGGGCGGTCAACCGAATGAATGGCATCGAACAGCGCGACCGCCTCTTTCGCCTTGTTGGATTGCAGCGGCCCGATCAGATGCAGCGCGACGTCGGGGTAAACGGACGTTAACGCCGGCCACTTGCCCTTGGCCTCCTGCACGCGATTTTCGCCGAATACGCGCTGTCCGGCGGCGATGACCGGGGTAATTGCATCCGCGTCGAACGTTTTCGACACCGCGATCAGCGTGACCGAGGCACGATCGCGCCGCGCTTCCTTGCAGGCGCGTGCAATTTCGGCTTCGACCGCGGCGAGCGCGTTTGGTGAATGGCCGGTTACCGGCGCGGCATTGGCTTCTGTCATGACATCGATTGGTTGTGATCGTAACCGAGGTAAGTCCAATTTTACCGAGTTCAAGAAAGAGTTTTTGAACCCTTCGCTTTACCTTAGCCCCCGGGGTGGGTAGCGAAGATGGCAAACGTCAGTTTCAACCGCAAACGAGCGAAACTCAAGCAGGTTCTCGGAATCCGGGCGCGGCTTGCGTTGCTCGCGGTGATTCTGGTCGCGCCCTTGATGCTCGAGCGCATTCGTTCGCTCGAGAGCACACGTACGAGCCAGATCGCGCAGGCCGCGGCCGAGTTCACCACCGTTGCAAGGCACAGCGCCGATGCGCAGCGCGAGGTGATCTCGTCGGTCGAGACCATTCTGAAATCCGAGGCCTTCATCCGCGCCTCCGCCGGCGGCATCAGCAAGAGCTGCGATGTGCTGCGCGCAAGCCTGCCGTCGAACCTGCCCTGGATCCGCACGCTGTTGATCGCCGGCCAGGACGGACGCATCCAGTGCGCCACCAACAACATGTATGTCGGCCTCGATCTCAGTGACCGGCCTTACTTCCAGCAGGCGCAGGAAACCGGCCGTTTCGTGCTGAGCGATTTCATCCTGTCGCGGCCGGTGCTGTCACCGACCGTGATGGCGGTTTATCCGGTGTCCGCGTTCAGCGGCGTAGCCGATGCCGTCGTGCTCGCCACCGTGAACCTCGACTGGATGTCGAAGGTCATGAGCAATCTCGGCGGCCGCGCCGGCATCACCGCCGTATTGGTCGACAGCGCCGGCACCGTGCTCGCCGCACCGGCCGATCAGCACAGCGCAGTCGGTCGCCCGCTCGACAACATGCCGCTGATGTCCGCGATCGCCGACAAGGCGCTGCGGTCGGACCAGGACGAGGGCTCACTGTCGTTCCTCGCCGCCGACGGCTCCCGCCGCGCGGTCAGCTATATCCGCATCGCCGGCACCAATGCCCGCCTGATCGCCAGCATCGACGAAGACAAGGTGTCCGCGGCGGTGAGCCGCGACATCCGCACCGCCTATCTCCAGCTCGCTTTCGTCGTCGTCTTCGTGCTGCTCGGCGCGTTGATCGCCGCGGAAAAACTCGTGATCAAGCCGATCGAGATGCTCGCCGACATGGCCAAGCGTCTCGGCGAGGGCGATCTGTCGGCGCGCGCGGCACGCAATCGCCTGCCGGCCGAGTTCGTGCCGCTGGCCCGCGCGTTCAACGCGATGGCGGCACAGCTGAGCCAGCGTGAGCGCGAGCTGATCGCGAGCAACGATCGCCTGACGGTGATGGCCTCGATCGACATGCTGTCGGGGCTTGCCAACCGCCGCGGCTTCCAGAGCCGGCTCGACTTCGAGTGGATGCGCGCGCAGCAATATGGCAGCGACCTTGCGCTGCTGATGATCGACGTCGACCATTTCAAGCTCTTCAACGACACCTATGGCCATCTCGAAGGCGATTCCTGCCTGACCCGGCTCGGCGAGTCGCTCTCCGGCATCGCCGCAGACACGATGGGCTTTGCCGCCCGCTATGGCGGCGAGGAATTCTGCCTGCTGCTGCCGAACACCGATGTGAACCGCGCCGTCGAGATCGGCGAGCAGGTGCGCTCGGCCGTGCTGAGGCTTTGCCTGCCGCACATCACCTCCGCCCACATGATCGTCACCGTCTCGATCGGCGTCGCCGCGACGAAGCCCAATGAGAGCCTGCGTCCCGGCGATCTCATCGAAGCCGCCGACGCCGCGCTCTACGCCGCCAAGCACCGCGGCCGCAATAACGTCATGGAGCACGGCATCCAGCTGATCGAGAGCGGCGCGGCCGACATGATGATGGCGGGCTGACCTCTGGCCTGCGGCCGTTGAGTTCGGCGCCCGGCTGCCGCCGGTATTTTGGGTCCTGATCGGCTGCGGCCTCGGATCGCCCCCATGATCCCCCCTGGAGCGGTCCCGGCAGCCATGCGAGGCAGTCGCGGAGGGTCCCAGGGCGCGGCAACCCATTGACCCCTTGAGGACTTCTATGGCCTAGTCCGCCGTCTTTAGACGGCCGAATCCAACAAAACCCAACGATTCCATGACCTCCGAACGCTATAACGCCCGCGATTCCGAACCGCGCTGGCAGGCTGCCTGGGACCAGCAGGCGATCTTCGTCTCGAAGAACGACGATTCCCGGCCGAAATACTATGTGCTCGAGATGTTCCCCTACCCGTCCGGGCGCATCCATATCGGCCATGTCCGCAACTACACGCTCGGCGACGTGCTGGCCCGCTTCATGCGCGCCAAGGGGTTCAACGTGCTGCACCCGATGGGCTGGGACGCTTTCGGCCTGCCGGCCGAGAACGCCGCCATCGAGCGCAAGGTCGCCCCGAAGGCCTGGACCTACGACAACATCGCCGCGATGAAGAAACAGCTTCGTTCGATCGGGCTGTCGCTGGACTGGTCGCGCGAATTCGCGACCTGCGACCCCAGCTATTACAAGCATCAGCAGAAGATGTTTCTGGACATGCTCGCCGCCGGCCTCGCCGAGCGCGAGAAGCGCAAGCTGAACTGGGATCCGGTCGACATGACCGTGCTCGCCAACGAGCAGGTGATCGACGGCCGCGGCTGGCGCTCGGGCGCCGTTGTCGAACAGCGGGAAATGAGCCAGTGGGTCTTCAAGATCACGAAGTACTCGCAGGAACTGCTGTCGGCGCTGGATGGGCTCGACCGCTGGCCCGACAAGGTGCGCCTCATGCAGCGCAACTGGATCGGCCGCTCCGAGGGCCTGCTGGTCCGTTTCGCGCTGGATCAGGCGACCACGCCCGCCGGCGACAGCGAGCTGAAGATTTTCACGACGCGCCCGGATACGCTGTTCGGCGCAAAGTTCATGGCGATCTCGTCGGATCATCCGCTGGCGCAGGCAGCTGCCGCGAAGAACCCGAAGCTTGCGCAGTTCATCGCCGACATCAAGAAGATCGGCACCGCGCAGGAGATCATCGACACCGCGGAGAAGCAGGGTTTTGACACCGGCATCCGCGCGGTGCATCCGTTCGACCCGAGTTGGAAGCTGCCGGTCTATGTCGCCAATTTCGTGCTGATGGAATACGGCACCGGCGCGATCTTCGGCTGCCCCGCGCATGACCAGCGCGACCTCGACTTCGTCAACAAATACGCTCTCGGCAATACGCCGGTCGTCTGTCCCGAGGGCCAGGATCCGAAATCCTTCGTCATCACCGACACCGCCTATGACGGTGACGGCCGCATGATCAATTCCCGCTTCCTCGACGGCATGACCATCGATCAGGCCAAGGATGAAGTCGCAAAACGCCTGGAAAGCGAGCTGCGCGGCAATGCGCCCGTCGGCGAGCGCCGGGTGAATTTCCGCCTGCGCGACTGGGGCATTTCACGCCAGCGCTATTGGGGCTGCCCGATTCCGGTGATCCATTGTCCGAAGTGCGACGTGGTGCCGGTGCCGGACGCCGACCTGCCGGTGGTGCTGCCGGAGGATGTGAGCTTCGACAAGCCGGGCAACGCGCTGGATCACCATCCAACGTGGAAGCATGTCAGCTGCCCGAAATGCGGCGGCAAAGCGCAGCGCGAAACCGACACCATGGACACCTTCGTGGACTCGTCCTGGTACTTTGCGCGCTTCACCGACCCCTGGAACGAGAACGCACCGACGACGCCTGCGGTCGCCAACCGGATGCTGCCGGTGGACCAGTATATCGGCGGCGTCGAGCACGCGATCCTGCATCTGCTCTACAGCCGCTTCTTTACCCGCGCGATGAAAGCGACCGGGCACATCGCTCTGGATGAGCCATTTGCCGGCATGTTCACCCAGGGCATGGTGGTGCACGAGACCTACCAGAAGGCCGACGGCACCTATGTGCAGCCGGCCGAGGTGAAGATTGAAATCGGCGGTAACGGCAGGCGCGCGGTTCTGATGGCGACCGGCGAGGACATCACGGTCGGCCCGATCGAGAAGATGTCGAAGTCGAAGAAGAACACGGTCGATCCCGACGACATCATCGAGACCTACGGCGCCGACGTCGCCCGCTGGTTCATGCTGTCGGACTCCCCGCCCGATCGTGACGTGATCTGGAGCGACGAGCGGGTCCAGGGCGCTTCGCGCTTCGTACAGCGGCTGTGGCGGCTGGTGAACGACTCCTTGGAACTCGGCAAGGATGCGCCGGCGGCGCGGCCAGCCTCGTTCGGCTCGGATGCGACCACCCTGCGCAAGGCCGGCCATGGTGCGCTGGACAAGGTTACCACCGGCATCGAGCGCCTGCACTTCAACGTCTGCCTCGCCCATATCCGCGAATTCGCCAATGCGTTTTCGGAGGTGCTCCAGCGCCCCGGACAACCGCCGGCTGACCTTGCCTGGGCCATCCGGGAGGCCGGCCAGATCCTGGTCCAGCTGTTCTCCCCGATGATGCCGCATCTGGCCGAGGAGTGCTGGCAGGTTCTGGGCCATTCCGGGCTGGTTTCGGAGGCCAATTGGCCCCAAATCGAACGCGATTTGCTAGTTGAAGACAGCGTGACCCTGGTGGTTCAGGTCAACGGCAAGAAGCGGGGTGACGTCACAGTTGCAACAGCTGCCCAGAATCCGGAAATCGAGGCTGCCGTTTTGGCCCTTGATGCGGTAAAACTGGCTCTGGACGGCAAGCCCGTCCGCAAGGTGATCATCGTCCCCAAGAGGATCGTGAATGTTGTCGGCTAGGATCCGTATCGCAGCCCGCTTGCTGGCGGTCGCCGCTCTGGCGGCGCTGACAGCCGGCTGCTTCCAGCCGATGTATGCCGAGCATACCGACGGCACCCCCGGCCTGCGCGAGAAGCTGATGGGGGTCGACGTCCCGCCGGTGGACAAGGCGAACGCCTCCCGCGAGGCCCGCGTCGGGGTGGAGATCCGTAACGCCCTTGCCTTCAAGCTCTACGGCACCGCCACGGGTATGCCGCCGACCCACCGCCTGGTGCTGCGCTTCAGCGCCGGCCGGTCGTCCCTGATCGTCGATCCCAGCACGGCGCTGCCGACCACCGAGACGTATAGCGTTGACGCCCAGTACAACCTGATCGAGATCGCGACCAATAAGTCGGTGATGACCGGCACGACGTTCTCGCGCGTGTCCTACGACATGCCCGGCTCCTACCAGCGTTTCTCCCGTAATCGAGCGTTGCGCAATGCGGAGGACCGTGCCGCCAACGAGATCGCCGAGAATATCACCACGCGGCTCGCCTCGTTCTTCACCGCGGGCACCTAATTCATTCCCGTCATTCCGGAGCGCCCGAAGGGCGAATCCGGAATCTCGATTTCCAGCCTCTGGATTCTCTGGTGCGCAATTGCGCACCGCAATGCGCGCTACGCGCGTCCCGGAATGACGATCTGAATCATGGTCGCGCTGCGCGGAAAAGAGATCGACGCCTTCCTCGCCCGCCCCGATGCGGGCCGTCCGATCATCCTGCTCTACGGTCCTGACGCCGGCCTCGTGCGCGAACGCGCCGATGCACTGATCGCCTCTGCGGTCGACGACCCCAACGATCCCTTTGCATTGGTGAAGCTCGACGGCGACGAGCTCTCCGCCGAGCCGTCGCGTCTCGTCGACGAGGCCATGACGGTGCCGCTGTTCGGCGGCCGCCGCGCCATCCGCATCCGCGCGGGCTCGCGCAGCTTTGCCAGCGGCGTCGACACGCTGGCGGAGATGGGTGTGAGGGATTGCCGCATCGTGATCGAGGCCGGCGAGCTGCGGCCGGAGTCACCGCTGCGTAAGGCCTGCGAACGCGCCAAGACGGCCGTGGCGATCGGCTGCTATCCCGACACCGAGCGCGATCTGGCCAAGCTGATGGACGATGAGCTCCGCATCGCAAACTTGCGCATCGCGCAGGATGCCCGCGCGGCGCTGATGTCGTTCCTCGGCGGCGACCGCCAGGCCTCGCGCAACGAGCTGCGCAAGCTGACGCTCTATGCCCATGGCAAGGGCGAGATCACGCTGGAAGATGTGATGGCCGTGGTCGCCGATGCCTCCGAGCTGAAACTCGATCCCATCGTCGACGGCGCCTTCGCCGGCCGGCCTGATATCGTCGAGACCGAATTCGCCAAGGCCATGATCGCCGGCACCTATCCCGGCGTGATCATCTCAGCCGCGCAGCGCCAGGCCGCGTGGCTGCACAAATCGGCGCTCGCGATCGCCGACGGCCAGCCTGCCTCCGCCGTGCTCGACGGCGGCTATCCGCGGCTGCATTTTTCACGAAAGCCCGCGGTCGAAACCGCGCTGCGCAATTTCAGTGTGCCGCGGCTTGCCGCCATCATCGAGCAGCTCGCAACCGCCGCACTCGACACCCGCAAGCAATCGACGCTCGCCGCCGCCATCGCCCAGCGCACGCTGATGGCGATCGCCGCGAATGCGAAGCGGCGGGGATAAATTCCGTTCTTTCCACGTCATTGCGAGCGCAGCGGAGCAATCTAGAATCATTCCGCGGAGGGACTCTGGATTGCTTCGCTGCGCTCGCAATGACGTGGAGAGTGCGGGGCCCTACAGCGCGCCCTTAGCCAGCCGTTTCATCACCTCGTCGAGCTGATCGAGGTTGCGGTAGCTGATCTGCACGGAGCCGCCGGGGTCGCGGTGACTGACGGTGACCTTGAGACCGAGCGCATCGCTGACGCGCTTCTCGAGATCGATCGTGTCGGGGTCCTTTTCCTTGGCCCCGGTGCTGCGCGCCTTCTGCGGCTTGCGCTCCGGCACGCCCTCTTCATGCGCGAGCGCTTCGGCCTGGCGAACGTTGAGGCCTTCCGCGACGATGCGCTTGGCGGATGCGAGCGGATCGGGCACACCGATCAGCGCGCGGGCGTGACCGGCGGTCAGCTGCCCCTCGGTGATGAAAGCCTGCACCTCGGCCGGCAGCTTGGTCAGCCGCATCATGTTGGCGATGTGGCTGCGGCTCTTGCCGACGACCTTTGCGATGTCGTCCTGGCTGCGTTTGAACTCGTTGGCGAGTGCGTGATAGCCGAGCGCCTCTTCCATCGGGTTGAGGTCTTCGCGCTGCACGTTCTCGACGATCGCGAACTCCAGCGCATCGCTGTCGCTGATGTCGACCGGCACGATCGGCACTTCGTGCAGGCCGGCCATTTGCGAGGCGCGCCAGCGCCGCTCGCCGGCGATGATCTCAAAGCGATCCTGTGCCCCCTTCACCGGACGCACCACGATCGGCTGGATCACGCCATGCTGCTTGATCGAGTCGCTGAGCTCCTTCAGCTCCGCATCCGAAAACGTGCGGCGCGGATTGCGCGGGTTGGGCTTGATGAATTCGATCGGCACCTTGCGTTGCGCGCGCGGACGATCGACATGCTGAGCCTCGCCGCCGACGTCACCGATCAGACTTGCAAGACCCCGGCCCAGTCGCGAACGCGCTTCGTCGGCCATCGCCAGCTCCCTTGGATTCACGGTGCAGCACTCCAGAACTGAATTGTCGAAACCTGTAGGATGGGTAGAGCGAAGCGAAACCCATCGCTGTTCGTTCGTGTGGTGATGGGTTTCGCTGAGCTCTACCCATCCTACGAATCAACGTCGCTTCAATGCGTGACGCGCAGCTCGCGCTCGCGCTGGATCACCTCGGTGGCGAGCCGCAGGTACGCTTCGCTGCCGACGCATTTGAGATCATAGACCAGCACCGGCTTGCCGTAGGACGGCGCCTCCGAGATGCGCACGTTGCGCGGGATCATGGTCTTGTAGACCTTCTCGCCCATGAACTGGCGGACGTCGGCGACGACCTGGTTCGAGAGGTTGTTGCGCGAGTCGAACATGGTCAGCACGATACCGTGGATCGACAGGTTCGGGTTCAGCGTCGAACGCACCTGCTCCACCGTCTGCAGCAATTGCGACAGACCTTCGAGCGCGAAGAACTCGCACTGCAGCGGCACCAGGATCGCGTCGGATGCGGCCATCGCGTTCACCGTGAGCAGGTTGAGCGAGGGCGGGCAATCGATCAGCACATAGGTGTAGTCGGCATCCGGCGAAACGTTGTTGTTGAGCGCGCCGATCGCGTCGCGCAGCTTGAAGGCGCGGCCGGGCGTGGTGCCGAGCTCGAGCTCGAGGCCGGAGAGATCCATGGTCGAGGGCGCGATGTGCAGCCGCGGCACCGCGGTCGACACCACCGCTTCGCGCAAACTCGATTCGCCGATCAGCACGTCGTAGGTCGAACAGGAGCGATTGCGGCGATCGATGCCGAGGCCAGTCGAGGCATTGCCCTGCGGATCGAGATCGACGATCAGGACGCGCTCGCCAATCGCTGCGAGCGCGGTGCCGAGGTTGATCGCTGTGGTTGTTTTTCCCACACCGCCCTTCTGATTCGCCAGCGCCAGGATGCGCGGGTGGCCATGAGGCACCTCAGCCTTCTCTTGGGCCGTCTGCTCTTGCTGCGGCTCGTCAATCACGCTCATCGCAAATTCCCCACTCAGCCCCTGAACGCCTCACCCGCGCCGCTCGACGGAAGTCAGCTCGACGATCCAGCCGTCGCCTGTGCGGCTTTGGTGGAGCTGCGGCTGAATATTCCAATATTTAGCGGCTTCGGTCAATTCAGCCTCTACATCTTGACCCTTCGGAAATAGCGCCTTTGCGCCGTGGCGCATCAGCGGCTCCGCGAAGCCGATGAGTTGATGTAGCGGAGCCAGCGCACGCGCGGTGACGCAATCGACGGGGCCGGTGATTCTATCCACATTATCCCCGATCTCAGCGAGATGTACGACTCCCGGAGATGTGGTGATGCGAATCGCTTCGCGCAAAAACGCGGCCTTCTTGGCGATTCGCTCGACCAGATGGACGCGGGCGTCCGCCGTTCCGGCCATGACGCAGGCCAGCACGACGCCGGGAAAACCGCCGCCGCTGCCGAGGTCGGCCCAGCGCTTTGCCGCTGGGGCGAGATCGACGAGCTGAAGCGAGTCGGCGATGTGCCGCGTCCAGAGATGCGGCAGGGTCGAGGGCGCGACCAGATTGGTCTTGGCCTGCCACTCCCGCAGCAGCGCGATGTAGCGATCGAGCCGCTGTTCGGTTTCACGTGAAACGGGCGCGAGCTTGAGCGCCTCGCGCTTATCGGCAGCGATGACGGCGTCGAGCGCCTGATCGTTGGCGCTGGCCTTGTCGATCTTCGGACGAGCCGGCGACGGCTCGGATCGATGACCGGCGCCCTCACCTGCTGCAGGTCGTCGCGTTAGCGGCCTGTCCCCGCCCGGTCCGCGCTGTTTCACGTGAAACGCCTATGCAATTGCTTTGGAAGTCTTCCGTGCTTCACGGCGCAGATAAGCCGCGAGGATGCCGAGCGCCGCCGGTGTCATGCCATCGATCCGGCCGGCCTGGCCGACAGTGAACGGCCGCGCCTTCTCCAGCTTGGCGCGGACCTCGTTGGAGAGCCCGGGCACGAGCTGATAGTCGACCTCGGACAGCACCATTCTCTCATCGCGCCGGAAGGCTTCGACGTCGGCGCTTTGGCGCTCCAGATAGACGTCGTATTTCGCGTCAATCTCGAGATGGGTGGCGATAACAGCATCGATAGCGGACAGCTCCGGCCAGATCGCACGGACCTGGCTCCAGCCGATGTCCGGATAGGCCATCAGCTCGAAGGCCGAGCGGCGCTGGCCATCGCGGTTCAGAGACAGCCCGTGCTTGATCGCCTCGTTCGGGGTGATGGTCAGCGACTTCGACAGCGTCCGGGCCGCGTTCAGGCCGTCCATCTTGGCCCGATGATGCTGGGTCCGAGCGCTGCCGACGCATCCGAGCGCGATCCCCTTCTCGGTCAGGCGCTGGTCGGCATTGTCAGCCCGCAATGTCAGCCGGTATTCGGCCCTGGAGGTGAACATCCGATAGGGCTCGCTGATCCCGCGGGTGACGAGGTCGTCGATCATCACCCCGAGATAGCCGTCGGCACGGTCGAACACGGTTAGAGCGGCACCGCTGGCGGAGAGCGCAGCATTCAGGCCGGCCACGATGCCCTGCCCGGCGGCTTCTTCGTATCCGGTCGTACCGTTGATCTGTCCGGCCAGGAACAGACCACGCAGACGCTTGGTCTGCAGGGTCGGATCGAGCTCGCGGGGATCGATGTGGTCGTACTCGATGGCGTAGCCTGGGCGCACCATCTTGACTTGCTCCAGGCCAGGGATCGTGGCGAGGATCGCGAGCTGGACCTCCTCCGGCAGCGAGGTCGAGATGCCGTTGGGATAGACGGTGCTGTCGTCGAGCCCCTCCGGCTCCAGGAAGATCTGGTGGCCGTCCCGATCGCCGAAGCGGACGATCTTGTCCTCGATCGAGGGGCAATAGCGCGGACCGGAGCTCTTGATCTGGCCGGAATACATCGGCGAGCGGTGGACATTGGCCCGGATCACCTCATGGGTCGCCGCCGTGGTCCGGGTGATCCCGCACTGGATCTGCGGGGTCGTGATCCGCTCGGTCAGCACCGAGAACGGCTCCGGCGGCTCGTCTCCGGGCTGCATTTCGACCGCAGACCAATCGATCGTGGTGCCGTCCAGACGAGGTGGAGTCCCTGTCTTGAGCCGCCCAAGAGTGAAGCCGGCACGCTCAAAGGAGCGCGAAAGGCCCATCGCCGGCGCCTCCCCGACGCGACCGGCGGGCCAGTTCTTCTCACCGAGATGGATCAGACCACGCAGGAAGGTGCCGGTCGTGACGACGACTGCCCCCGCTCGAAGCTCGCGGCCATCAGCCAGGCGCAGTCCGGTCACCCGTCCCTCAACCACGATCAGCTCATCGGCTTCGCCTTCGATGACGGAGAGACCCTCAGTCTCCCGGATCGCGGTCTGCATGGCGGCGGCATAGAGTTTTCGGTCAGCCTGGGCCCTGGGACCGCGAACAGCCGGACCCTTGCGACGATTGAGGACCCGAAACTGGATACCGCCGGCATCACCGACCCGGCCCATCAGACCATCGAGAGCATCGACTTCGCGGACCAGATGTCCCTTGCCGAGGCCGCCGATCGCGGGATTGCAGGACATCGCACCGACGGTCGAGAAACGGTGCGTCACCAGAGCGGTCGTCGCACCCATCCGGGCAGACGCGGCCGCGGCTTCACAGCCGGCGTGGCCGCCGCCAATCACGATGACGTCGAAACTCTCTCGCTCTGTTCGCATGGGCGGACTTCTAGCTCAGAGAGCAAAAAGCCGGAAGTGGAAACTGGGGGAGGCGGGTGTTTCACGTGAAACAGGGCAGCTAGGGGCGAAATACATTTTCGCGAAAACAACCCCATGCACCGTAGGAAGGGCGCTGTTCCGTCTACTGTTTCACGTGAAACAAGACCGCCCACGAAGAAGAGCTAACGGCAGACCCCCGCTTCATTTGGCGCAGGTAGATGGGATGGCCAAAGTTACCCGCTTGCTCCGTCATTGCGAGCGCAGCGAAGCAATCCAGTCTCGCTCGGCGGCGACGGTCTGGATTGCTTCGTCGCAAGGGCTCCTCGCAATGACGGAGTGTGAGGAGCCGACGCCAATTCCCAACCGTCACTGGCGGCGAGGCGATATCAGATCACGAACCCCGCGACCAAGGCTGGTTCAACACGCTGCTGTTTCACGTGAAACAGGCTGGAACTCGCAAGGATGGTTCGCATGTGATTTGGGTGGAGCTGAACCCTTGCTGCCTGCGTTTCACGTGAAACACCAAGCAATGGAACAAGTGCTAGTTCTACAATGAAGAACTAGCGCTACTTTCCGATGCAGAATTTCTGGAAGATGGCCCCAAGGACGTCCTCGACATCCACCCGGCCCAGCAGCCGCCCCAAGGCATAGGCGGCGGAACGAAGTTCTTCGGCCGCGAGCTCCTCGCCCTCTTCTACAAGCTCCAGACTCCGGCGCAAGCCGTCCGATGCCTGGCGCAGCAGATCTCGTTGGCGAGCCCGGGTCACCAGCGCGCCCTCGGTGGTTCCAAAAAACTCGGCCGCGAATTTCACGAGCGCGTCGACCAGCTCAGGAATGCCATCGCCTCGGCTCGCCGAGATCCCGAACTCGCCGCCCGACCCCGCTCCACCGAGATCGATCTTGTTGCGGACGATCCAGACGTGGCCGCCCGACGGATCGACAGCCCGCTCGCCCTCCACCAGCCAAAGCACCAGGTCAGCGTCTTCGGCCCGCGCCCTCGCCCGGCGCACGCCCTCCTGCTCGACAGGATCGTCGGTCTCGCGAATGCCGGCGGTGTCGATCACCGTGACCGGATAGCCGTCGAGATCGAGATGCACCTCGATCACGTCGCGCGTAGTACCGGCGTGCGGTGAGACGATCGCGACCTCGCGGCGCGCGAGCTGATTCATGAGCGTCGACTTGCCGACATTCGGCTCGCCCGCGATGGCAACGACTAGGCCGTCGCGCAGGCGTTCAGCTTGTCCCTGTGCCGCAAGGACTTTTGCAATTTCGCCGTGCAGCGCCTTGATCGCTTTGACTGCCGGCGCCATCAATTCGGCGGGTACATCGCCCTCGTCTGAAAAATCGATGCCGGCCTCGATCAGCGCCGAAGCCTCGATGATGCGCTCGCGCCAGTCCCGCGCGCGATCGCCGAGCAGACCCTGCAACTGGCGCAGTGCCTGGCGACGCTGACGATCGGTGTCGGCGTGGATGAGATCATCCAGGCCCTCGGCTTCGGTCAGGTCGAGCTTGCCGTTCTCGAACGCCCGCCGCGTGAACTCGCCCGGCTCGGCCGCCCGCGTGTTCGGAATTAGCGAAATATTGGCAAGGAGCGCCGCCAGCACGGCGCGACCGCCATGGACGTGAAACTCGACGACGTCCTCGCCGGTCGCGCTTGCAGGCCCGGGAAACCAGAGCACGACCGCATCGTCGACCGGTTGGCCTGTCCCGTCACGGAGCAGCCGGCGGCTTGCCTGTCGCGGTGCCGGCAGCTTGCCCGCGAGCGTCGTCAGAACCGTGCCAGCTTGTGAGCCCGAGACGCGCACCACAGCGATCGCGCTCGGCGCCCGGCCGGACGACAGCGCAAAGATGGTCTGGTCTCGCGGATGCATGGCCTATTTGTCCGGCTCCCTTCGAAAAGGCAAACATCCGTTTCAGCCGGCCTATGACTGGATTTGCTGCACCAAATCTCGCAGCAAATGATCTATTGCAGTGCAATATAAGCGCAGCATTTTGCTGCAAAATGCTCCTCCCCGCAGAGGATAGGCCAAACAAAATTGAAGTATTATTTCGATATATCAATAGCTTAAAGGAAGCAAAGATCAGACGATCGATTAATCTTTATGCTGCAGATTCGCCGCAGCAAATGCCGCGAACAAAAAGGGCGCCCGAAGGCGCCCCTGAATTCTTTGCTGCACTGCACTCAGGTGTTCATCGAGTCGAAGAACTCTGAATTGCTCTTGGTCGAACGCAGCTTGTCGAGCAGGAAATCGATCGCGTCCATCGTACCCATCGGATTGAGGATGCGGCGGAGGACGTACATCTTCTTGAGCACCTGCGGGTCGGTGATGAGCTCCTCCTTGCGAGTGCCGGAGCGGGAGATGTCGATCGCCGGGAAGGTCCGCTTGTCCGAGACCTTGCGGTCCAGGATCAGCTCGGAGTTACCGGTTCCCTTGAACTCTTCGAAGATGACTTCGTCCATGCGGCTGCCGGTATCGACCAGTGCGGTCGCGATAATCGTCAGCGAGCCGCCCTCCTCGATGTTACGGGCGGCACCGAAGAAGCGCTTCGGGCGCTGCAACGCGTTGGCGTCGACACCGCCGGTCAGCACCTTGCCGGATGACGGCACCACAGTGTTGTAGGCGCGGCCGAGGCGCGTGATCGAATCGAGCAGGATCACGACGTCGCGACCGTGCTCGACCAGACGTTTTGCTTTTTCGATCACCATCTCAGCGACCTGGACGTGGCGCACGGCCGGCTCGTCGAAGGTCGAGGACACGACTTCGCCCTTCACCGAACGCTGCATGTCCGTGACTTCCTCCGGACGCTCGTCGATCAGCAGCACGATCAGATAGCATTCGGGATGATTGTGCGTGATCGAATGCGCGATGTTCTGCATCAGCACGGTCTTACCGGTGCGCGGCGGCGCGACGATCAACGCGCGCTGGCCCTTGCCGATCGGCGCGACGATGTCGATCACCCTTGCAGAAAGGTCTTTTCGCGTCGGATCGTCAATTTCCATACGGAAACGCTGATTCGGAAACAGCGGCGTGAGGTTGTCGAAATTGACCTTGTGCTTGGCCTTTTCCGGGTCCTCGAAATTGAGCGTGTTGACCTTCAGCAGCGCGAAATAGCGCTCGCCCTCTTTCGGGCTGCGGATGTGGCCTTCGATGGTATCGCCGGTGCGCAGGCCGAAACGGCGGATCTGCGAGGGCGAAACATAGATGTCATCAGGGCCCGGCAAATAATTCGCATCGGGCGAGCGGAGGAAGCCGAAGCCGTCGGAGAGTACCTCGACGACACCCTCGCCGACGATATCGGTCTCGGCGAGCGAGAGTTGCTTGAGGATGGCAAACAGCAACTCCTGCTTGCGCATGGTGCTGGCATTCTCGACCCCGTTCTCTTCCGCGAACGAGACGAGCTCGGCCGGCGTCTTCGACTTGAGGTCCTGGAGTTTAATTTCCCGCATTGGGGTGGTCCTGTGGGGTAACCTTGGGAGGGGGTGCGAGGAGGCTCTGAAATGCGGACGTGAGAAGATAAGGTCCGCAGGTCTGGCAAGGTGAGCGCCGGTGAGGCTTCAAACCTGATGCGGTGTCCGGCCTCTGGAAAGCTCGGACACAACCACATCCGCCTGCGTTAGGTGGGATATCGCTAATATAGAAAATCGCCCCTCGCTCCGCAAGCCGAAGCGCTGAGCGATCGTTCGCGATCGTTGCCTAGAACGGCTTCACGACCACCATGATCACGATGAGAATCATCAGGACGGTCGGCACCTCATTGATAATCCGATAGAATTTCTGGCTTCGCGGACGTCGGTCGGCGGCGAAATCCTTGACCCAGCGGGAAAAAAAGCCGTGGACCGCGGACATCGCCAGGACCAGTGCCAGTTTTACGTGCAGCCAGCCGAACGTGAACCAGTGGCCGGACCAGGCGAGATAGAGCCCGGCAAGCCAGGTCACGATCATGGCAGGGTTGATGATCGCCTTGAGCAACCGGCGTTCCATGACCTTGAACGTCTCCGACTGCTTCGAGCCGATCTCGGCCTCGCAATGATAGACGAACAGCCTGGGCAGATAGAGCATGCCGGCCATCCAGGAGATGACGGCGATCACATGCAGAGATTTGATCCAGAGATAGACGTCTTCAAACATTTTCAGCGTCCGGATTCCCGTCCAGCTCAGGGACGGCTGGGGATAGTAAGAACTCGTTAAGGTCTTACCCTGCACACATATCCGTCCGTAGCGCCTCTCCTAAATCTAAGAATCTTAGATTCTTAAGGTTTGAGTCTATGTGACCGTGGATAGGACTCACAAGATTCCTTCCGCACGTTCACGCGCGCTTGTTCACATTCATCAACATATCCCTGACGGCTCTGGCGGCTTCCGATAAGTCGGCCACCTTCAACGGCTTGCGGGTTTTTGTCGGCAGCTTATCAAAGGGGTTGTCCGCGCAATCCCGTGTCTGCATTTTCCGGGTGCCGAACTTGTTCAGACAGGCAGCGGTGTGAAGAAAATTGGCACTTGTCCCGCTCCTGGTGTCGCGCAACCCTTTCCGAGGGGTTAAGGTCCACAGAAATCCACAAACCACACCGCCTCCATACAAAGGGATTTTGTGCCGACCTCGAACAATTATTTCCATCTGCACCTGGTCTCCGACTCGACCGGCGAGACGCTGATCACTGTCGCGCGTGCCGTCGCGGCGCAGTACGCGAATGTCACCCCGGTCGAGCATGTCTATCCGCTGGTGCGCAGCCAGAAGCAGCTCGATCGCGTGCTCGACGAGATCGAGGAAGCGCCGGGGATCGTGCTGTTCACGCTGCTGGAGAAGGATCTGGTCGCCAGGCTCGAGGACAAGTGCAAGAACATCAATGTTCCGAGCCTGTCGATCATCGGCCCGGTGATGCAGCTGTTCGAGGCGTATCTCGGCGCCGCGACGACAGGGCGCGTCGGCGCCCAGCACGTGCTCAACGCGGAATATTTCAAGCGCATCGACGCGCTGAACTACACGATGATCCATGACGACGGCCAGCATGTCGAAGGCCTCGACGATGCCGATGTCGTGCTCGTCGGTGTCTCCCGCACGTCGAAAACACCGACGTCGATCTATCTCGCTAACCGCGGCATCCGCACCGCCAACGTCCCGCTGGTGCCCGGCATTCCGGTGCCGGCGCAATTGGAGACGCTGACGCGGCCTCTGGTGGTCAGCCTGCACGCGACGCCGGAACGGCTGATCCAGGTGCGCCAGAATCGCCTGCTCTCGATGGGCGCCGATTCCAGCAGCGACACCTATACCGACAGACAGTCGGTCGCCGAGGAGGTCGCCTTCGCCCGCAAGCTGAGCGCCAAGCACGACTGGCCCCTGCTCGACGTCACGCGGCGCTCGATCGAGGAAACTGCGGCCGCGATCATGAAGCTCTACAGCGATCGCCAGCGTAACCGGCCTACTGAGTAAGTGCCGGCAATGGGTCTGTGGCTCGGGAAAGCTCCGTTGATCCTGGCGTCGCAGAGCAGCGCGCGAAAGATGCTGCTCGCGAATGCCGGGTTCGAATTCGAAGCTGTCACAGCTGACATCGACGAGCGCGGCATTCAGGCCGCCTCCAAGCTTTCCAATCCGCGCGAGATCGGCCTGCTGCTGGCGCGCGAGAAGGCCAAGGCCGTCTCGGTCAATCGTTCGGGTAGCTACGTCATCGGCGCTGACCAGACGCTGGCGCTCGGCGAACGTCTCTTCAACAAACCCGCCGGCCGTGTGCAGGCGCTGGCACAGCTGCGGGATCTCGCCGGCAACAGCCATGAGCTGAATTCGGCGGTCGCCGTGGCGCATGACGGCAAGATTGTTTTCGAGGACGTTTCGGTGGCCCGCATGACCATGCGGAAAATGACCGAGGCTGAGCTTTCAGCCTATCTCGATGCCGCCGGCGCCGCCGTGACGACCAGCGTTGGCGCCTATCAGCTCGAAGGCCTCGGCGTCCACCTGTTCGAGCACATCGAGGGCGACCATTTCACCATTCTCGGCCTGCCGCTGCTGCCGCTGCTTGCGTTCCTGCGCAGCGAACAGCTAATTGCGGTGTAGATGCGAGAGAAGGCTCGGCACTGATGCGGATTCTCGGACTGACCGGCTCGATCGGGATGGGCAAATCCACCACCGCGAAATTGTTCGCGGAGGCTGGCGTGCCCGTCTACGACGCCGATGCGTCCGTCCATCAACTCTATGAGGGCGAGGCCGCGCCTGCGATCGAGGCCGCTTTCCCCGGCACCACCGTGAACGGCAAGGTCGATCGTCCCAAACTGTCCGCGCGCGTGGTGCATGATCCCGCCGCGATCAAGCAGCTCGAGCAGATCGTTCATCCGATGCTCGGCGCCTCCCGGCAAAAATTCTTTGCCGATGCGGAAGCAGCCAAGGCGCCGGTCGTGGTGCTCGATATCCCGCTGCTGTTCGAGACCGGCGGTGAAAAGCGGGTCGACGCCGTCGTTGTGGTATCGACCTCGCCGGAACTCCAGCGCGAGCGGGTGCTGGCGCGCGGCACGATGGACGAAGCCAAGCTCGATGCCATCATCGCCAAGCAGACGCCGGACGTCGAAAAGCGCAAGCGCGCCGATTTCGTGGTGGATACGTCACACGGACTTGAACCGGTGCGCGCCCAAATCACGCACATCCTGGCCGAGGTCGTTAAGATGCCGCAGCGGCGAGCCTGATTCGCTGCGCTCACACGGCGTCTAAAGATCATGCGCGAAATCGTTCTCGATACCGAAACCACCGGCCTCGATCCGCTCCGCGGCGATCGCCTGGTCGAAATCGGCTGTGTCGAGATGTTGAACCGGATGCCGACGGGGCAGACGTATCACGTCTATATCAACCCTGAGAGGGACATGCCGGCGGAAGCCTTTGCGGTGCACGGGTTGTCAGCCGAATTTCTGTCGACCAAGCCGTTATTCCACGAGGTCGTCGATGCGTTCCTGGAGTTCATCGGCGATGCGCCGCTGGTGATCCACAACGCCTCGTTCGATATCAGCTTCATCAATGCCGAGCTCGACCGGATCAAGCGCGCCGCGATCCCGCGTGAGCGGCTGGTCGATACGCTGCTGCTGGCGCGGCGTAAGCATCCCGGTGTGTCGAACCGGCTCGACGATCTCTGCTCGCGCTATTCGATCGACAATTCACGCCGTACCAAGCACGGCGCGCTGCTCGACGCCGAACTGCTTGCGGAAGTCTATGTCGATCTGGTGGGGGCGCGGCAGTCGCAGCTGCTGCTGGCTTCGGAAGCCGAGGACATCAGGGTCAATGCGGCTGGCGATGCGCCGCGGCGGCAGCGGACGGTGCCGCTCGCGCCGCGGATTTCCGATGCCGAGCGCGAGGCCCACCGGACCTTCATTGCGACGCTCGGCGACAAGGCGATCTGGAACGAGTTTTTGCCCGCTCCAGCTGCCCCTCCAGCCGGCTAGGCCGTTTGGTTAGGCTTGGCCTGCCTGGCCACCGGCGGCCATTTGCCGCTCCATGTTCTGACGATAGAGACCGACGAAATCGACCGGGTCCAGCATCAGCGGCGGGAACCCGCCGTCGCGCACGGCGGTGGCAATGATCTCACGGGCGAACGGGAACAGCAGGCGCGGGCATTCGATCATGACCAGCGGGTGCAGGTTCTCCTTCGGCACGTTGGTGATGCGGAACACGCCGGCATAGGCGAGTTCGAACGAGAACATGACCTTGCCTGCGGTCTCGGCCTTGCCCTCGACCGACAGCGTCACCTCGAACTCGGTTTCGCTGAGGTTGTTGGCGCCGACATTGATCTGGATGTTGATCTGGGGCGGCTGGCTCTGCTGCTGGAGCGAGCTCGGAGCGTTCGGATTCTCGAACGACAGGTCCTTGGTGTATTGCGCCAGCACATTGAGCTGGGGAGCCTGGGCCGCCTCGGGAGGGGTGCCGTTACCGTTGGTCATGAAAGTCTCTCCTTACCCGATTGGGGCTGAATTTCGCGGCGGTTGGCTAACATAGGGCTACCTCATTCCACAAGGACGAACGGCTCCGGATCGGGTGTCCGGGCCATGGCCACAACTGTGACGTTCAAGCCGGCCCGCCTGCCAAATCGCGCGTTAAACGATTGAAGATGCGCGATTTCCGGGCAGGATCGGGTTTCCCCTTAAGCATAAAACGCGCTACACTCGGCGCTGTGCCAATTGGCGCCATTGGCCGGGCAAGATTTCGTGCCTACATCCCTCGGACCTGACGCGGACCCAAAATGGTGATGTAGACTTGCCGTTCCCGTATGGAACGGTCTACTGGCCGGATCGATTTTCCCGGCGACGACCCTTCTAGTCGGCCCCTTCTTGAGAAGACCAGAAAGCGAATACGACGTGGACATCTACACCATTATCTTCCTGGCGCTGGCGGTCTTCATCTTTCTGAGGCTGCGCAGCGTGCTGGGGCAACGCACGGGCAGCGAGCGGCCGCCGTTCGACCATACCGCCGCCCGCAACGCGCTGGGTGGTGCCCAGGACAAGAACGTCGTGACCATGCCGGGCAAGGTGATCGACCAGGCCCCGCTGGCGCCGTCGGTGGAGCCGACCACGCCCTCCGACCGCTGGAAGGGCCTGACCGAGCCGGGCACCGTACTGGCGCAGGGCCTCGATGCCATCGTCGACAAGGATTCCACTTTCGATCCGCGCCACTTCATCTCGGGCGCCCGCGGCGCCTACGAGATGATCGTGCTGGCCTTTGCCAATGGCGACCGCCGCTCGTTGAAAGACCTGCTGTCGTCGGAGGTCTATGAGAGCTTCGACAGCGCGATCAAGGAACGTGAAAAGAACGAGCAGAAGACCGAGACGCGCTTCGTCTCGATCGACAAGGCCGAGCTCGTCGGCGCCGAGCTGCGGGATCGCACCGCCCAGCTCACCATCCGCTTCGTCTCGCAGATGATCTCGGCCACCCGCGACAAGGCCGGCAACATCGTCGACGGCAGCGCCGATACGGTTGCCGACATTACCGATATCTGGACTTTCGCCCGCGACACCACCTCTCGCGATCCGAACTGGAAGCTGGTTGGCACCGGAAGCGCGAATTAAGGTCTTCCTGAAGACCAGCGCGACGGCGCTTTGCGCGGGCGCCGTCGTGCTGTCGTCGTTTTCGCTCGGCGCCGAAGCGGCGCGGCGCCACTACCGCAGCCACCACCATCATGCCCCGCAATTGCCGGCCGCCCCGGCGAGGGCCTTGCCCTACCCGCAGCTTCCCCTGCCGTTCGAGATATCAGGCGCGCAATATCTGCCGCTGCCCTGGGCGGACGTGAAGGGGTGGAGCGACGACGATCATCTCGCGGCGTACAAGACGTTTCGCGCGAGCTGCAAGTCGATCAATGCGCAGACCGGTGCCTCTGAACCGAAGGCGCTGGCCGGCTCACTGAACGAACCTTGCCGAGCCGCCAAATCGCTCGAACTTGCCGACGACGCGAAAGCAAAGACCTTCTTCGAGGAAAATTTTGCGCCGCTGCGCATCTCGCGGCTTGGCGAGCCCGACGGCTTCGTCACCGGCTATTACGAGCCGGTGCTGGAGGGATCGCGGACGCAGACCGACATCTACAACGTTCCGGTCTATCGTCGCCCATCGAACCTGTTCGTGCGCGGCTATAAGCAGGATTCCGTCAGCCTGCCCAACAAGGGCCCGGTCTATCGCAAGATCGGCCGCCGCAAGCTGGTGCCCTATTACGATCGCGGCGAGATCGAGGACGGCAAGATCGCCGGCCGCGGGCTCGAAGTCGCCTGGCTGAAAGACCCGACCGATTTGCTGTTTGCGCAGATCCAGGGCTCGGCGCGGATCAAGTTCGAGGACGGCACGACGCTCCGGCTCAACTACGACGCCTATAACGGCTATCCCTACACGGCGGTCGGACGCATCCTGATCGAGCGCGGCATCATCCCGAGGGAAGAGATGTCGATGCAGAAGATCAGGGAGTGGATGGCCCAGAACCCCGACGGAGCCAAGGAGCTGCGGCGCCAGAACCGCGCCTATATCTTCTTCCGCGAGGTCAATCTCTCCGACAAGGACGAGGCGGTGGGCGCGCAAGGCATTCCGCTGACCGCCGGCCGTTCGATCGCGGTCGACAAGTCGCTGCATGTCTACGGTACGCCGTTCTTCATCGAGGGCGAGCTGCCGATCGACTCGGAGCGCTCCAAGACGCCGTTCCATCGGCTGATGATCGCGCAGGACACCGGCTCGGCCATCATCGGCCCCGCGCGTGCCGATCTCTATTTCGGCGCCGGCGCGGATGCCGGCCGCGTCTCCGGGCGGCTGCGCCATCCCATGCACTTTGTCATGTTGGTGCCGAAGGGTCTCGATCCCACGGCGCGCGCCGCGCGGCTGCCAGTGCCGGATCCGCGTCCCTCGGAGAAAATCGCAAAACTGTTCCCGCAAATCGATCCCGCGAAGGACAAACCGGCGGCTCCGGCCGCTGCCGTGGCGCAAGGCAAGGGCGAGACGGTCGCTATCGCGGGTCCAGTCCCATTGCCGGTGCCGCGTCCCGTGATCGAGCCCGCTTCCGAGCCGCGGCGGCCGGTGAAGAATCGTCCCCATCGGCAGCAATGAAGCGATCGTCCCGTCCGCCCGTGCTGGAGCCTCGCCCCTCGCCGCGCCGCCGCGCGCTGAGCGAGGAAGAGCGCGCGCTGTGGGACCTCGTTGCAAAGCAGGTCAAGCCGTTGAAGAGGCATCGCGCGGTCAAGGTCCATGCCCCGCCGCGCGCCGAGCCTGCACCTGCAGTGCCGGTTACGCGATCTGCGCCATCGCCACGTCCGATTGCTGCCGCGCCGGCGCCGCGCGTGGCAAAGCCGGCCATGCCGCCATTGGCTCCGCTCGGCAAGCGCGAGCGCACAAAACTGTCGCGCGGCCGCAGCGAGATCGAGGCACGGCTCGATCTTCACGGCATGACCCAGATGCGCGCCCATCGCGCCTTGACCGGTTTCCTGCACCGCGCTCATCATGATGGTCTGACCTTCGTGCTCGTCATCACCGGCAAAGGCCGCAGCGGCGGCGAAAGCGGCGTGCTGCGCCGCCAGGTGCCGGAATGGCTGAGCCTGCCGGAGTTTCGTGCGTTCGTGGTGGGCTTCGAGGAGGCCGCGATCGGCCACGGCGGCGAGGGCGCGCTTTATGTGCGGATCAGGCGGGCGAGATTTTAGTTGTTTACACCTCTCCCGCAAGCGGGGGAGGGAGTGCACCGCCGATGCGGCTCGAGCAGAGCGCTAAAACGGCCGGACGATTCCGACGCGCGGGATCAGCGTGAGGACCAGGCCGAAGATATTTGTCCTTTGATCCTCCGCCGGAATCGGCGGTGTCTCCCGCGCGGCCGGCAGCATCTTCACCGCATGCAGGATCAGGAACATGCAGACCGCCCAGTTCGAGATCCAGCGCGAATAGTCGAACACCATCGCGAACATCACGAGATAGGCGAGGCTGATGCCGGCCAGCGCCGCGACGACGAGGCGGCGATGCGTCGCGCTCGCGAGCGCGCAGATCAGGTTCGAAAAATAGCGCCACAGCGGCGTGTGCAGCCAGATCAGCAGGGCGAAGACCGGCACGCCGAGGATGTTGTGCGGCAGGCGCCCCCAGGTATCTGAAATCTCCTTCGCCAGCGGCTGATACCAGATGTAGGCGAATTGCAGCAGATCGGTGCGAGTTGGATCGGCCATCCGGGTTTTCAGGTACGCAACGAAGTCCGCTTCCGGGATCGGCATCGTTCCCCAGAATTGCGCGGCGAAGAACAGCGCGGAGACGACGGCGAGGGCGGTTATGCCGAACGCGACATTGGTGCGATTGCAGCCATAGGTCAGATAGTGCCTGATCCCGACGATGGTGATGATGACAGGCACATACATCAGGAGATGAATGTGATGGATCAGCACGAGCACGATCGCGAACAGCGCGGCCGTTGCCACGAACAGCAACGAGCCGGCGGGCATCAGCAGCAGGATGATCGCCAGCGCGCAGCCATAGATGTCGAAATGGCCGAGCGTGTGCATGAAATTCTTCAGGAAGAACGGCGAGCCCGCGATGAAGACGAACAGCGGCAGCGTCTTCGCGGTGAAGCCGAACGTCTTCTGGAATAGTCTTGCGTACAGCCCAAGCGTCACCAGCCAGGTCACGCCGCCGAGCGCGAACACCAGCCAGACCGGTACCTTGTCGGTGAACAGCGCGACGATCGCCCCGATCAGCGCGCGCTTGATGAAGCCGAAATGATAGTCGACGAGGAGGTGGATGTAGGGAACGTAAGGCGGCAGCTGGATCTTGTGGACGAACACGCCGACGATGACCGCCGCGTTGATCGCGAGCAGAATGCGCCAGGGGTTTTGCAGGATGCGTGCGGTCACGCCGCATCCATAGCGTGCCCGCGCGGAATTACAAAATGAACCGGCTCAGATCCGCGTTCTTGGCGAGATCGCCGACGTGCTTCTGCACGAAATCGGCGTCGACCTTGACGGTTTCGCCGTTGCGGTCGGGGGCGGTGAAGGAGATCTCGTCCAGCACCCGCTCCATCACGGTCTGGAGCCGCCGCGCGCCGATATTCTCGACGGTGGAATTGACGGCGACCGCGACGTCGGCGAGCGCATCGATGGCACTGTCGGTGATGTCCAGCGTCACGCCCTCGGTCTGCATCAGCGCGACATATTGCTTGATCAGCGACGCCTCGGGCTCGGTCAGGATGCGCCGCATGTCGTCGCGGGTCAGTGCCTGCAACTCGACGCGGATCGGCAGGCGGCCCTGCAATTCCGGCAACAGGTCGGACGGTTTTGCGACATGGAAGGCGCCGGAGGCAATGAACAGGATGTGGTCGGTCTTCACCGCGCCGTGCTTGGTCGAGACCGTGGTGCCCTCGATCAGCGGCAGCAGATCGCGCTGCACGCCCTCGCGCGAGACGTCGCCGCCGACGCGGCCGTCGCGGCCGTCGCGGGCGCAGATCTTGTCGATCTCGTCCAGAAACACGATGCCGTTGTTCTCGACCGCGCTGATCGCTTCCAGCGTCAGCTGGTCGGTGTCGAGCAGCTTGTCGGATTCCTCGTTGACCAGGATCTCGTGCGAGCCTTCCACCGTCAGCCGCCGCGTCTTGCTGCGGCCGCCGAGCTTGCCAAAAATGTCGCCGATCGAGATCGCGCCCATCTGCGCGCCCGGCATGCCCGGGATCTCGAACATCGGCATGCCGCTGCCGCCGCCCTGCGTCTCGATCTCGATTTCCTTGTCGTTCATTTCGCCGGCGCGCAGCTTCTTGCGGAACGATTCCCGCGTCGCGGCGCTGGCATTGGCGCCGACCAGCGCATCGAGCACGCGCTCTTCCGCCGCGAGCTGCGCGCGCGCCTGCACGTCCTTGCGCTTGCGCTCGCGCACCTGGGAGATCGCGACCTCGACGAGATCGCGGATGATCTGCTCGACATCGCGGCCGACATAGCCGACCTCGGTGAACTTCGTCGCCTCAACCTTCAGGAACGGCGCATTCGCGAGCTTTGCCAATCGCCGTGCGATTTCCGTCTTGCCGACGCCGGTCGGGCCGATCATCAGGATGTTCTTCGGCAGCACCTCTTCGCGCAGGGAGCCTTCGAGCTGCTGCCGCCGCCAGCGGTTGCGCAGCGCGATCGAGACGGCGCGCTTGGCATCGGCCTGGCCGACGATGAAACGGTCGAGTTCGGAAACGATTTCGCGGGGAGAGAAGTCTGTCATGTCTGCTTAGCTAGGGCGGGAGATGGTCGAGGACAAGCTGCATTTTAGGTCAGATGATGGGCGGACCCGATTGCCATTGTTTCACGGCCTCGATCGGATGGATCAGCATCAATACATTCAGCGTCAGATTGTCGCGAATGTGGAGCGCCAGCATGATTTCGAAGGCAAGCCCGAGCAGGACGATCACCGATACCGGGAGCATGCGCGCGGCCAGAAACCCGAGCATCATGAACAGATTGTCGGAGACCGAATTGACGATGCTGTCGCCGAAATAATCCAGCGAGATGGTGCCGGCGCGGTAGCGCTCGATGATGAAGGGCGAGTTCTCGACGATCTCCCAGGCGCCCTCGATCAGCATGGCGATGATCAGGCGGGCGGGCCAGGACAGGCGTAGCAACGGCAAACGCGCGAACAGGAGCCAGGTCAATCCGTAGAACAGGAAGCCGTGCAGGACGTGCGAGAAACTGTACCAGTCCGCGATATGCTGCGAATTCTCCGAGCTGTTCACCACCCCGTGCCAGAGCTTGACGTAGCCGCAGGTGCAGATCGGCACCCGCCCCATCGCGAACAGGATTAAGGCCTGCAGCGCCAGCAGCAACAGCGCGATGCCGACCCAGGCCAGCGGTGGAAACGCGGGTTGGGTCGAACCGGTGCTGCGGACCAATGTCATCCGCTCAGCCGGCCGACAGGGCTTCGATGGTGACGTTGCGGTTGGTGTAGACGCAGATGTCGGCGGCGATGTCGAGGGAGCGGCGGACGATGGTCTCGGCGTCCTTGTCGGTGTCGAGCAGGGCGCGGGCCGCGGCGAGGGCATAATTGCCGCCGGAGCCGATCGCCATCACGCCGGCCTCGGGCTCGAGCACGTCGCCGGTGCCGGTCAGCACCAGGGAGACGTCCTTGTCGGCCACGATCATCATGGCCTCCAGCCGCCGCAGGTAACGGTCGGTGCGCCAGTCCTTGGCCAGCTCGACCGCGGCGCGGGTCAATTGCCCCGGATATTGCTCGAGCTTGGCTTCCAGGCGCTCAAACAGCGTGAAAGCGTCGGCCGTGGCGCCGGCAAAGCCGCCGATCACGTCGCCCTTGCCGAGTTTCCGGACCTTCTTGGCGTTCGACTTGATCACGGTCTGGCCGATCGAGACCTGACCGTCGCCGCCGACCACCACCTTGCCGCCCTTGCGGACGGTCAAAATCGTGGTGCCGTGCCAGCCCGGCGAGCTGTTCTGGGAATCCTGCATGAAGTACCTCGTTGTCCGGCCTGATTTAGGCGGTCGGGGGCTGGGGCACAACGGGCCGATGCGGGCCCAATTTCGCTCACCATAGGCAGAAGTAGAGGCCCGGCCGGCCGTTCCCGCAGTAGCGAAGGTGTCATGGGGCTGTTAAAAGACCGGCGTTTTCGGCCCCCGAGCATGATCCGGAAAAGTGGGTACCGGTTTTCCGAGAAGGATCATGCTCAAATAGAAGCGAAAGCCAGCTTTCAATGCGCACCGCGACGATCAAGCGCAAGACCAAGGAAACCGAGATCGAGGTCAGCGTGAACCTCGATGGCACCGGCGTGGCCAATATCGCGACCGGCATCGGCTTTTTCGACCATATGCTCGATCTCCTCGCCCGCCATTCCCGCATCGACCTCACGGTCAAGGCGGTCGGCGATTTGCACATTGATCATCATCATACCACCGAAGACACCGGCATCGCGCTCGGCCAGGCGGTCAAGCAGGCGCTCGGCAACATGGCGGGCATCACCCGCTATGCCGGCGTGCACATGCCCATGGACGAGACGCTGTCGCGCGTGGTCATCGACATCTCGGGCCGCCCGTTCCTGGTGTTCAAGGCCGAATTCCCCCGCGACAAGATCGGCGAGTTCGATACCGAGCTGGTGCGCGAGTGGTTCCAGGCCTTCGCCATGAATGCCGGCGTGACTCTCCACGTCGAGACCCTATATGGCGATAACAGCCATCATATCGCCGAGTCCTGCTTCAAGGGTCTGGCGCGGGCGCTGCGCACGGCGGTCGCGATCGATCCGAAGGCTGTGGGCGAAATCCCGTCCACCAAGGGCTCGCTCGGCGGCTGATATCTCCGTTTTGCGGCAAACGCTGCTAGCGGCATCACTGAATTCTTGGGAACGAGGCATCACCATGCCTGTCTACACAGTTCATGCTCCCTCCCCTGCCGGAGCCGATCTGCGCGCGACCGACAAGTTCGTGTTCGTGCGCGACGGTTTCCATTTCTGGGCGATGATTTTCGGCCCGTTCTGGCTGCTGTGGAACCGGCTGTGGCTCGCGCTGATCGGCTGGATCGTCTTCCTGGCCGCGTTCGATGCTGGGCTGCACAGCCTCGGCGTCGGCCGCAGCTCGATCTTCTTCGCCAACATGATCGTTGCGCTGCTGATGGGCTTCGAAGCTTCAAGCTTGCGCCGCTGGACCCTGTCGCGCGGCAAGTGGCGGCAGCTCGATATCGTCGTTGCCGATGACGAGGATACCGCCGAGCGCCGCTTCTTCGAGCGCTGGAGCCAGAAGCAGCACGGCATCGTCAATGATCAATGGGCCGTCGATCGCGGCGGCCCGCCGCCGACCCGCAATTCGCCGGGCCAACAGTTTTCGAACCCGCCGCCCATTCCGGCCGGCGGCATCATTGGTTTGTTTCCCGAACCGGGAGGGTCACGATGAGCGTCGCCATCATCGATTACGGTTCCGGGAATCTGCATTCCGCCGCGAAAGCCTTCGAGCGTGCCGCGCGCAGCATGGAGAACCCGCAGAAGGTCTTCGTCACCAGCGATCCCGATCAGGCCTACAGCGCTGACCGCCTGGTGCTGCCGGGCGTCGGCGCCTTCGCCGATTGCCGGCGCGGGCTCGATGCGGTCAACGGCATGGTCGAGGCGATCACCGAGGCGGTGCGCGTCAAGGCGCGGCCGTTCTTCGGCATCTGCGTCGGCATGCAGTTGATGGCGAGCCGCGGCAAGGAGCATGTCACGACGGATGGTTTGAACTGGATCGGCGGCGACGTCGAAAAAATCACGCCGCGCGACGAGAGCCTTAAGATCCCGCACATGGGCTGGAACACGCTCGACGTGCTCAGGGAGCATCCGGTGCTGGAGAGGCTGCCGCTCGGCCCCAAGGGCCAGCACGCCTATTTCGTGCACTCCTACCACCTCAATGCCGCCAACGAGGCCGACGTGCTCGCGCGCGCCGATTATGGCGGGTCTGTCACCGCGATCGTCGCGAAGGACACCGCCATCGGCACGCAATTCCACCCCGAGAAGAGCCAGCGCTTTGGTCTGGCCCTGATCTCGAACTTTTTGCGATGGAAACCGTGATTCTCTTTCCCGCGATCGACCTCAAGAACGGGCAATGCGTGCGCCTCGAGCAAGGCGACATGGCGCGCGCGACCGTGTTCAATCTCAACCCGGCAGCGCAGGCGCAGAGCTTCGTCGAGCAGGGTTTTGAATATCTCCACGTCGTCGACCTCGACGGTGCTTTCGCCGGCAAGCCGGTGAACGCGCAAGCCGTCGAGGCGATGCTGAAGACGATCAAGATTCCGGTGCAGCTCGGCGGCGGCATTCGCGATCTCAAGACCGTCGAGGCCTGGCTCGACAAGGGCATCACCCGTGTCATCATCGGCACCGCCGCGGTGCGCGATCCTGAACTGGTGAAGGCTGCCGCGAAGAAATTCCCCGGCCGTGTCGCTGTCGGGCTCGATGCACGCGACGGCAAGGTCGCGGTCGAAGGCTGGGCCGAGACCTCGCAGGTCACGGTGCTGGAGATCGCACAGCGTTTCGAGGATGCCGGCGTTGCCGCCATCATCTTCACCGACATCGCGCGCGACGGCCTGCTCAAGGGCCTGAACCTCGACGCGACCATCGCGCTGGCCGACGCCATCTCGATTCCGGTGATTGCCTCCGGCGGCCTCGCCTCGATCGAGGACGTCAAGGCGATGCTGACCCCGCGCGCCAAGAAGCTCGCCGGCGCGATCGCCGGCCGCGCGCTCTACGACGGCCGGCTCGATCCGGCTTCTGCCCTCACCCTGATCCGCAACGCGCGCGGCTAGGAGACATCCGATGTTCAAGGTGCGCGTGATCCCCTGCCTCGACGTCAAGGACGGCCGGGTCGTCAAGGGCGTCAATTTCGTCGATCTGCGCGATGCCGGCGATCCCGTCGAGGCCGCGATCGCCTACGACGCCGCCGGCGCCGACGAGCTCACTTTCCTCGACATCACCGCGACCCATGAGAACCGCGGCATCATGCTGGACGTGGTCCGGCGCACGGCGGAGGCCTGTTTCATGCCTGTGACCGTGGGCGGTGGGGTGCGTGAGGTCAACGACATCAAGACGCTGCTGCGCGCCGGCGCCGACAAGGTCTCGATCAATAGCGCGGCCGTGTCGCGGCGCGAATTCGTCAAGGAAGCCGCCGAAAAATTCGGCGAGCAGTGCGTGGTGGTCGCGATCGACGCCAAGCGGGTCAAGCGCGCAGGCGGCGGCGAGCGCTGGGAGATCTTTACCCATGGCGGCCGCAACTCGACCGGCATCGATGCGATCGAATATGCCCAGGAAGTGGTCTCGCTCGGTGCCGGTGAAATCCTGCTCACCTCGATGGACCGCGACGGCACCAGGCAGGGTTTCGACATTCCGCTGACCCGGGCGATCGCCGACAGCATTCCCGTTCCCGTGATCGCCTCGGGCGGTGTCGGCAATCTCGACCACCTCGTCGACGGTATCCGCGAGGGGCATGCCACCGCCGTGCTGGCCGCCTCGATCTTCCATTTCGGGGAATTTACCATCCGCGAGGCCAAGGAGCACATGGCCCGGCGCGGCCTGCCCATGCGCCTGGATGCCTGACGACTCCGCTTCATAAAAATGCTACACAGGCCGGCGGGGAATGGCCTCCGTGGTCTTTGTGTGTTTCCGAGTAAGTCCGATGCCGCGCTTCACGATCCACGATCTGGCCGACACCATCGACGCCCGCGCCGCGGCCGGAGGCGAAGCCTCCTATACCCGCAAGCTCCTGGACAAGGGCGCCGAACATTGCGCCAAGAAGTTCGGTGAGGAAGCAGTCGAAACCGTAATCGCAGCAGTCGAAAACGATCGCGATCATCTGATCGCGGAAGGCGCCGATTTGCTCTACCATTTCCTTGTGTTGCTGAAGGCCCGCGGCGTAAAGCTGGATGAGGTCGAGGCCGCGCTGGACAAGCGGACCACGATGTCAGGGTTGGAAGAGAAGGCGTCGCGCAAAGGCGGCAGCTAGCCGAGGTGGAAAGGTCGCGTCATGGATATCCGCGCACCCGAGCAGCAATATAATCCCTACCGCGTCTATACGCGCGAGGAATGGGCGCGACTTCGCGACGATACGCCGATGACGCTGGAGCCGGGCGAGTTCGACCGGCTACGCTCGCTGCATGACCGCCTCGACCTCAAGGAAGTCGAGGACATCTATCTTCCGTTGTCGCGCCTGCTCTCGATCTATGTCGATGCGATGCAGCGGCTGTATTACGCCGAGCGCCAGTTCCTCAACATCCGCGACCGCAAGATGCCCTACATCATCGGCGTCGCCGGCTCGGTCGCTGTTGGAAAGTCCACCACGGCCCGCGTGCTTCAGGCGCTGCTGGCGCGCTGGTCACCGCGGCCGAAGGTCGAGCTGATCACCACCGACGGATTTCTCTATCCGAAGGCGCTGCTCGAGCAGCAAGGCATCTTGCAGAAGAAGGGCTTTCCCGAGAGCTATGATTTGCCGCTGCTGCTGAGCTTCCTGTCCGACATCAAATCGGGCCGTCGCCATGTGCGCTCGCCGGTCTACTCGCATCTGACCTACGACATCGTGCCGAACGAATGGGCGGAGATCGACCAGCCGGACATCCTGATCGTCGAGGGCGTCAACGTGCTGCAGACCGGCAAGCTGCCGCGTGACGGCAAGGCGGTGCCGGTCGTCTCCGACTTCTTCGATTTCTCGGTCTATATCGACGCCGACGAGACGGCGCTGCGCCGATGGTACATCAAGCGTTTCCTGGCGCTGCGCGACACCGCATTCACGGATCCAAAATCCTACTTCAACCGCTATGCGCTGCTGTCGGACGAGGAGGCCACCGCGACGGCCACCGCGATCTGGGAGCGCACCAACCTCGCCAATCTCGAGGACAACATTTTGCCGACACGCCCGCGTGCGACGCTGATCCTGAAGAAGGGCGCGGATCACGCGGTGGAGAGCGTGGCGTTGCGAAGGCTGTAAGCGACCCTACGAGATTCGTGCTTGAGGCACGCCTGTCCCCACATCGTCATTGCGAACGCAGCGAAGCAATCCAGAATCTCTCCGCGGAGACAGTCTGGATTGCTTCGCTGCGCTCGCAATGACGGGGGAGAGACTTCCCCCTACACCGCCAGATGCCGCGCCGCCGCCAGTCCCGCCAGCGCCTCGTCCAGCTTGTCGCGATCGAGCGGCTTGATCAAGAAGCCGTTCATGCCCGCCTCGAAGCAGGCGTAGCGATCCTCGACCAGCGTATTGGCGGTCAGCGCCAGGATCGGCGTGTGATGGCCGCCGGTGGCCGCTTCATGCGCGCGGATGCGTTTGGTCGCCTCGATGCCGTCGAGCTGCGGCATCTGGATGTCCATCAGCACGAGATCATAGGGCGTGCCGGCCGACGACGCGGCCAGCCAGGATTCCAGCGCGGCCTCGCCGTGCACGGCGATGACGACGCGGTGGCCGAGCTTTGTCAGCAACGAGCGCATCAGCAGCGCGTTGATCTCGTTGTCCTCGGCGACGAGGATTGAGAGGCCCTTTGCCGGCGTTCGGATCGCGGCGGGTTCGACAGGCTCCGGCGCGAGCTCGGGCGAGGCGATCTCCGGCGTCAGCGCGAGGCGTGCGGCCAGCGAGGCCGCGCGCAGCGGCTTCACCAGGAAGCCGGTGAAGGCAGGCGAAAGCTTTTCATGGCGCGAGCCCGACGTCAGCAGCACCAACCGTTGCGGCGCATGGGCACGGGCCATCTCGCCGAGCTGGTCCGCCGCGGCAGGACCGATCGCGCGATCGACCAGCACCGCGTGCCATGAGCGTTCCGGCAGCAGCGCCTCCGCCACGGCGACATCCGTCACCAGGCAGGTCTGACTGCCCCAGCGCTCCAGCCGCCGCGCGATCAACGAGGCCTCGATGCCCTCGGCGATCAGGAGGATCGACTTGCCCGTGAGGTCAGGGCTCGGGAATGCGGTCTGTCCCGCGCCGGTCTGTGCCGGCGTGAGCGGCACCGCGACCTCGAAGGTCGCGCCCTTGCCGGGCTCGCTCGTGAGCGTGATGCGGCCGCCCATGCGCTTGACGATGCGCTCGCTGATGGCAAGGCCAAGCCCGGTGCCGCCATAGGTGCGGGCGACGCGCTCGTCGGCCTGCTCGAATTCGCGGAAGATGCGCTGCTGTGCGTCCGTGGCGATGCCGATACCGGTGTCGCGGACCAGGAAGCTGATCTCGTTCGGCCAGATGCCGGGCTCGACGATCAGCGCCACGCCGCCGCTTGCGGTGAACTTGATGGCGTTGCCGGCGAGGTTGAGCAACACCTGGCGCAGCCGCGCGGCATCGCCGATGACTTCGAGCGGCAGGCGCTCGTCGACATAGGCGGCGATCTCGAGCGTCTTTGCCTGCGCGCGGGGCGCCAGCAACTCGGTGATCTCCTCGATCAGGGTCGAGAGCGCGAACGGGCGCTGCTCGAGATCGAGCTTGCCGGCCTCGATCTTGGAATAGTCGAGCAGCTCCTCGATCAGCGCCATCAGCGCTTCGCCGGAGGTTTTCACCGCCCTGGCATAGGTCGCCTGCTCCGGCGTCAACGTGGTGTCGAGCAAGAGGCCGCCCATGCCGATGATGCCATTCAACGGCGTGCGAATCTCGTGCGAGGCCATCGCGAGGAAACGCGATTTGGCGCGGTTGGCGGCATCGGCCTGGTCGCGCGCCTCCGACAGCGCGCGCTCGGTCTCGGTGCGGTCGGTGACGTCGCGTCCGACGCTCTGCAATTCGGCGGCCTGACCGGCATCGAGGCGGACATAGCCCTCGCGCCAGGCGATCCAGCGTGCGCCGAGCGGTGTGGTGATCCTCTGATCGTGGATGCGCGTGCCGTTGCTTTCCCGGGCGCTGTCGCCCTGCTCCAGCACGTCGAAATCGAAACGCGTTCCCACCAGCGCGCTGCGCGCCTGGCCGGTGAGCGTGCAATAGGCGTCGTTGGCGAAGGTGATGCGGCCCTGATGATCGCGCAGCACGATCAAATCGCCCTGCTGCTCGAACAGGCTGCGGGCGCGTTCCTCGGCTTCCTTGAGCTCCCAATTGCGGTCGATCAGCGCCTCGTTATGGACGGCGAGCTTGCGCATCCGCTTGTTGACGAAGCGCAGCCGCATGCTCAGCGTGGCAAGGCCTAGGCAGGCGATGGCGAACAGGAAGCTCGCGCCGATCGCAAAGGCGTTGGGATCGTAGCCGGAATTTTCAGCGCGGCTGCCCGTGACGAAGCCATAGGCGCCGCCGAACGTCGCCGAGAAGATCATGAAGGAGCGGATCGCGAAGGCGATCTTGGGATACTGCCGCCTGAAGCGGCGCATGCGCACCTTGATCCGGAACGTCCGACCCATCGCCACCGACCCCGACCCTTTCCCGAAAGCCCCGCCACTGCCGTGTGCGACGATGTCTCGCCGACCTTGCGAACAGCTTGAGGCTTTGGTTCTGCCTCCCAACAGGGTTAGCGAGGTGTTAACGCCTCAAAGCGAGGCGGCCTGCAGCGGGAGCGGGCGGTGGCCGCCATGGGCGCCGACGATCAGTGCCGCGGCCTCGCGCTGCGAGAACGTCTTCGAGCGCACATAGATGCGATAGTCGGCCGGCCCGTCGGTGGAGAGATAGATCACCGGTCCGCCGTCGACCGGCTGTGCGGCGATCGTGATGAGGCTGGTTTGCGGATTGGCCTGGCAGGAATCCGATTCTGACCCGAGGCCATCGTCCACGACCGCGAAGTCCGCACCGCCAGCATCGTCGGTGATCTGAACCCGCACCGTGGCGCGCGTGGGATCGTCGGTGAAGGCGACATGGACGCCGGCTGTCCAGAACAGGGTGGTCAGCTCGACGGAGGTGTCGCCCAGGGCGATGCAGGGATGCGAGACCGATCCGATCTCGCTGCGGGCAAACACCGCAGCTGCCAGCAGGGGAACAACCGAGGCCAGGATCTTGAAACGCAACATGACACTCTACTCGCCAGGCCCGGGGAACTTTCTGGGCCTTATGGTTTGCAGAGCGTAAAGGAAACTCGTTACCGCCGGGTTGATGCGCGGAATGATCAGGCCATCTGGCGCACATCCTCCGCGAGTGCGCGGTAGGACAGCGCCTCGGCGAGATGCAGCCGGCCGATCTTGTCGGCGCCGTCGAGGTCGGCCAGCGTGCGCGCCACGCGCAGCACGCGGTGATAGCCACGCGCCGACAGCCGCATGGTCTCGGCGGCATCGCGCAGCAGCTTGGCGCCTTGCGCGTCGGGCTTTGCGATCTCCTCAAGCACCGAGGCCGGCGCCTCGGCATTGGTGCGGACCTGCGGCAGGCCGATATCCGCGTAACGCGCAAGCTGGATATCGCGTGCGACCGCGACGCGCGCGGCGACTTCGGCGGACCCTTCGGCCGGCGGCGGCAGGATCAGATCGGCTGCGGTCACCGCCGGCACCTCGATGCGCAGATCGATGCGGTCCATCAGCGGGCCGGAGATCCGCGCCTGGTAGTCGCCGGTGCAGCGATCGATGCGGCCGCGCTTGCAGGCATAGCCGGGCTCGAACGCATGGCCGCAGCGGCAGGGGTTCATCGCTGCCACCAGCATGAAGCGCGCCGGATAAGTGACGCGGTGATTGGCGCGGGAGACGGAGACCTCACCGTTCTCCAGCGGCTGGCGCAGCGAATCGAGCACGCGCGGATCGAACTCCGGCAATTCGTCGAGGAACAGCACGCCCTGATGCGCGAGCGAGATCTCGCCGGGTTTTGCGCGCATGCCGCCTCCGGTGAGCGCGGCCATGCTGGCGGAATGATGCGGCGAGCGGAACGGCCGCCGCGCGGTCAGCGCACCGCCTTCGATCTCGCCGGCGACCGAGGCAATCATCGAGACCTCGAGCAATTCGCCCGGCGACAGCGGCGGCAGGATCGAGGGCAGGCGCGCCGCCAGCATCGATTTGCCGGCGCCGGGTGCGCCGATCATCAGGAGGTGATGGCCGCCGGCGGCCGCGATCTCCAGCGCGCGCTTGGCGCTCTCCTGGCCCTTGATGTCACGCAGGTCGAGCGTGGAGGCCGCGGCTTCATGCACCTTCGGCGAGGGCCGCGACAGCACTTGCGTGCCTTTGAAGTGATTGGCGATCTGGATCAGCGATTGTGCGGCGATGATCTGGATATCCGGGCTCGCCCATGCCGCTTCAGAGCCGCAGGACGCCGGACAGATCAAACCTTCCTCGCGCACATTGGCGCCGATCGCGGCAGGAAGAACGCCGGCGACGGGTGCGATCGATCCGTCGAGGCCGAGCTCGCCGAGCACGGTAAAGCCCGTCAGCGCATCCGGGGGGATCGCGCCGATCGCCGCCATCAGCCCGAGTGCGATCGGCAGGTCGTAATGGCTGCCTTCCTTGGGGAGATCAGCGGGCGCCAGATTGACGATGATCCGGCGCGCCGGCAGCGCCAGGCCTGACGCAATCAACGCCGAGCGGACCCGCTCGCGCGCCTCCGACACCGCCTTGTCAGGCAGGCCGACGATGGCAAAGGCCGGCAGGCCCGGCGCGACCTGCACCTGCACGTCGACCGCGCGGGCCTCGATCCCCTCAAAGGCGACGGTAGAAACCCGTTGAACCATGCCCGAACCAACCTGCCCTCTCGTACAATCGAGGGTAGCAGAGCGCAGCGTCTTCCGCAAGAACAATACGGGAACATATTCGGAGGCCCGGCAAGCCCTAACCGATCGTAAACGCAGGTCAGACACTACGCTTCGAATGCGAGCGGCTGTCCTCAGCACATTCCAACGAATGTCCGTTACTCCTAGGGGTGCGGGATGGGCCGTGATGTAACGGGTGAACAATTCAAATGCTTGCAAATCGCCGCAGAAGCGAACGTCGGGTGTGCACGCGGCTCGCCAAGATTCATTTTGGCGCGGGCTCGCTGCCGCGGGACTGCACGATCACGGATATCTCGGATGGGGGCGTGAAAGTGGTGGCGGAATTTCTGGAAGTGCCGCCGCAATTCACCATCATCTTCGCGCCGGACTATTCCCGCCAGTGCCGCCTGCGCTGGCGCATCGGCTGCGAATTCGGCGCTGAGTTCACCGATTGAGCGAGCATCATCCGGAAACGCGTGACGCGGTCTCCGGATCATGCCCAGACAATAGATCCCGAACCCCCGCGTCCTTAACGGGACTTTAGCGTTAATCGGTAAGCATCTCTGATCAGTTGCCGAGTGATCAGAGTATGTCCAAGCGTTCGTCCCTCGCCTCCTCCCCGGCGAGATTTCTGCTTCCCGCGCTCCTGGTGCTCGTCCTCGGCGGTTGCCAGACTGTGAGCCTGGAAGACGTGACCGGCGCGCTCGGCGGCAAGTCCGAGGCCGCTGCCAAGGTTGACGCCAAGGCCGACGCCAGGCCGGACATGGACGCGCTTCGCGAGCGCTATCGCGCCAAGCCGAGTGATCCCAACATTGCGCTCGACTACGGCAAGGCGCTGCGCGAGACCGGCCAGCGCGCCCAGGCGGTCGCGGTGCTCGAGCAGGCGGTGCTCGCCCATCCCAGCAACAAGGCGTTGCTCGCAGGCTATGGCCGCGCGCTCGCCGACAATGGCAATTTCCAGCAGGCGTTCGATGTGCTCGGCCGCGCGCATACGCCTGAGGATCCCGACTGGCGCATCCTCTCGGCGCAGGGCGCCGCGCTCGATCAGCTCGGCCGCAACGAAGAGGCGCAGCAATATTATGCGAGCGCGCTGAAGATCGTGCCCGACGAGCCGCAGGTCCTGTCCAATCTCGGCCTGTCCTACATGCTCCAGAACAACCTGCCGAGGGCCGAGGAAACGATGCGCCGCGCCCATGAGCGCAATCCCGCCGACCCCCGCGTGCGCGCCAATCTCGCGCTGGTGTTGGGGTTGGAGGGCAAGCAGGCCGAGGCCGAGTCCATCGTGAAGGGCGATCTGCCGCCTGATCAGGCCGCGGCCAAGGTCACGGCGCTGCGCCAGCTGCTGGCGAAGAAGCAGCAGCAGCGGGCGGACAAGTAGCCCGCCCTGTATTTGTGCTTACGACGCCTTGCGATGCGGGGCGGATCCGCGGCCCGTCCGGCCCTTCAGCTTCTTCAGCAGCGGTCCGAGCAGCGAGCGCTTCGGCTTCTTCACCTCGCCGCGACCGGCGAGACGGTTCGCCATGTTCTGGAACAGCTCGGTGGTGTGGTGGCTCCTGGAGACCTCCGCGATCATCTGGCCGTTGTTGGCCGCTGTCGAGAACAGCTTCGAATCGAACGGGATCACCGCGATCGGTTGGCTCTCCATCGTCTTGGCGAACGACTTCACGTCGATCTCCGCGCGCTTGTGCATGCCGACCTGGTTGATGCAGTACAGCGGCGGCCGGTCGTTTGGCCGTGCCGCCTTCAGCACGCTCAGCATGTTCTTGGTATTGCGCAAATTGGCGAGATCGGGTTCGGCCACGATCACGATGTCGTCGGCATTGACCAGCGCGCGGCGCGTCCAGCCCGACCATTGATGGGGAACGTCGAGCACGATGCAGGGCGTGGTCATGCGCAGCGTGTCGAACACAGCGTCGAAGGCCTCCGCGCCGAAATCATAGACGCGATCGAGCGTCGCGGGCGCAGCGAGGAGGCTGAGGCGGTCGGTGCATTTGGCGAGCAGGCGTTCCATCAGCGCGGTGTCGGGCCGGTCCTGCGACAGCACCGCGTTGGCGATGCCCTGCATCGGATCCTGGTTGTAGTCGAGGCCGGCGGTGCCGAAGGCGAGGTCGAGATCGATCACGACGGAATCGAGTGCGAGGTCGCGGGCGATGGTCCAGGCCACGTTGTGCGCGACAGTGGAGGCGCCGACGCCGCCTTTGGCGCCGACCACCGCGATGACGCGGCCGGTGATGATGGCTTCGGATGCCGAGAACAGGCTGCAGATCGAGCGGACCACGTCGAGGGTTTCGACCGGTCCGATCACATAGTCGTTGACGCCGCGGCGCACCAGCTCGCGATAGGGGGCGGTGTCGTTGGGATTGCCGATCACGACCACGCGGGTGCCGGGATCGCAGACGCCGGCGAGATCGTCGAGCCCTTCGAGGATGTCGCGCGTGCCGTCGGATTCGATCACGATCACGTTCGGCGTCGGCATCGTGTCATAGACTTCGATCGCCGCGGCAAGTCCGCCGCTCTTGGCGGTGAGATGCGCCTTGGCGAGCCGGCGGTCCTGACCGGCCGCGGTCACCGCTTTGAGCGTCTGATCGGTCTCGCAAAACGCCTGCACCGAGATGCGCGGAACCGGCGCAATGTGTTCCTCGGGGTGCTGCGGATCGTCCGCTTCTTCGTCGTTGAGGCTTGTCATTTGCCGGTGTCGCTGAGTTTGGCCTTGTCGGCATCGGGTGAGGCGGTGGAGATCGGGGAGCCCTTGCGGTAGCGCTCGAAGGCGATGTCGCGCCGCGCGGTATAGACCGGTGTTTCCGCACGCGGCTGCTCGAGGTCGGCGGGATTGTCGATCATCGCCGCGAGATTGCGTTGGGTGGCGCAGCCGAGATTGAAGTACGGCCGGTTCTCGTTGTAGCCGGGGTCGAGGATGGACGGACCGACGTCTTCCGGCCATAGCCCGCAGGGACCGGCGACCGCGGCGATCTGCGAATAGCTCAGGCGGATCGTGGGCAGCAGTCCGGGATCCTCGGGGCGATAGGGATGCTGTACGATGGCGCGTGACGGCACGCCGCCGGATCCCAGCACGGAACGGATTTCCTGATAGGTCGCCGCTGCCGCGCGCGAATTCGTGGCGTCGATCGGTACGTCGACGACGACCGAGCCGGTGCCTTCGCTCACCCAGTCCCGGGCGATGCCCGTGACGTCCGCGCGCTGCGCGGCCGTAAGGCCGCCGCGCGCCTTGCCGACGAAGATCACGATCGATTTCTTGGCTTCCTGCACCGCGATCGGATGACGCTGGCGATAGTCGGTCGGCACCGTCTGGGTGACGATCTCGCCGGTGGTGTTGCAGGCGCCGAGCAGGACGGAGAGCCCCGTCAGCGCCAGCGCTGCGCGCAGCTTGCGACGTCGATCCGCCATCGTCTTCGTCATCGCTTGATCCCCTCTTGCCCCGTTTCTTGCCCGGTCCCCAAACCGTTCGTCTCAGTCGATGATGAAGCCGAAATCGCCAGGCGTGCCGTTGATCGGATCGACGCGACGCGCGACACCATAGAGGCGGTTCATGCGGCCGAGCAGCGCCGATTGCGCATCGGACGACGGCGCGAACCCGTCATCGGGCCGTGACAATTCCTTCTGGGCGACGGCACGGACCACATAGGGCGTCACGATCACCATCAGCTCGGTCTCGTTGTTGACGTAGTCCTGGCTGCGGAACAGCGCGCCGAGGATCGGCACCTGGTCGACGCCGGGCAGGCCGTTGATCGCCTGCTTGGTCTGCTGCTGGATCAGGCCGGCCATCGCCATCGAGCCACCCGACGGGATTTCGAGCGTGGTCTCGGCGCGGCGGGTCTGGATCGAGGGAATGGTGATGGAGTTGCTGGCGGTCGACGACACCGCCTGCGTCACGGTGATCGCCTGCTGGTTCGACAGCTCCGAGACCTCGGTCATCACGCGCAGGCTGATCCGGCCCTCGCTGAGCACGACCGGCGTGAAGTTCAGCGAGATGCCGAACTTCTTGTAGGAAATCTGGGTGGTGCAGACATGCGTGGTCGGGTCGCAGGAATAGCCCGCAGGGATCGGGAATTCGCCGCCGGCAATGAAGGTGGCGGACTCGCCCGAGATCGCCGTCAGGCTCGGCTCGGCCAAAGTGCGCATCACGCCGGCGCTCTCCATTGCCCGCATGGTGGCGCTGACGGTGGCGACGCCCTTGGTGAGACCGGCGACGCCGAGCCCATTGCTGCTGACCAGCGGGCCGCCGGAGACCGAGAACGGATTGGAATTGTTGAAATTCACGACCGCGGTGCCGGCGTTGAGGCTGGCGCTGAGATCGACGCCCAATTGCTTGACGATGTCGCGGCGCACTTCGCCGACGACGACCTTGAGCATCACCTGGTCGCGGCCGCGCACGACGATGTTGTTGACGACCTTGTCGCTGCCGCCGACGAGCTTTGCGGCGACGTCGCCGGCCTGCTGCGCCTCGACCGGGCTCGACACCGAGCCGGTCAGCATTACGCTCTCGCCGACGCCTTCGATCTGCACACCCGGCAGCGCCGAGCGCAGCGCGGTACGCATGCCGTTGAGGTCGCGCTTCACCGCGATGTCGTAGGCGGCGACCTGCTGGCCGTCGGCGGTGAAGAACACGACGTTGGTCTGGCCGACCTGGCCGCCGATGATATAGGCGCGCTGGGCCGAGCGGATTACTGCGTTGGCGATCTTGGGATCGGCCACCAGCACGTCCTTGACCTCGCGCGGCAGGTCGATGACCACAGATTTGCCCACGCCAAGCGAGAGAAAGCGCGTCTTCGCCGGCGCGATCGTTCCGACCGTCGACACGCCGAGATCCGGCACCTGCATCGGCGCCTGGTCGCCGACCGGCGCATCCGCGGCGCTGACGACGTCAGGAGCCGCGAGCAGCCCCAGTATCAGCATTACCCCTGCCCAGAACGTGTGCGCGCGCTTCCCCCGAATGCGCATGCCCGTCCGATCATCCCCGTAGTTCATGGTATCCCCATCATCACTTCTGTGACGTCAGCTGCCGCGCCTGCACCCCGTAACGGATGATGTTCACGCCGCCCGGACGCTTGATCGACTGGTCTTCGGCGGTGCCGTCCACTGCATTGGCATCGACGATGCTCCGCAGCGCGAGCGTCAGCGTGCCGCCCTGGCGCGCGGCCGACAGCGTGGCAACCTGGTCGGGCTTGAGCTCGAGCGTGACGGTCTTGCCGACCACGGCGTTCTGGCCCTCCTTCTCTTTCGGCGCCTGATCGATCGCGAGCACGCGGATATTGGTCAGGAGGACTTCGGAGAGGACGAGGTCGTTGCCGCCGGTCGGGCCATTGTTGTTGTTGTTGGCGCCGTCAGGGTTCTTCAGGCGGCGGGTCAGGACGATGTCGACGCGGTCGTTCGGCAGGATGAAGCCGCCAGCGCCGGTCTCGGCGGAAATTTCGGTGGAGACGGCCCGCATGCCCGACGGCAGGATCGCAGCCATGAAGCCGGAGCCCTCGGCCTTGACCAGCTTCTGCTCGCGGATCGGTTCGCCCTGCATCAACGGCACGCGCGCGATCGAGCCGGCGATCTGGGTCTGGGCCTCGGGCCTGTTGTCGCGGCGGATGAACGCGTTGCTTGCGGTCCCTGCCGGCCAAGCCTGCCATTGCAGGTCCTCGGGCTTCAGGGCCTGGCCGAGCTGGATGTCGTTCTTGGCGACGAGAACCTCGACCGTCGGCAGCTTCTCGGCGACCGGGAGGACGGGCACGGGTGCGTTCTGGTAGCCGTTCGCCAGATACGCAGCGACGCCGCCGGCGCCCAGCGCGATGACGAGAACGACAATGCGTGCGGTGTTCATACGCTTCTACTCTTACGCGGGGTACTCGAACCGCACGTGGCGGGTTCCCCTGCATCGATGAGTAGGCAGTAAAAGTATAAGGGGTGTTGCGAGGCCGAGTGTGATGGCCCGTGACGATGCGCGTTCTCGGCAGATGGTGAACGTGGCGTTATCTAGTCGGCCAGCGGCCCCGTAGATTCACGCAAGGTCGGACGTTCGTTCGAATGATGCGCGGGGCGTCATGGTGAACGGGTGGTTAGTGATGCGCGCGCTGTGTTTCTGTTGATGTCGGTAGCCCGGATGGAGCGAAGCGCCCGGATTTCGCTGCGCTCCATCCGGGCTACAAGCCGGCGCTTACTTCGCCCGCTTCTGCTCGATGACGTCCCAGACCTTCGCCGCAACATCAGGGCCGCCGAGCCGTGCGATCGCGCGGATGCCGGTCGGCGAGGTGACGTTGATCTCGGTGAGGCTGCCGTTGATGACGTCGATGCCGACGAACAGGAGGCCACGCTCGCGCAGCGCCGGGCCGACGGTGGCGCAGATCTCGCGCTCGCGCGGCGTGAGCTCGGTTTCCTGGGCGGCGCCGCCGCGCACCATGTTGGAGCGGAGATCGTCGGCGGCCGGCACGCGGTTCACCGCGCCGGCGAACTCGCCGTTGACCAGGATGATGCGCTTGTCGCCGTGCTTCACCTCGGGAATGAACTGCTGGATCACCCAGGGCTCTCTAAACGTCACCGAGAACATGTCGAACAGCGAGCCGAAATTCATGTCCTGCGGCATCACGCGGAACACCGCCGCGCCGCCATGGCCGTGCAGCGGCTTCATCACGACGGCGCCGTGCTTGTCGCGGAAGGCGTTGATCTCGTCGAGGTCGCGCGAGATCAGGGTCGGCGGCATCAGCTGGGGAAAGTTCATCACGAACAGCTTTTCCGGCGCATTGCGCACCGAGGCCGGGTCGTTGACGACCAGCGTCTTCGGATGGATGCGCTCGAGCAGATGCGTCGAGGTGATGTAGGCGAGGTCGAACGGCGGATCCTGGCGCAGCAGCACCACGTCGAAGCCGTTCAGCGCTTCGCGCCTGGGCTCACCGAGGGTGAAGTGGTTGCCGGGCTCGTCGCGCACGGTCAGGAGCTGGACCGGCGCGACGATTTCCTCGCCGACCATCGAGAGCTTGTCGGGCGTGTAATAGGACAGGCCGTGGCCGCGCTTCTGCGCCTCCAGAAGCAGCGCGAAGGTGGAATCGCCCTTGATGTTGATGCGGGCGATGGGGTCCATCTGGACGGCGACGTTCAGTTTCATGGTCTGCCTTTCAGGTCGAGGCGTCGAATGCTGCCAACACATGGCGCGGAAGTGAGCGCGGCGCAATCAGCATGGCGTCGAATCGCAGTTCGAATTCGGCATGCTCGGGATGCGCTACGAGCCAGCCTTGCGCGGCATTGATGATGCGCTGCTGCTGGCGCGGCGTCACGGCATAGGCGGCGTCATCGAGGCTGGGGCGCGCCTTGACCTCGACAAAGGCGATCAGGTTGCGGCGGCGCGCCACGATGTCGATCTCGCCATGAGGGGTGCGGTAGCGTTTGGCGAGGATGCGGTAGCCCTTGGCCATCAGATAAGCGGCGGCGCGGCTCTCCGCGGAGATGCCGGTGCGGAACGCGGCGACACGCTCGGGCGAAGCGACTTTCGGTTCCTTCGCCCCTTCAGTCTTCGCCATCGCCGCCCCGCAGGTCTTTTGCGAGTTCGAGCGCGCGGGCATAGACCTCGCGGCGCGGCCGGCCCGACAGCGCGACCGCATGGGCGACCGTATCTTTGACGCTATGAGCGGCGAGCTGCGCGCGCAAGAGATCGTCGAGCGCGTCCGATGTCAGCACCTCGGCGTCGGCCGCTGGCGGAGCGATCACCAGCACGAATTCGCCGCGCGTCTCCAGTGTTGCGGCGTCGCGCGCCAGCTCGTTCAGCGTCGCGCGCGAAATCTCCTCGTGCAGCTTGGTCAGCTCGCGGCAGATCGCGGCCTCGCGCGTCCCCATGATCTCGGCGAGGTCGGCGAGCGTATCCTGCACGCGGTTGCCGGAGTCGAACATCACCAGCGTGGCATCGATGCGGGCGAGCTCGGCGAGGCGGCTTCGCCGCGCGGCGGATTTCGACGGCAAAAAGCCTTCGAAGAAGAAGCGGTCGGTCGGTAGCGCCGCGACCGACAACGCCGCCAGCACCGAGGACGGGCCGGGCAGCGCATAGACGGCATGGCCGGCGGCGCAGACCTCGCGCACCAGCTTGAAGCCGGGATCGGAGATCAGCGGCGTGCCGGCATCCGACACCAGCGCGACCGAGCCGCCTGCCGCAAGCGCCTCCAGGATTTTTGGGCGCGCGGCTTCGGCGTTGTGCTCGTGATACTGCTTGAGTTGTGCGGAGATGTCGTAGCGCTCGGTCAGGCGCCGTGTGATGCGGGTGTCCTCGCAGGCGATGATTTCGACGCCGGCCAGCGTCTGAAGTGCTCGCAGCGTGATGTCGCCGAGATTGCCGATGGGGGTCGCGACCAGATAGAGGCCCGGCGCCGCCTTCGGCGCCGTGAGCCGATGGGCGTCGATGGAGAAACCGCGCGGGGCGGCGTCTGTGCCTTCAGGCGTATTTATCGGGGCCGGCTTTGCGCGCATAATGAATTGAACTTAGGCATGATATCAGGGGCTGGGAACCGGTCCTTCGAAAAAGATCGCGGCTCCGCCTTGGGCGAGGATTGAGGAAGGACTGGAATGTGATCCATCCGGCATCACATTCCCGAGGGAATGCAGTGTCAGCGCCATATTCACGGCGGAAACGCCGCCTTGATGCTGGGTTACGGACGGCGGACAGCTGGCCGGGGCTTGAGGTGCGGTCGCGTTAAACGGTTATTATCCTTTTGTTTTGGTTAACTATTTGCCGACAATATGCCTGAATCTGCGGCTTGTGTCGCGGCAAAGTTTGTTGTGACCGGCTGGCGATCGTCGGTCAAAAGAGAAGCTGCCATGGGCCCGCGTGATCCGAAGTTTCCCGTTCAGGGGCCCCGCTTGTCGGGGGCGACCCGGCGGAGCGCGCTTGGCCTGTTGCTCGGCACACCGCTGCTGTCGGCCTGCGCCGGCGTGCAGCAGAGTCTCAGCCAGTTCTCCAACCCGTTTTCCAGCTCCCCGCCCCCGGCCCAGCCGGCAGGTCCGCCGCAACAGGCCACCACTGCCGGCTCTGGCGGGGTCAAGGTCGCCGTGATCCTGCCGCTCTCGGCCGCCGGCAATGCCGGCCTTGCCGCGCAATCCATGCGCAATGCCGCCGAGATGGCGCTGGCCGAATTCCAGAACCCGAACATCCAGCTTCTGATCAAGGACGACAATGGCAGCCCGCAAGGCGCGCAAGCTGGCGCGCAGCAGGCGGTCGACGAAGGCGCCGAGATCATTTTGGGGCCGTTGTTCGCGCAGTCGGTGCCAGCCGTGGCGCAGGTCGCGCGCACGCGCGGCATCTCCGTCATCGCGTTCTCGACCGATTCCAGCATCGCCGGTCGCGGCGTCTATCTGCTCTCTTTCCTGCCGGAGTCCGACGTCAACCGCATTGTCGAATATTCCGCCAGCATCGGAAAGCGCTCCGTCGCCGTGCTCGTGCCCGACAATGCCTATGGCAATGTCGTCGAAGCCGCGGTGAAGGCGGCGGTGCCGCGCCGTGGCGGGCGCATCGTCGCGTTCGAGAAATACGGCGCCGATCGCGCCACGCCGGCGCGCACCGTGGCGCAGCAGCTCGGCGGTGCGGATGCGCTGTTCATTGCCGATGATGGCGACGCCGTCGTCACGGTTGCGGATGCGATGACCGCGGCGGGCGCCAATTTGCGCAACATCCAGCTGCTCGGCACCGGCCTGTGGGACAACCCGCGTGTCTACGCCAATTCGAGCTTGCAGGGCGGTCTCTACGCCGCGCCCGATCCGGCCGGCTTCCGCGGTTTCTCCGGTCGCTACCGCACCAAATACGGCGCCGAGCCGATCCGCACCGCGACGCTCGCCTATGACGCGGTCGCCCTCGTCGCCGCGCTCGCGCGCACGCAAGGCCCCACGCGCTTCTCGTCCGACGTGCTCACCAACCCCTCGGGCTTCGCCGGCATCGACGGCCTGTTCCGCTTCCGCGCCGACGGCACCAATGAACGCGGTCTTGCGGTGATGAAGGTGACGACCGGCGGCGGTGTGGCAGTCGCGGGCTCGCCGAAGAGTTTTGGGGCTTGATCGCTTCGTAGCCCGGATGGAGCGCAGCGCAATCCGGGGCGGTCTCACCACGCGGACAGAACCCGGATTACGCTGCGCTCCATCCGGGCTACGGCGTCTTGTTAAGCCGCCAAATCCGCGACCACCGCGTCCAGCACCGGGAATCCGCTGCTCGTCACGCGCAGCCGTCCCGTCGCATCGACCGTAATCGCACCCTCTTCGCGCAGCAGCGCGATGCGCTTGGGATCGAGCGGGCGGCCGGAGAGCGCTTTGTAGCGCTCGGGATCGATACCCTCCGCCAAACGCAATCCCATCAGCAAAAATTCGTCGGCGCGCTCTTCGCTGTTGAGGAGATCGTCGGTGACGTTGCCATGGCCGTTGGTCTCGACCCGCATCAGCCAGGCTTCGGGGCGCTTCTCGGTGGCGGTGGCATGGCGCACGCCGTCGATATCGAGCCTTCCATGCGCGCCGGGGCCGATGCCGGCATATTCATCGCCGCGCCAGTAGACCAGATTATGACGACATTCAGCGCCGCGCCGTGCGTGGTTTGAAATCTCGTAGGCGGGCAGGCCGAGCTTGTCGCAGGTTTCCTGCGTGACATCGTAGAGCGCGCGCGCGACCGCCTCATCCGGCGTCTTCAATTTGCCGGCCTGGTGCAGGCCGAAGAACGGCGTGCCTTCCTCGATCGTCAATTGATAGAGCGACAGATGCTCGGCGGCCTCATTGATCGCGAGCTTGAGTTCATCGGCCCACATCGCCGGCGTCTGGTCGGGACGGGCGTAGATCAGATCGAACGAATAACGCTCGAACGAGCGGCGCGCGATGGCGACGGCATCGAGCGCCTCGCGCGCGCTGTGCATGCGGCCGAGCGCCTTCAGCGAGACATCGTCGAGCGCCTGCACGCCGAGCGAGACACGATTGACGCCGGCTGAGCGATAGCCGGCAAAGCGCGTGGCTTCGACGCTGGTGGGGTTTGCTTCCAGCGTGACCTCGACGTCGCCAGCGACTTTCCAGTGCTTGCCGATGGCATCGAGCACCGCGCCGACGGTCGCCGGCTGCATCAGCGACGGCGTGCCGCCGCCGAGGAAAATCGAGGTCACCTCGCGGCCGGGCGCGCGCTGCGCGGTGGTTTCGATCTCACGCGCGAAAGCTGAAGCGAAGCGCGTCTCGTCGATCGCGGCGTGGCGGACGTGACTGTTGAAGTCGCAATAGGGGCACTTCGACAGGCAGAACGGCCAGTGCACATAGACGCCGAAAGCTTTGTTAGCGCGGCTCAAGGCAGATCTCCGCCAGTTTCACGAAGGCGCGGGCGCGGTGCGATAGGGCAAGGCCGAGCGGCGGCAGGCCGTGCTTCTCGATGCTGGTCATCTCGCCGAAGGTGCGGTCATGACCATTGGGCAAAAACATCGGATCGTAGCCGAAGCCGGCGGTGCCACGCGGCGGCCAGACCAGCGTGCCATCGACGCGCGCCTCGACCTCTTCGAGGTGATCGTCGGGCCATGCGACGCAGAGCGCGGAGACGAAGTGAGCCTTGCGCTTGTCGGGCGTGGTCGCGCCGCGTTCCTGCAACAGCCGTTCGATCCGCGTCATTGCCGCGGTGAAGTCTTTGGAGGGGCCGGCCCAGCGTGCGCTGTAGATGCCGGGAGCGCCGTCGAGCGCATCGACCACGATGCCGGAATCATCGGCGAAGGCCGGCAGCTTGGTCGCCTGCGCCGCCGCGATCGCCTTGATCGCGGCATTGCTGCGGAAGTCGTTGCCGGTCTCGTCAGGCTCGGGCAGGCCGAGCTCACCCGCCGACACCGCCTCGATGCCGTAAGGTGCCAAAAGCTCCTTCATCTCGGCGAGCTTGCCGGGATTGTGGGTGGCGATGATCAGCTTTCCGGTGATTCGGCGGTGCATGGGCCTATTGACTACGCGACGGCCAGTTTCTGCAAGTCCACGAGGCGCGCGATGCCCTTCTGGGCCAGCGCCATCAGCGCCAGGAGCTCGTCCTGCGTGAACGGCTCGCGTTCCGCGGTTCCCTGCACCTCGATGATGCGGCCGTCGCCGGTCATGACGAAATTGGCGTCGGTCTGCGCTTCCGAATCCTCGGCATAGTCGAGGTCGAGCACGGGCGTGCCGTTGTAGATGCCGCAGGAGATCGCGGCGACGTTGTCGCGCAGCACCTTGGCCTTGATCATGTTGCGCGCCTTCATCCAGCTGATGCAATCGGCGAGCGCGACCCAGGCGCCGGTGATGGAGGCCGTGCGCGTGCCGCCGTCGGCCTGCAGCACGTCGCAATCGACCGTGATCTGGCGCTCGCCGAGCGCTTCGAGATCGACGATGGTGCGAAGCGCGCGGCCGATCAGGCGCTGGATCTCGACGGTGCGGCCGCTCTGCTTGCCGGCGGAGGCTTCACGGCGGGTGCGTTCCGAGGTCGCGCGCGGCAGCATGCCGTATTCGGCGGTGACCCAGCCGCGGCCCTGGCCCTTCAGCCACGGCGGCAGGCGGTCTTCCAGCGTGGCGGTAACCAGCACATGGGTGTCGCCGAATTTCACCAGGCACGAGCCTTCCGCATATTTGACCACGCCACGCTCCAGCGTCACGGGGCGCAATTCGTCGGGCGCACGGCGGCTTGGCCGCATGGGAAATCCTCCAAAACTCTCGGGAAAAGCCTATTCGCGGTGCTTGTAGGTGGGGTGAGGGTGGGCGGCAAGGCCTTTTCGGTCCCCAGCCAAGTGCAAAACCACGCTTGTCAGGGGCCGTTCCGATGGCCAAATTGTAAGCACCTGAGAGGAGTTGCCGTCTGTGGCCCATCACGATCCGATCCATCTGATCGCGCCGCGCGCAGGCCTCGCCCAGCTCAACGAGCGTTCCCGCGACATCTTTCGTCAAATTGTCGAAAGCTATCTGGCGACCGGCGAGCCGGTCGGCTCGCGCAATATCTCCCGGCTGATCGCGATGCCGCTGTCGCCGGCCTCGGTCCGCAATGTCATGGCCGATCTGGAACAGCTCGGCCTGATCTATGCGCCGCACACCTCGGCCGGTCGTCTGCCGACGGAACTCGGCCTGCGCTTCTTCGTCGACGCCTTGATGCAGGTCGGCGACCTCAATGACGCCGAGCGGCAGTCGATCCAGAGCCAGTTGACGTCGGTGGGCCACGCCCAATCGGTCGAGGCCGCGCTGTCGGAAGCGCTGACGCGGCTATCCGGGCTCACCCGCGCCGCCGCCGTGGTGCTGACGCCAAAATCCAATTCGCGGCTGAAACATCTCGAATTCGTCCGGCTGGAACCGGAGAAGGCACTGGTGATCCTGGTCGGCGAGGACGGCCAGGTTGAAAACCGCGTGCTGACGCTGCCGCCCGGAGTTCCCTCCTCGGCGCTGACAGAGGCCGGCAATTTCCTCAATGCGCGCATCCGCGGCCGCACGCTGGCCGAGGCACGGCTCGAACTCGAAACCGCGCTCGGGGAAGCCCGCGCCGAGCTCGATCAGCTGACCCAGAAGGTGATTTCGGCCGGCATCGCCAGCTGGTCCGGCGGCGAGAATGAGGATCGCCAGCTCATCGTCCGCGGCCACGCCAATTTGCTGGAAGATCTGCACGCGCTGGAGGATCTGGAACGCGTTCGGCTGCTGTTCGACGATCTCGAGACCAAGCGCGGCGTGATCGATCTGCTCGGCCGGGCCGAGACGGCTGAGGGTGTACGCATCTTCATCGGCTCCGAGAACAAGCTGTTCTCGCTGTCGGGGTCCTCCACGATCATCTCGCCCTATCGGGATGCCGCCGGCCATATCGTCGGTGTTTTGGGCGTGATCGGGCCGACGCGGCTGAATTATGCCCGTGTGATCCCGACCGTGGATTACGCCGCCCGCATCGTCAGCCGGCTTCTGGGGGGCTGACCGGCGGCTCCTTCGATCACGGGCGCTTGATTTTCGGCGCCCGAAGCACGATATCCGGGCCAGCAAAATCCCGTAAGACGAGTTCGAAAAGAGAGCCGATGACCGATCGAGACCGGCAACCCGAAGACACGACCGCGCCGACAGGCGAGCCCGTGGCGTCGAAGCCCTACATCATGCCCGACGATCCCGAGCCCGGCTCGGTCGAGCTGTTGCAGAAGGAGGCCGCCGAGGCGCGCGATCGCATGCTGCGGACGCTGGCCGAGATGGAGAACCTGCGCAAGCGCACCGCCAAGGAGGTCGCTGACTCCAAGCTCTACGGCGTCACCGGCTTTGCCCGTGACGTGCTCGACATCGCCGACAATCTCCAGCGCGCGCTCGATGCCGTTCCGGCGGAAGCGCGGGCCAATGCCGATGCCGGCCTGAAGGGGCTGATCGAGGGCGTCGAGCTTACCGAGCGCTCGCTGCTCAACGCGCTGGAAAAGCACGGCGTGAAGAAATTCGATCCGTCAGGCCAGAAGTTCGATCCGAACTTCCAGCAGGCGATGTTCGAGGTGCCTGATCCGTCAGTGCCCGCCGGCACCGTCGTGCAGGTCATGCAGGCCGGCTACACCATCGGCGAGCGCGTGCTGCGTCCCGCCTTGGTCGGTGTCGCCAAGGGCGGTGCGAAGGCCGCGCCCGCGGCGAACAGCAACGAAGCTAACTGAGCGGCGTAAGCGTCGCTTACGCGCTCGCCGCGATATCCGCGGACTGAATCCGCTTCACGCCGGCCTTGGCCATATCGGCCCAGGCCTTTGCGAGCGAGCCCTGCGTGTCGATGCCGCGGCAGGCGTCTTCCACGACGTAGACCTCAAAACCCGCCTTGCGCGCGTCGAGCGCGGTCCAGGCGACGCAGAAGTCTGTCGCGAGGCCTGCGACGAAGACACGCTTGATCTTGCGGCCTTTCAGATAGCCGGCAAGGCCGGTCGAGGTCTTGCCGTCGGCCTCGAGGAAGGCCGAGTAGCTGTCGACGTCCTTGTGAAAACCCTTGCGGATGATGAGCTCGGCGTGCGGGATCGCGAGATCCTTCGACAGCGCCGCGCCGTCGGTGCCCTGCACGCAATGGTCGGGCCACAGCACCTGCTTGCCGTAGGGAAGGTCGACGGTCTCGAACGGCTTCTTGCCGGAGTGAACCGACGCAAACGAAATGTGGCCGGGCGTGTGCCAGTCCTGCGTCATCACCACGTTCGAAAACGCCTTCGCCATCTTGTTGATGACGGGCACCACCTGCTCGCCTTCCTTCACCGCGAGGCTGCCGCCGGGCAGGAAGCAGTTCTGCACGTCGATCACGAGCAGCGCGGATGCATCATCGGGCTTGATCGATGCGGCCGCAAACAGCGCGGTTGGCATGAGGGTCGAAAGCGCCGTGGTCCCAAGCGCTGCCAGGATTTGTCGTCGATCGAGCATCGTTCGCCTCCCCTTGGGATGATCCAACGGGAGGCAAGCCTAGTTCCGTTCGTATACGAACAGAAGCCCGAAAATGCAGCCGGTTCTGGTGAGTAATCGAGCGTGAGCCGCACACTCGGTGCACCTCGCCCGCTTGCGGGAGAGGTCGGCGCGCGAAGCGCGGCGGGTGAGGGTTCTGTCCTCTGGGGGATTGTCCCGTTGCGGAAACACCCTCTCCGCCGCCCTCCCCCGCAGGCGGGGGAGGGAGTGCATCTCGTTCGGAGATGCAGCTAGCCCTTCGGCTGAATCCCGTCGCGCACGGCGCGGAAGCGGGTGAAGGCGGTGGGCCACTGCTCGCGCGGGGCGCTGGCGACGATACGCAGCGAGGCGCCGCCGTTGCTGAAGCGAATCCACTGCACCACGGTGACCGGGGTCTTGTCCTTGCCGCTGACGCCGTCGATCCTTGTCTCAAAGCCCTGCTGGCCGTTGATGCGGATCGGCTCCGACATGGTGACGCGCGATTCGCGCACGCCGGGAATCTGCAGCGCCGCCTCCTGGGCGAAGCGGGCGCGGTCGTCGGCGGCTTGCGGGGTGGCGCCGATCAGGCCGAGGATCATGAACGGCTTCGACTCGTAACCCGTGCTCTCGTCGCCGTCGGCCAGGATGATGCTGGAGCCCGGCGCCAGCGTGCGGATGTCCTTGAACTCGGCAAGATCGGTGATCTTGAACGGCATCAGAGCGATCTGCTCGTCGGCCGAGACCTGCTTGCGGGTGACGGTGCTCGCAAACATCTGCCGCACCGCCTCGTCGGTGTAGATCTTGGTCGCATTCTCGGGGATCTGCACCGCGACATAGCCGGAGAAGCCGGCGCCCGGCACGATCATCGAATAGCGCTTCACTGCCGTCTCGCCGGCCTTGCCGCTCTCGGTGGTGAAATAGGCAAGGCCAGCCGGCGTCTCGATCTTGTCCTGCTTGACGCCATTGGTGCCCGCCGGATTGGCGTTGAAGGCGCTCACGACCTCGCCATAGGCGGCCGGCGGCAGCTCGGTGATCAGCACCTTGACGCCGCCGTCCTCGCTCTCGAAGCCCGGAAAGGTTTTTGCCGTGCTCAGGCCGACCAGCGGCACCATGCCGAGACGAAGTCCGGGCGGGTAGACGGCGTCGGCGGCCATGGCCGGAAGCGCGGTGGCAATGAGGAGGGCGAGCGCGGCGAGGGGGCGGATCAGCTTCATGGGCACTCTGATTGGTTCACATTGAGGCCGTTCGATGGTCGGCCACCGGGCCGCTTTGTCGCGCGAAGCGGCCTCAGCGCGGCTGTCGGCCGGTCGCCTTTTAGCGGGTTTGGCCTTGCCGTAACAGGGTGGGGCAGATGGCGGTGGCGGGGTCCGCGAATTCCCGGACCTGTTAATATTTCCTCACCCGCAAGGGCGGTCGAGCCCGGATATGATCGTCCAAAACCCAATGTTTTCACGGCCGAAACGTAGCTTCGGTCCTTGCGGCCCCCTCCCCCCCTCCTATATGAGCGTCAACCATCGCAATATCGCGAATGTTTGATCTTAGGGGGTTTCGGTTCGGGTGCCTTCTGGGCCCAGCCAACCTGCCGCAAAAACAAGGATATCAGGACCATGGGAAAGGTCATTGGGATCGACCTCGGCACCACGAATTCGTGCGTCGCCGTAATGGATGGCAAAAACGCCAAAGTCATCGAGAATTCCGAAGGCATGCGCACGACGCCTTCGATCGTCGCCGTGACGGACGACGGTGAGCGCCTCGTCGGCCAGCCTGCCAAGCGCCAGGCCGTTACCAATCCGGAGCGTACGTTCTTCGCAGTGAAGCGCCTCATCGGCCGCCGCTACGACGACCCGATGGTCGAGAAGGACAAGAAGCTCGTTCCGTACAAGATCGTGAAGGCTTCCAACGGCGACGCCTGGGTCGAGGCCGACGGCCAGACCTACTCGCCCTCGCAGGTCTCTGCTTTCATCCTGCAGAAGATGAAGGAAACCGCGGAAGCCCATCTCGGCCAGAAGGTCGATCAGGCCGTCATCACCGTTCCCGCCTACTTCAACGACGCCCAGCGCCAGGCGACCAAGGACGCCGGCAAGATCGCGGGCCTTGAAGTGCTCCGCATCATCAACGAGCCGACCGCGGCCGCGCTCGCCTATGGTCTGGACAAGACCAAGGCCGGCACGATCGCCGTGTACGACCTCGGCGGCGGCACGTTCGATATCTCCATTCTCGAAATCGGCGACGGCGTGTTCGAGGTGAAGTCGACCAACGGCGACACCTTCCTCGGCGGCGAAGATTTCGACATGCGCCTGGTCGGCTACCTCGCCGACGAATTCCAGAAGGAGCAGGGCATCAACCTGCGCAACGACAAGCTCGCGTTGCAGCGCCTGAAGGAAGCCGCTGAAAAGGCCAAGATCGAGCTGTCGTCGACGACGCAGACCGAGATCAACCTGCCCTTCATCACCGCGGACCAGACCGGCCCGAAGCATCTGACGATGAAGCTCACCCGCGCCAAGTTCGAAGCGCTGGTCGACGATCTCGTGCAGAAGACGGTCGAGCCCTGCCGCAAGGCGATCAAGGACGCCGGCCTCACCGCCGGTGAGATCGGCGAAGTGGTTCTGGTCGGCGGCATGTCGCGCATGCCGAAGGTCCAGGAAGTCGTGAAGCAGCTGTTCGGCAAGGAGCCGCACAAGGGCGTCAACCCGGACGAAGTCGTGGCGATCGGTGCCGCGATCCAGGCCGGCGTGCTCCAGGGCGACGTCAAGGACGTGCTGCTGCTCGACGTGACCCCGCTGTCGCTGGGCATCGAGACGCTGGGCGGCGTGTTCACCCGCATCATCGACCGCAACACCACGATCCCGACCAAGAAGAGCCAGGTGTTCTCGACCGCTGAGGACAGCCAGAACGCGGTCACCATCCGCGTCTTCCAGGGCGAGCGTGAAATGGCGGCCGACAACAAGATGCTCGGCCAGTTCGACCTGATGGGCATTCCGCCGGCTCCGCGCGGCATGCCGCAGATCGAGGTGACGTTCGACATCGACGCCAACGGCATCGTCAACGTCTCGGCCAAGGACAAGGCCACCGGCAAGGAGCAGCAGATCCGCATCCAGGCCTCCGGCGGCCTGTCGGAAGCCGACATCGAGAAGATGGTCAAGGACGCCGAGGCCAATGCCGAGGCGGACAAGAAGCGCCGCGAGGCTGTCATGGCCAAGAACGAGGCGGATGGTCTGGTGCATTCGACCGAGAAGGCGCTTGCCGAGCACGGTTCGAAGGTCGGCGAGACCGAGCGCCGTGCCATCGAGGATGCCGTCGGCGACCTCAAGGAAGCGCTGAAGGGTGATGACGCCGAGGCGATCAAGGCCAAGACCCAGACGCTCGCGCAGGCTTCGATGAAGCTCGGTGAGGCCATGTACACGCAGCAGGCCGAGGCCGATGCCAAGAGGGATGCGGCCAAGGACGATGTCGTCGACGCGGAGTTCACCGAAGTCGACGACGACAAGAACAACAAGAAGTCCGCCTGATCCCAAGAGGGTCATGATGCGGACGGCTTGGACCCCACACGCGCTACCGGCCTCCCCCATCGAGGGGGAGGCCTTCGTGCCGGGCCGAACGGGCCACGCTCCCGTTACGATCGATCAATTTCCAGCCGTTATCCTGAATCCCGCCGTGCTGCCCTCTGCCGCAGGGCGGAGGGACGCCTATATCGTCGCATGGCGGCGTTGTTTCGCTCCGACTTGAATCGCGATTGGATAGACCGAGTTGAACATGTCCACGTCCACCAAGCGCTGCTATTACGAAACCCTCGAAGTCGAACGCACCGCTGACGATTCCGTATTGAAATCGTCCTTCCGCAAGCTGGCGATGAAGTTCCACCCGGACCGCAATCCCGGGGACGACACCAGCGAGGTCAAGTTCAAGGAAATCAACGAGGCCTACGAGGTCCTCAAGGACAAGGACAAGCGCGCCGCTTATGACCGCTTCGGCCATGCGGCCTTCGAGCAGGGCGGCCCTGGCGGCGGCGCCGGTTTCGGCGCAGGCTTCGCCTCCTCCTTCTCCGACATTTTCGAAGACCTGTTCGGCATGGCCGGACAGCGTGGCCGCGGCGGCCGCGAGCGCGGCGCCGACCTGCGCTACAACATGGAAATCACGCTCGAGGAAGCCTTTGGCGGCAAGACCGCGCAGATCGAGATCCCGGTCTCGGTCACCTGCGAGGCCTGCTCGGGCATCGGTGCCAAGGCCGGCACCAAGCCGAAGACCTGCTCGACCTGCGGCGGCGCCGGCCGCGTGCGGCAGTCGCAGGGCTTCTTCACGCTCGAGCGGACCTGCCCGGGCTGCCAGGGCCGCGGCCAGATGATCGAGGACGCCTGCCCGTCCTGCTCGGGCCAGGGCCGGGTCACGCGCGAGCGGAATCTGTCGGTCAACATTCCCCCGGGTGTCGAGGACGGCACGCGGATCAGGCTCGCCGGCGAAGGCGAGGCCGGCGTCCGCGGCGGTCCGCCCGGCGACCTCTACATCTTTCTGTCGCTGGCCCAGCACCAGTTCTTCCAGCGCGACGGCGCCGACCTGCATTGCCGGGTGCCGATCTCGATGGTGACGGCCGCCCTTGGCGGCGAATTCGAGGTGCCGACCATCGAAAAGGGCAAGGCCAAGGTGAAGGTACCTGCCGGGACCCAGTCCAACCGTCGATTCCGCATTGCATCAAAAGGCATGCCGGTGCTGCGCTCGCGCCAGACGGGCGACATGTACGTTCAGGTCGTGGTCGAGACCCCGCAGAACCTCACCAAAAAACAGCAGGAATTGTTGGCCGAGTTCGAAAAGCTCTCCTCCGGCAATACCCAGCCGGAATCCGAGGGATTCTTCGCCAAGGTCAAGGATTTCTTCGGTAATCGGGCGAATTGACCCGTCTTGACCGCATCGGTTTCGGCCTATACGTCTTTATGACCATTTTCTGACACGCCGCGGTCCTGCGGTCCCGTCCGGTCCAGACATGCCATTGCCATCGTCCGCGCGTGCGTTGAAGAAGCCTCGTCTCGATGATGAGGTGCGCTTTCTCAGATCGTGGATCGAAAAGCCCCTCCACATGGGCGCAGTGATGCCGTCGGGCAAGCTGCTGGCCCGGACCATGGCGCATTACGTCGACATCAATTCGGACGCACCTGTGGTCGAGCTCGGGCCCGGCACCGGCGCCATCACCTCGGCTTTGGTCGAGCGCGGCGTCGATCAGAAGCGTCTCGTCCTCGTCGAATACAATCCCGGCTTCTGCGCGCTGCTGCGCGACCGCTATCCGCAGGCCAAGGTGGTGCAGGGCGATGCCTATCGGCTGCGCGACACGCTCTGGAACGTACTGAGCGCGCCGGCTTCCGCGGTGGTCTCCGGCCTGCCGCTCGTCACAAAACCGATGCTGACGCGGCTGCGGCTCATTCGTGACGCCTTCACGGCGCTCGCGCCCGGCGCGCCCTTCGTCCAGTTCACCTATGCGGTGGTGCCGCCGATCCCGAAATCGCTGCCCGGCGTGTCCACAGAGGCCTCGGAACGGATCTGGATGAACCTTCCGCCGGCCCGCGTCTGGGTGTATCGCAAGGACTAATTCCGCCGGCATCTTTCTTTGCGCGGCGGGCTGGTTTCGCCGAACGCATGGAAGCGGATGTCCGCACCCAAGATCCTGGTTATTCCCGGCTCGCTCCGCACCGGCTCGCACAATGCGAAGCTGGCGACGGTGGCCACCCATGAATTCGCCCAGGCCGGTGTTGACGTCACCCGCATCTCGCTCGCCGATTTTCCGCTGCCGATCTACGACGGCGATCTCCAGGCCAAATCGGGCGTGCCCAAGCACGCGATCAACCTCAAGCGCATGATCGGCGCGCATCATGGCGTGTTGATCGTCTCGCCCGAATACAACGCCTCGGTGCCGCCGCTGCTGAAGAACGTGATCGATTGGGTCAGCCGCGTGCATGAGCTGCACGAGGCGCGCGGCGAGGTGTTCCGCAACCGCACCTTCGCGCTTGCCGGCGCCTCGCAGAGCCGGCTCGGCGCCGCCCGTGCGCTCCAGGCGCTCAGGCTGATCCTGACGTCCTGCCACGCCAATGTGATTGCCAGCCAGCTCACGCTCGCCTTTGCCGATCAGGCCTATGACGATATGGACAGGCTGAAGAACGAGGGTGATATCGCCGCGTTGAAGGAGTTGGTGCGGCAGTTGATCGACATTTCCCAACGCATGATGTGAGGTGACATGACGCCAGCCGAAATCGCCCCGAAAGACCGCCTGATCGTCGCGCTCGATCTGCCCAGCGTTGATGCCGCGGAGGCGATGATCGCGAAGCTCGGCGACAGCGTCACGTTCTACAAGATCGGCTATCAGCTCGCTTATGCCGGCGGCCTGCCGCTGATCGGCAAGCTCGCCGACAAGGGCAAGAAGGTGTTCGCCGATCTCAAGATGCACGACATCGGCAACACGGTGACGCGCGGCGTGGAGAGCGTGGCGAAGCTCGGCGCGACCTTCGTCACCGTGCATGCCTATCCGCAGACCATGAAGGGCGCGGTCGAAGGTCGTGGCAGTGCCAGACTGAAGATTCTCGCGGTCACGGTGCTGACCTCCTACAATGACGATGATCTGCATGCGGCCGGCTACCGGCTCAACGTCTCCGAGCTGGTCGAGGCACGCGCGCAGCAGGCGCAGGTGCTCGGCGTCGACGGCCTCGTGTCCTCGCCCGAGGAGGTCGGAGCCTTGCGCAAGATTGTCGGCCACCAGATGAGCCTCGTCACGCCCGGCATCCGGCCGGCGGGTTCGGCCAGTGGCGACCAGAAACGCATCATGACGCCGGGCCGCGCAATCACCGCGGGTGCCGATTATCTCGTGGTCGGGCGGCCGGTGGTGGAAGCCGCCGACCCGAGGGCTGTCGCAGACGCCATCCACGCCGAGATCGCGCAGGCGCTCGGCTAACCACCAACAACAAGGGAGAAGAACAATGGCAAAAGCCTACTGGATCGGACGCGTCGACGTGAACAATGACGAGGGCTACAAGCCCTATGCCGTTGCCAACGGTCCGATCTTCAAGAAATGGGGCGCCCGCTTCGTCGTCCGCGCCGGCAAGTTCACCACCGTCGAAGGTGCCAGCCGCACCCGCAACGTCGTGATCGAATTCCCCGACTACGAGACCGCGATCGCCTGCTACAACTCGCCGGAATACCAGGCCAACATCAAGGTGCGGCAGCCGCACTCGATCGCCGACCTCATCATCATCGAGGGCTATGACGGCCCGCAGCCGTCGGACGGCTGAGGCCAGATCAGCTTCGTCATGGCCGGGCTTGACCCGGCCATCCACGTCTTTGCCCCATCTGTGTGGCCCTTCGTGGATGCCCGGGACACGCCCGGGCATGACGGTGGAGTTTGCCCCTCGGTTGCCGGAACTGCCTCCCCCCGCTACAAACGGCGGTGAGAGGATTACACCATGTCCGACATGCGCCTGATTGTTGCTGGAGCCGGTGGCCGGATGGGCCGTGCGCTGACGCGGGCGATTTCCGAGAGCAAAGGCGCGGTCCTGGCGGGCGCGCTGGAGGCACCGGGTTCCGAGCTGCTCGGCAAGGATGCCGGCGTGCTCGCAGGCCTGCCGGCCAACGGCATCAAGCTCTCGGCCGATCTCTGGGCGATGTCGAAGGAGGCTGACGGTATCCTCGATTTCACCGTGCCGGCCGCGACCATCGCCAATGTCGCGATCGCTGCCGAGCGCGGCATCGTCCATGTCATCGGCACGACCGGGTTGTCGGGCTCCGACAACGCCGTGATCAAGAGCGTCACCAACCGCGCGGTGGTGGTGCAGTCAGGCAATATGAGCCTGGGCGTCAATCTGCTCGCCGCCGTGGTCAAGCGAGTCGCCAAGGCGCTCGACGAGAGCTTCGATATCGAGATCGTCGAAACCCATCATCGCATGAAGATCGATGCGCCGTCCGGGACGGCTCTGATGCTGGGACAGGCCGCAGCCGCCGGCCGCGGCGTCACCCTCGATGAACATTCCGAGCGTGGCCGTGACGGCATCACCGGCGCGCGCCGGCCGGGCAATATCGGTTTTGCCTCGTTGCGCGGCGGTACCGTCGCCGGCGAGCACAGCGTGAGCTTCCTCGGTCCGTTCGAACGCCTGACGCTGTCGCATCTGGCCGAAGACCGCATGCTGTTCGCGCACGGTGCGCTGAAGGCGGCGCTGTGGGCGCATGGCAAGAAGCCGGGGCACTACTCCATGGCCGACGTGCTCGGCCTCGCTGATCTCTGAACAAATGAAAGCAACGGAAAGCAGTCAATGAGTGAACGTCTTCTCGTGCTCGTGCGCCACGGCCAGAGCGAATGGAACCTGAAGAACCTTTTCACGGGGTGGAAGGATCCTGATCTCACCGAGCTTGGCGTGAAGGAAGCCACAGAGGCGGGCCGCAAGCTGAAGGCGCAGGGCCTCGTGTTCGACGTCGCCTACACCTCGGTCTTGACGCGCGCCCAGCACACGCTCGACCTCATCCTCGGAGAGCTCGGCCAGAAGGGCCTGCCGACCTCAAAGAACCTCGCGCTGAACGAGCGCGACTATGGCGATCTCTCCGGCCTCAACAAGGACGACGCTCGCAAGAAATGGGGCGAGGACCAGGTGCTGATCTGGCGCCGCTCCTACGACGTGCCGCCGCCCGGCGGCGAAAGCCTGAAGGACACGCTGGCGCGTGCGCTGCCCTATTACGTGCAGGAGATTTTGCCCGGCGTGCTCAACGGCAAGCGCACGCTGGTCGCCGCCCACGGCAACTCGCTGCGCGCGCTGATCATGGTGCTGGAAAAGCTGTCGCCCGAAGGCATCTTGAAGCGTGAGCTCGCGACCGGCGTGCCGATCATCTACCGGCTCAATGCGGATTCGACGGTGGCCTCGAAGCTGGATCTGGCGAGTTGACTTTCTTCGCCTCTCCCCGCTTGCGGGGAGAGGGAGTAGACCTGCCTACTGCATCCCCAGCTGCCCGGCTTCCCAACCCAGCATCGCCTGCTTGCGGGTGATGCCCCAGTGATAGCCGGTGAGCGTGCCGCTCTTGCCGAGGGCGCGGTGGCAGGGCACGACGAACGAGACCGGGTTCTTGCCGACCGCGGCGCCGACGGCGCGCGAGGCTTTCGGGCTGTCGATGTTGCAGGCGATGTCGGAATAGGACACCGCGCGGCCCATCGGGATCTTCAGCAGCGTCTCCCACACCCGCACCTCGAAATCGGTGCCGATCATCACCACGCGCAGCGGCTGGTCGGGCCGCCACAGTTTTGTGTCGAAGATGCGCTGCGCCAGCGGTGCGGTGCCTTCGTGGTCCTCGACGTAAGTTGCGTTCCGCCAGCGCCGCGTCATGTCGGCGAGCGCGACCTGCTCCTCGCCAGGGTCGGCGAAGGCGAGCCCCGACAGGCCGCGATCGGTCGCGATCACGATCGCCGTGCCGAATGGCGAGGGATGGAAGCCGTAGCGCAGTGTCAGGCCGGCGCCGCCGTTCTTCCATTCGCCCGGCGACATCGCTTCGTGGGTGACGAAGAGATCGTGCAAGCGGCCCGGACCCGAGAGTCCTGAGTCGAGCGCGGCATCGAGGATGCTCGCCGAATCCCGCAAGAGACCCTTGGCGTGGTCGAGGGTGAGCGCCTGCATAAAAGCCTTCGGTGTGATCGAGGCCCAGCGGCGGAACAGGTGGTGCAGCTCATCCGGGGTGACGCCGGCCGCATCCGCCATCGCCTCGATGGTCGGCTGCGTGCGCCAGTTCTCCGAGATGAAAGCGATCGCCCGGCGCACCGAATCATAGTCGCGCAGCGCGGCGTTCTGTGAGCCCGGCCTGGCCAGGCGCTGGTCATGTATGGCGAGTGTCATCATGAGCGGAAATGTAGGCGCGGCACCAACTCGAAACCACCCGATTTCCGACCCGGCGATCAGGTCACCGGATTGTAGGTCGGGCCGCGCCTGGCGGCGTTCAGGGCTTCAACCAAGCCTTTGTAGAAACTTGCTTTTTCGTCCGGTCCCAGGAAGCGGGCGATCTGGATCTGGTGACCGCGCGAGATCAAATAGAGATGCTCGATGCCGAAGTCCTCGTCGATTTCGGTGTCGAGCCGGACCCAGAGCGGGTTGAAGGTCCATTCGACGACCTCGCCGCGATGGCTGACGCGCCGCACCCGCAACTGCGTGGGCGTCACCACGATCTCCTCGCTCGCCCGGGCGCTGCGGAAATTGACCTTGAAGGCCCACCAGATCACCAGCACGTCGAGGCCGAAGAAGCCGAACACCGGCCACGCCCCCATCATCAGGAAGACGAGGCCGGTGACGAAGCTGACGACGCTCAGGAACAGCATCACGGCAAGAAAGCCGGTGCGGTTCAGCGAGCGGTGCGGCGTCAGCAGCGCCGAGAAGATTTGCAGCTCGCGCTGATCTTCAAAGTCTTTGCGCTCAATTTCGTTGCCTGTGCTCATCGTCCCTCAGTATATCCCGATCATGGCGAAAATCACCCGCAAGCCGGTCCCGCGCAAAGCCCCCGTGCCGAAGAAAAAGGCAAAGACGGCCGTCGCGACGCCGAAGGTACTGGCGAAGAAATCCCTCAAGGCGACCAAACCCAAGCCTGCCAAACCTTGGACGCCGGCTGAGGTTCGCGAGGTCTTCAGCCGTTTCCGCAAGGCCAATCCGGAGCCGAAGGGTGAGCTCGAGCACGTCAATCCGTTCACGCTGCTGGTCGCCGTGGTGCTGTCGGCGCAGGCCACCGACGCCGGCGTCAACAAGGCGACGCGCGCCTTGTTCGAGGTCGCCGACACCCCGCAGAAGATGCTCGATCTCGGCGAGGAGCGCCTTCGCGACTACATCAAGACCATCGGCCTCTATCGCACCAAGGCGAAGAACGTGATCGCGCTATCAGCGAAGGTGCTCAGAGATTTCGGCGGCGAGGTGCCGCGCACCCGCGCCGAGATCGAGTCATTGCCGGGTGCCGGGCGCAAGACCGCCAATGTCGTGCTCAACATGGCCTTTGGCGAGCACACCATGGCGGTCGACACGCATGTCTTCCGTGTCGGCAACCGCACCGGGCTTGCGCCCGGCAAGACGCCGCTCGAAGTCGAACTTGGGCTGGAAAAAATAATTCCGTCCGAATACATGCTGCACGCACATCACTGGCTGATCCTGCATGGCCGTTACACCTGCCTCGCGCGCAAGCCGCGCTGCGAGGTATGCCTGATCAACGATCTTTGCCGGTGGCCGGAGAAGACGGTGTGAGGCAATATTCGCCGTCGTTCCGGAACGATGTGAAGCAAGTCGGTTTTGGGAGCCTATCGTGAGTCAGCAGGAACAAATCTCGTCGTCGCCACCTGCTGCCACACCGGCGCCGCCGCCGAAGCCAACGCAGCCGCCGGCCAGCTCGCTGTGGAGCCGGCTCGCGATCCCGCTGTTCGCCGTCATTGTCGCGCTTGCCTTCGTCGCGCTGGCGACGTTGCGTTTCGACGAATGGGTCGGCAACGCCGCGGTCCAGACCACCAATGACGCCTATGTGCGCTCCGAGCTGACGCGGCTGGCGAGCCGTGTTTCAGGCGAGGTGCTGACTGTAGGGGTGACCGACTTCCAGCGCGTCAAGGCCGGCGATCTCCTGATCCAGATCGATCCTGCCGACTATCAGGCCCAGGTTGCGCAATCCGAGGCTGCTGTTGCCGCCGCGCAGGCCGTGCTCGACAATCTCGGCAACCAGATCGAGTTGCAATATGCGACGATCGCGCAGGCCGAGGCGGCGCGGCTGTCGGCGGAAGCGCTGGAGGTCGAGGCCAAGCAGGAGCAGGAGCGTCAGCAATCGCTGTCCCAGACGGAGTCCGGCACGCGGCAGCGTTTCGAGCAGGCAGTCGCAGGCTACGCCAAGGCGCAGGCTGACGTGCGCGCCAGCCGCGCCGTGATCGCGGCCCAGCAGCATCAGCTCGAGGTCCTGCAAGGCACCAGGAAGCAGCGCGCCGCCGATCTCGACGCGACCAAGGCGACGCTGGCGAGCGTGAAGCTCAAGCTTGGCTACACCAAGATCACGGCGCCGTTCGACGGTGTCGTCGGCGAGCGCCAGGTGCAACCCGGCGACTACGTCAATATCGGCACCAATCTGATCAACGTGGTGCCGCTGCCGAAAGTCTATGTGATCGCGAACTACAAGGAGACCCAGCTCACGCATGTGGCGCCGGGCCAGCCGGTCGAGATCACCGTCGACAGCTTTCCGCGGGAGAAGCTGCGCGGCAAGGTCGAGCGCATCGCACCCGCGACCGGCGCGCAGGTGGCGCTGCTGCCGCCCGACAACGCCACCGGCAATTTCACAAAAGTGGTGCAGCGCATTCCGGTGCGCATCCAGCTCGACGACAACCAGCCGCTCCTGACGCGGCTCGTGCCCGGCATGTCGGTCGTCACCAACATCGATACGAAGGCCGCGAATGGCGGGAAATGACGATTCCGGCCGCGGACCTCTCTCGCGCGGCGGCATCGCGCCACAACCCTTGTTTGCCGTGGCGGCGGTGCTGCTCGGCTCCTTCCTCGCCAATTTCGACAGCCGGCTGACCACGGTCGGCCTGCCCGATCTGCGCGGTGCGTTTGAGCTTACCTTCGACGAGGGCGCCTGGCTCTCCACCGCCGGTATCGGCTCGCAGATCTTCATCGCACCCGCGGTGGCCTGGCTCGCCACCGTGTTCGGCCTGCGCCGCGTGCTCGGGATCCCCAGCCTGGTCTATGCCGCGGTGTCGCTGACCATCCCTTTCGTGCGCGACTATCCGACACTGCTCGCGCTCAGCGTCGTGCACGGGCTTCTGCTCGGCACCTTCGTGCCGGCGACCCTGATGATCGTGTTCCGCAATCTGCCGATCCGCTGGTGGCTGCCGGCGATCTCGATCTATTCGATCCGCGTCGGCTTTGCATTGGACACCTCGACCTCCCTGGTCGGGTTCTATGTCGACCATCTCGGCTGGCAATGGCTGTACTGGCAGGGCGTCGTGATCGCGCCGCTGATGGGCTTGATGGTTTACCTGGGCACACCGAGCGAGCCGGTGAACCGCGGGCTGCTGCGCGGGGCCGATTGGGGCGGCATGCTGCTGCTCGGTGCGGGGGTCGCGATGATCTATGCCGGCCTCGACCAGGGCAACCGGCTGGACTGGCTCGGCTCCGGCACGGTGATGGCGCTGCTCGTCGGTGGTGGGGCGCTGTTCATGGCTTTCCTCGTCAACGAGTCGCTGGTGCGCCAGCCCTGGGCGCATGTGAACGTGCTGTTCTCGCGCAATATCGGGTTGTCGCTGGTCGTGATCCTGCTCTACACGCTGAGCAGTCTCTCCAACTCGTCGCTGGTGCCGAACTTCCTCGGCAATATCGGCCTGCTCAGGCCGGAGCAGAGCGGCCTGTTGCTGCTGACTTACGGCGCGCTGCCGATGTTCGTGCTGGTGCCGATCTCGATCTGGCTGCTCCGGCATTTCGACGCGCGCGTGGTGACGGTGCTGGGCTTTGCCTGCTTTGCCGCCGCCAACCTCTGGGGCACCCAGCTCACCCATGACTGGGCGCGCGAGGATTTTGTCGGCATCGTGCTGCTGCAATCGGTGGGTCAGTCGCTGACGCTGCTGCCGATCATCATCCTGGCGCTGTCGAACTCCGATCCGAGCCGTGCCACGTCGTTCGCCGCCTATATCCAGATCATGCGGCTCGGCGGCGCCGAGATCGGCGTGGCGCTGATGGGGACGTGGCTGCGCGTCCGCGAACAGGTCCATTCCTTCTATATCGGCCAGAACCTCGAGGTCGGCGATGTCAACGTGGTGCGCGCGCTCAAGCAGCTCGCCGACCATTTTGCCGCCCATGACGCCGGTCTGGCTCAGGCGCGCGCGGTCGGCACGCTCGCGGGCTTTGTCCAGCGTGAGGCCAATGTGCTCGCCTATATCGACGGCTTCTGGCTGTGCTTCTGGCTGGCGATGGCCGCGCTCGGCTGCATCGCGCTGATCACCCGCGCGCCGCCGGGCCCGTTCACGCCGGCGCCGTTCGGCTTCGCCAAGATGCTGCTGCGCAAGTGCGGAGTAAGGGTCGCGTAGCGCCCGGTCACCTCTCCCGCTTGCGGGAGAGGTCGGCACGAAGTGCCGGGTGAGGGTTCTCTCCGCTTGGGGATTGTCCCATTCCGGAGACACCCTCTCCCCGACCCTCTCCCGCAAGCGGGAGAGGTGGAGACCGTCACCGCATCTGGCGCGCCGGCTCGATCAGTTCGGGTCGCGGGCCCGATAGCCGCTTGTGCATGTGGACCATGAAGGCCATGGCGAAGATCGGCGTCGCCAGATTCAGGATCGGGATCGAGACGAAGGCCGCGATGAAGAGGCCGGCGGTGAAGATCGTGGCGGCATTGTCGCGCCGCATCGCCTTGGCTTCCTCCGGGGAGCGGAAGCGCATCGCCGCGAGCTCGAAATATTCCCGGCCGAGCAGCCAGGCGGTGGCGAGGAAGAAGATCAGGAAGCCGGCGCCGGCGAAAAGCACCAGCGGCAGTGCGGCGAGATAAACCAGAATCGTCAGCAGCGCGGTCTTGACGCCTTCGAAGATCGCCTGGCCGATCGGCAGCGCGACGCCGGGCCGCTCGGCGGGATAATGCTCGCGCTCGACGATATCGGCGACGTCGTCGACGAACAGGCTGGCCACCAGCGAGGTGATCGCCGGCATCAGGAAGACGCCGCCGAACACGACGCCGAGGCCGGCTGCGATCGAGACGATCCAGGACAGGACCTCGAGCGAGGAATGCCAGCCCGGCCCGAGCAGGCCTTCCAGCCAGACCTCGCCATAGGTCGCAAACCAGCTGAGCAGCCGCTGCAGGCCGATCGCCAGCACGGTGATCAGCACCAGCGCAAGCCCGATCGATCGCCACAGGATCGAGCGCATCGGCGGCGAAATCATTTGCGACAGCGCCTTCACGGCGGCATCCAGCATCGGAGTTCCTCTCACGAAAACCACCCGCGAGAGGTAGACACCCCGGGCCGCTTCGGCAAGGGACGCTGGCCCGCCTGCCGCTGCGACCTAAGCCTCCGCCACGATGCTGGCCCAGCAGGTGATGGCGCTGCAGACCGTGCTCCAGCGGCCGAACCCCTTGTAGATCTGGGCGGCGACCTGCTCCTGCTGCTTCAACGTGCCCTCGGCCTTGATCTGGGGGTCGGAGACGTTGCGGATCGCAAGCCAGCGCGGCGCCTTGTCGCCCATCTCCTGCGCCACGAGGCCAAGGACGGCGTCACCCATCTCGGAGACGTCGCCGAGCCCCTGGAGGTGGAAATGATTGTCCGAGGTGTCGAAGCCGAAGAAATCGGTGGTGACGACGGAGGAGGACAGCCCGCTCGGCTTCACCACGAAGATCTTTGGCCCCCTGGTGTTGTCCTTCGGCAATTGCCCGGCATTGGCCTTGAACAGCGTCTTGGCCTGCGCGAATTTCTTCGACACGGCCGGCCTGCTGGAGAAGTGCTCCTGCGCAAAGGGCTCCTTCTTGAACTTCGACAGGCAGTCGAAGCGAACGATCGGGCTGACGACGACGTCACCGACCTCGAATACTTTGCCAATGCCGCCGGCGGTACCCGTGGTGATCACCAGCGTCGGCTGCACCTCGGTGATGATCTGGCGCCAGACGTCGATGTTCGGCAATTGCGGACCGTCTTGCGACATGTGCGAGTCGGATTTGAAGATCACGCATTTCTTCTTCCCGATCGTCGTGGTCCAGTAGGTGCCGAGCCGCTTCAGCTCCTTGGCCGGGCAGCCATTGCGCATCTTCTTGGAGATCGTTGCGTAGTTGTGCGTGTACGGGACGTAGTCGTTGCGCGAATCCTTGCCCGGCGTCAGCACCCGGCTGAGCGCGTGACCTTCGTCGACGGTCCAGGTCACGACCAGCACGTCGGCGCGCGGCAGCGGGCCCTTGCCATTGCCCTTCGGCTTCGGCCCGGTCTGCGGCGCGAGCCCCTTCGGCCAGGGAATGTCGGTGAAGCGCGACAGGCCGGTCGAGGTCGAGAAGGCCATGAACGCGCGGCCCTCGGCCGATTCGGAATCGAAATCGATGATCTCGCGCCGAAAGTCTTCCGACGTGACTTTTGCGGTCTTCTTCACCGCGGCATCCTTCACGCGCTTCACCACGAAGGTCTCGGGCGGCGGCGGTGTCGTGATCGGATCGAAACCAAGATTTCTCTCAACCCATTTACGGTCAGCCAACATCGCATCGTCTCCGCCAGTTTGATTTTGACAAAGGTCTGATTGTGACAAGCATCTTCCATTGGTCGGCCAAGCGAGCCGACGGTTACAATCTTAGATCGAATTTGTTGGCATCGAATGGGTCGGGGCTATTGACCGATCCTGTGCCGGTCGGGTCGCTGATAATTTTTCCTGCTCGGCAGCGGTATTTCTGAAAAAATCTTACGCAGTATCTGAACCAATTGGCGCTCCAGATTACACCTATAGTTGAGGTGCGACAATCTGCCTTCCAATCACAAACGGAGGAAGTCATGGCAAGCTCGATCAAGCGTGTCGCGTTGGTGAACAGTGCCCGCAAATTGCCGAAAGGGGCCAAGCTCGTCGGTGCGGCCGATCCCAAGCAGGAAATCGAGATCAGCGTTCGGCTGCGTGCCAAGCGTACGCAGCCTGCTGAAGACGAGCAGATGATGGCGCTCGGCGCACAACCGCCGCGCGAGCGGCAATATCTCTCCCGTGCCGAATTCGGCGCAGAGATGGGCTCAGACACCGCCGACGTCGCCAAGATCGATGACTTCGCCCATCACCACGATCTCAACGTCAAGAGCGTGCATCTGGCGTCCCGCACCGTGAAGCTGACCGGCACGGTGAAGGCGATGAGTGCGGCCTTCGGCGTCAGGCTCAACAAGGTCCGGCACGAGGGCGCGACCTATCGCATGCGCAAGGGCAGCGTGCAGATTCCGGCCGAGCTCGAAGGGATCGTCGTCGGCGTGCATGGCCTCGACAACCGTCCGGTGGCGCAGCCGCATTTCCGGCGCAAGATGGCCAAGAAGGGCGTCACCGCGCGCGCCGCGCAGAGCGGCAGCTTCTCGGTCGAACAGATCGCCCAGCTCTACAACTTCCCGGGCGGCGAGACCGGTGCCGGCCAGTGCATCGCCATCATCGAGCTCAATGACATCGATCAGAAGGGCCACGCCACGGGCGCCGGCTACAAGACGTCCGACCTGAAGACCTTCTTCAAGAAGGCGGGCATCCCGATGCCGCAGATCGCGCCCGCCAGCGTCGACGGCGGGGCCAACAAGCCTGGCCATTCCGAGGCCGACGGCGAGGTCGTGCTCGACATCGAGGTCGCCGGTGCGATCGCGCCGGGTGCCAGGATCGTGGTCTATTTCGCGCCCAACACCACCAACGGCTTCATCGACGCGGTGAAGGCCGCGGTCCATGACACCGCGCGAAATCCCTCGGTGATCTCGATCAGCTGGGGTGGACCGGAAGACGAGGACGGCTCGCAGCAATTCGTCGACGGCCTGAACGAGGCGATCCGTGACGCCGCCGCGATGGGCGTCACCGTCTGCGTCGCCTCCGGCGATAATGGTTCGGCCGACATGGGCCAGGATTGGGACGGCAAGCCGCATGCCGACTTCCCGGCCTCCAGCCCCTTTGCACTGGCTTGCGGCGGCACCAATCTGAAGGCGCCGAACGGCCACATCCAGGAGGTGGTCTGGAACGGCGGGACGCAGGGTGGCGCCGGCGGCGGCGGCGTCAGTGTGGTGTTTCCGCGGCCGGCCTACCAGGCCCATGCCCACGTGCCGAAATCACCGGCGCATTCGGTCGGGCGCGGCGTTCCTGATGTCGCCGGCGATGCCGATCCCGCAACCGGCTACCAGATCTTCCTCAACGGTGTCGGCACCACGATCGGCGGCACCAGCGCGGTGGCGCCGCTGATGGCCGGACTGATCGCCCGCATCAACGAGGCCACGACGAAGAAGTTCGGCAAGACCGTCGGCTTCATCAACCCGCTGATCTACGCCTCGCATGCGCAGGGCGTGTTCCGCGACATCACGCAGGGCAACAACGACATCACCGGCGATCTGCACGGCATGTACAAGGCCGGCTCCGGCTGGGACGCCTGTACCGGCCTCGGTGTCCCCAACGGCGCGGCGCTGCAGAATCTGCTGGCGGCGTGATCGGATAGACGCTCTCTCCTCCGTCATTGCGAGGAGCTCTTGCGACGAGGCAATCCAGACTGTCCCCGCAGTGGGGTTCTGGATTGCTTCGCTCCGCTCGCAATGACGCGTGGAGAAACGCAGGCTACACCACATCCAGCGGCTTGCCGCGCACGTTCGGGCCGAACAGCGTCATCGCGATCACCACGATCAGCATCGCTGCGGTGATCAGGCCGAACACGCCGGTGACGCCGGCCTCCTTCAGCATGTAGGCGACGATGAAGCCCGAGAACGTCGCGGAGAGCCGGCTCATCGAATAGACGAGGCCGGAGGCTCGCGCCCGGATCTCGGTCGGAAACACCTCGGTCTGGTAGGCGTGATAGGCGTAGGACATTGTGGTGTTGCAGGCCGTCAGCAGCACGCCGCAGACGATCAGCAGCGCCGGCTCGGTCAATTGTGCGAACGCCATGCCGCAGACGATGATGGCGACGCAGGCGCCGGCGATGATCCAGCGTCGCTCGAATTTGTCGGCAAAGCTCGCGGCAAGCAGCGGCGCGATCGGATAGGCGAAGGCGACGATGAAGGAATATTGCAGGCTCTTGGTGATGGTGATGCCCTTCTCGACCAGCAGCGTCGGCACCCAATTGGCAAAGCCGTAGAAGCCGAAGGCCTGGCACAGATTGAACACCATGAAGAGGACGACGAGCGACAGATAGGGTGGGCGGAACAGGTCGGCGAAGCTGATGCGTGCCACGGGTCGCACCATCTGCCGTACAGACGGGATCACAGGCCGTGAGCCGGTGCCGCCGCTGGCGGCCTCCAGCGTGGTGAGGATGCGAAGCGCCTCCTCGTTGCGGCCGTGGCGCGCCAGCCACAGTGGGCTCTCCGGCAGGAACAGCCTGAGCACCCAGATGATCATGCTGGCAGCGGCGCCGATCAGCACCACCCAGCGCCAGCCTTCGACGCCGTAAGGCGACAGCGGCACCAGCCACCAGGCCAGCGCCGCGACGACGGGGACGGCGATGAACATGATCGACTGGTTCACCGCGAAGGCGCGCCCGCGCATCCGGCTCGGCACCAGCTCGGTGATGTAGGCGTCGATGGTGATGACCTCGACGCCGATGCCGATGCCGGCGAGGAAGCGCCAGAACAGCAGGCCTTCCGGAGAGGTCTGGCAGGCCATGATCACGGACGCCGCGGTGTAGCCGAGCAGCGCGGTGGTGAAGATCGCGCGCCGCCCGAAACGGTCGGCAAGGAAGCCGAGAAAGAAGGTGCCGACGAACAGGCCGGCAAAGGTCGCGGCAACGAAGGCGCCGATGCCGGAGAAGCCGAAAAACGCCGTCGTCGTGGTGCTCAGGAGCCCGCTGCGGCTCAGGCCCGGCGCGATATAGCCGGTGAGGAACAGATCGTAGATCTCGAAGCAGCCGCCGAGCGAGAGCAGGATGACGAGGCGCCAGACATAAGCCGTCCCCGGCATCGCCTCGAGCCGCCGCGAGATCTCGTCGGGCACGGACGGCGCAGCGCCGAGCTCAAAGCCTGTGTCGATACCGACAACGCTCATGATGTCCTCCCCGTGGCGCGCGGATTGCGCTGTTCCCGGCGGCTCATCTCTGTGGTGTGTCGTGAACTCTGCCGGACCGTCTCATGTTGGCCGGTCGAGGGCGGAAATCCAGAAGAACATATCGATGGAAGCGTTCGAGATTTTCGAACTCGGGGTTTCTTCGCCTCTCCCCGCGTGCGGGGAGAGGCCGGGATTTGCGTCAGCAAATTCCGGGTGAGGGGGAGTCTCCGCGAGTCCAACTGTCAGCCTTGTTGCGGAAGCAGCCCCTCACCCTAACCCTCTCCCCGTAAGAACGGGGAGAGGGGAACAGCAGCACCGCATCACCCCACCAACTCCGCTTGCCAGCCACCACCCCGCACCTGCTCTGCAATCAGCGCCAGCATCAACCGTCGCATCTCCTCCATCGCATAGGTCATCGGGCGGTTGCGCAGGCGGCAGAGATAGAGTGTGCGGGTCAGCTTCGGCTCGATCACCTTGCGTGCAACCAGGCGGCCCGCCGCGAGCTCCTCCCGCGCGAACAGCTTTGTCGCGATGGTGCAGCCGAGCCCCTCCACCAGCGCGCCGGTCATGCCGGTGATCGAGTTGGCGTGCAGGATGGCGCCGCCTTCCAGCCGCTTGAGCAGGACCGGATCGTCCAGCAGCGCGCGCGAGGACAGGCCGAGGCCGTAACGCAGCAGGATCAGCGGCAGCCGGTTCAGCTCCTCGAACCGGATCGGGGCCTTGCCCTTGCCGACCAGCTTTGGAATGCCGACCAGGAACATCTCCTCTTCGAGCACGGCTTCCGTGATCAGCTCCTTCTCCGACGGCGGATTGTAGACCAGCGCAAGGTCGACGTTGGAGATCATCAGGTGCATCAGCGTCGCGCCGGACAGGCTCTCGGTCAGCGACAGCTTGAGTTTTGGATATTTGATCAGCACGATGCGCATCAGCTCGACGCCGATCGCCTTGACGCCGGAGTTTGCCATGCCGATCGAGATCTCGCCGGCGATGACGCGGGCGCCCTCGCGCACCTCGGTCTCGGCCTCCGCCATCGCGCGCAGGATGATGCGGGCGTGCTCATAGAGCCGCTCGCCGGCCGCGGTCGGCTCCATGCCGCGCGACTTGCGTTCGAACAGCGGCGTTGCGAACTCGGCCTCCAGGTTCGAGATGTGATGGCTGAGCGCGGATTGCGCGACGTTGACCTGGTCGGCCGCGCGCGACAGGTTCCGCTGCTCGTAGACGGCGATGAAATAGCGGAGCTGGCGCGAATCCATGTTGGTCCAGCGTTCTAGAACTGCGAAGGTAATCTTCGACAGATTATATTTTTCAGATGGCTTGTGAAGGCCTAGTCTTCTCAATGAACGAACAGGAGTGCCCATGACCGAAACCGGATTGCCGCTCGAAGGCGTGCGGGTCGTCGAGATGACCCACATGGTCATGGGCCCGACCTGCGGCATGATCCTCGCGCAACTCGGCGCCGAGGTGATCAAGGTTGAGCCGCCCTCCGGCGACAAGACGCGAAGTCTCGGCGGCATGGGCACGGCGTTCTTTCCGCTGTTCAACCGCGGCAAGCGCAGCGTCGTGCTCGACTTCGAGAAGCCGGGGGATCGCGACACCATGCACCGGCTGCTGGAGACGGCCGACGTGTTTCTCGAAAACTTTCGCGATGGCCAGCTCGAAAAGCAGGGGCTCGGGGCCGCGGAATTGCGCAGTCGGCATCCGCATCTGATCGTCGCCGGCCACAAGGGCTTTCTGTCTGGCCCCTATGAGCATCGCCCCGCGCTCGACGAGGTCGTGCAGATGATGTCGGGGCTGGCTGCCATGACCGGCACCAAGGAGAAGCCGCAGCGCGTCGGTTCCTCCGCCAACGATATCATGGGTGGCATGTTCGGCGTGATCGCGATTCTGGCCGCGCTCTATCAGAAGCGCGGCGGCAAGCGCGATGGCGCCGACATCCGCATCGGCCTGTTCGAGAACTGCCTGTTCCTGGTCGCCCAGCACATGGTCGAATACGAGATGACCGGCAACAAGCCGCGCTCGATGCCGGAGCGCGAGCACGCCTGGCCGATCTACGACATTTTCGATGCCGCGGGCGATGGACGCATCTTCATCGGCGTCGTGACCGAGGGCCATTGGCAGAGCTTTTGCCGTGAGTTTGGCCTGACCGATCTTCTCGATGATCCCAGCTTGCGGACCACGACCGATCGCATCCTGGCGCGGCCGAGGATCCTTCCGCGCGTGGCCGAGATCATCCGTCAGTGGGATGTGGCGGAGCTGTCGCAAAAGCTCGATGCGCTCAATATCTGCTTCTCGCCGATCAACCGTCCCGAGGATCTGCTCACCGATCCCCATGTGCTGCGGCCGGGCGGGCTCGTTACCAACGTTGCCGCCGACGGCAAGCCATTCCATGTGCCGACGCTGCCGCTGGAATGGAACGGCAGCCATTTTGGCGAAGGCCTGAAGGTCGCGCCGCTCGGCGCCGACACATCAGCCGTTCGCGCCGAGATCGATGATAACGACGATATCACGTCAAAAGCCGCTGGGAGGCGCGCATGAGCCGGATCGAGACGATTTACCCCTCAGACCGCGTCAGCCTGCGCGAGGTCGGCCTGCGCGACGGGCTTCAGCTCGTGAAGACGATTCCGTCGACCGAAGCCAAGCAGCGCTGGGTGCGCGAGGAATACGCCGCGGGCGTCCGGCATTTCGAGGTCGGCTCGTTCCTGCCCGCAAAAACCTTTCCGCAATTCGTAGACGTCCGCGATGTCATCGGGACCGTGGCGAGCCTGCGTGGAGCCCACGGCATTGCGCTTGCGCTCAACGAGCGCGGCGTCAACGAAGCGCTGGAATCCGGCGTCGGCGAGATCGCGTCGGTGGTCTCGGCCACGGAGGAGCACAGCCAGGCCAACGCCCACCGTTCGCGCGATTCCGCAATCGCTAATGTGAAGCGGCTCTGCGAAATGCGTGATGCCAGTGCTCACAAGCCGCTGGTGAATGCCGCGATCTCGATGGCGCTGGGCTGCTCGATAACAGGCGCGGTCGAGCCCGCCGAGGTGCTGCGGCTGGTCGACAAGTGCCTGGAGGCCGGTGTCGATTTCGTCGCGATCGCCGATACCGTCGGCTATGCCGGCCCGAAGCAGGTGGGCGAACTGACTCGCGGTGCGGTCAAGCTGTCGGGATCGAAGCCGATCTGCATCCATCTCCACGACACCCGCGGCATGGGTATCGCCAACGCCTCCGCCGCGCTGGATGAAGGCGCGCGCATCCTCGACGGCTCCCTCGGCGGTCTCGGCGGTTGTCCCTTCGCACCCGGCGCGACCGGCAATGTCGTGTTCGAGGATCTGGTGTTCCTGTGCGAGAGCAAGGGGTTTGCGACGGGCATCGACCTCGACAAGCTGATCGCGGTGCGCAGGATCTTGCGTGATGAGATGCCGAACGAGCAGCTGTACGGCGGCGTGGCGAGGGCAGGGTTGCCCAGCGGGAATGCCTCGAAGGCGGCGTGATCCTGGAGCCTTAAATGTCGCTCTCGTGTCCCGGACGCGGCGCGGCATGAAATGACGCGACGCAGAGCCGGGACCCAGAAACTTGCGCCAGCGGTGAGATGGGCCCCGGCTCTGCAGCGCACCGCTGAAGAAGCGCTGCGCTGCGTCCGGGGCACGAGAGCGTGGGCTCACTCATGCCGATGCCCGTGCTTGCGCGCCTTCGCCGGCTTGCCTTCCCCCGTCGGAATCATCACCACACGGCCATAGCGCACGCCGCGTTCGGCGATGATATGGTCGGCGAAATGCTTGACCTCGTCGGCCGAGCCCTTCAGTGCCGTCATCTCCATGCAGTTGTTCTCGTCGAGATGGACATGCAGCGTCGCCAGCGCGAGGTCGTGATGGCCGTGGAATTCCTGCACCAGGCGCTTCGAGAGGTCCCGCGCGGCGTGGTCGTAGACATAGACCAGGCCGGCGACGCATTGGCCGGTCTGCGCGGTGTCCTCGGCGGATTGCTGCAGCCCGGCGCGCGCGAGGTCGCGGATGATCTCGGAGCGGTTCTGGTAGCCGCGCGCCTCGGCAGCGGCATCGATCTCCGCCAGAAGGTCGTCCTCGATCGTGATCGTAATCCGCTGCATCAGGTCCTCTCCGCGCGTGCCGCTCATGTCCGCTGAACCGTAGCCCGGATGGAGCGTAGCGCAATCCGGGGCGGTGCCGATACGTTAGCAGACCTCGGATTTCGCTTCGCTCCATCCGGGCTACGCAGATCCTGGCCCTTCACAGCCGCGTCGCACGAAGCCGCAGCGCGTTGCCGACCACGCTCACCGAGGACAGTGCCATCGCGGCGGCCGCGATGATCGGAGACAGCAGCACGCCGAACGTCGGATAGAGGATGCCGGCCGCGATCGGAATGCCGGCGGCGTTGTAGATGAAGGCGAAGAACAGGTTCTGGCGGATATTGCTCATGGTCGCCTGCGACAGCTTTCGCGCGCGCACGATGCCGACAAGGTCGCCCTTGAGCAGGGTGACGCCGGCACTCTCCATCGCCACATCGGTGCCGGTGCCCATGGCGATGCCGACCTCGGCCGCCGCCAGCGCCGGCGCGTCGTTGACGCCGTCGCCGGCCATCGCGACGCTGCGGCCGGCCTTTTGCAGCTTCGTGACCACCGCGCTCTTTTGGTCCGGCAGCACCTCGGCCTCGACCTCGGCGATGCCGAGTCGGCGCGCCACTGCTTCCGCCGTGGTGCGGTTGTCGCCGGTCAGCATGATCACCTTGATGCCCTCGGCCGCGAGCGCCTTCAGCGCCTCCGGCGTCGAGGCCTTGACCGGATCGGCGATCGCGAACAGGCCGGCAAGCCGGCCGTCGACGGCCATGTTGATGACCGTCGCGCCATCGCCGCGCAGCCGTTCGGCTTCGGTGTCGAGTGCCCCGGTGTCGATCCCGATCGACGACAGATATCGCGCATTGCCGAGCACGATGGTCTTGCCGTCGACCTTGCCGGTCGCGCCCTTGCCCGTCGGTGAATCGAACTGCTCGACCTGGCCGAGTGTGAGCTGCCTCTCCTTTGCCGCGCGCATGATGGCGTCGGCCAGTGGATGCTCGCTGGCACGCTCGACGCTGGCTGCGAGCCGAAGGATGTCGTCTTCGGTAGAGCCGGACGCGGACACGATGGCGACCACCTTGGGCTTGCCTTCGGTCAGCGTACCTGTTTTGTCGACCACGAGCGTGTCGATCTTCTCCATCCGCTCCAGCGATTCCGCGTTCTTAATCAGCACGCCCGCTTGCGCGCCGCGGCCGACACCGACCATGATCGACATCGGGGTTGCCAAACCAAGCGCGCAAGGGCAGGCGATGATCAGCACGCTGACGGCGGCGACGAGGCCGAAGGCGAGCCGCGGCTCCGGTCCGAACCAGGCCCAGGCGGCGAAGGCGGCGATGGCGACGACGATGACGGCGGGGACGAACCAGCCGGCAACCTGGTCGGCCAGCCGCTGGATCGGTGCGCGCGAGCGCTGCGCGTCCGCGACCATCTGCACGATCTGCGACAGCAGCGTCTCGCGCCCGACCTTGTCGGCGCGCATGATGAAGCTGCCGGACTGGTTGAGCGTGCCCGCGATCACCTTCGCGTCGACCTCTTTGGTCACCGGCATAGATTCACCGGTGACGAGGGATTCATCGAGCGAGGAGCGGCCTTCAAGGATGACGCCATCGACCGGCACTTTCTCACCGGGACGAACACGCAGGCGATCGCCGGCATGGAGCGTATCGATCTCGACCTCATGCTCGCTGCCATCGGCGTCGACGCGGCGCGCGGTTTTTGGCGCGAGCTGCAACAGCGCCTTGATCGCGCCCGACGTGGCATCGCGGGCGCGCAGCTCCAGCACCTGACCGAGCAGCACCAGTACGGTGATGACGGCAGCGGCCTCGAAATAGACGGCGACCGCGCCTTCATGGCCACGGAAGGTCGCGGGAAAAATCTGCGGCGCGATGGTACCGATCAGGCTGTAGGCATAGGCAACGCCGGTACCCATCGCGATCAGCGTGAACATGTTGAGGTTGCGCGTCACCAGCGACTGCCAGCCGCGAACGAAGAACGGCCAGCCAGCCCACAGCACCACCGGTGTGGCGAAAACGAGCTGGATCCAGTTCGACAACGTCGCATCGATCCAGTTGTGCGGGCCCACGAGATGACCGCCCATCTCGAGTACCACCGGGGGCAGCGCCAGCGCGCCGCCGATCCAGAATCGCCGCGTCATGTCGGCGAGCTCCGGATTGGGCCCGGTCTCCAGGCTTGCGACCTCCGGCTCCAGCGCCATGCCGCAAATCGGGCAGGTGCCGGGGCCGACCTGGCGGATCTGCGGATGCATCGGGCAGGTGTAGATCGTGCCGGCAGGCATCTCCGGCTCGCTCGCCTTGTGCTCTTCGTTTTTCTTGACGAGGTATTTGGCGGGATCGGCGGCGAATTTGGTCCGGCAGCCGGCCGAGCAGAAATGGAACGTCTCGCCCTGATGCTCGAACCGGTGTTTTGACGTCGCGGGATCGACCGTCATGCCGCAGACGGGATCGCGCACCTTCGTCGCGGCGTCACCATGGGTGTGTTGATGGGCGTGGCCGGAATGATCGCCGTGCCCGCCGCAGCACGAGGCAGCAGGTTTGGCAGCCGGTGTCGCGGCCTTGCTCGAACAGCCGCATCCGGTGTGACCGTCGGCGTCGTGATGATGTTCGTGTTCTGCGTCGTTCATTCCTATGCTCCGGCCTGGCGCCCAGGGTCTTGCAACCCATACCCGGTAGGGGTATATAGGCCTCATGCGCAAGGACATCAAGGCATCTGTCGGAAAACGCCTCGGTCGGATCGAGGGCCAGGTTCGCGGCCTGTCGAAAATGGTCGAGGAGGACCGCTACTGCATCGACATCGTGACGCAGATCTCTGCGGTGCGCGCGGCGTTACGCAGGGTTGAGGAGGAGGTCTTGAAGGACCACGTCGCCCATTGCGTCGAGCACGCCATCACGAGCGGCGACAAGGCGGATCAGCGCGAGAAGATCGCGGAGCTGATGGCGGTGATCGGACGGGCGGAAAGGTAGCTTCTCACCGTCGTCATTCCGACCGAAGCGAAGCAATCCAGACTGCCTTCGCGGAGGTAGTCTGGATTGCTTCGTCGCTGCGCTCCTCGCAATGACGGAAGAGAGAGACGGACGACAGCAGGGCTACGCCGCCATCTCCTGCGCTCGTCCCCGCGCGCGGTACATCGCGAGCTCGCTCAGCAGCACGAAATGCTCGGAGCAGGTGGCGTCCATCTCGGCAGCCGCCTCACGCATCATTTGCCCAGCCGAAACTTCATCCGGCGCCGCTTCGTCAACCGCTTCAGGAACGAGCGGCGGCGCACTGAACGTTTCTGGAAACACACCGAATGAGCCCGCTACCTCCTCGAGCGGCTTTTGCTTGTCGGCCCAGTGCAGAGCTGTGTAGTCGAAGCCGTGCACGATGGTGGGTTTGACCACTTCGAAATAGGGCGAGATGTCGAAGTCGCGGGGCATGTAGAGCGAGGAATCGCGGATGTGCAGGATCTCGCGGCGGGCGGCGCGGCTGCCGGCCTTGGTGATCTTGGGCAGGATCGGATAGCGCACGGCGTCGAACGCCTGCGCGATCAGTGCCGAGCAGATGATCTTGGTCGGATCGCCCGAGCCGATCGCGATCATGCGGCGCCGCCAGCGCTGCGGGATCGGCAGCGGAAACAGGAAGCGCATCAGGTCGATGATGTTCTTGGTGTCGTAGCCGAAGCCGATGCGGTTGATCGCATAGCGGCAGACCGTGGTGCGGTCCTCATAGGACAGCCCGACCGGGCGGCAGACGCGGGTGTGATAGGGGAAGTATTTCGACAGCGGCGCGGAGGTGACGCCCTCGCCGATATTGGCCTCGATCAGCACATGCGGCTCGCCATCGGGCTCTTCGGCGCCCTCGATCGGGCCGACATAGAGCGCGGCATGCGACCAGGTCGACTGGGTCAGGTATTTGATGATGCCGGAGATGCGGTTGTTGCCCTCGACCAGCAGCACGTCGCCGGCCTCGATGACGCCGCGCAGGTGCTCGGGGTCGCTCGGCGTGAACGGCTCATAGCCCGGCACCTCCTTCGAGAGGTACGCGGCAATCAGCTTGCCGACTGAATCCAGGACCGTCCCCATATCGAACTCCCCCACGGCCTTTTCCGGCCGTCTTTTTTCCCTTCTCTATCATGGTGCAAACGTGTTGCAATTCGGTTCATCAGTCTGTGAGATCAAGCACGATTGATTCACCATGATGGTTGCCGTGCAACATGAGATACGGCAAGGTTCGCGGGCTGTTCCCGTTCGCCGCAAGTCTCCGGAAACCATGACATGACAATCACGCGCCGCGATTTCCTTGTCGCGTCGGCGGCTCTTGCTGCGATGCCGGTCCTGCGCGCAACCGCCGCACCTCTGCCGCGCGAGGCTGACATTGTCGTGATCGGTGCGGGGGCTGCCGGAATCGCTGCGGCGCGGCGCATCATGGCGGCCAACCGCAAGGTCGTGGTGGTCGAAGCGGCCTCGCAAGTGGGCGGCCGTTGCATTACGGACAGCACGACCTTCGACGTGCCGTTCGACCGCGGTGCGCGCTGGATGCACAATCCCGAGACCAATCCGATGATCCGGTTGGCGCGCAGCGCCGGGCTCGACGTGCTGCCGGCGCCATCGGGCCAGAAAATGCGCATCGGCCGCCGCAATGCGCGTGCCGGAGAGACCGAGGAATTTCTGGCGGCGCTGGTACGTGCCAACCGCGCCATCGACGAGGCCGCGCGCGGCAAGCTCGATACCGCCTGCGCCTCCGTGCTGCCGAAGGATCTCGGCGACTGGGCCGGCGCGGCCGAGTTCATGCTAGGCGCCAGCTTTGCCGGCAAGGATTTGAAGGAGTTTTCTGCGATCGACAAGGCGCGCGCGCAGGACCGCAATGCCGCGATCGCCTGCCGCCAGGGCCTGGGCACGCTGATCACCAAGCTCGGCGAGCAGGCGCCGGTTGCGCTGTCGACGCCCGCGAGCCGGATCGTCTGGAGCAACCGTGACGTCAGCGTGGAGACGCAATCCGGCAAGATCGCCGCGCGCGCCGCCATCATCACGGTCTCGACCAACGTGCTGACATCGGGCGCGATCAAGTTCGCACCTGATATTCCCAAGCGTACGTTGGATGCGGCGTCAAAGCTCACCCTCGGCAGCTACGACCACATCTTGCTGCAACTGCCCGGCAATCCGCTCGGCCTCTCACGCGACGACATCCTGATTGAGCAGAGCAATTCGACGCGGACGGCGCTGATGTACGCCAATATCGGGGGATCCTCGCTGTGCTCGATCGACGTCGGCGGCTCGTTCGGCCGCGACCTCTCTGAGCAGGGCGAGGCGGCGATGGCGGCGTTCGCAAAGGAGTGGATCGCAAAGCTGTTCGGCAGCGAGGTCGCTGCCACGGTGAAGAAAACCAGCGCCACGCGCTGGAATGCCTCGCCCTTCGTGATGGGCGCGATGTCGGCGTCCTCGCCCGGCGGCCAGCTCTCGCGAAAGATCCTGGGCGAGCCGATCGGCAATCTGTTCCTCGCTGGCGAAGCCACCCACGAGACGTTGTGGGGGACGGTCGACGGCGCCTGGGAAAGCGGCGAGCGCGCGGCGGATGCGGCCTTGCGCAAAATCGGTGCGCTCAAGGACGAGTCGGCCGACGTGCCGACCCAGTCGACCAAGAAGCGCCGCGCGCCGCGGCAGCAGGCCAACTAAAGCGTTTTCGAGCGAAGTGGATACCGGTTCGCGTGAAGAAAACGCGTCAAAACAAGAATCTAGAGCTTCGGTTCTGATTCAATCAGAACCGATAATGCTCTAGCGCAAAATCCCGTCCAGCGCCGGAAGCCCGAAAATGACGGCCATCGCGATCAGCGCGTAACAGATGCCGCGAAACACGGTCTCGCTCGCGCGGCCGAACAGCGAGGCGCCGAAAGCGACGCCGACCGCGTAGACCGGGCCGACGATTAGCGAGAGCAGCAGCGATTCGCGTGAGATCAGGCCCGTCGTTGCGTAGCTGACCATCGAGAAGAAATCCGACGCGCCAAAGAACAGCAAGATGTTGGCGCGCGCGACGATCGGCGCGATCGGGCGGCCGAGCCAGTAGCCGACGATCGGTGGGCCGCCGGTCTGCGCGAGGCCACTGCAGAACCCCGAGAGGCCGCCGATGCCGACCGAGAGCCAGGCGTGGTCCTTGCCGCGATAGCGCCAGCCCGACAGCAGCAGAAGCAGGAGCGCTGCGACGAAGCAGGAGATGATCCAGCGCGTGGTGACGGGTTCGAGCACGCTGAGGAAATAGGTGCCGACGGGCACGCCGATCAATGCGCCCAGCACGATCACCGCGGTAGCCTTGCGGTCTGCCTTCCGCCACGCGTCCGGCAGCAGTGGCGCGGCCGCGACGAAATCGATCACGAGGAGCAGGGCAGCAACGAGCCGCGGCGCGGCGAAGCTGCTCGCCAGCGGCATGAAGATCAGCGCCGAGCCGAAGCCGGAGAAGCCGCGCGCGGTGCCGGAAACGAAAGCGACGGCGCAGAGCGCCATCGCAATGGTGAGGCTGACGTCCTTCGGAAGAAAATCCGCAAGGGTCATCCGCGCAAGACGCCGCCGGTCTTCTTCGTCACCTCGGCAACGATCTTCGCCGCGACGGCTTCGATCTCCTGGTCTGTCAGGGTCTTCTCGCGCGGCTGGAGCGTGACCGCGATGCCGATCGACTTCTTGCCGTCATCGATGCCCTTGCCTTCGTAGACGTCGAAGACGTTGACGCCGGTAATCAGCTTCTTGTCGACGCCTTGGGCTGCGCGCACGATGTCGCCGGCCTTGACGCCGCGATCGACGATGAAGGCGAAATCGCGCGTAACAGGCTGGAATGCCGACAGCTCGATCAGGGGTTTCGCGCGGGTCGGTTTCTTCTTGGCCTCGGGGACGCGGTCGAGGATCACCTCGAACACCATCAACGGGCCGTCGACGCCGAGCGCTTCGAGCGCGCGCGGATGCACCTCGCCGAAAGTGCCGAGCACGTTCTGCGGGCCGATCTGGATCGTGCCGGAGCGTCCCGGATGCAGCCATGCCGGCCCACCGGCGACGATCTGCAGCGCCTGCATGGGCGCGCCGGCCGCAGCCAGCACGGCGAGCGCATCGGCCTTGGCATCGAACACATCAGCCTGCGCCGAGCCCGTCCAGTGCCGGCCAAGTCCTTCTGCGGACGCAAAGCCGCGGCGTACGCCGCTGGCTGCCATGAACTGGTCCTGCGGGCGGTCGCCCCTGAACACCTGGCCGACTTCAAACAGCGCGACATCGCTGACGCCGCGATTGGCATTGGCCTGTGCGGCAGCGATCAGGCCCGCCAGCAGGGTCGGGCGCATGTCGGAGAGATCAGCCGCGATCGGGTTGGCCACTTCGAGCTCGCGCTGCCCGCCGCCGAACAGTTTTGCCGCAGACTTCGTGATGAAGGACCAGGTCACGGCCTCGATGATGCCGCGGCTCGCGAGCGCGCGCCGCGCGCGGCGGGTGCGGAGCTGAAGCGGCGTCAGCACCGGCTTGCGCGCGTCTTCGCCGCGTTCGAACGGCGTCATCGGCACCTTGTCGACGCCATAGATGCGGACGACTTCCTCGACGATGTCGGCCTTCCCATGCACGTCAGAGCGCCACGACGGCACCGCGACCTTCACGACCGGGCCGGGGCCCGCCATCATGAAGCCGAGATGGGTCAGGATGCGCTTCATCTCCGGCTGCGGCACTTCGATGCCGGAGAGACGCTTGACCTCGGTCACAGGGAAATCGATCACGCGGTCGTCGCCAAAGGCCTTGCCGACCACGATGGTCTCGGACGGCGCGCCGCCGCACATCTCCATCACGAGTTTCGTCGCGAGCTCCAGACCCGGCACCATGAAGGCCGGATCGACGCCGCGCTCGAATCGGTAGCGCGCATCCGAATTGATGCCGAGCTTGCGGCCGGTCTGGGCGATGTTGATCTCGTTCCACAACGCCGATTCGATCAGCACGTCCGTGGTGGTCTCGTCGCAGCCCGAGGCCTCGCCGCCCATGATACCGGCGAGCGATTCGACGCCGTGCTCGTCCGCGATCACGCACGTCGTAGAATCGAGATTGTAGGTGCGGCCGTCGAGCGCCAGCAGCGTCTCGCCGTCGCGGGCGTGGCGCACCACGAGATCGCCTTTGACCTTCTTGGCGTCGAACACATGCAGCGGCCGCGCGCGATCGTAGGTCATGAAATTGGTGATATCGACCAGCGCGTTGATCGGGCGCAAGCCAATCGCGGTCAGCCGTTTCTGCAGCCATTCCGGCGACGGCCCGTTCTTGACGCCGCGCACGAGGCGCAGTGCGAAGCCCGGACACAGCGTGGCGTCCTCGACCGTGACCTTCACCGGGCAGGGGAATTCACCCTTGATCGGCTTGATGGTGGGGTCCTTGAACTTGCCCATGTCGGCAGCGGCGAGATCGCGCGCGATGCCGTGCACGCCGGTGCAGTCCTGCCGGTTCGGCGTCAGATTGATCTCGACCACGGGATCGCCGAGCGCGGCCCATTCGGCGTAACCCGCACCGATCGGCGCATCCGCCGGCAATTCCATGATGCCGTCGTGGTCGTTCGAGATCTGCAGCTCGGCCGCCGAGCACAGCATGCCGCGGCTCTCGACGCCGCGGATGGTGCCGACGCCCAGCGTGATGTCCTTGCCCGGAATATAGGTGCCGGGGGGCGAGAACACGCTGACGAGACCCGCGCGCGCATTCGGCGCGCCGCACACGACCTGCACCGGCGCAGCACCGTTTCCGGTGTCGACCATGCAGACGCGCAAGCGATCCGCATTCGGATGCTGCTCGGCCGAGATCACCTTCGCGATGGTGAAAGGCTTCAGCGCCTTCGCCTTGTCCTCGATGTTCTCGACCTCGAGCCCGATCATGGTGAGCTTGTCGGCTAGTTTTTCCAGCGGCTCGTCGGTGTCGAGATGATCCTTCAGCCAGGAGAGGGTGAATTTCACGAGCTCAGCCCTCCGGCAAGCGTTGGCACTTCGAGCGGCTTGAAGCCGTAATGGGACAGCCAGCGGACGTCGCTGTCGAACAGCTGGCGCAGATCGGCGATGCCGTATTTCAGCATGGCGATACGGTCGATGCCCATGCCCCAGGCAAAACCCTGGTACTCGTCGGGATCGATGCCGCAGGCGCGCAGCACGTTCGGATGCACCATGCCGCAGCCGAGAATCTCCAGCCAGTCCTCGCCCTCGCCGAAGCGGATCTCGCCCTTGTCGCGGCGGCACTGGATGTCGACTTCCAGCGACGGCTCCGTGAACGGGAAGAACGACGGGCGGAAGCGCATGTTGATGTGGTCGACCTCGAAGAACGCCTTGCAGAACTCGTGCAGGATCCATTTGAGGTGGCCGAGATGCGAGTGCTTGTCGATGACGAGGCCTTCGACCTGGTGGAATTGCGGCGTGTGGGTCGCGTCCGAATCGATGCGGTAGGTGCGGCCCGGGCAGATCACGCGGATCGGCGGCTTCTGGCTCAGCATGGTGCGCACCTGCACCGGCGAGGTGTGGGTTCGCAGCAGCATGCGCGAGCCGTCCTCCTTCGGATGGAAGAAGAAGGTGTCGTGCATCTCGCGCGCGGGATGGCCTTCCGGAAAATTCAGCTTGGTGAAGTTGTAGTCGTCGGTCTCGATGTCAGGACCTTCGGCGACCGAGAAGCCCATGTCGGCGAAGATCGTCGTCAGCTCGTCCCAGACCTGGCTCAGCGGATGGATGCGGCCGGCCTCCGCCGGTGCGTCGCGCAGCGGCAGGGTGACGTCGACGGTTTCGGAGGCGAGCCGCGCATCGAGTGCGGCCGATTTCAGCACGTCGCGCCGTGCGGCGAGCGCCTCGGTGACCTTGTCCTTGGCCTGGTTGATCGCGGCGCCCTGCGTCTTGCGCTCGTCGGGCGACATCTTGCCGAGCGTGGCAAGCAGTGCCGAGATCGAACCCTTCTTGCCGAGGGCCGCGACGCGCACCGCTTCGAGCGCGGCTTCATCGCCGGCGGCGGCGATCTGGTCGAGGATGGATGTTTCGAGCGTTGCGAGGTCGGACACTGTCAAATCCTTGGCTCTAAATTCGGCTGGGTTGTCGCCGCCCGAAGGCCGTAACGTCAAGCAAAAAGCCGGTCATTTCGGGCTCGGGAACGGCTGGGTTGAACCTCACGCGGGGGGCCGGCACCAACGGGGGTACGAGGAGACTCTTGCGATGCTTTCGAGATCCTGCCTGGCTGTTCTCGCCGTCGTTCTGTCCGTCGTGAGCACCCCGGCGCGCGCCATGGTTTGCATGGAAAAATCCATGACGCTGGACGAGGTCGCCGACACCATCAGTGCCCAGAAGGGCTGCGAAAGCGCGATGAAGGTCTTCAAGGATTGCGAATTGACGGCGAGCGGCGACGTCGAACTCGGTGCCGCCGTCGAGAAGAAGTGCGAGGCGGACTTCAAGCCCGGCCTCAGCCCGGCGCAGACACAGGCCTACCAACGCGAGATGCGCGTGTGCGACGGCAAGTACCGGAACAAGTCCGGCACCATGTATCTCTCGTTCACGGCATTCTGCCGGGCGGAGGTCGCCCGGCGTTACTCGCAACGCGCACTGAAGGCTGCGGGCCGGAAGGCCCGCTAGTGCAAGCCTCAGGCGGCGAGCGCGGCCTTGGCCTTCTCGGCAATCGCCTGGAACGCCGCGGGCTCGCTGATCGCGAGATCCGACAGCACCTTGCGGTCCACGGTGATCCCGGACTTGGCCATGCCGTCGATAAATTTGCTGTAGGTCAGGCCGAACGGACGGACCGCGGCGTTGATGCGCTGGATCCAGAGCGCGCGGAAGGTCCGCTTCTTGCGCTTGCGATCGCGGAACGCGTACTGCTGGGCCTTCTCCACGGCCGGCTTGGCGGCGCGGATGGTGTTCTTGCGGCGGCCGTAGAAGCCCTTGGCGGCCTTGTAGACTTTCTTGTGCTTGGCGTGGGCGGTCACACCGCGTTTGACGCGAGACATGACAAATATCCTTCAGAGATGACTTGGTTTTCGGATCGCCGCGTGGAACGCGGCGGAGATGGCAATGATCGTGGACGCGATCAGGCGTTCGGCAAGAAGTACTTCTTGACGTTGTCGCCGTCGGTCTTGAACAGCACGGCGGTGCCGCGCAGCTGACGGATCTGCTTCTTCGTCCGCTTGATCATGCCGTGACGCTTGCTGCGATGAGCGAACATCACTTTGCCGGTGGCAGTCACCTTGAAGCGCTTTTTAGCGCCCGATTTGGTCTTCAGCTTGGGCATTTTGCTCTCCTAATGGCCAACGAAATCCGCCCGCGAAGGCGGCTTGGCCGTCAAAAATGCTCGTTAGAGCGTTGATTGTGCTCAGGTTCTACGAACAAGCGTGAAACCCGCACGAAACACCGCCACGGCAGCCCTTAATCAGCCGGGCGATGAAGGCCGGGCTTATGACAGAGAACGGGCGAATTGGCAACGATGAACCGCTGGAACCTGGCCGTCGACTATCCGGAATTGCTACTCTCATTGTCCAAGTCGTGTCGCCTGGAGCAGGACCCAAATGGCCCATTTCCCGCAATTTCCCTCCTTTCGGACTGATTTCGCCCGCCAGCGCCATCTGGCGCTGCTCGCCGTGCTTGCCACGGCCGTATTGCCCTCGACCGCCGACGCCCGCGTCGGCGGATATGACGGCATCTGGAACGTCACCTTCGCCACCACCCGCGGCAATTGCAGCTCGGGCTACAGCGTCCCCTTCACCGTGACAGGCAGTCGCGTCTCGTCCGCCGGCGGCGGCCGGGTCTCGGGCGCCGTCAAGCGCTCTGGCGCCGTCGCGGTCCAGGTCTCGGTCGGTGCATCCCATGCCAATGGTGGCGGCCGGCTGGCCGGCGCGAATGGCGCCGGTTCGTGGAAGGGCATCATTTCCGGCGATCAGTGCAGCGGCACCTGGCAAGCGACGCGGAGCTAGCCTCGCACCTCGGCAAAACAAAACGGCCCGCCGGAGATCTGGACGGGCCGTTGAACTCTCAAGTCCTGACGCGCGGTTCTCAGCGCGGTGCCAGCACCATGACGACCTGGCGACCTTCGAACCGTGCGTCCTGCTCGACCTTGGCGAGCTCGGCGACGTCGGTCTTGATCTTGTCCAGCAGCTTGGTGCCGATCTCCTGATGCGCCATTTCGCGGCCGCGATAGCGCAGCGTAATCTTGACCTTGTCGCCCTCTTCGAAGAACCGCTGCATCGCGCGCATCTTCACGTCGTAATCATGATCGTCGATCATCGGGCGGAGCTTGATCTCCTTGATCTCGACGGTCTTCTGCCGCTTGCGGGCTTCCGCGGCTTTCTTCTGAGCCGAATACTTGTACTTCCCGTAGTCCATGATCTTGCAGACGGGAGGGCTGACATTCGGCGAAATCTCAACCAGATCCATGCCCGCTTCCTGGGCCATCTTGATGGCGAGGACGGTCTCGACCGTGCCCTTGTTGTCACCGGTCTGATCAATCAGCTGGATCTGCGCATTGCGGATATCATCATTGATGCGCGGCCCGTCTTTGCTGGCAGCGGGCGGAGCTTTATTAGGACGGCGAATGGGTGGTTCTCCAAAGTTGTGAAAGAGGCAGCTACTTTGCAGGAAGATGTGTTTGCCGGCAAGCAATTCGCTCGTGCGAGGGGCGAAAAAGCCTCAAATGCGAGGCATTTCGGTCACGCCCATCGGCACGGTGACGGACATAGACACCTTGCCTCTGTTCCGCAAGCGTCCCCTGGTACCAATGCAAGGACTAATAAAAGGGTCAACACCGATGCCGCGCCTGCGGAAACACGTCCGGACAGCTCAAACCGCGCGGCCAGAGTAAACGTTCCATGACCGATGCAATTCCCGATGCCGTGCTCGACTTCATCGAATTGGGCGAGGGCCCGTCCGCGCGCAGGATCGCGGTGCGCCGCCGCGCCGGACGCGGCCCCGGTCTCGTCTGGCTCGGCGGGTTCAAATCGGACATGCAGGGCGGCAAGGCGGTGGCGCTGGACGCCTGGGCCGGCGAGCACGGCCGCGCCGCGGTCCGGTTCGACTATTCCGGCCACGGCGAATCCAGCGGCGATTTTGCCGATGGAACCATCGGACGCTGGCTCGCGGACAGCGTCGCCGTGGTCGAGCGGTTCTGCGACGGCCCGCAAGTCCTGATCGGCTCCTCCATGGGCGGCTGGATGGCGCTGCTGCTCGCCCGCGAGATCAGGAAGCGTTCTGGTAAGGCGTCGCTCGCGGGGCTGGTGCTGATCGCGCCCGCGCCCGACTTCACCGAAGAGCTGATGTGGAAGAATTTCTCGCCCGCGGTGAAGCAGGAGATCGAGACCAAGGGCTTCTGGCTGCGGCCGTCCGACTATGGCGACGGCTCGCCCTATCCGATCACGCGCAACCTGATCGAGGAGGGCCGCAATCATCTCGTGCTCGGCAGCGCCATCGATCTCGGCTGCCCCGTCCGCATCCTGCAAGGCGCGCAGGACCCTGATGTGCCCTGGCAACACGCCTTCGCGCTGACGCATCGCCTGCCGGCCGATGACGTCGTGCTGACCCTGATCCAGGACGGCGACCACCGCCTCTCGCGCCCGCAGGACATCGCGCGCATTCTTGCCGCGGTGGCCGAGATCGGGTGAAATCGCAACCCAACACTCGGTGTCATCGCCCGACTTGATCGGGCGATCCAGTATTCCAGAGGCGGTCGTGCTCAAGCCGAGAAGCCGCGGCGTACTGGATGCCCCGGTCAAGCCGGGGCATGACAGAAACGGGGAAGGAGAAGCGCCGATGTCCACCACCGCCATGCTGCGCGCCTTCTGCGACGCGGTCGAGCAGCGCAACGGCAAAGCCTTCGCGGACCTCTTCACCGAGGACGGCGTCTATCACGACGTCTTCTACGGCGCCTTCGCAGGCCGCGAGAAGATCGCCGCGATGATCGACGACTGGTTCTATCGCACGGCGACCGATTTCCGCTGGGACATGCACGACCCCGTCACCGACGGCACCACGCTCTATGCGCGCTACACCTTCAGCTACAAATCAACCTTGCCGGAAGCAGGCGGCGCGCGGGCGATGTTCGAGGGCGTTGCGATCGTGACGCTGCGTGACGGCAAGATCGTGAGCTATCACGAGGTCGCCAACACCGCGCCGGCGTTTGTCGATCTGAAATTCGCGCCTGAAAGGATCGCGAAAATCGTCGGCAAGCAGGGCGCGGAGCTGAAGGCGCGGCCGGAGATGAAGCGGCACCTCGCGTGACGGCATCGCCTACGGCGCTGCCGGCTTCGCCATCGGCTTGCGCTGTGCGAGCGCCGCGACCGTCGCGGTGCCGATCGGGCCCTGCTCGTCATAGAGCCAGCATTCGCCGATCGCGACGCCGTCCGTGGCCTGGTGGTTCACCACATCGAAGCCGATCCAGTTCGTCACCGGCAGGCGGTGCAGATAGATCGTCACGTCGCTGTTGATATAGCCGAGCCCCTTGTCGCCGGCATTCGCAAATGGGCTCGCAAAGTCCGCACCAACCGCGACATGGACGAACGGCGTCATCGGCACGCCCGCAACGAGCTCGCGCACCTCGCTCATCCACAGCCGCCGCGGTCCGAGCGAGCCCATATGGCCGACGATCGGCCGCGTCGTCCATTTGCCGTGCATGCCGAGCCGGGGATCGGTCGGCCTGGGAATGTCAGCCGGCTTCGGCACGTCCCAGTTTGGCGGCGACCAGACATTGCCGTCCGGATTCTGCGTCCGCCGCAGCAACTGGCACGAGGCGCGCGCCATGCTGACACCGCCGGAGAGAAATTCCGCCTCGACCACGCGGATGCGTAGTCCGTCGCGCACCAGCCGCGTCGTCACTTCGATCGGCTTGTCGATGGTCGGTAGCCGAAACATGTCGACGGTCAGTCGCGCCGGCACGAGGTCAGGACCGGAATGGCGCTCCTCGATGGCAAAGCCAAGCAGGCCGATGATGACGCGTCCGTGCAGCGATTTCGGATCCCATGGACCGTTGGCGACTTCCGTCGGATGGAATGTATCGCCGTCGCGCGTGAAGAAAGGCATGTTTGTCATGGCACGCGACTTTGCGGGAACGGGTGGGGAAATCAAGTCTCTGACCCTCATGGTGAGGGGGCGCGAAGTGCCGTCGCCACAACAACGGTGTCATCGCCCGGCTTGACCGGGCGATCCAGTACTCCGAGGCGGTCGTGATTGAATCGATAGGCCGCGGCGTACTGGATGCCCCGCCTTCGCGGGGTATGACAGCGGAGGGTTAGGCGGCGGTGTGCCACTCCTGCCTCACACCTTCATCGCGTTCTGCGCTCATCGCGGCAGACTTCATCGCATCGAACTCGCTGCGCCCCACCAACTGCCCCAACGCCCATACAGCAGCCCCACGCACCAGCGGGCTCGCGTCGTCGAGCAATCGCCGCGCCTCCTCGGCCAGCGCCATCTCCCCCGAGTTGCCAATCGCAATCAGCACATTCCGCAAGAACCGGTCGCGGCCGATGCGCTTGACCGGGGACTTGGTGAACAGCGCACGAAACGCCGCATCGTCGAGCCGTGCCAGCTCGGCGAGAGAAGGCGCCCGCAACTCGTCGCGTGCCGCGAGCTTCGCCTCGCGCCCTTCCTGTGCGAACTTGTTCCAGGGACAGGCGGCGAGGCAATCGTCGCAGCCATAGATGCGGTTGCCGATGGCTTTGCGAAACTCGCGTGGGATCGGTCCCTTGTTCTCGATGGTGAGATAGGAGATGCAGCGCCGCGCATCGAGCTTGTAAGGCGCGGGAAACGCCGAGGTCGGACAGATGTCGAGACAGGCCTGGCACGAGCCGCAATGATCGATCTCGGCGCCGTCGCGCGGCAGTTCGAGCGTGGTGTAGATCGCGCCGAGGAACAGCCATGAGCCGAACTCGCGCGAGACGAGATTGGTGTGCTTGCCCTGCCAGCCCAGATGCGCGGCTTGCGCCAGCGGCTTCTCCATCACCGCCGCGGTGTCGACGAACACTTTCACTTCCGACGGCGCGGTCGCGACCAGCCAGCGCGCCAGCGCCTTCAGCCGCTTCTTGATCAGGTCGTGATAGTCGTCGCCCTGCGCATAGACCGAGATCGCCGCGCGCGTGCGCTGTTGCAGGATTTTCAGCGGATCAGAGTCGGGGCCGTAATTGACGCCGAGCATGATCACCGAGCGCACGTCGGCCCACAGCCCGCGCGGATCGACGCGGCGCTCCGGCTGTGCGGCGAGCCAGTCCATGTCGCCATGGCCGCCCGAGGCGATGAATTCGAGGAAATGCTTTCCAGCGTGCTCGATCGTGCCTGGTTCGGTGATGCCGATGCAATCGAAGCCGAGCGTACGCGCTTCGCGCGTCAGCGCCGTCTTCAGGTCAGTCGGGTCGGCGTTCAGAAATCCAAATCCACATAGGTCCGCGACGCCGGCACGCCCGCGAGCCATTCGCTCAGCAGCGGACGGAACGACGGACGGGATTTCACCCGCGCGTACCACGCCTTTGCCGCGTCGTCCTCGCTCCATGGCACGTCGCCCAGATAGTCGATCGCCGAGAGATGCGCCGCGGCGGCGAGATCCGCGTAGGTGAGCCGGTCGCCGGCGAGGAAGTTACGCGTCTGCGCCAGCCAGCCGATATAGGCCAGATGATAGCGCACATTGGCCCTGGCGGCGCGCAACACGTCGGCCGAGGGCGCACCGCCGCCGCTCTCCTCGCTCATGAAGCGCTTGTAGATGCGCTCGGTGACGAGAGGATTGGACGCCTCCTCGAAGAATTTTTCATTGAACCAGGCCATCAGCCGGCGCACTTCGACGCGCTCGGCGATCGTCTCCGGCATCAGGCGCTTCGGTCCCATCTCGGCGCCATAGGCTTCGTCGAGATACTCCGCGATGATGGGAGCGCCCGGTATCGGCGGCTGCTCGTCGTCCAGCAGGACCGGTGTCGTGCCCGCCGCATTGAGCAGCAAAAATGCCTCGCGCCGTTCCCAGCTGCGCTCCTCGACCAGCTTGAGGTCGAGCCCGTACTCGCCCGCGATCAGGCGGATGAAGCGCGAATGCGGACAGAACGGATGATGAAACAGCGTAAACATGAAGCCTTTGACTATGTGATGGTGCTTAAGATTCCATCAATGTTTGTGCGGCGCCACACTAGTCCTTCAAAACCGCGAAGCAAGAGCGTGATGGCGCATTTTGCGATTGCAGCATTTGGGGGAATAGGCGAGAAGAACCCGGTTTTTCCAGCGGAAATGGACCGTAAATATGTCAGATGCAATACGGGCAGTGATCCTCGGCATCATCGAGGGTGTGACCGAGTTCCTTCCCGTTTCCTCGACCGGCCACCTGCTGCTAGCCGAGCGTTTCTTCCATCTTGGTGAAGGCGCGTTCTGGGATTCGTTTACGGTTCTGATCCAGTTAGGGGCGATCCTCGCGATCGTCGTGCTGTACTTCAAGAAATTGTGGGATGTCGCGGTCGGCATGTTCACCGGCGACGCCGATGCGCGCCGCTTCGTGATCGGCGTGCTGGTGGCGTTCCTGCCCGCCGTCATCGTCGGCCTCGTCGCCGGCAAATATATCAAGAGCCTGCTGTTCAATCCGTGGGTCGTGTGCTTCTCGCTGATCGTCGGCGGCGCCATCCTGCTATGGGTCGACCGGCTCGATCTCAAGGCGCGCGAGCATGACGCCACCCGCTTCCCGCTGCTGATGTATCTCTATATCGGCATCGCACAGTGCATAGCGATGATCCCGGGTGTGTCGCGCTCCGGCGCCAGCATCGTCGCCGCGATGTTCCTGGGCGCCGACAAGCGCGCGGCGGCGGAGTTTTCGTTCTTCCTCGCCATCCCCACCATGATCGGTGCGTTCGCCTACGATTTCTACAAGAACCGCTCCGAGATGACGATGGACCACATGGGCATCGTCGCGATCGGCTTCGTGGTGTCGTTCATCACCGCGATCATCGTGGTGAAGACGTTCCTGAGCTACGTCACCCGCCACGGCTTCGTCGTGTTCGCCTGGTGGCGCGTCATCGTCGGCACGCTCGGCCTGATCGCGCTGGCGCTGGGGCGGTAATCTCTCGCACACGCGCACCGCGGATCGAAGCTGAGGTTCTCAAGTGCCGCCGCAATGACGGTGCGCCCCCTCGCCCGCTTGCGGGAGAGGGTTGGGGAGAGGGTGTCTCCACGGAAAGACTCACCTAGAGGATAAAGCCCTCACCCGACGCTTCGCGTCGACCTCTCCCGCAAGCGGGAGAGGTGAGCAAGCCTACGCGCTTTTGCGCTGGAACTGACCCTGTGGGCGGAAACGCCAGAGATATTGCGGGGCGATCGCTTCCAGCGAGTCGGCCGTGATGCCGAGGCCTTCCAGCGTCAGGCCTGCCGCCTTCGCCGCATCCGACACGATGTTGTCGCGCTCGAGCAGCGTGACCTGGTCCGGCGTCAGCTTGAAGGCGCCCGGCGCGAATTGCAGGAAGTTGGCCTTGAAGCGGGCGAGGCCGAACGGCAGCGGCACCAGCATCGGCTTGCGATCGGCGATGGCGACGATGGCCTCGATGATCTCGCGCATGGTCAGCACTTCCGCGCCGCCGAGCTCGTAGGTCGCGCCCGCCTTGGCCTTGCCGTCGACGGCATCCGCGATCGCGGTGGCGACGTCGCCGACATAGACCGGCTGCATCTTGGTCTCGCTACCGATCAGCGGCAGCACCGGCGACATCCGCGCTAGCGCCGCGAAGCGGTTGGTGAACTGGTCCTCGGGGCCGAACATCACGGAGGGGCGGAAGATCGTGGCCGACGGTACCGCCGCCAGCACCGCGGCCTCACCGGCTGCCTTGGCCTTGGCGTAGCGCGAGGGCGAATCAGCGTCGGCGCCGATCGCGGAGACATGCACCAGACGGGCTCCGGCGGCAGCAGTCGCCTTGGCGACCGTCTCGGCGCCCTTGGCCTGGACGGCGTCGAACGTCTGTGCGCCGCCCTCGGCGAGGATGCCGACCAGATTGATCACGACATCCGAATCACGCAGCGCCGCCTCGACCGAGGCCGGGAAGCGCAGATTGGCCTGCACCACATGGACCTGGCCGACCTTGCCGGACGGCTGGAGGAAGCCGGCCAGTTCAGGCCGCCGCACCGCAACACGGACCCGGTAATCCCGCCGGCACAGCGCGCGGACGACATTCCGGCCCAAAAACCCCGATCCGCCGAAAACCGTGACGAGAGTTTCCGAATTCGATGCCATGGGGGTCCATTCCTGCGGGTGAGTAGCGCGTTATCAGGCTTGTATCGGTCCGGTTTGCGATGCGCAATCCGCATCCCCGCGCAGGTGCCAAGCAGCATTTGACAACCGCGTCACCGAACCTTAGTAACCGCCTCCGTGCCCCAAACGGCATGCCCAGGTGGTGGAATTGGTAGACGCGCTGGCTTCAGGTGCCAGTGGCTTAACGGCCGTGAAGGTTCGAGTCCTTTCCTGGGCACCATTTTTTTCTGGATACACTGCAATTCCAGATAGATAAGCCCTTTCATAGTGCTGCACTGGCCCGCTCAGATCGGCATCTCGAAAGAGAATGTCGTTTCGCTTGCGGTCGAAACCGCACTCAGCTTGCCGCCATGGGCCTGGGCGATCTGCGAGGCGATGTAGAGGCCAAGGCCGAGGCCGTGCTGGCTGGGCCGGTCGCCGCGCGTGTAGGGCTTGAAGAGATTCGCCAGCGCCTTTTCGGATATCGGTGGCCCTTCGTTGGACACCGTCAGATCGAACGTTCCGTCGGAGGTCTTGGCGGCGACGTGGATCGGTCGTCCCTGGTCACCATACGTCACCGCATTCCCGAGCAGGTTCGAGAACAATTGTCCCATCTTGCCGCGATCGCAGTTGATGGGCTCTGCGATCCGGATCGATGAACTGATCGTCACGTTTGGCCAGGCCGTCCTGAATTCAGCGATGATCTGCTCCAGCACTGGCGTCAGCGGCTGCATCGCGTCTCGCTGGATCGTCAGGCCGCCGCCGAGGCGGCCTCGTGCGAAATCCATGATGTTTTCGACCATGCCGGCCATGCGATGAATGGCCTTTTGAACGCCAAGTGCGATTTCAGGCGCGTGCCCGGTATCGAGATTCTTCAGCAGCAGGCGCATGCCTGCATCGACGGCGGCCAGCGGATTGCGAAGATCGTGCCCCAACACGCCGATGAACTGCTCGCGCAGCTCGGCCGTCTTGCGCTCGTCGACAAGGTCGGCCTGGCTGGCGTGAAGGTCGGTCTGGCTCCGCTCCAGGCGTTGATTGAGCTCGAGCTGCGCAGCGATCAGCTCGGCCAGCAGCTGAAACGTGGTGAGGATTTCGGGCGTGCGCAGCTCTCGCGGCGTGGGGTCGATGGCGCACAGCGTTCCCCAGACAGTTCCGTCGAGCAGGATGATGGGCGCGGAGATATAGCTGCGAAATCCATACATCGCCGGTGTCGGGTGATCGCAGAAGGCGCCGTCCGTCTGCACGTCGTTGATGACGACCGTGTTGCCGTGCTGCCGGATCTCGTTGCAGATGGTCGTCTCGACACGCAGCTCTCCGCCGGGCTTAAGGCCGAAGGCGATGCTGTCCCGAACGGCGCAGCAAACCCACTGATCCGACGTAACGCGAGCGATCGCGATGAAGCCCATGCCCGTCACGCGTGCGGCCAAATCCAGGATCTTGGGAACTGCCCCGATCTGCTGGACGGCATCCACGTCCGCCTTGATGTCAATTGTCATGGTGAACCCTGGCCCTGTTCCAACCAACGCGGTTCTCCGCAAGACGTTCGGCGGAACAAAGCGGCCATTCGGACCTTATGCTCGGTTATGCCGGAGCGTAAGTGTCCAATCTCAGCAAGCATATTGACGTGATCCTGGTCGTCGAAGACGACCTCCTCATCCGCATGAATGCGGCTGACATGGTACGGGATATGGGCTTCGACGTTCTGGAAGCCGCGGATGCGGACGAGGCCGTCAAGCTTCTCGAGACCGTGCCTGAAATCACCGTCGTCTTCACCGATATCCAGATGCCGGGATCGATGGATGGTCTTCGGCTTGCGGAGGTGATCAGGCACCGGTGGCCACCCGTGCTGCTTCTGATTACGTCAGGCCAGCTCAGCCCGGTCGCTGATGACATCCCGCGCGGGGCGCGGTTCATGCCCAAGCCGTATCTTCCGACCCAGCTTCACGACCAGCTTGAAATGCTGGCCGATGCGCGCGCGTAGCGGGCGGGGCCTTCAGCGCGACAAACCAGCCGCTTGTCCCTCATACCACGCTTCTGCCTGCCCGCTCCGCCACCCCCTTCTGCACAAAATACATGGCGACCAGTGTGATGATCGTCGTCGTGACGACGACGTAGCCGATCCGCTCGAAATGGAGCAGCGAGCCGTCCGGTTGCTGCGCGATGATCGCCGCGGCGAGCACCGAGCCGAGCCCGCCTGAGAGCTGCTGCAACGAGGCGCTGACCGCGCTGAACGAGCCGCGCTGGCTGGGATCGGGGATCGCCGAGATCAGCGCCTGCGACGGGATCATGCGCGAGAAGATGCCGACGAACATCAGGACGTTGACGATGATCGCGGTCACCAGCGAGACGTGGCCGAGATGGGTGTAGATCAGCACCATGACGACGGTCATCACGCAGCCGAACACGAAGGTCGGATATTTGCCGAAGGTGTCGCTGGCGCGGCCGACCAGTGGTCCGGTGACGATGCTGAACAGGCCGGAGACCAGATAGATCGTCGGCAGATGCACGATGTCGATGCCGATATTGTTCACGGTGAAGGCGCTGGAATACGGCATCAGCATGTAGCCGCCGGTCGCCAGCAATGTCGTGACCGCGAAGGCCAGCGTGTAGCGCGGCTCTCCGATCGTCGCGACCAGATGGTGGAACGGGTTTCTGTCCTGCTTCAGTTTCAGATGCGCGTCGACCGGCTCCATGGCGAAGGCGATGATGGCGATCGCCAGGATCGACAGGCCGACGATCGCGGCGAAGCAGACGTGCCAGTTCCAGTGATTGGCGAGAAATAGCCCGGCCGGAACGCCGAGCACCTGGCTTGCGGCAAACGCAGTCTGGACGAATCCCATCACGCGACCGCGCAAATGCAGCGGAAACAGATCGGTGACGATGGCCAGCACGATCGAGCCGATCACGCCGCCGAACAGTCCGGTCACGACGCGGCCGATCAGCAGCACATGGTAAGTCTGCGCCAGCGCGCAGAGCAACGTTCCGAGCGTGAAGCCGACATAGAAGAACAGCAGCAGGCGCTTGCGATCGAACCGGTCGGCGAAGCCGGCGGCAAGGATGCCTGAAAGTCCGGCGCTGAACGCGTAGGCCGACACCGCGACGCCGAATTGTCCGGCCGTGATGTCGAGCGAGGGCATCATGATGGCGCCGAGCGGGGACATGATGATGAAATCGAGAATGATCGTGAACTGAGCGAATGCAAGCAGCGCCACGAGGAGTGACTGGTAGCGCGAAAAGCCGCGCTGGCGGTCCGATTGATCGTCGATAGGCGCAGCGAGCGTCTGTTCGGTCATGTCATTTTCATTCACGGTGAAGGGGAGCGAAGGGCGCGGGAGGCTGGCAACAGATAGGGTGCGCCGCGACGATTTTCACCGGGCGCCTGGTGCAGGTTCCGGTGGCGCAACGCTCGAGAGGCTTCCGGGTCTTGCCGACTCCCCCTAATTAATTGAAATTGCTTGCATATTATCTGTTCACCGTCCGAGCCGGGAGCAGCAAGGACGCGCAAAGGCTTGCGCGCGGTCGAGGTTGGGACCCAATTGCAGGACCGGAATTTACGCGACCTTAGACAAGTTCCCCTAAGTCACGATCAGGCGCGCATCGGACGACAAGCGAGCGCACAGACCGGCACCGTCAGGACCGTCTGCGTCGGGGCGCCAGTTTTGCCGCGGGACCCAGGGAACGCCGAAGCAGGAACGCTGAAGCTCAAGAGCAATGACAAGTCGCGCTGCAGTTCTGCCCACCGCCATCGTGCCTCCGGCCAAGACCGAAAGCTTCGCGGCGCGGTATGGCATTCTCTGCGCATTGCTGCTGTTGGCTGCGGCCGTCCGACTGCCGCTCGCCTTCTGGCCGAACATCAGTCACAACGATGAGATCTATCAGTATCTGGAGCCGGCCTGGCGTCTGCTCGGCCATCAGGGCGTCGTCACCTGGGAGTGGCGCGACGGCATTCGCAGCTGGTTTCTGCCGACCCTCTTCGCCGGGCCGGTCGCTCTCGGCGATTGGCTTGCGCCGGGCGGTTGGGGTGCCTTCGTCGTGCCCCGGCTGGTCGTCGGGTTCGCCTCGCTGTCGATTGTGGTGACGGCCTGGCATTTCGGCGAACGCATCTCGAGGTCGCATGCCATCGTTGCAGCGCTTGCCGCCGCGGTCTGGTTCGAGCTGGTCTATTTCGCACCCCACACGCTGAGCGAACCGCTGGCGACGGCCGTGATCTTGCCGGCAGCCTATCTGCTGACCGGTGAACTCTCGCAAAAGCGTCTCTTCATCGCCGGCGGGCTGCTCGCGCTCGCCTGTGTGTGGCGCTTCCAATATGCGCCGGCCTGTGCGGTGTTCGCACTGGGGGCGTGCTGGCGGAATCCGCGACACGCGGTGGCCTTGATAGCCGGCGGATGCGTCGTGCTGGTGCTCGCCGCCGGCGTCGATGTGGCCCACGGCTCGGCGCCGTTTGCGTGGCTCGTCCTGAACATTCAGCAAAATCTCCTGCACGACCGCGCATCGGAATTCGGTGTCGCGCCGGCGTTCGCCTACGTCCACCTCATTTCGGTTCTGTGGTCGGGCACGACGCTGCTGATGCTGCTGGCGCTCTGGCGCGGCTGGCGACATGCCCCTCTGCTGATCGTCGCGGCCGTCGTGAATATCGCGTTTCACAGCATGATCGTGCACAAGGAATACCGCTTCATATTCCTGTCGATCGTGCTGCTGGTCGTCGCCGCGGCACTCGGCTCGGCCGATTGGGTCGAGATGATGCGCCGTCAGCGCGCGTGGCGCTTCCGGGCACGTCCTGTGGTCTGCGCCGGCTGGGTTCTGCTGTCGCTGGGTCTGTCGGGCGCGACCCATATCATGCACGACAATTGGATGCGGGGCATCGGCGAGGCCCGTCTGGCGGCGGACCTCGACGCCGATCCGGAATTCTGCGGTCTGGCCCTGTACGGCATGCACGATCCCTTCGTGCCTGGGCGCGGGCAGCTCGCGGCCCGCAAGCCCGTCTATTCCTTCTACCCGACCGATCCTCTGGCCAACGGGCAGCTTCCGGCCCTGGTGAAGCAGCACCAACGCGAATTCAACCGCGTCATCGGCCCGGCGAGACTGGCAAGTGAATTGCCGGCGGATTTTGCGCGACGAAGCTGCGCAATGACGAGTGATGAAACCGAGTCCTGCGTCTTCGCGCGACGCGGCGCTTGCGATGTGGGGGTCAGCCCCTTCGGCATCAACGACGTGCTGGTGCGCCTCAACTACTAGAGCGTTTTCGAGGCTCCAGCCCGATGCTTGCGCCGGCGACCGCCAGCGGATACATCGCGGCCAGCTCTCGCCAGCGTCTGTCCGGGGTATTAGCCTGCCAGAGCGCACCGATTCGATTGAGGTTTTGAACGCCATGACCGTACGCCTGCATCGCGGCGACCTGCCCGACCTGTCCCGCTACACCGGAGCGGTTGCGATCGACACCGAGACCATGGGGCTGAACCCGCACCGTGACCGGCTCTGCGTCGTGCAGCTCTCGCCGGGCGACGGCAGCGCCGATGTGGTGCAGATCCCCAAGGGCCACACCGACGCGCCGAACCTGAAGGCGCTGCTGGCCAATCCCGCCATCACCAAGATCTTCCACTTCGCGCGCTTCGACGTCGCGGTGCTGTACCAGAGCTTCGGCGTCATGACGGGGCCGATCTACTGCACCAAGATCGCCTCGCGCCTGACCCGCACCTATACCGACCGCCACGGCCTCAAGGACCTCGTGCGCGAGGTGCTCAATGTCGATCTCTCCAAGCAGCAGCAATCCAGCGACTGGGGGTCCGACAGCCTGACCGAGCCGCAGCTCGCCTACGCCGCCTCCGACGTGCTGCACCTGCATGCCTTGCGCGAGCGGCTCGATGCCATGCTGGTCCGGGAGGGCCGCACCGCGCTGGCCAAGGCCTGTTTTGACTTCCTGCCGACCCGCGCTCTGCTCGACCTCCAGGGCTGGGAGGAAGAGGACATTTTCGCGCATTCCTGACACCTCAATCGGCGGCTAGGTTGGGCCAATCGCCCCGTTTCGGACACTTTCGTATCGGCCTGTCCGAGGCTGCATATTCAGGCGGCGCCGGGTACAATGGCGCGCGTTTGACCCGAGAAGGCGAGCGACACCTCAGGAGCCCAGGTGAATTCGGCCCAGAATCCCACCTACGACGCCGCGCTTGCGGCGAAGTTTGCCAGCGCGGCGCGCCACAGCCGCCTGGTGCGGATTCTGCGCGTCGCGGTGCCGGGCGCGGTGCTGCTGTCGATGGCCGCGATCGTCGGCGTGTCGATCTTCAATCCGTTCCGCATGCTGATGCCGAAGCTGCCGCTCGATTCCGGAAACCTGGTGGTATCAGGCACCAAGATCACGATGGAATCGCCGCACATGTCCGGCTTCACGCCGGATCAGCGGCCCTACGAGCTCTGGGCCAAGACCGCCACACAGGACATCACCGATGCCGACCATGTCGATCTCACGGACCTGCGCGCGAAGGTGCTGATGGAGGATCAATCAACCTTGTTCCTCGATGCCCGCACCGGCCGCTTCGACAACAAGCAGCAGCAGCTCGACCTGCACAAGGACATCTTCCTGCGCACCTCGACCGGCTACGAGGCGCGGCTGAACTCGGCCTTCGTCGACATGAACAAGGGCACCGTCTCGTCGGACGAGCATGTCGACGTCAAGCTGACCAATGGCACGCTGACGGCCGATCGCCTGCGGATTACGGAAGGCGGCGACGTCATCCGCTTCGAAGGCAATGTCGTGATGCATCTGGACAGGCTGGACGATCCCGCTGCTCAGCCCGCGCCGGTCGAGCCCGCGCCGCCGGTGAAGACGCGTACGCCCCAGAACAAGTCTGCCAATTCAAAGTGATTTTCATGATCAGGTTTTTTTCGCGCAACGACAACAAGCGCAGCGCCATCGTCAGTGCGGCCGCGCTTGTCCTGGGTCTCACGCTGGTCACAACGGCTTCGGCACTCGCGCAAGCCGTGACGCAGGGCGTGCCCAACGCCATGCAGGGCTTCTCGCAAAACCGCGATCAGCCGATCCAGATCGACGCTGCATCGCTGGAGATGCGCGACAAGAAGAAAGAGGCGACCTTCTCCGGCAACGTGAAGGTCGTGCAGGGCGACACCACCATGACCTCGAAGACGCTGGTGGTGTTTTACGAGTCGAGCGGCGGCGACAAGCCGGCGACGCCGCAGCCTGCGCCCGCCAAGGGCGCGAAGACCGCGCCAATGCAGTCGGCGACGCCGGGCCCGGGCGGCAGCTCCTCGATCAAGCGGCTGGAAGCGCGTGGCAATGTCGTGGTCACCCAGAAGGACCAGGTGGTGACCGGCGAGACCGCGGTGTTCGACACCAAGACCAATCTCATCACCATGCTCGGCGGCGCTGGGAGCCAGGTGGTGCTGACCCAGTGCCAGAACGTGCTGCGCGGCGACCGCCTGCTGGTCGATATGACCACCGGCGTGTCGCGGGTGGAGTCCGACAGCGGCAGGGTGCAGGGCCTGTTCATCCAGTCCCAGGGCGGACAGAACGGAAAATGCGGGACGCCGGTGGCCCCGGGCGCGGCCCCGCCCCTGCAACTGCCCGGCGCCGGCAAAAAGTAAATTCCAAAAGCTAGTTCAACGGCTTGGCTCTGATGCGGCCGATCCGAGGTTGAAGCTTGCCCGGCGAGACTGTATCTAGCGCGCAGGGCTTTCGAAGCGGGGTCCGCCGCTTTTCGGGCGTGTTTCACTGGGCATGAGACATCCCTACATTGATGCTGCGTCGGCGAAGGGCCGGCGCGGCGGATCGCGTATACCGCGAAAGGCTAGAAGGCGGGGATGGTCGATCTCTTCAGCATGTTCCGTCGGCGCCCCGCCAAGCGCGGCCGGCCAGGATTTGCACGTCAGGACATCACAGCGCTCGGCGACAGCGTCGGCGGTCTCGTGGCGAGCCCGGTGCGGGACGCGCCACCGATCGCCCGGGACCAGCCGGTGCGTGCGCCAGACCAGTTCCAGGGTGACTATCAGGCCGATTATCAAGTCGACTATCAAGCCGAGCCGCAGCGTGCCCAGGTGGTCCATCCGGTCAGGGCTGCCGCCCGGCCGAACGGCGCCGGCGGGCCGCAACTTTTGAAGCGGCCGGGCTTCCTGGCTGTGCATAGCGTGGAAAAGGCCTTCGGCAGCCGGCAGGTGGTGCGCGGCGTCAGCATCTATGTGCGCCGCGGCGAAGCGGTCGGCCTGCTCGGTCCGAACGGCGCCGGCAAGACCACCGTGTTCTACATGATCACTGGCCTGATCAAGGCCGATCGCGGCGCGATCGAGCTCGACGGTCACGACGTCACCAAGCTGCCGATGTATCAGCGCGCGCGACTCGGCATCGGCTATCTGCCGCAGGAAGCCTCGATCTTCCGCGGCCTCACCGTCGAGCAGAACATCCGCGCCGTGCTCGAAGTGGTCGAGCCGTCACGCAAGAAACGCGAGGCGCAGCTCGACTCGCTGCTCGACGAATTCAACATCACGCGCCTGCGGAAATCGCCTTCGATCGCGCTGTCGGGCGGTGAGCGCCGCCGCGTCGAGATCGCGCGCGCGCTGGCGACGCGTCCGAACTACATGCTGCTAGACGAGCCCTTCGCCGGCATCGATCCGATCGCAGTCGGCGACATCCAGGATCTCGTCCGCCATCTCACCAATCGCGGCATCGGCGTGCTCATCACCGATCACAATGTGCGCGAGACGCTCGGCCTCACCGATCGTGCCTATATCGTCTATGCCGGTGAAATCTTGACCGAGGGCAGTCCGGATGAGATCGTCGCTGATCCGGACGTTCGCCGTCTTTACCTTGGCGAGGAATTCCGCCTCTAGCCCTTTTTTCGATTTCGTCAAGGCGTGTACATCGGCCTTAGACTAGGATAAGCAAAAATCGGACCAACTTTTTGGGATCGGTTCTTGCTTCATGGCGCTCACGCAGAGATTAGAGTTCCGGCAATCGCAGTCGCTGGTCATGACGCCGCAGCTGATGCAGGCGATCAAGCTGCTGCAATTGTCCAATCTCGATCTCACGACCTTCGTGGAAGAGGAACTCGAGCGTAACCCGCTGCTGGAACGGGCCAATGACGAGCCCGCCGCGGGTGAAGCCACGGCCGAAGCCAGTCAGTTCGGCGATTCCGACGGCGGCCACAATGATGAGCCGGGCGGCGGTCCGGGCGAAGCGTTCGAGCCGGGCCAGGAAGAGTGGATGAGCAAGGATCTCGGCACCCGCGCCGAGATCGAGCAGACCCTGGACACGGGCCTGGACAACGTCTTCTCCGAGGAGCCCGCCGAGGCGGCTGCCCGTACCGCCCAGGACGCCGCGCCGACCACCTATACGGAGTGGGGCGGCGGCGCCTCCGGCGACGAGGACTACAATCTCGAGGCCTTCGTCGCCGCCGAGATCACGCTCGGCGACCATCTTGCCGAACAGCTCTCGGTCGCTTTCACCGGGCCGGCGCAGCGCATGATCGGCCAGTATCTGATCGACCTCGTCGACGAGGCCGGCTATCTGCCGCCGGACCTCGGCCAGGCTGCCGAACGTCTTGGCGCGTCGCAGCAGGACGTCGAGGACGTCCTTGCCGTGCTGCAAAAATTCGATCCGCCCGGCGTCTGCGCGCGCAATTTGAGCGAATGCCTGGCGATCCAGCTGCGCGAGCTCGACCGTTACGATCCCGCGATGCAGGCCCTGGTCGAGCATCTCGATCTTCTTGCCAAGCGCGATATCGCGGGCTTGCGCAAGCTCTGCGGCGTCGACGACGAGGACATCGCCGACATGATCGGCGAGATCCGCCGCCTCAACCCCAAGCCCGGCATGAAGTTCGGCTCGGCCCGTTTGCAGACCATGGTGCCTGACGTCTATGTCCGTCCGGGTCCCGACGGTGGCTGGCATGTCGAGCTCAACAGCGACACCTTGCCGCGCGTGCTGGTCAACCAGACCTATTACTCCGAGCTGTCGAAGAAGATCGGCAAGGACGGCGACAAGTCCTATTTCACCGACGCGCTGCAGAACGCGACCTGGCTGGTGCGTGCGCTCGACCAGCGCGCCCGCACCATCCTGAAGGTGGCGACCGAGATCGTGCGCCAGCAGGACGGCTTCTTCACCCATGGCGTGGCGCATCTGCGGCCGCTGAATCTGAAGGCCGTCGCCGACGCCATCCAGATGCATGAATCCACGGTGTCGCGCGTCACCGCCAACAAATACATGGCGACAAATCGCGGCACATTCGAGTTGAAATATTTCTTCACGGCCTCGATCGCCTCGGCCGACGGCGGCGAGGCGCATTCGGCCGAAGCCGTTCGCCACCACATCAAGCAGCTGATCGATTCGGAAGCGCCCGCCGCGATCCTGTCGGATGATACCATCGTGGAACGGTTACGCGCCTCGGGAATTGATATTGCCCGCCGCACGGTCGCGAAGTACCGCGAAGCCATGCGCATTCCCTCCTCGGTGCAACGCCGCCGTGACAAGCAGAGCGCTCTTGGCAACGTCCTTTCCACCGCAATGTCCGACCGCTCCCGCAACACCGAGCCGGCCTGATTGCGCTGGCGCCAAATCGCGCTACTCTCGTCCCCCCAATGCGACCGATCCAAGCTGGGCACGTAAAACCAAGCGAGGCATCACATGACTCTTCGGATTTCGGGCAAGAGCGTCAGCGTCGGCGAGGCCCTGCGCGGCCGCGTTTCCGACCGGACTGAAGAGGTCCTGCGCAAATATTTCGACGGCAATTATTCCGGCCACATCACGCTCTCCAAGGACGGTTTCGGCTTCCGCACCGATTGCGCGCTGCACCTTGATTCGGGAATTACGCTGGAGGCCGATTCGAACGCGCCGGACGCCTATGCCAGCGCCGACCAAGCCTTGATCATGATCGAGAAGCGGCTCAAGCGCTACAAGAGCCGGCTCAAGGACCGCTCGGCCCGCAAGGCCCATGTCGCCTCCGCCGCGCTCGCCGCCATGGATGCCACCAGCTACGTGCTGGAGGCGCCGGGCGAAGGCGAGGACGAGGAGGAGGTCACCGGCTACAGCCCCGTGATCATCGCCGAGGCCACCACCTCCCTGAAGCTGCTCTCGGTCAGCGAGGCCGTCATGGAACTGGACCTCAGCGGGGCACCCTGCCTGGTATTCCAGCATGGTTCCAGCGGCCGGGTGAACATCATCTACCGCCGGGCCGACGGCAATGTGGGCTGGATCGACCCGCCGGGGGCCAAGGCCGACGGCAAAGCGGGCGGTTAGGGCCGGGACCGGCCCCGTACGATCCGCAGCCCTTAACAATGACCGTGGCAAAGCCGCACGCGGGAGTTGGCACCGGGATTGCGTTGGAGTAGAAGCGCCCCACATCAGGACCTAACGGGACTTGGGCTAAGTCCCCCTCCTGCTTCACCTTCTTGACGCCGGCCCGGCTCGGTTTGACTGAGCAGGCCAATTCGGAACCTGACGGTTTAATTCACCTCGGAAACCATCCATGCCGATTACCGATCTGGTCGCGCCCGAGGCGATTCTCCCGGCATTGAAGGTCAACAGCAAGAAGCAGGCGCTCCAGGAGCTCGCGGCCAAGGCCGCCGAGCTGACCGGGCAGAACGAACGCTCCGTGTTCGAGGTACTGCTGCAGCGTGAGAAGCTCGGCACCACCGCGGTCGGCTATGGCGTCGCCATTCCCCACGGCAAGCTGCCCAAGCTGGAAAAGATTTTCGGTCTGTTCGCCCGTCTCGATCGCCCGATCGATTTCGAGGCGATGGACGGCCAGCCGGTCGATCTCGTCTTCCTGCTGCTGGCCCCCGAAGGTGCCGGCGCCGATCATCTGAAGGCGCTCGCCCGCATCGCCCGCCTGCTCCGCGACCAGGACATCGCCAAGAAGCTCCGCGCCTCGCGCGACGCCCAGGCGATCTATTCGGTGCTGGCCCTGCCGCCGGCGACCGCGGCTTAACCCTCCTCGTTCGAACCCGCGCCGCGCCGTCTGCGACTTATTGTGCAGCCGGACGCTGCGATATTTCGTCGCCACGTCCATCTGCGGCCGGCACGGTTTCGGCGCTGGGAATGTTGCGACATGAATTGCGGTTTGATCGGCCGGGTGTTCGGTCTGGGTTTGGCTTGCTCGGTCACCATTGCAGCTACGACAGTGGCCCGCGCCGACGACGCGTCGAATGATCGCGTCATCGCGGAAAAGACCGCGATCATCGCGGCCGAACCGACCAATGCGCAGGCCTACGAGCTGCGCGGCGAAGCCTATTACATGAAGCGCGATCGGGACCGCGCCTTCGAGGATTGCAACGCCGCGATCCGGATCGATCCGAATTTCGGCCGCGCCTACAACTGCCGCGGCCGCGCCTATTCGGCCAAGGGTGATCGGGTTCACGCGATGGCTGATTACAATGAAGCCATTCGCCTCGATCCGAGCTACGGACCGTCCTACACCTCGCGGGCGCAGGAATATTTCTACAAGGGCGATTTGGATCTCGCCATCGCCGGGTTCACCGAGGCGATCGAACGCAATCCCAAGCAAATCTACTTTGCGACCCTCATGAGAGGGCAGGCGTATGCGGCGAAGAGCGATACCGATCGCGCGGTGGCCGATTACAACGAAGCGATGCGACTGAATCCGGCCGCCGCATGGCCCTACGAGCTGCGAAGCAACGTCCGTGTCAACAAGGGCGAATTCGATGCGGCTCTCGACGACTGCAACAACTCGATTCGTCTGGAGCCAGGGAGCGCCGGGGGCCACTTTTGCCGGGCCGTCGTTCTTCTCAAGAGGGACGACGCCGATGGTGCCATCCAGGAGTTCGACGAGGTCACAAGGCTCGATCCGACTTTCATGAGGGCCTATTCCGCTCGCGCGCTCGCCTGGCACAAGAAGGGCGACGATAAACGTGCCGTTGCCGATTTCGATGAAGCGATCAGGCTGCAGCCGGGAAATGCGACGGGATATAAAAATCGGGCCATGGCGTTGCGCGAAATGGGAGAGCACGATCGCGCGCTCGCCGATTACAACGAAGCGCTTCGAATCAATCCCAGAGACCAGGATGCCTTGGTCAACAGGGCTCTCCTCTACATGATGATGTCCGACACCAAACACGCGCGCGCTGATTTCAACAGCGTGCTCGCACTGCCGCCGAACGACAAATGGGCCGTGGACACGGCGCGCGAAGGGTTGGGGTTTGTGAAATAGCAGCTTCGAGTGAGCGTGCACCTCCGCTCTCGTGCCCCGGACGCAGCGCAGCGCTTCTTCAGCGGTGCGCTGCAGAGCCGGGGCCCATGTCACTGCGCCTTCCCGTGTTGCCTTCTGGGTCCCGGCTCTGCGCAGCAACGCTTGTGCGTTGCTGCTTGTCCGGGACACGAGAGCGGCGCGCTCGCAATGACGACGCGGAAACACCGTCGGATCAAATAAAAGCGGGCACGCCTTCGTGCGAAGGCATGCCCGTCTGAATTCCTATTCGTGCGACGTCCGTGCGCTCAGTGCACGCTTACCGCTTGCAGCTCGTTGCTCCAGGCGTTGGCGACCGCGGCTTCGCGGCTGTCGGTCAGCATGATCGGCGTGCCGTCGGCGGCGTGGAGTGCGAAGAGCTTGAGGCCCGGCGCGATTTTCGGCGCTTCGGGAAACAGGCCCGGAACGTCTTCGGAGCGGATCTGCTTCACATAGGCGATGTGACCTTCGCCGAGGTTCGCCAGCGTCTCGGGCGAGGCGTTCCTGGCTTCGTATTCGAACACAACGTGACCTTCACTCATGGTCTCGACTCCTTCACAGAAACTAAGCGGTCGAGTCCGCTACTCGTTCCATTATTCGTGCTCATTGATAGCGATTGTCTTAACGATCCTCTCCGGTTCAGGCCGGGCAAGATCGACCGACAACAGCCCGTTCTTCAGATCCGCACCCAGCACCAGCATCCCCTCTGCCAGCACGAAGGTGCGCTGGAAGTGGCGCGCGGCGATGCCGCGATGGATGTATTGCCGGGTCTTGTCGTCCTGCTGCCGCCCGCGGATCACGAGCTGGTTTTCCTCAATGGTTACATCGAGTTGGTCGCGGGTGAATCCGGCGACCGCCAGCGTGATGCGCAACCGCTCGGGCTGGCCGTCCGCTTGGCCGCACCTCTCGATATTGTAGGGAGGGTAACCGTCGGCGCCTTTGACGACGCGGTCGAGCACGCGCTCGATCTCGTCGAAGCCCAGAAGGAACGGACTGGAAAGCGTGGGAACACGAGACATAGTTTACAAAGTCCTCTCGAAGCGACTTTGGCATTTCAGGGCCCTGAAACGGCGCCCCTTGGTCAGCAATATGGGCATATCCCCGTGGGGGTTCAAGGACGTAGCGGGGGGCCTGTGGATGGGGCGAGACGCCGCCCGCCCTCTGCCATCGCACAAAATGCTTACAGTTTGGCGCGGCCCGGGGGCGCATGGCAGGACGAATTGGCAGGGCGATTTATCCCAATGAAAACAACACCCCTTCTACTGTGCATGGGGTTGTTTTCGCATTTTTGTTCGCCGACCCTCGCGGAACCCTTCAGGCCTCGATCCGCGTCCGCCCGTCGCCGCTGAAAAGGTGCAGCTTCGGCCGCACGGCGGCGACGCGGATCCTCTCACCGATGGCGGGGGCCTCGGTTCCGGGAATGCGGACGATGACCTCGCCGGGCGGCAGCTCGCCGGGATTGGCCGCGATGCGCTGCTCGTCCTGCGCCCGCGAGCCATAGATGAAGGTTTCGGCGCCGACCCGCTCGATCGCTTCCACGGTCAGCGGGAGCGCGACGCCGCCGGCGGGCGTCTGGTCGGTGATGACAAAATCTTCCGGGCGGATGCCGAGGATGCCGGCTTCACTCGCGCTGCCACTGAGCTGCGACTTGATCTCGTCTGATCGCGTCGACATCAGGTTCATCGGCGGTGCGCCGATGAAGGAGGCGACGAAGGTCGTCGCCGGCTTCTCGTAGATCGCCAGCGGATTGCCGATTTGCTCGACCTGGCCGCCATTCATCACGACGAGCACATCGGCGAGCGTCATCGCCTCGAGCTGGTCGTGGGTGACGTAGATCGACGTCGTCTTCAGCCGGCGCTGCAATTTGCGGATCTCGACGCGCATCGCGATGCGCAGCTTTGCGTCGAGATTGGAGAGCGGCTCGTCGAACAGGAACACTTTTGGCTGGCGTACGATGGCACGGCCCATGGCGACGCGCTGGCGCTGGCCGCCGGAAAGCTGGCGCGGCTTGCGCTCCAGCATCGAGGTGAGCTCGAGCACGCGCGCGGCTTCGTCGACGCGAGTCTTGACCTCGGCCTCCTTCATGCCGCGGTTGCGCAGGCCGTAGGCCATGTTGTTGAACACGCTCATATGCGGATAGAGCGCGTAGTTCTGGAACACCATCGCGATGTCGCGATCGGCGGGCTCGATCTGGTTGACCACGCGGCCGCCGATGTCGATCTCGCCGCCGGTGACGGTCTCGAGGCCTGCGACCATGCGCAGCAGGGTGGACTTGCCGCAGCCGGAGGGACCGACCAGCACGCAGAACTGGCCGTCGGCGACGTCGACGTTGACGCCTTTGATGGCCTCGAAGCCGCCGGTGTAGGTCTTGCGGACGTTGCGCAGGGTGACGTTAGCCATGAAAACTCGCTTCTACTTTTCCGTCTCGACCAGGCCGCGCACGAACAATTTCTGCATGACGACGACGACGAACACCGGCGGCAGCATCGCCAGCACGGCGGTCGCCATCACGATCGGCCATTCGGTCAGCGCGTCGGTGGTGGTGATCATCTTGCGGATGCCGACCTGGATGGTCTGCATGTCGTCGCGGGTGGTGATGAGCAGCGGCCAGAGATATTGATTCCAGCCGAGGATGAAGAGGATCACGAACAGCGCCGCCATGTTGGTGCGCGACAGCGGCAACAGCGTGTCCCAGAAGAAGCGCAGGGGCCCGGCACCGTCGATGCGCGAGGCTTCCAGCAGCTCGTCCGGCACGGTCATGAAGAACTGGCGGAACAGCAGCGTTGCGGTCGCCGACGCGATCAGCGGCAGCGCGAGGCCCGCATAGCTGTCGAGCATGTGCAAATCGGCGACGATCTTGTAGGTCGGATAGATGCGCACCTCGACCGGCAGCATCAAGGTGATGAAGATGATCCAGAAGATCGGCATCCGGAATGGAAAGCGGAAATACACGATCGCATAGGCCGAGATGATCGAGATCGCGATCTTGCCGACCGCGATCAACAGCGCCATCACCAGCGAGTTCAGCATCATGTTGCCGACCGGCTCGCGGGTCGAGCCGCTCGTGCCGACGAAGATGGTCTGGTAGTAGACCTCGAAGAAATGCCCGCCCGGCAGCAGCGACATCTGCCCGTTCGCGATCAGCGCGTTGTCCTGGGTCGATGCGACGATCGCGATGTAGACCGGGAACGCGACGATCGCGATCCCGATCCAGAGGATGAAATGGGCGACGTAGCGCCGGATGCCTTCGTCCTCGACCATCAGTAGGTCACCTTGCGTTCGACGAAGCGGAACTGGATTCCGGTCAGCACGATCACCATGACCATCAGGATCACCGATTGCGCCGCCGAGCTGCCGAGATTGCCGCCGAGCAGGCCGTCGGAATAGACCTTGTAGACCAGCGTCACCGTCGACGTTCCAGGGCCGCCGCGAGTCATGGTGTCGATGATGCCGAAGGTGTCGAAGAAGGCGTAGACGATGTTGACGACCAGCAGGAAGAAGATGGTCGGCGACAGCAGCGGGAAGGTCACGGTCCAGAACCGCCGCATCGGCCGCGCGCCGTCGATCGCGGCGGCCTCGAACACGCTCTTCGGGATCGCTTGCAGGCCGGCGAGGAAGAACAGGAAGTTGTAGGAGATCTGCTTCCAGGCGGCGGCGAGGATGATCAGTGCCGCGGCCTGGTCGCCATCGAGCAGCGGATTCCAGTCGACGCCCAGCGCGCGCAGATAGCGCGCGAGCACGCCGAGCGAGGGATGCAGCATGAAGATCCAGAGCACGCCGACCACGGGCGGCGCCACCGCATAAGGCCAGATCAGCAGCGTGCGGTAGAGCATCGAGCCGCGCAGCGGCTTGTCCGCCATCACGGCGAGCAGCAGCGCAAGGGACAGCGACGAGACGGCGATCGCGAACGAGAAGAAGAAGGTCCGGACGATCGCTTCGAAATAGGCGCGATCCTTGAAGAGCTCGATGTAATTGTCGAACCAGACGAAGGTGGTCGAGAGGCCGAAGGCATCCTGCAGCAGGAACGACTGGATCACTGCCTGCAAGGCCGGCCAATAAAAGAAAACCAGCACGATCGCGAGCTGCGGCGCGACCAGCGCGTAAGGCAATAGCCTGGATTGGAAAATGGCTTGCTTTTGCATGATGGACGGCACCGGCAGGCCGCGTGGCCTGCCGGCGCCTTCGCCTTATTTTACGGCGGTCTTTTCGAACTGACGCAGCATCGTGTTGCCGCGCTCGACGGCGGCGTCGAGCGCCTGCTTGGCGGTCTTCTTGCCGGCCAGCGCCTGCTCGATCTCTTCCGACCAGACGTCACGCAGCTGAACCATGTTGCCGAGACGCAGGCCGCGCGAATTGTTGGTCGGCTCCTTGTTGGTGAGCTCGATCAGCGGGGTCTCGAGATAGGGCTGATCCTTGTAGAAGCCCTCTTCCTTCGCCTTGGCGTAGGCCGCCTTGGTGATCGGCAGATAGCCGGAGGCCTTGTGGATGTAGACCTGGCGATCGGTGTCCGACAGGAAGGTCAGGAATTTTGCGACCCCCTTGTATTCGTCGGCCGACTTGCCGCCCATCACCCAGAGCGAGGCGCCGCCGATGATCGAGTTCTGCGGTGCGCCCTGGACGTCGGGGTAGTACGGCATCGGCACGGCGGTGAAGTTGAACTTGGCCTGCGCCTTGACGTTGCCGAAGAACGCCGACGAGGTCAGGTAGATCGGGCATTCGCCTGAGGTGAAGCGGCCTTCGCCGGTGTTGGTGCGGCCGGCATAGTCATACGTCTTGGTCTTCTGGAGCTCGACCAGGGTTTCGAGATGCTTGACCTGAAGCGGTCCATTGAACTCGAGCACGGTGTCGAAGCCGTCGAGGCCGTTGGCTTTGCTGGCGAGCGGTACGTTGTGCCAGGCGGAGAGCTGCTCGAGATTGACCCAGGTGACCCAGGAGCCGGAGAAGCCGCAGGTGTCATGACCCGCAGCCTTCAGCTTCTTGGCGGCCTCGAACGTTTCGGGCCAGGTCTTGGGGATCTCGACATTCGCCTTCTTCAGCTCGTCGAGGTTGACCCACATCACGGTCGAGGACGAGTTGAAGGGGAACGACAGCATCTCGCCCTTCGATGTCGAGTAGTAGCCGGTGATGGCGGGCAGGTAGATCTTGGGATCGAACTTCTCGCCCGCTTCGGCCATCAGCTTGTAGACGGGTTTCACGGCGCCGGTCGCGGCCATCATGGTCGCGGTGCCGACTTCGAACACCTGCATGATGTGCGGGGCGTTGCCGGCGCGGAACGCGGCGATGCCGGCGTTCATCGTGTCGGGATAGTTGCCCTTGTAGGTCGGGATCACCTTGTAGTCGGTCTGCGACGCGTTGAAGTCGGTGGCGAGCTTGACGATGACGTCGTTGTTGGCGCCGGTCATCGCGTGCCACCACTGGATCTCGGTCACGGCCAGGGCCGGTGAGGCCGACATGCCGACCGTGAGTGCAAATGCGGCAGCCGCCCCAAAGTGTCGAAGAGCCATCAAGTAAACCTCCCTTGGCCGTCAAAAAGATCGCTTGCGCTAGCAGCGCCATATGACGTTCACATGACTGTGTAAGCGGCCGAAACGAAAGCGGCAAGCGCGGGAAAAGGGAAGCCGTCAAATAGGCGGAGGCGAAGCGGGCAGCCTCCTCCGTTCGCGCTGCACGCGCGTGGGTCGCGCCGCAGTGCGGCATTACCTGGATGATGCGGACACTCAGGCCACGGGCTCGAACACCTCTCCCGCTTGCGGGAGAGGTCGGCGCGTCCCGGGCGATGCGAAGCATCGTCCGCGCGCCGGGTGAGGGCTCTGTCCTCTTGGGGATCGTCCCGATGCGGAGATACCCTCTCCCCAACCCTCTCCCGCAAGCGGGAGAGGGAGCGCACTTGCGCTCCAGGCTTTAGCGCTTGCGCTCGGGGCCGCAGACGGTGCCCTTCTCGACCATCGCGTCGATCTCCGCCTTCGAATACCCGAACTCGCCCAGCACCTCCGCCGCGTGCTGGCTGAATTTCGGCGGCAGGCGGCGCAGGCTCGGCTTGCTGCGATCGAGCCGGATCGGTGAGGCCACGCCCTTGTACCAATCCTTCTCGATAATATCGCCGCGGGCGATCGTGTGCGGGTTCTGCAACGCCTGGTCGATCTTCTGCACGGGGCCTGCGGGCAGGCCCGCCGCGAGCAGACGGTTGCACAGCGGCTCGGCCTCGTGCTGGCTGAACACGGCGGCCAACTCTGCGCGCAGCGCCTCGCGATTGGCGATGCGGTCCTTGTTGCGGGCAAAGCGCGGATCGGTGCCGAGCTCGGGCTTGCCGATCTCCTTGGCGAGCTTGCGGAAGGTGCCGTCATTGCCGACGCCGATGAAGATGTTGTCGGTCTTGGTCGGGAAGATCGCGTAAGGCACGAGGTTCGGATGCTCGTTGCCGGTGAGCGAGGGCGGCTTGCCATGCATGAAATAGTTCGCGGTGTGCGGATGCATGATGGCAAGGCCGGTCTCGTACAGCGTCGTCTCCAGGAACTGGCCCTTGCCCGAGCGCTGCCGCTCCGACAGCGCCATCAAAATGCCGATCGCCGCATAGAGCCCGGTGCCGATGTCCACCAGCGGCACGCCGATCCGCATCGGCCCGCTCTCGGGCGAGCCGGTCGCGGCGATCATGCCGGTCATCGCCTGGATGATGGCGTCATAGCCGGGATTGCCGCCGCGCGGACCGTCGGCGCCGAAGCCGCAGATCCGGCAATGCACGAGGCGCGGGAATTTTGTGCTGAGCACATCGTTGCCGATGCCCCATTTCTCCAGCGTGCCCGGCTTGAAATTCTCGATCAGGACGTCGGCCGTCTCCAGCATCTTGAGCAGCACGATGCGGCCGCCTTCGGAGGCGAGGTCGAGGCCGATCGAGCGCTTGTTGCGGTTGATGCCGATGAAATAGGCCGCGTCCTCCTCGTGGAAGGGAGGGCCCCAGTCGCGCACCTCATCGCCGGCGGGCGGCTCGACCTTGATGACGTCGGCGCCGTGGTCGGCGAGGATCTGGGTGCAGTAGGGACCGCCGAGCACGCGCGTGAGATCGATGACGCGCAGTCCGCTCATTGCGCCCAAAACGGCTTCAGTCATGCCTTCGCTTCCCCTGTGTCGATATTGATCACAGGCCTAGCGAGGTTTTTTTGCGCCAGCAATGGGCTGCCGCGTAGGGCCGCATGCGCCGCCGCCGCGCAATCCCGCAATGTGGGAAATCAGCGGAAGCGGCCGGCCCGAGGGGGATCTCGGGCCGGCCAATTCGCCGTGTGATCAGACGACCGTCAGGCGAACGTCGACATTGCCGCGCGTGGCATTGGAATAGGGGCACACCTGGTGCGCCTTCTCGACCAGCGCCTCGGCCTCGGCGCGGGCAAGGCCCGGCAGCGAGACGGCGAGGTCGATGTCGAGGCCGAAGCCGCCGGCCGAGCGCGGGCCGATGCCGACGGTCGAGGTGACGGAGGCGTCAGCCGGAACCTTCGGGCCGCCCTGCGAGGCCACGAACTTCATCGCGCCGATGAAGCAGGCGGCGTAGCCGGCCGCGAACAGCTGCTCGGGATTGTTGCCGGCGCCGCCGCCGCCACCGAGCTCCTTCGGCGTGGTGAGCTTGACGTCGAGCGCGCCGTCGAGGGTCGCAGCATGGCCGTCGCGGCCGCCGGTGGCTTTTGCGCTGGTCTTGTAGAGGACGTTCACGGACATTTTCGTCTCCTCGGTCTTCCGGTTGGGGTGCAGCCTCTATCGCAAACAATTAGATTGTGCGCAATTGAAATTTGCATGCCTCACATTTAATTGTTCGCAATTGAATGTGGCGCCGGCCGGCCCCAGAATGGAGGAAACCGCGTGAGATTCTCTATGCCCCGGAAAATATCGACCCTGGACCCGCAGCGCCTCGACAACCAGATCTGCTTCGCGGTCTATTCGGCCGCGCATGCCTTCAACCGCGTCTACAAGCCGCTGCTCGACCGGCTCGGCCTGACCTATCCGCAATATCTGGTGATGCTGGTGCTGTGGGAGCGCGACGACGTGCCGGTCAAGGACATCGGCGAGAAGCTATTCCTGGATTCGGGCACGCTGACGCCGCTGCTCAAGCGGCTTGAGGCCGCCCATCTCGTCAAGCGCACCCGCTCGAGCGAGGACGAGCGGCAAGTGCTGATCGCGCTGACGCCGCAGGGCCACGCGCTGAAGGAGAAGGCGCGTGCCGTGCCGCAGTCGATCCTGGCGGCATCGGACTGCTCGGTCTCGGAGCTGGTCGCGATGAAGGACGAGATCGTCGCGCTGCGCGATCGGCTGAATGCGGTGATTGGGGAGTAGGCCCGTCAGAGGCGCTTCTTGGCGAACGCGCGACCCGACGCGGACTTCAGGTACCTCTCGAAGGCGACGGCCTGCTGCTCGTTGCTGAACGCAACGTAGGTCTTCAGACGCCAAGGCCCGTATTTGGAAGTGTGGGGCACCTCGCCAGCGTTGTGCTTTGCCAGTCGGGCGCGCAGGTCGTCGGTAATGCCCACATAGAAGTGCAGGGTATCGAGGCTCTCGAGGATGTAGACGTATTTCACGGCACGCTCCCCAGTTGTCGAGAGAGGAGCTTACATCCGCATTTTATCTGCTGAAGCCCGGCTTCGCCCTTTGGGCTACGCCGCGGCAGCCTTCGCTAGCTTCGCTACGAGGGACTTCCCCAGGCTTGCCGAGCCGAAGCTCGCGAAGCGAGCGAAGGCTGGTGGAGCCAGGCGGGATCGAACCGCCGACCTCTTGCATGCCATGCAAGCGCTCTCCCAGCTGAGCTATGGCCCCTTAAGTCCAGATGGGAGGATCCTGGGGGATCCTTCCCGGCCGGCGAGCCCTGAGCGACTCGCGCGGTGCACCCTTTTTCACAGATCAGGGCTGATCTCAAGTCTCTTCATCACCGCCGACGTCACCAATGATGTCGGTCACGTCCTCATCGCCTTCTTCTTCGTCGGCAATGAAGGTCGAATCATCGTCATCGTCGTCATCGAGGGTCTCGTCGACCTCGATATCGTCCTCCGATTCGGGCACGACGGCCTTCACCTTGCCGGTGTTCTCTTCGGCATCGGCCTCCTCGAGCGAGACCTCCTCGACCTCGGCCGGCTCCGGCGTGGTATCGGCGGCTGCTGCATGGCGGGCTTCGGCGCCACGAGGCACGCGGGCCGGCGCCACGGGCGCGATCGGCACGACTTCGCCGGTGTAGGGCGAGATCACCGGATTCTTGTTGAGGTCGTAGAACTTTTTGCCCGTGGTCGGGCAAATACGTTTGGTTCCGAGTTCGGACTTGGCCACGGCAGAGGAATCCTGGAATGTCTGAAAAGCGGTGTTTCACTTGGCTAGTTGGCGGCCCGCTGTCAATAGCGCATTACGAGAGAACGACATGCCCGTGACGTCGGGGAGACCATGTGGTACCTGCCCGCGAGCCTCCAGGGTGCATCCAAGGACACAATCTTGACCCAATCCGACAAGCCCACGCCGCTGAAGTCGCGTGCCAGCGGCCCCCTGACCGGGAAAGTACGGGTGCCCGGGGACAAGTCGATTTCCCACCGCGCCCTCATCCTGGGCGCGCTCGCGGTCGGTGAAACCCGGATTACGGGCCTGCTTGAGGGCGAGGACGTCCTCAACACCGCCAAATCCATGCAGGCGCTGGGTGCGACGGTCGAGCGTACCGGCGATTTCGCCTGGAAGGTGAACGGGGTGGGTGTCGGCGGCTTTGCCCAGCCCAAGGCGGCGCTGGATTTTGGCAATTCCGGTACCGGCTGCCGGCTGGTCATGGGTGCCGTGGCCGGCTGCCCGATCTCGGCGGTGTTCGACGGTGACGCCTCGCTGCGCAGCCGTCCGATGCGCCGGATCCTCGATCCGCTCGAAAAGATCGGCGCCAGGGTCGTCTCCGGCGGAGAGGGCGGCCGGCTGCCGCTGACCGTCCGGGGCGCCCGCGATCCGTTGCCGATCACCTACAAGACGCCGGTCGCCTCGGCCCAGATCAAATCGGCGGTGCTGCTCGCGGGCCTGGCTGCGCCGGGCACCACCACCGTGATCGAGAGCGAAGCCAGCCGCGATCACACTGAGCTGATGCTGAAGCATTTTGGTGCCGACATCAATTCGGTGCAGGAGGGTCAGCACGGCCGCCGCATCACGCTGGTGGGCCAGCCCGAGTTGCATGGCGCCACTGTTGTGGTGCCCGCCGATCCCTCTTCCGCGGCATTCCCCATCGTTGCGGCGCTGCTCGTCGAAGGCTCCGACATCGTGCTGTCCGACGTCATGACCAACCCGCTGCGCACCGGTCTTTTCACGACGCTGCGTGAAATGGGCGCCTCGATCGAGGAAAGCGAAGTGCGCGGCGATGCCGGCGAGCCGATGGCGCAGCTGCGCGTGCGTGCTTCAAAATTGCGCGGCGTCGAGGTGCCGCCGGAGCGCGCGCCCTCGATGATCGACGAATATCTGGTGCTGGCGGTGGCGGCCTCCTTCGCCGAAGGCACGACCATCATGCGCGGCCTGCAGGAGCTGCGCGTCAAGGAATCCGACCGCCTCGAAGCCACCGCCGACATGCTCCGCGTCAACGGCGTCAAGGTCGAGGTGTCCGGCGACGATCTGATCGTCGAAGGCCGCGGCCACGTCCCCGGCGGCGGCACTGTCGCCACCCATATGGACCATCGAATCGCGATGTCGGCGCTGGTGATGGGCTGCGCCTCCGACCAGCCGGTGACCGTCGACGACACCGCCTTCATCGCCACCAGCTTCCCGGACTTCATTCCGATGATGCGTTCGCTTGGGGCCGAGTTTTCATGATCATCGCTATCGACGGGCCCGCGGCCTCGGGCAAGGGGACGCTCGGCAAGCGTCTCGCCCACCATTATGGCTATCGTCACCTCGATACCGGCGTGATCTATCGCGCGGTGGCCTATGCCCTGATGGAGTCCGGTCATGATCTCCGGGATGAGGCGGCCGCAGTGCAGGCTGCGTTCGAGCTCGACCCCGAAAAGTTCGGCAATCCCGCCCTGAAGACCCAGGAGGCTGGTGAGGGCGCCTCGATCGTTTCGGCGATCCCCAGGGTTCGCGAGGTCCTGCTCAATTTCCAGCGCCAGTTCGCCGCCGATCCGCCGGGGGCGGTGTTGGATGGCCGGGATATTGGAACCGTGATCTGCCCCCATGCCGACGTGAAGATCTTCGTCGTGGCCGACCCCAGGGTCCGCGCCCATCGCCGGACCATGGAGGCCAGGGCAAGGGGCGAGGAGGCGGATGAGGCGGCGGTGCTCGCCGACATCATCCGGCGCGACGAACGGGACAAGAACCGGCCGATTGCGCCCTTGAAACCGGCCCCGGATGCTTACTTGCTAGATAACTCCCAACTGGATATAGAAGGCGGCGTCCGGGCCGCCATCGACATTATCGAGGCCGTCCGAGCGGGCCGGTCGCGGGGTTAAGCCGCGGCCGTCATTGGAGGAAGCGCCCGCTCCCGCTCTTTGAGGTCGATACTCTCGGTCCCTGTTTGGGGCCGACGCGATCCAGGCTCCGGACAAAAGATTTCCACGTATCGAACGTGCGGGCCCAGCCGGCCCGCTTCCGCTGTTCCGGTCTTAAGGCCGGGGCAACGAGCGGTCGCTCGAAGGTTTTGTGGACCTTCCGACACTGCACGCCCGATACGCCCAAAAACCCAACGGCCGGCAAGACATCCGCAACTGGAGAACAAATGGCTTCGATTTCTGCTGATACCTACAGCCCGTCGCGTGACGATTTCGCCGCGATGCTCGACGAGTCCTTCGCAGGTGGCAACCTGCAGGAGAGCTCCGTCGTCAAGGGCAAGGTGGTTGCAATTGAAAAGGACATGGCCGTCATCGACGTCGGCCTGAAGACCGAGGGCCGCGTTGCCCTGCGCGAATTTTCCGGCCCCGGCCGCGAGAGCGAGATCAAGGTCGGCGATGAGGTGGAAGTGTTCCTCGATCGGATCGAGAACGCCCTCGGCGAAGCCGTGCTGTCGCGCGACAAGGCGCGCCGCGAAGAGAGCTGGGGCAAGCTTGAGAAGGCCTTCCAGAACAACGAGAAGGTCAACGGCGTCATCTTCAACCAGGTCAAGGGCGGCTTCACCGTCGACCTCGACGGTGCCGTGGCCTTCCTGCCGCGCTCGCAGGTCGACATCCGTCCGATCCGCGACGTTGCGCCGCTGATGAACAACTCGCAGCCGTTCCAGATTCTCAAGATGGACCGCCGCCGCGGCAACATCGTGGTGTCGCGCCGCACGGTTCTCGAAGAGACCCGCGCCGAGCAGCGCCAGGAGCTGGTGCAGAACCTCGAAGAGGGTCAGGTCATCGACGGCGTGGTCAAGAACATCACCGATTACGGTGCGTTCGTTGACCTCGGCGGCATCGACGGCCTGCTGCACGTCACCGACATCGCGTGGCGCCGCGTCAACCACCCGACCGAGGTGCTCTCGATCGGCCAGACCGTGAAGGTCAAGATCATCAAGATCAACCACGAGACGCACCGCATCTCGCTGGGCATGAAGCAGTTGCTGGATGATCCGTGGCAGGGCATCGAAGCCAAGTACCCGCTGGGTGCCCGCTTCACCGGCCGCGTCACCAACATCACCGACTACGGTGCGTTCGTCGAACTCGAGCCGGGCATCGAAGGCCTGATCCACGTCTCCGAGATGTCGTGGACCAAGAAGAACATGCACCCCGGCAAGATCGTGTCGACCTCGCAGGAAGTCGACGTGCAGGTGCTGGAAGTCGATTCCGTCAAGCGCCGCATCTCGCTCGGCCTCAAGCAGACCATGCGCAACCCCTGGGAGGTCTTCGTCGAAGGTCACCCGACCGGTTCGGTGGTCGAGGGCGAAGTCAAGAACAAGACCGAGTTCGGTCTGTTCCTGGGCCTCGAGGGCGACGTCGACGGCATGGTCCATCTCTCCGACCTCGACTGGAAGCTTCCGGGCGAGCAGGTGATCGACAACTACAAGAAGGGCGACGTGGTGAAAGCCGTCGTGCTCGATGTGGACGTCGAGAAGGAGCGTATCTCGCTCGGCATCAAGCAGCTCGAAGGCGACCCCTTCGCCGAGCCGGGCGATGTCAAGAAGGGCGCCGTCGTGACCTGCGAAGTGCTCGAAGTGAAGGAAAGCGGCATCGAGGTGAAGATCGCCGGTACCGACTTCACCACGTTCGTCAAGCGCTCGGAGCTCGCGCGTGACCGCAACGACCAGCGCGCCGAACGCTTTGCCGTCGGCGAGAAGGTCGATGCCCGCGTGATCCAGTTCGACAAGAAGGCCCGCAAGGTCCAGGTGTCGATCAAGGCGCTCGAAGTTGCCGAAGAGAAGGAAGCCATCGCGCAGTACGGCTCCTCCGATTCGGGAGCGACGCTGGGCGACATCCTCGGCACCGCGCTCAAGAACCGCGACAGCAAATAAGCGAAACGTTTGTTTTGCTGACATCAAAGCCCCGGCGCGAGCCGGGGCTTTTTTGTTGCGTATCCGTAGCCCGGATTACGCTTCGCTCCATCCGGGCTACAGGCCGCAGGCCTTGTTTTCTTCAAATTGCGCCGCAATTGATGTATTCAGACAAGCCATTGGTCACGTTGTGACGGCACAACGCCCGCGGCCTTTCATTTGGAGATATTCCGATGTCGCTCGATTCGGACATCATCGTCGATCGCCGCAGGATCCGTCGTAAATTGACGTTCTGGCGCGTGGTGGCTGCGCTGATCGCGATCGCGGCGATTGCGGGTTTTGCGCTGGTCGTGACGCCCGGTACGCGTGGCACCTTCGCCTCCGCCGGCGCGATCGCGCGGGTCCAGATCGAGGGCCTGATCCGCAGCGATTCCGATCGCACCCAGGCGCTTGAGCGGCTGGAGAATTCGCAGGCCGCCGCCGTCATCGTTCACATCAACTCGCCGGGCGGCACCACTGCCGGCTCCGAGCAGCTCTACGATTCGCTTGTGCGGCTGAAAGCGAAGAAGCCGCTCGTCGTCGTGGTCGAGGGCCTTGCCGCTTCCGGCGGCTACATCACGGCGATCGCGAGCGACCACATCATCGCCCAGCAGAGCTCGCTGGTCGGCTCGATCGGTGTGTTGTTCCAGTTTCCGAACGTCTCGGAGCTGCTGAAGACCGTCGGCGTCAAGGTCGAGGAGGTGAAGTCCTCCCCGCTGAAGGCCGCGCCCAACGGCTTTGAGCCGACCAGCCCCGAAGCGCGCGCCGCGCTCGATGCGCTGGTGAAGGACTCCTATGCCTGGTTCAAGGATTTGGTGAAGCAGCGCCGTGGCATGGATGACACGCAGCTCGAAAAAGTTGCCGATGGCCGCGTCTTCACGGGACGCCAGGCGATCGATCTCAAGCTGATTGATCAGCTCGGCGACGAGAAGGCGGCGGTGACCTGGCTCGAGGAGCAGAAGGGCGTCAAGAAGGGGCTCACCGTGCGTGATTACAAGCTCCAGCCGCGCTTTAGCGATCTGCCGTTCCTCAAGACAGCTGCTGTCGTCACGCTGGAAGCGCTTGGTTTAGGCTCGATTGCGCATCAGATCGGGCAAACCGGCGTCGCGCAGGCGGTCGATCGGCTCGGAATGGATGGAATGCTGGCTTTGTGGCAGCCCGCCGCGTCAAACTGACTGGTGCAAGCGAGTTCCGAAGGATTTTCTCGTCTGACGAGTGCCGGGGCAGCCCGCTTTTTCGGCATTTGTCACGCATTTTCACGACGCTCAACCTTCATTTAGCGTCTTGACAGATCACGGTATTTTCACGGAAATGGTCATCCGCACGCTTCCGGGTCCTATCTCTCGATGATCAAATCCGAACTTGTTCAGCGTATCGCCGAGCACAACCCGCATCTGTACCAGCGGGATGTCGAGAACATTGTGAATGCGATTCTCGAAGAGATCGTAGCGGCTCTCGCACGCGGTGATCGCGTCGAGTTGCGCGGCTTCGGTGCCTTCTCGGTCAAACATCGCCCTGCACGCGCCGGGCGTAATCCGCGCACTGGCGCCCATGTGCCCGTCGACCAGAAGAGCGTACCGTTCTTCAAGACCGGCAAGGAAATGCGCGAACGGCTGAACCGCGACCATCCGGATCCCGGCGCGCCAGATTAAGGCCGTCGCCGACTGTCGTCCGGGCTTAAACGAACGGCCGCATGATGCGGCAGCAAGCTTGATTCAAGACGAGCGATCGCGATGCGAAAGTTCCTGACCGCGCTGATCGTGCTTCCGCTGGGCCTGATCCTGGTGACCTTTGCGGTTGCCAACCGGCATTTCGTCACGGTCTCGTTCGACCCCTTCGTGTCGAACGACCCGTCATTTTCGCTCACCATGCCGCTGTTCCTGCTTCTGATCCTGGTGGCTGCCTTCGGGGTCGTTGCCGGTGGCTGTGCCGTCTGGTTCGGCCAGCGGCACTGGCGGCGCGCCGCGCGCCGGCATGAGGCGGATGCCCGGGCTGCGAGGGGCGAACTGGCTGATCTGCGGGCCCAGGCGGCCGTAGCGAAGCCCGAGTCCCAGCGCCTTCCCGTCCCCGCCGGGGTGGGTCTTTACGGGGCCATCGGGCGAGACAAGCAGCGCGCGACGTTGTAGAAGCGGCCCCAACCGAAAACCCGTTTCCCGGCCGCAGCTTGCGGCCTTGACCCGCTTTGAGACCATGTCCCTGCTTGTCAAAATCTGCGGCCTGTCCACGCGCGAGACGCTCGACGTCGCGCTCGGCGCTGGCGCGGACATGGTGGGGTTCGTGTTCTTTCCACCCTCGCCGCGGCATGTGTCGCTGGAGACCGGGCGGGATCTCGGCCGCCAGGTGAAGCGGCGCGCGCTGAAGGTTGCGCTCACCGTCGATGCCGACGATGCCACGCTCGACAACATTATGGATGCGCTGTCTCCGGACATCTTCCAGCTCCACGGCAGTGAGAGCGTGGCGCGGCTGCGCGACATCAAGCAGAAGTTCGGCCGCCCGGTGATGAAGGCGGTACCGGTCGCAACCTCGGCCGATCTCGCCGTGCTATCAGGCTATGCCGCGGTCGCCGACCGCATCCTGTTCGATGCGCGTGCGCCGAAGGATGCGACGCGGCCCGGCGGCCTCGGTGCGCCCTTCGACTGGCATCTGCTGGAAAATCTCGATCTGAAATTGCCCTATATGGTCTCGGGCGGGCTTGATGCCGACAACGTCGCGGAAGCCCTTCGCGTCACCCGCGCTGGCAGCGTCGACGTGTCCTCCGGCATCGAAAGCGCTCCTGGCGTGAAAGATCCCGAAATGATCAAGGCCTTCATTCGCGCCGCGCGCGCCACCCAAGATGCTAGCCAAGAGTTGAGCGTCCGATGAACATCGCCAAACCAAACTCCTACCGCAGCGGCCCCGACGAGCGCGGCCATTTCGGCATCTTTGGCGGACGCTTCGTCGCCGAAACCCTGATGCCGCTGATCCTCGATCTGGAGAAGGCCTACACCGCGGCCAAGGCCGATCCGGCCTTCCAGGCCGAGATGGACGGCTATCTCAAGAACTATGTCGGCCGGCCCTCGCCGCTCTATTTCGCCGAGCGTCTCACCGAGCATCTCGGCGGCGCCAAGATCTACCTCAAGCGCGAAGAGCTCAACCACACCGGTTCGCACAAGGTGAACAACGTGCTCGGCCAGATCATGCTGGCGCGACGCATGGGCAAGAAGCGCATCATCGCCGAGACCGGCGCCGGGCAGCACGGTGTCGCCACCGCGACGTTGTGCGCGCGCTTCGGTCTCGAATGCATTGTCTACATGGGCGCGGTCGACGTCGAGCGGCAGCAGCCCAACGTCATCCGCATGGAGATGCTGGGCGCAACCGTGGTCCCGGTGCAGTCGGGCACGCGCACGCTGAAGGACGCGATGAACGAGGCGCTGCGCGACTGGGTCACCAACGTGCACAACACCTTCTACTGCATCGGCACGGTGGCGGGTCCGCATCCCTATCCGACGCTGGTGCGCGACTTCCAGTCGATCATCGGCAACGAGACCAAGGCGCAGATGCAGGAGATCGAAGGCCGCCTGCCGGATTCGCTGGTCGCCTGCATCGGCGGCGGCTCGAATGCGATGGGCCTGTTCCATCCCTTCCTCGACGATTCCACCGTCGAGATTTTTGGCGTCGAAGCCGCAGGCCACGGACTGACGCAGCTGCACGCGGCCTCGATCGCAGGCGGCCGCCCCGGCGTGCTCCACGGCAACCGCACTTATCTGCTGATGGATGCCGACGGCCAGATCCAGGACGCGCATTCGATCTCGGCCGGTCTCGATTATCCCGGCATCGGCCCCGAGCATTCCTGGCTGCACGAGATCGGCCGCGTGAACTATCTCTCCGCGACCGACGACGAGGCGCTCGCCGCCTTCCAGCTGCTGTCGAAGCTGGAAGGCATCATTCCCGCGCTCGAACCCGCGCACGCCATCGCCAAGGTGATGGAGCTCGCGCCGAAGCGGCCGAAGGACCACCTGATGGTCGTCAATCTCTCCGGCCGCGGTGACAAGGACGTTCCGCAGGTCGGCGACATCCTGAGGGGCAAGAGCAAGTGACCACGCGTATCGATACCCGTTTTGCCGAGCTGAAGAAGCAGGGCCGCGCGGCCTTTGTCACCTATGTGATGGCCGGCGATCCCGATCTCACGACGTCGCTCGAGATCGTCAAGGCGCTGCCCAAGGCAGGCGCCGAAATCATCGAACTCGGCATTCCCTTCACCGATCCGATGGCGGATGGTCCCTCGATTCAGGCGGCAGGTCTGCGCGCGCTCAAGAACGGCATGACCTTGAAGAAGACGCTGGGCCTGGTGCGCGATTTCCGCAAGGACGACAATTTCACGCCACTGGTGCTGATGGGTTATTACAATCCGATCTACATTTACGGCGTCGACAAGTTTTTGGCTGACGCCAAGACATCAGGCGTTGACGGCCTGATCATCGTCGATTTGCCGCCGGAGGAAGACGACGAGCTCTGCATTCCCGCGCTGAAGGCGGGCCTGAATTTCATTCGCCTGGCGACCCCGACCACCGACGACAAGCGCCTGCCCGCGGTGCTCTCGAACACATCAGGCTTTGTCTATTACGTCTCCATCGCTGGCATCACCGGTGCGGCGGCGGCGGACGCCAACGCCGTAGGTGAAGCCGTCGCGCGCATCAAGCGGCATACCAAGCTGCCGATCTGCGTTGGTTTTGGCATCCGCACGCCGGAGGCGGCGCGCGCCATTGCCGAGAAGGCTGATGGTTCGGTGGTCGGCACCGCGCTGGTCGACGCGCTCAAGAACAGCCTCGATGCCGAAGGCCGCGCGACCGCCAAAACCGTTAACGCCGTGGCGGAGCTGACCGCGGCGCTGGCCCAAGGCGTCAGGGCTGCGAAACAAGCGGCCGAATAGGCCATAATTCCGCTTTAGCTCTTTAGTTTGAGCATGATCTTGTCGGAAAACCGCTTCACACTTTTCCGGATCATGCTCTAAGGCGGACGACACGGCGGCTTGCCGGGCCGAGGCCCGGCCGCCATATATCCCTTCAGGCGGTCCCCAGCGGGGGCCAGCACATCGGAGCAAACCATGAACTGGCTTACCAATGTGGTCCGGCCGAAGATCCGCAACATGCTGCGGCGGGAGACGCCGGAGAATCTGTGGATCAAGTGTCCGGATTCCGGGCAGCTCGTGTTCTACAAGGACGTCGAGGCCAATCAGTTCGTCATTCCCGGCTCGAACTACCACATGCGCATGGGCGCGGTGGCGCGTCTGAAATCGATCTTCGACAACGAGACCTGGTACGATGTCGCGCTGCCTGACGTCACGCCCGACCCGCTGAAATTCCGCGACGAGAAGAAGTATGTCGATCGCATCAAGGACGCACGCGCGCGCACCAACCTGAACGATGCGATCAAGGTCGGCTACGGCAAGCTCGAAGGCGCGGCCGTCGTCGTCGCCGTGCAGGATTTCGATTTCATGGGCGGCTCGCTCGGCATGGCCGCAGGCGAGGCCATCGTGCGCGGGCTTGAGCTCGCAGTCGAGAAGAAGTCGCCGTTCATCGTGTTCGCCGCGTCAGGCGGCGCGCGCATGCAGGAAGGCATCCTCTCGCTGATGCAGATGCCGCGCACCACGGTCGGCGTGCAGATGCTGCGTGAGGCCAAGCAGCCCTACATCGTTGTGCTGACCAACCCGACCACCGGCGGTGTCACCGCATCCTACGCGATGCTGGGTGACGTGCAGATCGCCGAACCCGGCGCGCTGATCGGCTTTGCCGGCGCGCGCGTGATCGAGCAGACCATCCGTGAGAAATTGCCGGAAGGCTTCCAGCGCGCCGAATATCTGAAAGAGCACGGCATGGTCGACATGGTCGTGCATCGCCACGAGCTGCGCCCGACGCTGGCGCGGCTCTGCCGTTTGCTGACCAAGGCGCCGGCGCTGGAGAGCGCGTCGAAATCGGTGCAGCCGGTCGTCAGCCCGGCGCAGATCGTATCGGCCGCCGAGACGGCGCCGGCCGCGCCTCACGCGTGAACGCGTCCCCTGACAGTGCAAAGCCGTCGCTCGGTGAATTGATCGGGCGGCTGTCGGCCCTGCATCAGAAGCGCATTGATCTCGGCCTCGAGCGGATGCACCGCCTGCTCGAGCGGCTCGGTCACCCCGAACGCAAGCTGCCGCCGGTGATCCATGTCGCCGGGACCAACGGCAAGGGCTCGACGGTTGCCTATCTGCGCGCCGCGCTCGAAGCGGCAGGCCTGCGCGTCCACACCTACACCTCGCCGTATCTGGTCCGCATCAACGAGTGCTTTCGGCTCGGTCGCGTCGGCGGCGGCGTGCTCGTCGGTGACGACGAATTGCGCGCTGCACTCGAAGAGGTCGAGCGCGTCAATGCTGGCGAGCCTGCGACCGTGTTCGAGCTGAAGACCGCCGCGGCCTTTCTTCTGTTCGCGCAGAACCCGGCCGATGCGGTGCTGCTCGAGGTCGGTCTTGGCGGGCGGCTCGATTCGACCAATGTCGTGGATGCGCCGGCGGCCTGTGTGATCACGCCTGTCAGCATGGACCACACGGACTTTCTCGGCGACACGCTGACATCGATTGCCGGCGAGAAGGCTGCGATCATCAAGCGCGGCGTGCCCGTGATTTGCGCCGAGCAGTCGCCGGAGGCGATGGGCGTGATCGAGGCGCAGGCCAAGCGCATGCGCGCGCCGCTGTTTGCCGCGAACGAAAGCTGGCACGTCAATGTCGAGCACGGGCGTCTGGTCTATTCCGACGATCGCGGCCTGATGGATCTCGCCGCGCCGCGCCTGTTCGGTCGCCACCAGTTCGACAATGCCGGCCTCGCAATTGCGACGCTGCGCGCGATCCAGACTTTCAAAGTCAATCAAGCGGCGTTCGAGGCCGGCATCCTCGGTGCCGAATGGCCGGCGCGGATGCAGCGCATCACGTCGGGCGAATTGCTCTCGTGGGGACCGCAGGGCTCCGAAATCTGGCTCGACGGCGGCCACAATGCCGAAGGTGGCCGCGTCGCGGCGGCCGCGCTCGGCGATCTCGAAGAGCGGGTGTCGCGGCCGCTGGTCGTGATCGCAGGCATGATGGCCAACAAGGACGCGAAAGCCTTTCTCGCCAATTTCGCCGGGCTCACCCGTCACATCATCGCGGTGCCGATTCCCGATACCGAGAATGCGATGCCGGTCGACCGCCTTGCGGATGCCGCGCGCAGCCTTAGCATGCGCATCGAGATCGCGCCCGGCGTCGAGGCCGCGTTGCGCGCATTGGCGAAGCTCGCCTACGAAGTGCCGCCCCGCATCCTGATCACCGGCTCGCTGTATCTCGCTGGCCATGTGCTAGGCCTCAACGGCACGCCTCCTGCATAGCAGGTCTCGTGTCCCGGACGCGGTGCAGCGTGCAACGCTGCGCCGCAGAGCCGGGACCCAGCATGCCGCAACATGGGCCCCGGCTCAGCAGCGCACCGCCGAAGAAGCGCTGTGCTGCGTCCGGGGCAAGAGAGAATGCCAATGCGTTTTGCCGCGATTGCCGACGTCCACGGAAACCATCTCGCGCTGGAGGCGGTACTCGCCGACATCCGCGCCCATGATATCACCGACATCGTCAATCTCGGCGACATGCTGAGCGGTCCGCTCGATGCTGTCAGGACCATCGAGATCCTGATGAAGCTCGACGCCGTGCATGTGCTCGGCAATCACGACCGCTATCTGCTCGACCGCCCGCCGGAGAAGATGGGCTCGTGGGACCGTCCGGCCTACGAAGCGCTCGATGCCGCGCAACTCGACTGGCTGCGCGCGCAGCCGATGACGCGCGTGTTCCGCGAGCAGGTTTTCATGTGTCATGCGACGCCCGAGAACGATGAGATCTATTGGCTCGATACCGTGCATCCTGACGGCACGGTCGCGCTGTCGCCGCTCGACCGCATCGAGCAGTTCGCGCAAGGCGTCACCCAATCGCTGATCCTCTGCGCCCACACCCATCTCGCCCGCGCGGTGCGGCTTCGCGACGGCCGGCTGATCGTCAATCCCGGCAGCGTCGGCAGCCCCGGCTATCGCGACAAGCATCCGTTCCCGCATGTCGTCGAAGCCGGCACGCCGCACGCGCGCTATGCGATCCTCGAGCTCGTCGATGGTGCGTGGCAGGTGACGTTCCGCCAGATCGCCTACGATCACGAGGCGATGGCCGCGCTCGCGCGCCGCAACAATCAGCCGGAGCTGGCGAACGCGCTGGCGACGGGATGGATCGCCGCTTCGTAGCCCGGATGGAGCGCAGCGCAATCCGGGAATCGTGCCGCAAGCCGTGACGGCCCCGGATTACGCTGCGCTCCATCCGGGCTACGCAAAACAAAACGGCCGGCTATTCGCCGGCCGTTGAACAACTCTGAACTCATGCCGCGGATCAGACCGCCGACGTGATCCACTGCTGAAGCTTCGCCTTCGGCGCAGCGCCGACCTGGCGGGAGGCCATCTCGCCGCCCTTGAAGATCATCAGGGTCGGGATCGACATCACGCCGTACTTCGACGCGGTCTTCGGGCTCTCGTCGACGTTGAGCTTCACGATCTTGACCTTGTCGCCCATCGCGCCGGCGATCTCATCGAGGGCGGGTGCGATCATGCGGCAGGGGCCGCACCACTCGGCCCAGAAATCGACGACGACAGGGCCGTTTGCCTTGAGCACTTCGGCTTCGAAATCGGTGTCAGAAACCTTGCCAACGGCCATGGGAGTACCTCGTTCGGTTGAAAGAGAATCGGCGCGACGTGGAATCGCGCCCGGGATCATGGCGTCAACCTATGAACGGCCCCTTGCCGGGTCAAGGACGCTCACGCCGACATGAAGGGATGCCAGCGCCGCGTCCAGCGCGGGGGCTGAAATCTCCATATATTCAAGGGTCTCGGTCCAGAGCAGGACGGCGCGAACGGGCTTTTGGGGATAAAGCCGCGCCAGCACGGCCCGGTACAGCGCAAGCTGCCGGACATAGGCGGCGGGCGCTTCGGCCGCGCTTTTGGGGGCCGCCTGGTTGGTCTTGAAATCGACGATCAAAACCTCATCGGTGCGAACGACCAGCCGATCGATCTGCCCCGACACCAGCGCCGGCGGCCGGCCTGGCCGCTCCAGCCGGCCGACGATGGCGACCTCGGCCCGGCTGCCGGCGGCAAAGACGGGCGCGAAGCGCGGTTCGGCGATCAAGGCGAGCACTTTGTCGGCCAGCGCCGTGCGGTCGGCCTCGGTCCAGTCCGCGGCATTGCGGGCCATGAAGCTCAGCGCGGCATCGCGCCGGCGCTCGGGGGCGATGTCGGGCAGCGACTGGAGCATCCGGTGCACCAGCGTGCCGCGCTGCAGCGCCAGCGCGCGCGACTGCACCGATTCGCTGGTCCTCACGCTGCGGCCCTCTTCGGCCGACTGGCCGGAGGGGCGTACCGGATCATCATCGACGGTCTCGCGTGGCACCGGCGTGCGCAGCCAGCCCGGCAATGCGATCGAATGATCCACCGAGCTCGCCGGCGTCCCCAGCGCTGCGACATCGCCCGGCCGGGCGAATCGCGTCACCTTGCCGAGCGGCGTCTCGATCGTCTGCTTGTCCAGATCCGAGCCGGCGAGTCCGGTATCGATGAGGTCGTACCAGCTCAGCTTGCGGACCGTCCTCATGTTGCCGGGTAGGCAGCCGCCGACGATCAGACGGTCGGCCGCGCGCGTCATCGCGACATAGAGCAGGCGGCGGTATTCGTCCTCGGTCTCCTCGATCATCGCCTTGCGCGCCTCGGCGACCGGCTTGGGATCGTCCGCCTTGCGCCCGGCCCAGACCACCACCTCGCCGCCATTGCCGCGCGGCACGTGGATCAGCCGGACCCGCTGCGAATCCGCGGGCGAGGACGTGGTGTCGACCATGAACACGACCGAAGCTTCCAGCCCCTTGGCGCCGTGCACGGTCATCACCCGCACCTCGTCGCGGGAGATCTCCATGTCGCGCTTCACCTCGGTGTCGGCCGAACGCAGCCAGGCCATGAATCCCTGCAGCGAGGCCGGTGCCTTGCGCTCATAGTTCAGCGCCAGCTCCAGGAATTCGTCGAGCGCGTCATTGGCCTCGTGGCCGAGCCGGCGCAGGATGCGGGCGCGGCCACCGTCGCCGCCGAGCAGCCAGGCGTAGAAGGCGAACGGTGTCTCCTCGCGCGCACGCAGCTCGCAGGCTTCCAGGCGCCGCAGCACGGTCGCGGACTTCTCGCTTGTGCCCGCATGCTCGCCGAGCGCGCGACGCAGCGATCCCTTGCGATCATGGGCCAGCTGGAACAGGTCGTCGTCATCGAGCCCGAACAGCGGGCTCTTCAGCGCCACCGCGAGCGCGAGATCGTCCTGCGGCAGCAGCAGTGCATCCGCAAGGTTCATCAGGTCGATGATGCCGATGTGCTCTGTGAGCTTGAGCCGGTCGGCGCCGGCGACCGGGACGCCAGCGTGCTTCAGCGCCTGGATCACGGCGTCGAATGCATTACCGCGCCGGCGCACCAGGATCAGCATGTCGCCATAGCGCAGGGGACGGCGCTCGCCTTCGTGCCCTGTCAGCGTGCCGCTCTCGACCAGCCGCTTGATCTCGGTCTGGATCCGGCGCGCGAGCTTGACCTCGGGGCTGGTCACGGCGACGCCGTCGAACGGCGCGCGCCAACCCTCGATGTCCTGTCTGTCGTCGGCTTCAGCCAGGTCCCACAGCTCGATCACGCTGGGACCTGCATCGGCGAGCGCGTTGTGCAGGGGATGGCCGATCTCGACCGAATGGATGCTCTTGTAGATCGCGGGGTCGCGGAAGACGTGATCAACCGAATGCAGGATCGCTGCGCCCGAGCGGAACGAATAGGTGAAGGCTACGGGATCGAACTTCAGCCCGGCCGCGGTGAACTTGCGGTGCAGCTCGCGCCGGCGCGCGTCAAATTCCCGGGGCTGCGCGCCCTGGAACGAGAAGATCGACTGCTTCTCGTCGCCGACGGCGAAGACGGTTCGGTTCAGCCCTTCGCGTGCGCCTTCGCCGGCGGTGAATTCCGAGATGATGTGCGCGACAATGTCCCATTGCCGCGGGCTGGTGTCCTGGGCCTCGTCGATCAGCACATGGTCGACGCCGCGGTCGAGCTTGTAATGCACCCAGCCCGAGGACACGCGGTCGAGCATCGCCAGCGTCTTGTCGATGAGGTCGTCATAGTCGAGCAGGCCGCGCTCCTGTTTCTCGCGACGGTAGTTTGCCGCGGCCGCGGTCGCGATATGCAGCAGCGCAGCGGTGCGGTCACGCATGGTCACTGCGCGGCGCTTCTCGACCAATCCAGCGAGGCGCAGCGCCTCGTTCTCGAACAGGCGGGCGACGGACGGATTGTGCTCGCCAAACTTCTTGGTCAGCACCGCCTTGCGCGGCAGTTTTTCGTCGGTGAGGAAGACGCCGAGATAGGCATCGACCTGCGCGGCGCCGGAAAACACCTTGGCCTCGCGGAGCCGGCTGGCCTGGTCGTTGTCGGATTTGCTGCCATCCTCCAGTGCAAAGGCGATGTCGTCCCAGCGCGAGCGCGGCAAATACGGGCCGTCGAGAATCTCTGTTTCGACATCCTCGATGCGGTCGCTTGCGCTCACGCTCAGCGTCGCCGCCATCTGCGCGGCAGCGGTCTCCGCGTTGCCGGCGTCATCGGTCCAGGCCATGAAATGGTCGCGGCTCAGACAGGCCTCGCGCACGACTTCCTTGAAGGTGACGTCGGCGGCGCTGGCCATCGCGGTCAGCAGCGCGCGGCCGGTGACGCTGTCAGGGGCGCGCGCGGCCTCCAGCAGCACCTTCAGATTGGCGCGCTCCATCATGTCGGTCTGGTCGCGCTCGTCGATGACCGAAAAGCGCGCGGGCACATTGGCCTCGAATGGAAACTGCTGCAGCAGGCGGGTGCACAGCGCGTGGATGGTCTGCACCTTCAATCCGCCCGGCGTCTCCAGCGCGCAGGCGAACAGTTTTCGCGCGTCGCGCCGCAGTTTTCGGTCCGGGTGAGGAATGCCGACGGCACGGATTGCCGCATCGAGCCCGGTATCATCCAGCGTCACCCAATGACCAAGCGTGGTGAACACGCGTTCGGCCATGTTGGCGGCGGCGGCCTTGGTGAAGGTGATGCAGAGGATCTTTTCCGGCGGCACGCCCGACAGCAGCAGGCGGATCACGCGCTGCACCAGCACATGGGTCTTGCCCGAGCCGGCATTGGCCGACACGAAGGCCGACGCAGTCGGATCGGACGCACGCGCCTGCCGCGCGCGGACCTCGTCAGGGATGGGACGCGGTAGCTTCACCATTCCTCGATCCCCAAACCGCCGGCCGCCGACCATTCCTTGATGCGGGCGAGGTCGTCATAGGTGCCGTAGCGGTTGGTCCACATCGGCAGGTTCAGCGAGGTGTAGGGCTGGTTCTCGTCGTCGAAGGCACGGATCAGGGCTTCCAGCTTGGCCCTCGCTTCCGCGGCCGCCGTATCAGGCGGCTGCGGCTCGTCGCCTTGCTTGAATTTGAGCTCGAGGATGCGCTCCTCGCCAGCGGGATTGTTGCCGCTCAGGCGCACATAGACGAGCTGGCTCACGGACGAGCCGGCGTCGATATCAGGAAAACCGCCCTCGCGCAGGATCGCGGCTTCCAGCGTCAGCTGCGGCGACAGGCCCATGCGGACCTGCTTGCCGGTTGGCGGCTGGCCGGTCTTGTAGTCGAGGATGGCGTAGCCGCCGCCCTGGCGCCGCTCGATGCGGTCGGCGCGCGCGGAGAGGCGGAAGCTGCGTTCGTTGTCGAGCCTGATCGAAATCTCGCCGCGGGTCTCCGCGGTGATCGACTCGATCGCGCTGCGCCGCGCCGTCTCCCATTCGCCGAACCAGCGCGCGATGCGCTGGAAGCGTGGCCACCACAAGGCCCGCGCCTCGGGGCGCTCCATCAGCGGCAGGAAATACTTTTCGCCGATCGCGCGCAGCACGCGGGCGGGATCGTCGGGAAGACGCCCGGCATAAGTCTCGGTGAACTCGCCGAGCGCGTCATGGATCGCCGAGCCGCGGTCGGCGGCTGACAGCGGCATGTCGACGGGATCGAGTGCGGCGAGCTTCAGGATGCGTTTGGCGTAGATCGTGTAGGGATCGCGCAGCCAGTCTTCGATCTCGGTGACCGACATACTTGTCGGGCGTGTCGCGCGCGGCGGTCGCGGCTCCGGCTGCTTGATGGGTGTGACCTCGGCGGGCTGATCCAGCGCACCAGCGAACTGCACATACTTCTCGCCGGCGCGAACGGCCGCCTTCCAGAGCTCGTCGCCGGCAACGGCCTCCAGCCGATGCAGGAAGCGTGAGGCCACCGCCGGCGCGCCGCCGGCCTTGGCGGAGTGGGTGAGGATCACCTCGTCGGCGCCGAGCAGTTGCGCGAAATCGTGCGCGGAGAGGCCGATGCGCCGCTCCGGCAGATCGAGGCCGAGTTCGTGCCGCATCGGACGGCTGAGCCAGGGATCGATGCGCGGTGCCGGCGGCCAGACGCCCTCGATCAAGCCGCCGACGATGATACGGTCCGCCTGCATCAGACGCGATTCCAGCGGGCCGTAGATTTGCAGCCGCGCGCCGGGCTTGTCGCGGCGCCGTACGGCGCGGTCACTGAAGGCGGTGTGGAAGACATCCGGGTAATCAGGCAGCGGCACCATCAATCCGCTGGTGGTGCCGCCGCGCAGCAGATCGTCGAAGGCGCTGGCGAGCGCGAGGCCTTCGCGCTCCTCGAAAGCCATCGAAATGCCCTGCTCGTCGTGCGACAGCTCGATCATGATCTCGCGATGGCGATGCGCAAGCTCGGCGAAGTCATACGGCTTCGACGACGGCAGGCTTTCGATCGGCGCCAGTGCTTTTTGCAGGGCATCGATCAGCGCTTGGATACGATCGAGATCCTCGGCCTTCAGACGCGCACGTGGCTCGGCCTTATGGAGCGCGGAGACCTCGCTGCGCCACAGCTTGGCCAGCTCCTCGCGAAAGCGATTGAATTCGCGCAACAGGCCGGCAGTGCCTGCGGGCGGGCGCGTGCCACGCAAGACCGCTAGCTCCAGGCCTTCGATCGCCGCTTTCCACGCGCCGGGCAGACGGCCGAGCCGGCAGAGTGGATGCTTCAGCATCGCCAGCAGCGTCGGCGGCTCCAATCCCTTGGTCGCGGCCTCAGCTGTCAGTCGCGCAAAGACGCCGGCGGATGTTTCCATCAAGACGTCGCCGCCGGAATCGTCGAACGCAAGGTCCCATCGGGTCAGCGCGGCCATCACCCGCCGCGCCAGCGCGCGGTCCGGCGTCACCAGTGCTGCGGACTTATCGAGATGCCGCGCCTCGCGCATCGCAATGGCGATGGCGAGTGCTTCCATCTCGGGGTTGGCGGCTTCGACGACCGCGAGGTTCGTCATGCCGCCGGCGATCTTCGCGGCGACATCGGGCTGCTTCAACCGGTCGTGCCAGACTTCCGTCTTGGCCGACGGCCGCATCGATTCGGAGGCGAGCAGGTCTCGACCGCCATTCGCTGCCGGCTGCAGCAGCTCGACATCGCTGCGCTTGATGCCAAAGCGGTCCAGCAGCGCGTGCAGGGCGTATTGCGGATGGTTCGAGGCCGGATGCTCCGCGAACTTGCCGAGCGAATCGCGCACGCCGCCGATGCTGCGCCAGGCATCGTCGTCGAGATCGGTGTCGAGCCCCGGCAGCACCACGGCGCCATGCGGCAGCGAGGCGACCGCATGGAGGAATTTCGCGGTGGCCGGCATCGAGCCGGTCGAGCCGGCCGCGATCACAGGGCCATGCGGATGCGCGGTCAGGCGTTTGGCTTCCGCCGCGATCAGCAGGTCGCGCCGGGCCGCGGGCTCGATCCGGTTGATCTCGGCGAGATGGCCGGGCCAGGCGATGCGTGCGATGCGCAGGAATTCGAGCGAATGCTGCCAGTAGCGGTCGAGCATGTCAGGCACGAGGCCGTCGAGCGCGCCCCAGTCGACGCCGCGCGTCACCATGTCGTCGATCAGGCGCGCGAGGTCGCTGGCCAGAGCAAGCGTCGAGGCGGGGCCGCCGACCACCAGCGGCGACAGCACCGGGCCCTTGGCCCAGGCCGCGACCAGTTGCGCCAGCGTCAGCCGGCGTTCGAGCTCGCCGAGCCGCGGCGGAATGTCGAGCGGCGTCGTGCCGGAAAACTGCTCGCCTTCGTCGGCAAACGCGAGCTCGTCCTCGTCGATATCGCCGAGCGCGACGATGCGCGGCAGCACGACGGCATCTGCCTTCATCTCGTCGAGAAAGATCTCGCGGACGACGCGCATGGCGCGCCGGGTCGGCAGATACAGCGTGGCATCGGCCAGCCGCGCCGGCTCCTTGCGCGCCTCGAAGCCATCAACCAGCCGGCCGTCGAGCAGCGCGGTGACGACCGTGCGCAGGAACGGAACTGAGATGGGAACGCTGAGAACGCGCATGGGCTGCCTGATTCGAAGGATCAGGCGCCAATATAGGGAGGCGGATTCAAATGGATATGGGTGGAGGCGAGATAGTCCCCGCTGTTCGTGCGGGACAGGTCTCGTGCCCCGGACGCGGCGCAGCACGCAGTGATGCGCTGCTGAGCCGGGGCCCAGGTTGCTTCGTTCCGCGAGTGAAGATGGAGTGGGTCCCGGCTCTGCGGAGCGGCACTTCGCGCCGCACCGCGTCCGGGACAAGAGAGCAGCTGTTACGCCACGCTCTCCAGAAACGCCTCTTCCGCGGCGTGCACGGCGTCGGGCGTGCCGACATGCATCCAGACGCCGTCGAGGCGGAGGCCGAACAGGCGCTCCTGCTCATTGGCGCGGTCGAACATTTTTGTCAGCGAGAACTCGCCCTGCGGCGCATCGGCGAAGATCGCGGGCGACAGGATCGCAGCGCCGGCATAGACGAACGGGACGACCTCTTTTTCCTTGCGCTTGCGCAGGGCGCCGTCGGGCAGCATGCCGTAATCGCCGCGGCCGTTATAGCCGATGCTGGTCGCGGTCGGCGCCATCAGCAGCAGGATGTCCATGCGCTCGGGGTCGAAGTTTTCGGCAAGCCGCGCCAGGTTGGAGCGGACGCCGTCGATCCACAGCGTGTCGGAATTGACGTGGAAGAACGGCGCGTCGCCGAGCAGCGGCAGCGCCTTGACCACGCCGCCGCCGGTGCCGAGCACCTGGTCGCGCTCGTCCGAGATGGTCACGCGCGGATGCTGGCGCGATGCGGTGTGATCGATGATCTGGTCCGGCAAATAGTGCACGTTGACGACTGCGTCGGCGACGCCGGCCTGGCCGAGCTTGTCGAGCACATGGTCGAGCAGCGGCTGGCCGGCCACCGGCACCATCGGCTTCGGCATCTTGTCCGTCAACGGACGCATGCGCAGGCCGAACCCTGCGGCGAGCACCATGGCTTTGGTCGGCTTGACGGACATTCGTTGCTTTCTCGTACCTGTCTTTCTCGGACCTGTTGGTTTTGCGTTTGCAGCAAATCCTAGCACGGGACTCAATCAGCCGCACCGCATCTCAACCGCCTTAACCACCCGCCGTGACGGTTGTACGACGGGTGTTGCCGTTACGCCCCGACGGAGGTGGAGCGCGCCTTTTTCTTCTTGTCGCCGATTTTCAGGAAGTTGACCCCGATCTGGTCGCCATTGACCCAGGCCAGCTCGCAGCGGCGGTACGCAAGTCCGGTGGACGACAGCAGGAGAAAAAATTCCTTCAGATGCAGGCCTTCGACCGAACCGTCGATGGTCAGCTTGGCGCCGCTCTCGGAGACATCCTCCATGGTGCATTCGCGCCGCCAGGTGCCGTCGATCCCCATCATCTGGGCCGGTATCCCGCGCTCGAAAACAACCCGGCTGTTGCCACGCTGGTCCGTCTTGACCGCCATCTGCCCTTGCTCCAGCCCCGTATTTGTCCGGCTGCCTGCGGTCGATGATACCGATGCGATGGCTAACAGCCGGTAAATTGACCCGCGAATCAGCTTTGGGGCGGCGGGACGTTGGCAAGATACCAGTCGCGCAAATGGCCCAGCGCCGGATGCGCGAGCGAACGCTGAAGGTAGGTCCAGATCCGCGGCTGGTGGCGCAGATAGTGCGGCTTACCGTCGCGGCGGTTGAGCCGGGCGAAGGTGCCGAGCAGGCGGGTGTTCCGCTGTGCCGACATGATGGCGTAGAGCTCGGCGAAGCCAGCCGGGTCGAAGCTCGCATCGTCGGCACGCCGCGCCTTGATGTAGCGCGATAGCAGCGTCAGCTCGATGTTCTCGGGCACGTCGATGCGGGCGTCCTGGAGCAGCGAGACGACATCGTAGGATTTCGGCCCCAGTACCGTGTCCTGAAAATCGATCACACCGACGCGTTCGATGCCGGTGCGCATTCCGAGCCAGATCAAATTGGGCGAGTGATAGTCGCGGATGATCCACGTCTTCGGCGCGGCCAGCGGCTTCTTCAGCAGCTCGCGCCACATCGCGAAAAATTCGGCGCGCTTCTCATCGCTCAGCGGCGCGTTGCGATCAGGCAGATACCATTCCGGCATCAGCCCGATTTCGATCAGCATCGCATCAATGTCGAAGACGGGGATATCGTAGATCTGATCCGTAAGCGGCAGCGTCCCCGGCAGCGTCTTGCTGTGGAGCAAGGCGAGCACATCGGTCGCGGCCTCGTAGCGGTCTGGAATCGGTCGCGGCGGGTCGCCTTCGATCACGCCCTCGCTGCCAAAATCCTCGCTGATCAGAAAGCCGTGGTCGAGATCGAAATGGTGGATCGCGGGCGCCGAGATTCCTTGCGCACGCAGACCTTCGTCGATGGCGACGAAGGGCTTGACGTTCTCGGCGAGATGAACCGCGGCGCTGTAGGATTTTCCATTGTACATCGCAGCGCCATCGGGGCGCTGCGGAGAGTTCATGAGGATGACAATCTCGTCGTCGCGCAGCAGCCGCGCATAGGATCGCGTCGATGCATCGCCGGCCATGCGCCGTCGCGTCGCGTCAATATAGCCGGATGCGTCGAGGAATTCGCGCAGGGCCTTCAGCCGCGCGACCGTCGCAGCGGCTTTGCCGTAACCGGTGACGTCGGCCGCGCGCGCATTCGAGCCCAGCGCCGGCCGGTGCGTCAGCGCGATGTCGATGCGATCCCCAGGCATCGCCGACGGCGCGCGCTCCGGCCATTCGATCAGCATGAGCGTGGCATCGGGGAGCGGCGACAGCCCGATCTCCTCGAGTTCGTTCTCGTCCTCGACGCGGTAGAGATCGGCGTGCATCACGGGGAAGGGCGGCAGCTCGTAACCCTGCACCAAGGTGAAGGTCGGGCTCGGCACTTCCAGCTCTTCGTCGCCGGCGAGGTAGCGGATCAGGCTGCGCGCCGCCGCGGTCTTGCCGGCGCCGAGATCGCCGGTGAGGGTGATGACATCGCCGGGGCCGACCAGCAGCGCGAGGTCGGCCATCAATTGCGCAGTCGCCGTCTCGTTGTGGAGCGCGACGGAGAATGTGGTGGGCGCGTTCATTCGGCGGCGTCGCGACGCGCCGCCTGGTCGGTCGGGAAGTCGCAGATCACGACCGTGCCGCGGCCGACGATCGAATCCACCCGCACCTTGCCGCCATGCAGCTCGACGAAGGAGCGCACCAGCGACAGGCCGAGCCCGGCGCCGCGGTGACGCGACCCCTGTGAGCGGCTTTCGAACCAGTTGAACACCTTGTCCTTCATGTCGGCGGGTATTCCAGGCCCGGAATCTGTCACGGTGAAGACCACACTGTGCTCGGTGCGGCGCGCGCTGATGCCGACGGTGGAATCCTGTGGAGAAAACCCGACGGCGTTGGCGAGCAGGTTATAGAGCACCTGTACCACGCGCTTCTCGTCGCCGGTGAAGCTGCCGATATCGGGCGCGATCTCGACCTTGAGGCGGATGCGGTCGGTGGCGAGCCGGTCCTGGATTCCTTCTGCGGCCAGCTCGATGGTCTTGCTGACGTCGACGGGGCCGAGTTCCAGCTTCATCGCGCCGGCGTCGATGGTGGCGAGATCGAGGATGTTGTTGGTCAGCGCCAGCAGCGCGTTGGTCGATTTGGTGACGTAGTCGAGATATTCGGCCTGTTTCGGCGTCAGCGGCCCGGTCGAGGGATCGCTGAGGAAATGCGCGAAGCCGATGATGGTGGTGAGCGGCGAGCGCAGCTCGTAGGAGACGTGGTGGACGAAATCCACCTTCATCTGGTCGGCGGTCTCCAGCGCCTCGTTGCGCTCGCGCAGCGCGCGCTCGACATTCTCGGTGTCGGTGATGTCCTGGAATGTCAGCATGGTGGCGCCGTCGTGCAGGGGCCGGATCATGCCGTCGAGCACGCTGCCGTCCTTGCGCTCCAGCTTGAGCGGCACGTCGGCGCGGCTCTCGATCGAGGTGACGGCTTCGCGGATCTGGCGCCAGACCACGGGGTCGTCGAACAGCTGGTGGCACCAGCCTTCGACGGTCTGGATGTGCGGCTCGTCGCGCATGGCGTCGGCGGACAGCTTCCACATCCGGACGAAGGCCGGGTTGAACAGCTGCGCCTTGCCGTTGCTGCCGAACACCGCGACGCCCTCGGCCAGACTGTCCAGCGTCTCGCGCTGAACGCGGATCATGCCGTCGAAGCGGCGGGCGAGGTCGAGGCTCTCGGTGACGTCGTCGAACAGATAGGTGACGCCGCCTTCGGGATTCGGCGTGGTGACGACCGAGAGCGCGCGGCCGTCGGGCAGGTACCAGGTGTCCTTGGCGGCCTCGACGGCGCGATAGGCCTCGTGCAGCTTGGCCTTCCAGGCGCGGAAATCCGGCTGCTCCTGCAATTTGCGCCCGGCGCGCAGCTGATCGAGCACGCTGGAATCATCGGGATGCGCGTCGAGGAAGGTGCGGTCGAGGTCCCACAGCCGCCGGTAGGAATCGTTGTAGAAGGCAAGACGCCGCTGGCCGTCGAACACGGCAACGCCCGACGACAGCTGGTCGAGCGTGCGGCGATGCGCTTCCGCCATCCGCACCAGCGCCGAGCTCAGCCCATCCGCCTCGCTGGCGTCGATCGCGACGCCGACACTGCCGCTGCCGACATTGACGGCGCGCACGTCGTAGATGCGCCGTTCGCCGCCGATCACGATCGGCAGCCGCGCGTTGAAATGGGCGGCGTCCTTCAGGCCCCGCTCCATCGCGGTGCGGTCGGCGCTGTCGAGCAGCTCGAGCTTGCGTTCCTGGGCGTCGCTGACGCTGTTGGCTTCGGTCGCGCGCACATAGGCCGGATTGGCGAAAGTCAGCGCGCCGTTCTCGGCCTTGGCCCAGATCGGCCAGGGAGCGGCAGCCGCAAAGCCGCGCAGCATCTCGGTCTCGTCGAGCAGCGCCTTGTGGCGCAGGCTGGTCTCGGCGAGTTCGCGCCGCAGGCCGGAGAGTTCGCGAATCCTGACAATGGCCTGGCCGCCGATGGCGCGGCCGATCGCCTCGAGCGTGTGGCCATGCGCGGTGGTCAGCGTCAGCTGGAACCCGTCGCCGCGGTCGCGCAGCGCATCGACGGCGTGGTCCATCTGCAGCGCGGGTTCCGGCGGCAGCCAGGTTCCGAATGCCAGCACGCGCTGCGGAGATGAGTCGCGCGGCAGCACCATCGAGACGTCGCCGGAAATCTGCGCGCGGTTGTCACCGGCCGGCCAGGAGATCAGGATCTGCGGCTCGGCGAACAGCAGCGCGCCGAAGCGGTCGGCCTGGAGTTGCAGTTCCCCGATCCGCGCCCGCAACCGCGCCTCGGTCTTCGCCCTGCCCACGCGCGTGCGCATCAACAGGATCGCAGCCACGACCGAGAAGCCGAGCAGCGCCAGCGCAGTGGCAAGCACCGCGAGTTCCTGCCGGTTGAAGTCCAGCAATATCGAGAGTGTGTCGACGAGGTCGGCGGCCTCAGCCGGCGCAGCCGGCAGCAGCGCTGCGAGAGCGCCTCCCAGCAAGCCGTTGCGCACGAGCGATGTGCACGACAGCAGCGTCCGACGCATCGACACGATCACGCCTGACATAGTTGCCCCAAGACCGCACGAATTGACGCGCCGCGACCCCCGTCGCGCGCGAATCAAAGGACAATACCCTCACCGCGACTCCACCGGTAAGAGTCCAGATCGTGAACGCAAAGGCGGCCCCAAAAAAATGCGGGGCGCGCTGTTCCAGTCGCACGTAGTTCTTCGGGATGATTCGGCTGGAGCTGCCGTGCGTTGGTGCGTCACACGAATCGCGTGCCGCGAAGCAGGTGCGCTCCCTCCCCCGCCTGCGGGGGAGGGTCGGGGAGAGGGTGCCTCTGCCACGGGACAATCCCCCAGAGGAAAGAACCCTCACCCGGCGCTTCGCGCCGACCTCTCCCGCAAGCGGGAGAGGTGAAGCCAACTCGCAGCTCGGCTACCGGCCGGTCGAGCCGAAACCGCCGGCGCCGCGATTGGTCGCGGACAATGTTGCGACCGGAACCAGCGTGGCCTGCAACACGGGCGCGATCACCATCTGCGCGATGCGCTCGCCGCGCTTGATCACGAAGGGGGTCGCGCCGTGGTTGATCAGGATCACCTTGATCTCGCCGCGGTAATCCGCGTCGATGGTTCCCGGCGAATTCAGCACGGTGACACCGTGCTTGGCGGCCAGCCCGGAGCGCGGCCGCACCTGCGCCTCGTGCCCGGGCGGCAGCGCGATCGCAAGGCCCGTCGGCACCAGCGCATATTGGCCGGCGGCGAGCGTCAGCGGCTCGCTGTCCGGCACCGCGGCCATCAAATCGAGGCCGGCGGCATCGAGGGTCTGATAGGCCGGCAGCGGCAGGCCCTCGGCGTGGGCCAGTTGCTGCAATTCGACCGTGATTGTCGTGCTCAAGATGCGGACTCCCGGGATTTGTCGGTCACGCTCTTTGCGACATGCGCGACCAGTTCGATGGCGACCTGTTCCTTGGTCATCACCGGCCAGGAATCAACAATGATCTCGCCGTTCTTCTCAGCATTCTTGCTGATGAGGTGGACGGTGTTGCGGTCACCGCCCATCACGCCGGTCGCCGGCGAGACGTCGTTGGCGACGATCCAGTCGCAGCCTTTGCGCGCGAGCTTGGACTTGGCGTTGTCGATGAGGTGCTCGGTCTCGGCGGCAAAGCCGATCACCAGCGGCGGGCGCCTGTCGGTCAATTTCGAGATCGTGGCGAGGATGTCGGGGTTCTCAACCAGCTGAAGCGGCGGCATGCCGGCCGAGGTCTTCTTCAGCTTCTGCTCGCCCTCACTGGCGACGCGCCAGTCGGCGACCGCGGCGGCGAAGATCGCGATGTCGACCGGCAGCGCGGCCTGCACCTGCTCCAGCATCTGCCGCGCGGATTCGACGTGCTTCACCGTGACGCCGGCGGGATCGCTGAGATCGACCGGGCCGCTCACCAAAACCACTTCCGCGCCTGCGGCTTGCGCGGCGGCGGCGATGGCAAAGCCCTGCTTGCCGGAGGAGCGGTTGGCGATGTAGCGCACTGGATCGATCGGTTCGTGCGTGGGACCTGCGGTGATCAGCACGCGCTTGCCGGCGAGCGGGCGCGGTACCGGCGGCCGCAGCAGGCGCTCGGCGGCGGTGGCGATCTCGATGGCTTCCGACATCCGCCCGACGCCCGCCTCGCCCGCCTCCGCCATCTCACCGGAATTGGGCCCGATCAGCACCACGCCGTCACGTTGAAGCTGTGCGACGTTGCGGCGCGTCGCGGCGTTATTCCACATCAGCGGGTTCATCGCCGGCGCCAGCAGGATTTTTCGGTTGGTCGCGAGCAGGATGGCGCTGGCGAGATCGTCTGCGTGACCGTTCGCCATCTTCGCCATCAGGTCGGCAGTCGCCGGCGCCACCACGATCATGTCGCACTCGCGCGCGAGTCGGATATGGCCGGCATCGAACTCGCTCTGCGGGTCGAACAGGTCAGTGTAGACGCGCTCGTGCGACAGCGCGCTCACGGCCAGCGGCGTGACGAATTGTTGTGCCGCCTTGGTCAGCACGCAGCGGACCTCGATGCGGCGTTCCTTCAGCCGGCGGATCAGGTCGAGCGACTTATAGGCCGCGATCCCGCCGCCGATGATCAGGGTGACGCTGGCCTCGGGAAGCGCGCCGGTACGCTGCGGCGTGGGGGCGGTGGATGCCGCGGGCGGTACCGCAAACGGTGTCAGCGGCTCCTCGCGGCCCTCGATCAGCTCCCGCAGGATGACCCGGACCTCTTCCTCGACCGATCTGTGGTTCTTGGCCGAACGCAGCCGCAGATAGGTTTTGACGTGTTCGTCGAGCTTACGGATGGTCAGGCTCGCCATGACGCCCTCCAGCACGGAATGATAGCGATGCTATCAAGCAAGTGATTGCAGTGCAATCACAAATTCCGGACGGCGATCAGGATCCCGATGAAGGTCGCGGCGATGATCCAGAGCGCCACGGTGCGCCAGCGATTCTTGCGGCCTTCGCTGCGGCCCATGGCCGCGATGCTCTCCGGCGACAGCCGGATGCCGTCCCGCGTCATGGCTTCGAGCTGCTCGAGCACCGCGACGGAGCGTTGGGCGATATCGGGCAGGCGCATCAGCACGCGGGCGAGATCGCCGCCGCCGGCAAGCGCGCCCTGCACCCGGCCGATCGGTCCGAGATTGCGCTCGATCCATTCGCGCACCACGGGGTCGGCGACCTTCCAGATGTCGAGCTTGGGATCGAAGCCGCGCGCGACGCCCTCGACCACCACCATGGTCTTCTGCAGCAGGATCAGCTCGGGCCGCGTCGTCATGTCGAACAGGCCGGTGACCTCGAGCAGCAGGGTCAGGAGCCGCGCCATCGAGATCTCTTCCGCCGTGCGGTTGTGAATCGGCTCGCCGATGGCGCGGATGGCCTGCGCGAAATTCTCGACGGAATGATGCGCGGGCACATAGCCCGCCTCGAAATGCACTTCCGCCACGCGGCGATAGTCGCGGGTGATGAAGCCGAGCAGGATTTCGGCGAGGAAGCGCCGCTCCTTCATGCCGAGCCGGCCCATGATGCCGAAATCGACCGCGACGAGGCGGCCGGCATCGTCCAGGAACAGATTGCCCGGATGCATGTCGGCGTGGAAGAAGCCGTCGCGCAGCGCGTGGCGCAGGAAACTCTGGATCACCTTGCGGCCGAGATCGGGCAGGTCGACCTGCGACTCTTCGAGGCGCTTGTGATCGTTCAGCGCGATGCCGTCGATCCACTCCATCGTCAGCACGTTGTGCGTGGTGCGGTCCCAATCGACTTCAGGCACGCGGAAATCGGGATCGCCCTGCGTGTTCTCCGCCATCTCCGACAGCGCGGCCGCTTCCAGCCGCAAATCCATCTCCATCGCGACCGAGCGCGACATGGTGTTGATGACCTCGATCAGGCGCAGCCGCCGCGCCTCGGACGAATAGGCCTCGGCCTTGTGCGCGACGAAGAAGAAATCGGAGAGGTCGCGGCGGAAGCGCGAGGCGACGTTGGGCCGCAGCACTTTCACGGCGACCGCCTTGCTGATGCCGTCGCGCAGCACCTCGCCGCGATGCACCTGCGCGATCGAGGCGGCCGCGACCGGCGGACCGAGCTTGGCGAACACGTCCGTGAGCGGCCGCTCCAGCGAGGTCGCGATCGCAGCTTCCGCCTCGGCTTGCGAAAACGGCGGCAGGCGATCCTGCAGGCTTTCCAGGTCGCGCGCCATGATGACGCCGACGACGTCGGGTCGCGTGGCCAGGAATTGTCCGAGCTTGAGATAGGCCGGGCCCATCCGGGTCAGCGCACGCGACATCCGGGGCCCATCCTTGGGGCCGCGCCGTTCGACGATGCGCGCAAGCTTCAGCGCGAGTTGCCCGGGCGGCGGCACCAGGCTCGGATCGACCGAGCCGAACACGCCCTCGCGCGCGAACACGAACGCAGCGCGCATCAGGCGCGCAGTGTGGGTGATGGCAGAAATCACAAACGCCAGCCCGAATGCAGTGCGACGATGCCGCCGGACAATGTCTGCCAGCTCACGCGGGAAAAGCCGGCGTTGCGGATCATGTCGGCGAAGGCGTTGGGTTTTGGAAACTTGCGGATCGATTCGACCAGATATTGGTAGGATTCGGCATCGCCCGTGATCATCCGGCCGAGCGGCGGGATCACCTTGAACGAGAACAGGTCATAGAGCCGGTCGAGCCCGGGCATCTCGACGGTCGAGAACTCCAGGCACAGGAAACGGCTGCCGGGCTTGAGCACGCGATAGGCCTCGCGCAGCGCAAGGTCGATCTGCGGCACGTTGCGGATGCCGAAAGCGATCGTATATGCGTCGAAGCTGCGGTCGGCAAAGCTGAGCGCCTCGGCATTGCCTTCGACGAAATCGACCTGGGTCTCGAGATGACGCTTGGCGGCGCGCTCACGGCCGACGGCGAGCATGTCGGAATTGATGTCGCAGACCGTGGCGTGGAAGCCGGGGCCTGCCGCCTTGGCGGCGCGGAACGAGATGTCGCCGGTGCCGCCGGCAACGTCGAGCAACGCGAATGGCTGGTTGCCCCTGGGCGGGTTGAGGGCGTTGATCATGATGTCCTTCCAGACCCGGTGCAGGCCTCCGGACATCAAATCGTTCATCAAGTCATAGCGCGACGCCACGCTGTGAAACACATCGTTCACCAGCGTCTGCTTGTCCCCCAGGGGAACGTCTTTGAAGCCAAAATGCGTGGTTTCGCCCGGCCGATCCATTACTCTACTCCACAGGGCGGACCATAGCGCGCCCGCCGCAATGGCGCTATCACACCGCCCTCATAAGGTGAATGCCTGACCATGCCTGAATTGCCCGAAGTCGAGACCGTCCGCCGCGGCCTTCAGCCCGTCATGGAGGGCGCGAAAATCCTCGTCGCGGAGGCCCGCAGGCCCGATTTGCGCTTTCCGTTCCAGCCCGACTTCGTGGCCCGGCTCCAGGGGCAGGTCGTCACCGGGCTTGGCCGCCGTGCAAAATATCTCATGGCCGATCTCGCCTCCGGCGACGTGCTCTTGATGCATCTGGGCATGTCGGGCTCGTTCCGCGTCATCAAGCCGGATAATGCTTCGGCACCCGGCGAGTTTCACTATCCGAAGGGCAAAGACTCCACACACGACCACGTGCTGTTTCGGATGTCCTCGGGTGCGGACATCGTCTTCAACGATCCGCGCCGCTTCGGTTACATGAAAGTGATCGCGCGCAATGCGCTTGAGGATGAGCCGCTGCTGCGCGATCTCGGCCCCGAGCCGCTTGGCAACGAATTCGATGCGGCGATGCTGGCGCGGTCCTGCGAAGGCAAGACCACCAGCCTGAAGGCCGCGCTGCTCGACCAGCGCGTGGTGGCGGGGCTTGGCAACATCTATGTCTGCGAGGCGCTGCACCGCTCGCATCTGTCACCGCGCCGGATCGCCGCGACGCTATCGACGAAGAAGAGCGAACCGACAGACCATGCGAAGAGATTGGTTGGCGCGATTCACACCGTGCTGAACGACGCCATCAAGGCCGGCGGCTCGTCACTGCGCGACCATCGCCAGACCTCCGGCGAGCTCGGCTATTTCCAGCACTCGTTCAAGGTCTACGACCGCGAAGGCGAGACCTGCAAGACGCCAGGGTGCGGCGGCACGGTGAAGCGCTTTACCCAGAACGGGCGGTCGACGTTCTGGTGTCCGAAATGTCAGAAGTGAGGATGAGGCTCGAAGTCGCGAAGCGTTGAGTTTCCGCGAGGCGACGGACCCACCACGCGGGTCATTGCGAGCGCAGCGAAGCAATCCAGAATCTTTCCGCGGAGGGACTCTGGATTGCTTCGCTGCGCTCGCAATGACGCGTGGATGGAACGCGAAGCGAAGCAATCCGGCCGGGCTGGTGGCCGGATTGCTTCGTCGCTGGGGCCCTTCCGGATGGTGAAGGGCCGGCTGTCGTCTGAGCGATCGCCCCGCTCAGGACGCCAGTGTTTCGTCCGCCGCAAGCTCGGTGGCGACGTGCAGCATGCCGTCCGCGGCCGAGATGACCTGGTCGATCAGCACATTGGTCGTGGCTTCGAGCTCGAGCCGGGTCTCGATCCAGCGCCAGAGGCCGCGGATCTCGTCCGCCGACTTGCCGTTCGGCGCGAATTCGCTGACGGCGAGGCCGCTGGCGAGTGAGTCCTGGTGATCGTTGCGCATCACGATCAGCGGGCGCGCGAGCACCTCGGCGAGATCGAGCGCGGCTTCCTCCGCGAGCGTGTTGGCGGCGTTGTCGATGCGCTGGCCGCGGATCGGCGTCTGGTTCAGCACAAAGCTGTAGGGCCGCTTCCAAGCGCGCGCGACGCTGAGGGTGGAGACCGTCGCCTCGATGTCGGCGACGCTCGGGCGGGCCGGGATCAGGCAGAGATCGGAATGGCGGATCGCGGCGGTGGTGGCGGCGGACAGGCCGGCCGCGGTGTCGACGATCGCGAGCTGCAGGCCGCTCTCGGCCAGCATCTTCAGGCGCGGCTCGATATCGGCGGCCTGATAGATCGGCTCGACGACGAGATCATCGGTGCTGCGGCGGCGCTGCCAGTTGGACAGGGTGCCCTGCGGGTCGGTCTCGATCAGGCGGACGGTGAAGCCGGCCTGCTTGGCCGCCAGCGCGAGGCCGATGGCGAGGGTGCTCTTGCCACTGCCGCCCTTTTGGGTGGCGAGTACGATCGTGTGCATTTGAAGGTCAATCCTTTGGAGTGCTTGGGTCAGGAAAACGCCACGCGAACGTGCATCGCTTTGCGATGCTGAGCTCTTCTCGCTCAGGACGTGCCGGCCCGATCCAAAGGGGATCGCGGAGGTCCGAATCAACGGTAACAATGATGGCAGAATCGGGAATGCCAGCTAATCCGTACCATTACTGGACCCGTAATCGTGCGTGTGATGTGCTCGCCGCCGTGAATGAAGAGGGACAAGCGGCATGAGCGGAAACTGGCGCGACCGGACGGCAACCACATTTGACTGCCAGAAAATGCCCGCGGTCTCGAGCCGCGGCATGGTGGTCAGCAACCATCCGCTGGCCTCCAGCGCCGGCGCTGAGATGCTGGCCGCCGGCGGCAACGCCATCGATGCTGCGATCGCAACCCTGTTCACGCTGACCGTGGTCGAGCCGATGATGGTCGGCATCATCGGCGGCGGCATGGCGCATATCCGGCTCGCCGACGGCAGCCATCGTTTCATTGACGGCCAGAGCACCGCACCCGCTTCGGTGCGCGACACCACCTACACGTCGAAGCCGGGTTCGGCACATGACGTGTTCGACACCGTCGGTAACGAAAATCTCAACGGCCCGAAGGCGGTTGCGACGCCGGGCTCGCTGAAGGCCTGGTGCGAGACGCTGCGCCGGTTCGGCACCATGAGCCTCGCCGACGTCATGCAGCCCGCGATCAAGCATGCCGCGCGCGGCTATGCGGCGACGCCGTATCTGCACGAATGCATCAGCGAGTGCGCTGCCGAGATGCGCAAGGACAAGCCGATCGCGGCGGTCTTCTTGCCGAACGGCGAGCCGCTGAAGGTCGGCGAGCGCGTGGTGCAATCAGAATATGCCGAGACGCTCCGCACCATTGCCAATCACGGCGAGACCGCGCTCTACGAGGGACCGCTCGGCGACATCCTCGCAGACTACATGGAGAAGACCGGCGGCTTCATCCGCCGCAATGACCTCGCGAATTACAAGACCGTCGAGCGGCAGCCGATCCGCGCCGACTATCGCGGCTGGACCATTTTTGGCCCGCCGCCGCCCGCCGCTTCCGGCGTGCATATCGCGCAGATGCTGAACATTCTGGAAGGTTACGACATCGGCGGCCTCGGCTTCGGTACAGCGGAGACGATCCACTATCTCGCCGAGGTTCTGAAGATCGCCTTCGCCGATCGCGCCGCGGCCAGCGGCGATCCTGATTATGTCGGTGTGCCCGTGGAGAAGCTGACGTCTAAAGCTTATGCCGAGGAGCGCCGCCGCGCCATCGATCCGGTGCGTGCGCAGGCCTGGGGCGCCGGCGTGTCGCAGCTCGAAGGCGCGCACACCACGCACATGACCGCAGCCGACGCGTTCGGCAATGTGGTCGCGACCACCCAGACCATCAACAATCTGTTCGGCGCGAAGATCATGATCCCGGGGCTCGGTGCCATCGCCAACAATTACATGAACCTGTTCGACCCGCGTCCCGGCCATGCGCTGTCGCTCGCGCCGGGCAAGCGTGTGACGACCTCGATGTCGCCGATGATGGCGCTGCATGACGGCAAGCTGCGCTTTGCGCTTGGGCTGCCCGGCGGAAAGCGCATCTTCCCGAGCGCGATGCAGGCGCTGGTCAATCTGATTGACCACGGCATGAGCTTGCAGGAGGCGGTCGAGGCGCCGCGAGTCTGGACCGAGGGCAATGCGCTCGAGGTGGAGCAGAAGGTGCCGGAGGCCGTGCGTTTGAGGCTCGCTGCGCTCGGTCACAAGGTGCAGCCCGTCGCGACGGTCGCCGGCGGCATGAACGGCATCGCTTTCCACGACGACGGCACCATGACTGGCGCCGCCTGCTGGCGCGCGGATGGGACGCCGGTTGGAATTTCCGGTGGCCTCGCGCGCAGTGGTGTGCGGTTCAGGCTGAGTTAGTGGAGTGTTCCTAGGACGCTCTGGCGGTTTTTGAGCTTCGTTGGCAATTTTTGGACAAAGGCATTCGCTGGTTTCCGGCAGATGTCGCATGCCCGGCCTGATCGAGCGGATGACGACATGAGTCGTGCGCTGTATGCTACGCAACTCTGACGACGGGGTTGTCGGTCGGTGTTCGGGTAAGGTTGCGCGTATGGGTGGAGATGGAGTCAGCGATTTCCTGGCCGGGGGCGGCGAAATGGGCGCTTTGGTGCGAGCGTTCGACTGGTCGAAAACGTCGGTAGGCTCTCCGGAAACCTGGCCCCAAAGTCTTCGCGTTACCGTCCGGCTCGTTCTGACCTCGCGCCACCCGATGTTCATCTGGTGGGGGCCAGACCTCATCCAGTTTTACAACGATGCTTACCGGGAGACGATGGGGCCGGAGCGGCACCCGAGCGCCCTGGGAGCACGGGGCCGCGAGTGCTGGGCCGAGATCTGGGACATCATTGGTCCGCAGATCGAGTACGTCATGTCGGGCCAGGGTGCGACCTGGAACGAGGACCAGCTTGTGCCGGTGACGCGTCATGGTCGTCGCGAGGACGTTTGGTGGACGTATAGCTATGGTCCAATCGACCTCGAAGACAAGGTTGGCGGCGTGCTTGTCGTCTGCAGAGATGTCACGTCCGAGCATACGGCAAGGGAAGCGCTGGGCCTCATCAATGAGGAGCTGAAGCACCGCGTCAAGAATACGCTTGCGGTCCTGAGCGCGGTCGCTGCCCAGACATTTCGCGAGCCATCCAGCAGAGCGGATCTCGAAAAGTACCAGGCGCGACTTGGCGCGTTCGGCCGCGCGCATGACCTGTTGACCGCCGCAAATTGGGCTGCCGCGCCCCTTCGGGATGTGGTCGACACCGCTCTCATGCCCTATCGGACAGGCGAAGGCCGCTTCACGGTTTCCGGTCCGCCACTCGTCGTCAAATCGCGACAGGCTCTCGGTCTGTCCCTTGCGATCCACGAACTCGCGACCAACGCTTTGAAGTACGGCGCCCTGACCGTGGCGAGCGGCCGCGTGTCGATTACATGGACATGCGTGGATCAGGACGGAGCGCCAAAATTCGTTTTCGCCTGGCAGGAATTTGGCGGGCCCATGGCGTCGAAGCCGTCCCGCGTGGGCTTTGGTTCACGCCTCATCTCCCGGGTGCTGGAAGACGATTTTGGAGGGCCCGTCGACGTTTCCTATGATTCGACCGGTCTCGTTTGCCGCCTGACCGCCCCCCTCGAAAATCTGGCAAACGCGAAAGGCTCGTGAGCCGGAGCGGAAGCAGCGTGGCGCGGCGGCGCGACATTTTGTTTGCTGCACGCGTCGAGACAGGAGAGGAAGCGCGGGCGTGGTCCGAATTACTTCCGCACGCAGATCACGCGGACGACCGCGGCTCTTGCATCGGTCGACGCGCCACTCGCCGCAACGCCGTTCGCTTTCAGAAAATCGCGCACCGTCTCCGCGGACACGATTACGGCCTGTGACGCCGGCACCGCTGTCGCGGGTCCCGCGACCAGCGCCGGCTTCAACAGCGCGACGCCGGCGAACTTGCCGTCGGCGTCGATTGCGGGGCCACCTGAAAATCCAACCGCCGGCGCCGGCGACAGCGCCGAATCGCTTGATGTCACCGGCGCGAGCGCGCCCTTGACGCTCGACACGCCCGCCGCGCCGCCCTGGCTCTGCGGATCGGCAATGCCGACGACATCGACACTCGTCTTGCCTGCGCCGCCGACGAGGCTGAGCGGCTTCAATCCGCGCGCGCCGTAGATGTGCAGCAGCGCGAGGTCGTGCTCCTTGTCCTCGGCGAGGCGGTCGGCACTGCCGTAGCCGGCGATGGTGATCGCAAGACAGCCGTCGGTGACGAGGCGGTCGGTAAGGATTGCACCGTCATCGCTGACGACAATGCCGGTGCCGTATTCGACGGTCTTGCGCGGTGCTGGTCCGGCTTGTGGTCCTGACGGAAAGCCATTGAACGCGCTCGACATCGCGATCACGACCGGCTCGACCGTGTTCTCGGTCGCCTGGTCGTAGAGGATCGTCATGATGCGGACCTCGTCGCCTTTGAAGGTGCCGCGCACGTAGAATTTCTTGAGGCCCTGCAATCCCGACAGCACGAAGAAGTCGGGCTTCACCACGGTGTAGTCGACCTTGCGCCCGGCCGGCTCCTTCTTCTCCGCGTCCGCGAGCTTTGCCGTGGTCGGGTTCACCTCCTTGCGGCGGCTGAGCAGCACCTGCACGGTTCCGGTCGGTGAGGTCCATTTCGAGCCGTTGGCGTCGGTCGTCTGCTGCGGCACCAGTTTTGAGGGAATGCCGAGCCGGGCGCCGCTGGTCATCTCCGTCACGATCTTCCAGCCGACGCTGTCCTGCTTGCGTCGCGCGGTCTCGGCGAGCGCGGCGCGCTCCTGCGGATTGAGCACGCCGGTCGGCTTGCCGCCCTTGAGCTTCTGATACTCCTTGATGGCGTCGACCATGCGCGCGCTGATATCGCCGGTGATGGCGCCGTTATACTGGCCGACCCAGGCGAGGTCGGACTGGAGCGCCAGCCGCTCGGCCTGCGCCATGGCGTCGGCTGTCTCCGACGGCGTCTGCAGGGCGGGCGGCTTGATTGGTACGGTCTGGACCGTCTTCGGCTTGGTGCCGGGGATCTGCGGCGTCGTCATCTGGGCGCTCGCGGCTGTGGCAGAAGCAAACATCAGTGTTGCCGCAAGCATCGATCTCATGACAAATCCAGCCAGCCCATTGAACGCAATGCCATTGAAGCACATCTCGTTGGTCGCGAACACTATTGGGGTGGTTCAGGAGTAAGAGAAGGTGCTGAGCCCGGACGAACTCGAACGCTATGCCCGCCATATCGTGCTGCGCGATGTCGGTGGTCCCGGCCAGGCCGCGCTGAAGCGCGCCTCCGCGCTGGTGATCGGCGCCGGCGGGCTCGGCGCGCCCGCCTTGATGTATCTGGCTGCCGCCGGCATCGGCACGCTCGGCGTGGTCGATGACGACGTGGTGTCGCTGTCCAATCTCCAGCGTCAGGTGATCCATACGACGCCCGATATCGGCCGGCACAAGGTCGAGAGTGCCGCCGAACGGATCACAGCGCTCAATCCACATGTCCGCTTCGTCGGCCACGCCACCTGGCTCAACGCCGACAATGCGCTGTCGCTGATCGGCGACTACGACCTCGTGCTCGACGGTTCCGACAATTTCTCGACGCGCTATCTGGTCTCGGATGCCTGCTTCTTCGCGAAGCGCCCGCTGATCACCGCAGCGCTCGGCACCTTCGATGGCTCGCTCACCACCATCCGCGCGCATGAGACCAACGAGCAGGGCGTGTTCAATCCGACCTATCGCTGCCTGTTTCCGGAAGCGCCGCCGCCCGGCACCGTGCCGGCCTGCGCCGAAGCCGGCGTCATGGGCGCGCTCGCGGGCGTGATGGGCTCGATGATGGCGCTCGAGGCGATCCGCGAGATCGTCGGCTTTGGCGACGGCCTGGTCGGCCGCCTCCTGATGATCGATGCGCGCGCGATGCGCTTCGAGACGCTGCGCTACGCGCGCGACCCGGCCAATCCGCTCAATGGCGATGGGCCTGTGGTCACCGACCTCAGCGCCCATCGCACTTGATTGCAGCAGTTACGCGCTGGCCGGCTTCTCGCTGTCGAGATGCGCCATCTGCTCGGCCGCGTAGCGCGTGCCGGCGGCGACATTTGGCGGGAAGGCTTTTGCCAGCACCGCAAGATGCGCCGGCGTCAGCGTCACCTTGGTTGATCCGAGCGCCTCGCTGAGACGGTTGCGGTTGCGTGCACCGACCAGCGGGATGATCTCCTTGCCCTGCGCTGCCACCCAGGCGATTGCGACCTGCGCCGGCGTTGCGCCGATTTCGCTGGCGATCGCGCGCAGCTGCTCCACCAGCGCGAGATTGGCGTCGAGATTGGCGCCCTGGAAGCGCGGCGTCATCAGCCGGTAGTCGCGGCCGGCCTTTCCAGAATCCTTCGACCAGTGGCCGCTGATCAGGCCGCGCGCCAGCACGCCATAGGCGGTGATGGCGATGCCGAGCTCGCGGCAGGTCTTCAAAATGTCGCGCTCGATGCCGCGCTCGATCAGCGAGTACTCGATCTGGAGATCGACGATCGGATGCACCGCATGTGCGCGGCGGATGGTGTCGGAGCCGACTTCGGACAGGCCGATATGTTTGACGTAGCCGGCCTTCACGAGGTCGGCGATACCGCCAATCGTTTCCTCAATGGGAACGTTGGGATCGAGCCGCGCCGGACGGTAGACGTCGATGTAGTCGGTGCCCAGTCGCTGTAGCGAGTAAGCGAGGAAGTTTTTGGTCGCAGCTGGCCTCGTGTCCATGCCGGCGAACTCGCCGGCGGGGCCGCGCAGCGCGCCGAACTTCACGCTGATCTGCACCTTGTCGCGCGGAATATCTTTCAGCGCCTCGCGGACCAGCATTTCATTGTGGCCCATGGTGTAGAAATCACCGGTGTCGAGCAGCGTGATGCCGGCGTCGAGCGCCGCATGGATGGTGGCGATGCTCTCGCCGCGATCGGACGGGCCATAGGCGTCCGACATCGCCATGCAGCCGAGGCCAAGGGCGGAGACGGTGGGGCCGGTTGAACCGAGTTTGCGCTGTTCCATGATGGCTCTCCTCAAGTAGGCGGCGGATGGCGCCGCGTGACGAGGCCAGATATGCGCCCGGTCGATTGCGCCGATAAGCTGGACAATCTGGAATACCTTGTTCACATTAGCGAACAATGGCTGATCCTGATCTGCGCGATCTCGACGTCTTCGTGGCGATCGCCCGCACCCGCAATTTCCGCCGTGCGGCGGTCGAAATTCGCGTGTCGGTGTCGAGCCTTAGCCAGCGGCTGCGGGACCTTGAGGAGCGTCTCGGCGTCCGGCTGATGAACCGTACCACCCGCAGCGTGGCGCTGACCGAGGCGGGTGAGCTGCTGCTGTCGCGCGTCGCCCCGGCGCTCCGCGACGTCGGCGATGCCCTGGATCAGGTCCGGGGCCTGCGCGAGGTCGCGTCGGGCCGCCTGCGCATCAATGCGCCGCCGCCAGCGGTTGATCTCGTGCTGGCCCCGATGGTCGGTCCGTTTCTGGACGCGCATCCCCAGGTCGAGCTCGACATCGTGTCCGAGAGCGGCTTCGTCGATATCGTCAGCGCGGGCTTCGACGCCGGCGTGCGCTACGGCGAACATCTTGCACAGGACATGGTGGCGATCCCGTTGAGCGGTCCGCAGAGCTATGTCGTGGTGGCGTCGCCTGCTTACGTCGCGCGCCGCGGCAGGCCGAAGCATCCGAAGGACCTGCTCGACCATGATTGCATCCGGGCCCGCTACTCGAGCGGTGTCATGCATGATTGGGAATTCGAGAAGTCCGGCCAGATCATGAAAGTCGATCCGCCTGCAAAACTGATCTCGACAAACATGGGCCTTGCGATGCGCGCTGCGCTCGACGGGGTCGGCATCTGGGCGACCATCGGTGGTTATGTCCATGACGCCGTGAAGTCCGGCGCGCTGGTGAGCTTGATCGAGGATTGGTGCGAGCCGTTTCCGGGCCCGTTCCTGTATTATCCGAGCCGGCGCCAGGTGCCGCCGGCGCTGCGCGCCTTCATCGATTTCGTCGCCGACTGGCGCAAACGCGAAACGCGCGGACCGTAGACCCTCATGGTGAGGAGGCGCGAAGCGCCGTCTCGAACCATGTAGGCCCATCTCTCACCCGCGGCCATCCTTCGAGACGCCCGCTCTGGCGGGCTCCTCAGCATGAGGATGGAGAGTGACGCGGCTGGTTAGGCCTAGAGCATGCTCGGCAGCACGCGGTCCGGCGGCTTGTGGGCGTCGAGGAAGGTGCGGATATTGATGATCACCTTCTCGCCCATCTCGACGCGGCCTTCGATCGTGGCCGAACCCATATGCGGCAGCAGCGTCACCTTGCCGGCCTTGGCAAGCCGCACCAGCTTGGGGTTCACCGCGGGCTCGTGCTCGTAGACGTCGAGGCCGGCGCCGGCGATCTCGCCGGCTTCGATCAGCTTGATCAGCGTGTCCTCGTCGGTCACTTCGCCGCGCGCGGTGTTGACGATGTAGGCGTCCTTTCGGATCAGCTTCAGCCGCCGCGCCGAGAGCAGATGATAGGTCGCCGGCGTGTGCGGGCAGTTCACCGAGATGATGTCCATCCGCGCCAGCATCTGGTCGAGGCTTTCCCAATAGGTCGCGCCCAGCTCTTCGGCGATGACAGGCGCGACAGGACGGCGGTTGTGATAGTGGATCTGCAGGCCGAAGGCGCGGGCGCGGCGCGCCACGGCCTGGCCGATGCGGCCCATGCCGATGATGCCGAGACGTTTTCCCCCGATACGGTGGCCGAGCATCCAGGTCGGCGACCAGCCGGGCCACGGCTTTCCTTCCGTCAGGATCGAGGCGCCTTCGATCATCCGGCGCGGCACCGCCAGGATCAGCGCCATGGTCATGTCGGCGGTGTCTTCGGTCAGAACTTTTGGCGTGTTGGTGACGGTGATGCCGCGGGCATGCGCGGCCTCGACGTCGATATTGTCGACGCCGTTGCCGAAATTGGCGATCAGGCGCAGCTTGCAGTCGGGCTGGTTGACGATATCAGCGGTGATGTGGTCGGTGACGGTCGGCACCAATATGTCGGCGGTGCGCGCGGCTTCCGCGATCTGCTCGGCGGACATCGGCGTGTCCTCGAGATTGATGCGTGCGTCGAACAGCTCGCGCATCCGCGTCTCGATCGAATCCGGCAGCTTGCGCGTCACGACGACGAGGGGCTTTTTCTTCACCGACATGTCCTGCTCTCATGAGGCGTCGCAAACCGCCTCTGTCGCCAAAGGCCGGCCGTTGAGGTCTCATTAACCCGGTTGTTCGACACTGCCCTTGCCGTGTCGTCCCCGGCGTTTCCTTCAAGCTCTCCCGACATTTCCGGCCGGAAAATCGGGGCAAACTGGTTGTTCAGATGTCCATCCTTCCTAGCAGAAGGCCGGGCCAAGACAAGAACCACGGGTTGAGGCTTGGCGGAACATCCGCGTGGGGCGGGTCAGGGACGTGGACGGCTGGGGTTTTTGGAATTTTGGGGTGAGGGTCCGGCGCGAGGCCGGATCTTCGACAGGAGACGGGTTGATGGCGTTGGGGCGATTTTGTTCGGTGATGGCGCTCGTTTGCACCTGGTTGAGCGCCTCGGTCAGCCCCGGGCACTCGGCGAAGGACAATACCCCCCAGACCGCCAGCGGCCTCCCGGTGCCACGCTATGTCAGCCTCAAGTCGGATCACGTGAACGTCCGCGCCGGTCCGACCAAGGACAACGACGTGGCCTGGGTCTACACCCGTTCAGGCCTGCCGGTCGAAATCACCGCCGAGTTCGAGAACTGGCGCCGGGTGCGCGATTCCGAAGGCGCCGAGGGCTGGGTCTATCATTCGCTGCTGTCGGGCCGCCGCACCGCGGTCGTCACCATGAAGCACAAGGACGACCTTGCTCCGATCTACGACCGCGCTGATCCCGACAGCGCAGTTGCAGCCCGGCTCCAGGCCGGCGTCGTCACGCAGGTCAAGAAGTGCACCGCAAACTGGTGCCGCGTGATCGGCAACGGCTTTGACGGCTGGATCCAGCAGGAGCGCCTGTGGGGTGTCTACTCGGACGAGCAAGTCAACTAACGGCCCGAAACGACAATGGCCGGGAACATCCCGGCCATGACGATCAAATCAGCGGTGTAAGACGATCTCAGCGCTTCTTGCGCAGGCGCACGACCATGTCGATGCGCGCGATCTCGTAACCCTCCGGCACCTCCGGCATCTTGGACAGCGCCAGATGCGGATCCTCGATGTCGACCAGCTCGTGGCTGTTCTCGAGGTAATAATGGTGGTGGGTGGTGACGTTGGTGTCGAAATAGGTCTTGGTGCCGTCGACACTGACCTGACGCAGCAGGCCGGCGTCGGTCAGCTGGTTCAGCGTGTTGTACACGGTCGCCAGCGACACCGGCACCTTGGCCAGCGTCGCTTCCTCGTACAGCATTTCAGCCGTGAGGTGACGCGCGCCCTTGCCGAATAGGAGCCAGCCCAGCGCCATCCGCTGGCGCGTCGGGCGGAGGCCGGCGGACTGGAGCATTTCGTTGACGTCATGCCACGGGCAGCCGGTCAAGGCCGGCTGACGGCCGGACAAGAGAGCCGCCGCATGGGCGTCGTCGTCGTGGTGATGCGCTGTATTCTCGCTCATTTCCAGATTTCAGGCACGCGTGGACACTATCTATATGCAATATATGGACAGATAGATGCAGATGCAAGTTTCTCGCAACTAGAGAGGTTCTAATCAGGTTTGGAACCGGCCGCGGATACCGTCACTTTACCTTCATGAGATCGCTTTGCCACCCGAAACGCCTGTGTTAGAGAGCGCGCGGTTCCGCTTAGCCGATTGTGGCGCGGCCGGGCATTGAGGCCAGGTTCGCAGGTCCATCCGGGCTATCGGCATTCGCGCCTGCTGACGACAGCAATCGGCGTTGCTTTCCGAACAGAACGGGGCCCATTTTTGCCAGAAACGCCGCTCAATCGGGGTTAGAACAGAGGCTTCCGCATGCTGAACAGGCGCAACGGTTACGAATACGAAGATCTGCTGGCATGTGCCCGCGGCGAGATGTTCGGCCCGGGCAACGCCCAGCTGCCGCTGCCGCCGATGCTGATGTTCGACCGCATCACCGATATCAGCGACAATGGAGGCGAGTTCGGCAAGGGCGTGGTGCGCGCCGAGCTCGACGTGAAGCCCGACCTCTGGTTCTTCGGCTGTCACTTCAAGAACGATCCTGTCATGCCCGGCTGCCTCGGCCTCGATGCGCTGTGGCAAATGGTCGGCTTTTATCTGGGCTGGAGTGGTGGCGAAGGTCGTGGTCGCGCGCTGGGCCTGAACGAGCTGAAGTTCAGCGGCCAGGTGCTGCCGGAGGCCCGCAAGGTTGTGTACAACGTCGATATCAAGCGCGTGATGCGGTCAAAGCTGGTGCTGGGTATCGCCGACGGGTGGCTTTCGGTCGATGACCAGATTATCTATCGCGCCAAGGACCTGAAGGTCGGCCTGTTCAAGCAGGGCGTGAGCCTGGGCTGAGCGCATCACAAAGAAAGACAACGATTTAGGCGAGGCTGTCATGAGGCGGGTTGTGGTCACCGGGATGGGCATCGTCTCGTCCATCGGAAACAACACCCAGGAGGTGCTTGCGAGCCTTCACGAGGCGAAGTCGGGCATTTCGCGGGCTGAGAAATATGCCGAGCTCGGCTTCCGTTCGCAGGTGCAAGGTGCGCCGACGCTCGATCCTTCGACGGTGGTCGACCGCCGCGCCATGCGTTTCCTCGGTCAGGGTGCGGCGTGGAATCACGTGGCGATGGAGCAGGCGATCCAGGACTCCGGTCTGTCGCCTGACGACGTCTCCAACATCCGCACCGGCATCATCATGGGCTCCGGCGGCCCCTCCGCCCGCACCATCGTCGAATCCGCCGACATCACCCGCACCAAGGGCCCGAAGCGCGTCGGACCGTTTGCGGTGCCGAAGGCGATGTCCTCCACGGCCTCCGCGACGCTCGCGACCTGGTTCAAGATCAAGGGCGTGAACTATTCGATCTCCTCGGCCTGCGCGACGTCGAACCATTGCGTCGGCAACGCCTATGAGACGATCCAGATCGGCAAGCAGGACGTCATCTTCGCCGGCGGCTGCGAGGAATTGGACTGGTCGCTGTCGGTGCTGTTCGACGCCATGGGCGCGATGTCCTCGAAATACAACGACACGCCCGCCACCGCCTCGCGGCCCTACGACGTCAACCGCGACGGCTTCGTCATCGCCGGCGGTGCCGGCGTGCTGGTGCTGGAAGAGCTCGAGCATGCCAAGGCGCGCGGCGCGCGCATCTATGGCGAGATCGTCGGCTATGGCGCGACGTCCGATGGCTACGACATGGTCGCGCCGTCGGGTGAGGGCGCGGAGCGCTGCATGCGCATGGCGATGTCGACGGTGAAGACCAAGGTCGACTACATCAATCCGCACGCGACCTCGACGCCGGCAGGCGATCCGCCGGAGATCGATGCGCTTCGCCGCGTGTTCGGAAATGGCGAGAAATGCCCGCCGATCTCGGCGACCAAGGCGCTGACCGGCCACTCGCTCGGCGCGACCGGCGTGCAGGAGGCGATCTACTCGCTGCTGATGATGAACAACGGCTTTATCTGCGAAAGCGCGCACATCCAGGAGCTCGATCCCGTGTTCGCCGACATGCCGATCGTGCGCAAGCGCATCGACAACGTCAAAATCGGCACGGTGCTGTCGAACTCCTTCGGCTTCGGCGGCACCAACGCGACGCTGGTGTTCAGCCGGCTGGATGTGTGAGCTCCGCGCGCTGTCATGCCGCGCCTTGTGCGCAATTGCGCACGGGAGCCGGGCATCCAGTCCGCCGCGGCCTCTCGGTTTATAACGACTGTCTCTGGAATACTGGATCGCCCGCATGCGCGGGCGATGACGTCGGAATGATAGGAGTCGCGAGGCAATGGAAGGTTTGATGAAGGGCAAGCGCGGTCTGATCATGGGCATCGCCAATGATCATTCGATCGCCTGGGGCATGGCGAAGACGCTGCATGCCCATGGCGCCGAGCTTGCCTTCACCTTCCAGGGCGAGGCTTTGGGCAAACGCGTCAAGCCGCTGGCGGAGCAGCTTGGCGTTGATCTGGTGCTGCCCTGCGACGTCGAGGACATCGCCAGCGTCGATGCGACCTTCAACGCGCTTCGGGAGAAATGGGGCAAGCTCGATTTCGTCATCCACGCGATCGGTTTTGCCGACAAGAACGAGCTGAAGGGACGCTACGCCGACACCAGCCGCGAGAATTTTTCGCGCACCATGGTGATCTCCTGCTTCTCGTTCACGGAAGTCGCCAAGCGCGCTGCTGAGCTGATGACGGAAGGCGGCAGCATGATCACGCTGACCTTCGGCGCCTCGGAGCGCGCGATGCCGAACTACAACGTGATGGGCGTGGCCAAGGCGGCGCTGGAAGCCTCGGTGCGCTACCTTGCCTCCGATTTCGGACCGCGCGGCATCCGCGTCAACGCGATCTCCGCCGGCCCCATCCGCACGCTCGCCGGCTCCGGCATCGGCGAGGCGCGCGCGATGTTCGCGTTCATGCAAAAGCATTCGCCGCTCCGTCGCGGCGTCACGCTCGACGAGCTTGGTGGCTCCGCGCTGTATCTGTTGTCGGATCTCTCCGGCGGCGTGACCGGCGAGATCCACTACGTCGATTCCGGCTACAACACCGTGCTGATGCCGAGGCCGGACGATTTGAAGACGCCGGACTAACCCGCCGCGATCTTCTCCGCGCGCTGGAATGCCGGCCGCGCCATACAGCGATCGAGATAGGCATCGAAGGCCGGGCGCGATGGCACCATCTTGAACCGGCGTACCGCGAAGTTGAGGCCCGAGCCGATTGTGATGTCGGCGGCTGAAAACTCCTCGCCGAGAATCCAGGGCCCTTTGGCGAGCGCGGCTTCCAGCACGTCGAAGACCTGCGTCGCGCTGCCCCAGGCCGCGGTCGAGGTCGGAATCTCGATCTTGGTGAAGATCTGGATGATGGCGGGCTCGATACAGCCCGGCGAGAAGAACAGCCATTGCAGATAGCGCGCACGACGCGGGTCGGTCACATCAGGCGCAAGCTTCGTCTCGGGATAGCGGTCGGCGATGTAGGCGCAGATCGCCGCGGCTTCGCCGAGCGCGGCATCGCCGTCGCTCAGCGCCGGCACCTTGCCCATCGGATTGACCTTCAAATAGTCCGGCGCCTTCTGCGCACCGGTCGAGATGTCGGTCAGCACGCGCTCATAGGGCAGGCCGCTCTCTTCCATCAGCCAGAGCGTCGTGAACGAGCGCGAGCGGGGCGACCAATAGAGCTTGATCATGGGGCGGACCTTTTCTCGAGCGTAGACGGGCGCAGGCTATTCATCGCGTGTTTGCGTCGGATACGCAACGCACTACGCCTGGTTGGACGAGCCGCTCTGCGAGCGACATCTTGGTCAACGCGACGGAGATGAGCGTTGCAGCAGGGCCGGCAGCGTCTTGTCGAGGCTCTTTGTCAGCATCGTTCGTACACCATCGCGCAGCACCGGATTGTTGACTGCATCCGCCGGCTTCTCCGGAAACATCGCGCGGTCCACCTGCATGGACGGCCCGCCAAGCGGATTGTGCATTACGCGCTCCGCAAATGTGTCCTCGGTCGTCACGGCTGGCGCCTCCCTGATCAACGCGAAAGTCGCACCGTCATAGACCCTGATGTACATCATGGCGAAGAGGTGCCCTGGCCCATCGAGAGGGTATTGCGAGATGCCAATGCCGAATTCGCGCTGGCTTCCGCCGGAGACATCAGCGCATAAGAGGCCAGGGCGGCTGCAACGACCAGAATGTTGATCATGCTCCGGCACTGCTCACGGTGCGAAATACGGCGGCAAGATTTTGTCCAGCCGCTCCGTCAGGAAATCGCGCATGTTGTCGCGCAGGATCGTGTTGTTGGCGGCGTCGGCCGCTGTGGCCGGAAACAGGGAATTGTCCATTTTGTGCAGATGCGGGTCTTGCCCAAAGCCGTCAGCCATGTGCTTCACGACACCTTCCAGCGTCAGCGCAGGCCCCTTCCTGATTTCGAAGGTCTGGCCGTCGAACACGGTCACGCCGACATAGGCGTACAGAAACGTATAACTGATGATGCCTATGCCGCGATTGAACATGCCCAGTCCTCGCAGTGGCAGATTGGTCCCCGGCAGCACCCCCTCGCCCCGCGTCACGACGACATATCGTTCGCAGCCGGCATTGCCCGCGATCTGACGGATCAGGGTTGACAGTTCTTCGCGTTCGTTGCGAAACAGACTGGGCTTCGGGTGATAGAAGGCGTCGAACGTGCCTTTGGCGTAGGCAATTCGCCGTACCGGCGTGGCACCTGCTGCCGCACGCACTTGCGCGAAAACAACATCGTCAAGGCCCCAGGACACCGGCACTTCCGCATATTCGTTTCCGAACACCGTCAGGCCGATCTTCTCGACGACGAACGGGTCCTGCGTCGCCGCGATCACGCCGATGCCGCAGGGACCTGAAGTCGTTGGCTCCGCAGGTTTGGCCGGAGCCTTCGGCTTCGCCGCCTTCTTGGGTGCCCGCTTGGCCGGTGTCGCAGCTTGAGCGGGAGGCGCGGTGGGTGCGGGAGGGGTTTGCGCGACCGCCGAGCCAAGCATGAACAGCAGCGCGATCAGCGAGACAGCAATTCGAACCATGGATTCCGGGAGATCAGAGGCAGGAGGTTATTGGCCACACCACACTAGGTGGGGATCTTGACAACCGCAAGCTGCGTCCGGCGTTCGTTGCCTATTCGGCGCCGCGCTGCCGCTTCCACCGATAGCATTTCATCGTGAAACCCGTCACCGGGGAAATGTCTTCCGTCTCGAACACAAAGCCTTCGCGCTCATACCAGCGCCAGGCTTTTTCATTCTCGCGCACACAGCGCAGTTCGATCTCATCGGGCAATTGCGTGCGCGTGAAGGCGAGCAGTTGCCGGCCGAGCGACTGGCCCTGATAAGCGGGGGCGACGAAGAGCTGGTCGAGATAAAACTTTGGCAGATGCAGCGCCAGCATCGCGGCGATGGTGCCGTTGTCGTCGGCGGCGTACAGGGTCCAGCCGTCCTCGATCTCGCGCCTGACACGTGCACGCAGGTTTGCCAGCAGGAAGTTGCTGGCCTCGGCAAGCCCGGTCGAGACCCAGCTTTCCATCCAGACGCGGGCGATTTCGTCATATTCGTCGACGCAGGCGGGGCGGATGACCGGATGTGACATCGGAGCCCTACGCCCGTTGGCCGCGTACCGATTGCCGTGCGCGCACCTTGCCGGCCGACAGGCACACCACCTCCGAAATCTGCAGCAGTTGCCGCGCCAGAGGACTGGTCTTGCGCCAGACCATGCCGATCGTGCGCGAAGGCTCCGGGTCGCGAAAGCGCGACAGCGAAACTGAGGCCGATCGTGTTTCCACCGACACCGCCATTTCCGGAATCAGGGTGACGCCGATGCCGGCGCTGACCATCTGGACCAGCGTCGACAGCGAGTTCGCATCCAGCATCTCGCGTGGCGGTGCCGATTGCATGTTGCAGAACGACAGCGCCTGGTCGCGGAAGCAGTGCCCCTCTTCGAGCAGCAGCAGCCGCATCTCCCGCATCATCTCGCGCGAAGGCGGCGGGATGCCGGCATCCGTGCCCGGCCGCACCAGCAGGAATTTCTCGTCGAACAGCGCGACTTCGGTGAGAGAGGGCTCCGACACGGGCAGCGCGACGATGGCGGTGTCGAGCCGGCCTTCCACCAGTTCCTGGATCAGCCGCGGCGTCATCGTCTCGCGCACGCGGATGTCGAGCTCCGGATGCAGGCGCGTGAGATTCTTGGTGATCTTGGGCAGCAGATACGGCGCGATCGTCGGGATCATCCCGATCCGCAGCCGGCCGGCGAACCGGTCCTGCGAGGCGCGGGCGAAATCGCCGAGCTCGTCCACGGAACGCAAGATGTCGCGAACGCGCGGTGCGAGCTCTTCTCCGAACCGGGTCAGCGCCACCTGCCGGGCGCTGCGCTCCAGCAGCAGGCCGCCGAGTGCGTCCTCCAGTTCCTTGATCTGCATCGACAGGGCTGGCTGCGAGATCGAGCTTGCCTCCGCCGCACGGCCGAAATGACCGTGGCGCGCCAGCGCGTCGAAATACCGGAGCTGGCGCATTGTCACGTTGGCCATCAGAAAATCCTATCGCAGCGATCATTAAAGTCAACTTCCCCTGATGGAATGGGAGGCTTAGAGTGGTTCTACCTGGTCAATGGCGCGAGTTCGACGCCACCAGAGGAGGTATTCATGGACGACTCTTCGAAGTGCCCGTTTTCGGGTGGAAAACGCGTGCCGGCGAACCGCGATTGGTGGCCGACACAGCTCAGCATCGAGATGCTGCACAAGAATTCAGGCCTGTCCGACCCGATGGGCAAGGACTTCGACTACGCCAAGGAATTCAAGTCGCTCGACCTGAATGCGGTCATCAAGGATCTGACCGCTCTGATGACGGATTCACAGGAATGGTGGCCCGCCGACTTCGGTCACTATGGCGGCCTCATGATCCGCATGGCCTGGCATAGCGCAGGCACGTATCGCACCACCGACGGCCGCGGTGGCGCCGGCGCCGGTCAGCAGCGTTTCGCCCCCCTCAACAGCTGGCCCGACAACGCGAACCTCGACAAGGCGCGCCGGCTGCTCTGGCCGATCAAGCAGAAATATGGTCGCAAGATCTCCTGGGCCGATTTGATGGTGCTCGCCGGCAACGTTGCGCTGGAATCGATGGGCTTCAAGACGTTCGGTTTTGCGGGTGGCCGCGCCGACGTGTGGGAGCCGGAAGAGCTCTATTGGGGTCCCGAAGGCAGCTGGCTGGGCGATGAGCGCTACAGCGGCGAACGCGAGCTCGCCGAGCCGCTCGGCGCGGTGCAGATGGGCCTCATCTACGTCAATCCGGAAGGCCCGAACGGCAAGCCGGATCCGGTCGCCGCGGCCAAGGACATCCGCGAGACCTTCGCCCGCATGGCGATGAACGACGAAGAGACCGTCGCGCTGATCGCCGGCGGCCACACCTTCGGCAAAACCCATGGCGCGGGTGATCCCTCGCTGGTCGGACCGGAGCCGGAAGCGGGCGCACTCGAGGATCAGGGCCTCGGCTGGAAGAGCAAGCACGCGTCGGGCCTCGCCGGTGATTCCATCACCAGCGGTCTCGAGGTGACCTGGACGACAACGCCGACGAAGTGGAGCAACAACTTCTTCGAGAACCTGTTCAAGTTCGAATGGGAGCTGACGAAGAGCCCGGGCGGTGCGCAGCAGTGGACGGCCAAGGGGGCCGACGCGATCATTCCCGATGCCTTCGACAAGTCCAAGAAGCATCGGCCGACGATGCTGACGACCGACCTGTCGCTGCGCATGGATCCGGCCTACGAGAAGATCTCGCGCCGCTTCCTCGAAAACCCGGCCCAGTTCGCGGACGCCTTCGCCCGCGCCTGGTTCAAGCTCACCCATCGCGACATGGGCCCGATCCAGCGCTATCTCGGTCCGCTGGTGCCGAAGGAGACGCTGATCTGGCAGGATCCGATCCCGGCCGTGAATCACGAGCTGGCCAGCGATCAGGACATCGCCGCACTGAAGACCAAGATCCTGGCTTCGGGTCTCTCGGTGCCCGAGCTGGTCTCGACCGCCTGGGCGTCGGCCTCGACGTTCCGCGGCTCGGACAAGCGCGGTGGCGCCAACGGTGCGCGCATCCGGCTTGCTCCGCAGAAGGACTGGGAGGTGAACCAGCCGGCTCAGCTCTCGAAGGTTCTCGGCAAGCTCGAAGCGATCCAGAAGGACTTCAACGCGTCATCAGGCGCCAAGAAGGTCTCGCTCGCGGACCTCATCGTGCTCGGCGGCACCGCCGCGGTCGAGAAGGCCGCGAAGGATGCCGGCGTTGACGTCAAGGTTGGCTTCACCCCGGGCCGCATGGACGCCTCGCAAGAGCAGACCGATGCGGCTTCCTTCGCTCCGCTGGAGCCCCGGGCCGATGGTTTCCGCAACTTCGTCGGCAAGCGGCATCAGTTCCTGCAGCAGGAAGAGGCGCTCGTCGATCGCGCGCAGCTGCTCCGGCTCACCGGCCCCGAAATGACGGTGCTTGTCGGCGGCCTGCGCGTGCTCGGTGCCAACGCGGCTGATTCAAAGAACGGCGTCCTCACCTCCAAGGTGGGAACACTCACCAACGACTTCTTCGTCAACCTGCTCGACATGAGCGCGCAGTGGACGTCGGCAGCTGACGGCAGCTACGAAGCCCGCGACCGCAAGACCAACGCGGTGAAGTGGACCGGCACACGCGCCGACCTCATCTTCGGCGCGCACTCGCAGCTCCGCGCCTACGCCGAGGTCTATGCCACGTCGGATGCCAAGGAGCAGTTCGTGAAGGACTTCGCCAAGGCCTGGACCAAGGTGATGAACCTCGACCGGTACGACATCGCCGCCTGAGGCCAGCTGATCTCGCCTCGGGCTCGGTGCAACCTCTCCCGCTTGCGGGGGAGGTCGCGCCGAAGGCGCGGGTGGGGGCTTTCTCCTCGATGGGAGTCCCTCCGTGGAGAAACCCTCTCCCCAGCCCTCTCCCGCAAGCGGGAGAGGGAGCGCATATCGCCCGGAGCGAGCACCGGCAAACAAAAAGGGCGGCCGCGAGGCCGCCCTTCGTGTTTCTGATGAGAGCGAGATTTACTCGCCGGCCGCTTCGCGCGGGGCCTTCTCGCCGTCGCCGCCCTTGCCCTCGAGGTCTTCGCCGGTGGTCTGGTCGACGACCTTCATCGACAGGCGGGTCTTGCCGCGGTCGTCGAAGCCGAGCAGCTTGACCTTGACCTTGTCGCCTTCCTTGACGACGTCGGAGGTCTTCTGCACGCGCGCCGAAGCGAGCTGGCTGATGTGGACGAGGCCATCCTTGGAACCGAAGAAGTTCACGAAGGCGCCGAACTCCATCACCTTGACGACGGTTCCGTCATAGATCTGGCCGACTTCCGGATCGGACGCGATCGACTTGATCCATTTGATCGCGGCCTTCATCGCCTCGCCGTCGGAGGAGGCGACCTTCACGGTGCCGTCGTCCTCGATGTTGACCTTGGCGCCGGTCTTCTCGACGATCTCGCGGATCACCTTGCCGCCGGTGCCGATCACTTCGCGGATCTTGTCGGTGGCGATCTTGAAGGTCTCGATGCGCGGCGCGTATTCGCCGAGCTCGGCGCGGGCGTTGGTGAGCGCCTTGGCCATCTCGCCGAGGATGTGGATACGTCCATCCTTGGCCTGACCGAGCGCGACCTTCATGATCTCCTCGGTGATGCCCTCGATCTTGATGTCCATCTGGAGCGAGGTGATGCCCGCTTCCGTGCCGGCGACCTTGAAGTCCATGTCGCCGAGATGGTCTTCGTCACCGAGGATGTCCGAGAGAACCGCGAAGCGCTTGTCTTCGAGGATCAGGCCCATCGCGATGCCCGCGGTCGGCCGCTTCAACGGCACGCCGGCGTCCATCAGCGCGAGCGAGGCGCCGCAGACCGAAGCCATCGACGAGGAGCCGTTGGATTCGGTGATCTCCGACACCACGCGGATCGTGTAGGGGAACTCGTGATGCGGCGGCAGCACCGGGTGGATCGCACGCCAGGCCAGCTTGCCGTGGCCGATCTCGCGGCGCTTGGTGCCGCCGAGGCGACCGGTCTCACCGACCGAGTAGGGAGGGAAGTTGTAGTGCAGCAGGAACGTCTCTTTGTACGTTCCCGACAGCGCGTCGATGTACTGCTCGTCCTCGCCGGTGCCGAGCGTGGTCACGACCAGGCCCTGGGTCTCGCCGCGGGTGAACAGCGCCGAGCCGTGGGCGCGGGGCAGCACGCCGACTTCGGCGACGATGTTGCGCACGGTCTTGGAATCGCGACCGTCGATGCGCTTGCCGGTGTCGAGGATGTTCCAGCGAACGATCTTCGCTTCCAGCTCCTTGAACACGGCGCCGATGCGCAGCTTGTCGTATTTCGGCTCCTGCCCTTCGGGGAAGTAGTGGGCGATCACCTTTTCCTTGACCTTGCCGACCGCGGCATAGCGGTCCTGCTTGACCGGAATGGCGTAGGCGCTGCGCAGTTCCTGCTCGACGAGGCCGAGCATTTCCTTTTCGAGCGCGGAATTGTCGATGACGGTGACTTCGCGCGGCTCCTTGGCGGCCTTCTCGGCAAGCTCGATGATCGCGTTGATCACCGGCTGGAAGTGGCGGTGACCGAACATCACGGCGCCGAGCATGATGTCTTCGTTCAGCTCCTTGGCTTCCGATTCCACCATCAGCACGGCGTCGGCGGTGCCGGCGACGACCAGGTCGAGCTGGGTGTCGACCATTTCGTCGAGCGTCGGGTTGAGGATGAACTCGTCATTGGCGAAGCCGACGCGCGCTGCGCCGATCGGACCCTTGAAGGGCGCGCCGGACAGGGTCAGCGCAGCCGACGATGCCACCAGCGCCACGATGTCAGGGTCGTTTTCCATGTCGTGCGACAGTACGGTGACGATCACCTGGGTCTCGTTGCGCCAGCCGTCGACGAACAGCGGACGGATCGGACGGTCGATCAGGCGGGAGACCAGCGTCTCCTTCTCGGTTGGACGACCCTCGCGCTTGAAATAGCCGCCGGGAATGCGCCCCGCAGCGTAGGTCTTTTCCTGGTAGTCGACGGTCAGCGGCAGGAAGTCGACGCCTTCGCGCGGCGACTTCGCGGCGACGACGGTGGCGAGCACCACGGTCTCGCCATAGGTGGCGACGACGGCGCCGTCAGCCTGACGTGCGATCTTGCCGGTTTCGAGCTTGAGAGGGCGTCCGCCCCAGTCGATCTCGACTGAATGCTTATTGAACATAGAGGTCTTCTTTCATGGGTTCTCGAAAGAAGGGACGGCTCGAAAAACAAAAACCATGTCAAGATTGCAGGACGCTGATCGGAGCGGGCGATCAGCGTCCTGCGATCCTGCCATGGTTTTCGGATTTCGGATGGCGTCCATCCTTTCGGGTCATACGGGCGCCTTGCCCGTTGTGCCCAGCCGCCGGATTGCTGCTGGACTGTCAGTCGGCACGAACGCGAACACCGAACCGCGGTCTTCGCCGATCATACCCCGGATGCGAATCGTCAAAGCATGATCCGGAAAAGTGTGAAGCGGTTTTCCGGAAAGATCATGCTCAAACAACAACCCAAAGCGCGAATCATAGAGCTTTGGCCCGCACCCGACGCGCACGCAGCCTCGATCAAAAACCTTTAAGCAAACGCTTTCGTTCGAAACCACGCGCGAAAACGCGCGCCATTGGCGCGCGCAGGAACACTTAACGACGAATGTTGTGCTTCTCGAGCAGGGCCTTGTAGCGCGCTTCGTCCCGCTTCTTGAGGTAGTCGAGGAGCGAGCGGCGGGTCGACACCAGCTTCAAGAGGCCGCGACGCGAATGGTTGTCCTTCACGTGGGTCTTGAAATGGTTCGTGAGGTTGTTGATGCGTTCCGACAGGATCGCGACCTGCACCTCGGGCGAACCGGTGTCGCCGGCTTTGTTGGCATTCGTCTTGATGACTTCCGCTTTGCGTTCTGCGGCAATCGACATCGTCAATTTCTCTCGTTACGACCGGAGCTGGCAGTCAGGCCGGTCAGGTTGAACACACGCTTGGGGATGATTTCGCCATTGCCGACTTCAGCAAGCGCCAAGAGACGGCCTGCTACCGTGACATAGACTGTGCCGCTACTAGTGGGCGCATCCCGTCCGCGCAATAAAACGGCTTGGCCCCGATGGAGCCTTGCCGCATCAGCCCGAGTGACGGCCAGTGCCGGGATGTCGTCCAGCGCGGTCTCAACGGGCATAAGCGCGTCGGCGAGGCTGCCCTCGCCGGACGCGGCTCTATCGCACAAAGCCTCCAACTGATCCAGCGGAATCATGTCGTTCTCGTCAAATGGCCCGACCAGGGTCCGCCTGAGTGCGCAGATATGGCCGTAAGTACCGAGAATCCGGCCCATATCGCGGGCCAGCGCACGGACATAGGTGCCCTTGCCGCACTCGGCCTCGAACACGGCTCGATCGTTATCCGGTTGATCTACAAGGGTTAAATGGTGAATTTCGACCGGGCGGGGGGCCAGTTCCACGATCTCGCCGTCGCGGGCGAGGTCGTAGGCGCGCTCGCCCTGGACCTTGATCGCGGAATAGCGCGGCGGGATCTGCTCGATCACCCCGGTGAAGCGGGGCAGGAGGGCGAGGATCGCCTCGCGGGTCGGGCGCTGCTCGGAGGTCGCGGTCACCCGGCCCTCGATGTCGTCGGTGTCGCGCTCCTCGCCCCAGCACACGGTGAACTGGTAGCGCTTGCGGCCGTCCATGACGAAGGGAACCGTCTTGGTCGCTTCTCCAAGTGCAATGGGCAGGCCGCCGGAGGCGAGCGGATCGAGCGTGCCGGCGTGTCCGGCGCGCTTGGCGTTGAACAGGCGCTTGAGCACGGCGACGGCCTGCGTCGAGGTCATGCCGATCGGTTTGTCGAGCACGACCCAGCCATGGACGTCGCGGCGGTCGCGGCGCGGCTGGTTGCCCTTCTGGTGCTTGGCGCGCGGATCGTTGTTGACGCGGCGCGGCTCCTGGTGCGGCTGAGAATTGTCGCCCAGATCCGCAAAATTATTTTTCTGCACGTCGCGCGCATCGGTCTCTTCGCCGCCGATCGTGCCGTGAGCCGGGTCCATCGTCATTGCTCTTCTTCCCGATCCGAATCCGGATCCTGTTCCAAGTCTCTTTGCACCGCAGGCGTTCGCAAAAGCTTCTCGATCCGTTCCGCTTCGTCGAATCGCTCGTCGACGCGGAAGCGAAGATCAGGTGCAAATTTCAAGTTAACGCGCCGCGCGACTTCGCCGCGCAGGAATTTCTTGTTGCGCTCGAGCGCAGCGAGAACCACCTCGGTGTCGCGGCCACCGAGCGGCATCACGTAGATTGTCGCGAGCTTCAGGTCGGGTGACATCCGCACCTCCGGCACGGTGATGATGTGACCTTCAAGATCCGCATCATGCACGCTGCCTTGCGCCAGAATCTCGGCTATCGCGTGGCGAACCTGCTCGCCGACGCGCAACTGGCGTTGCGAGCCTCCGCCTGGCGCGGAACTTTTCTTCTGATGGTGGCGGGGCATTTCTAAAAATCACCTCGTCGTGCCCGCGTTTGGGACACGAGCATTGTCATTTGTCCTGTTGAAACGAATGAGGCGTGGATGGCCGGAATAAATCCGGCCATCGCACTCCCGCAATTTCAGTTCAAAAAGATCCGGACGCTTCGGTAAGATTTGGACTTACAGGGAGCGCTGGATCGTCTCCACGCGGTAACACTCGATCACGTCACCGGCGCGCATGTCGTGGTAGTTCTCGAAGGCCATGCCGCATTCCTGACCGGACTGGACTTCCTTCACTTCGTCCTTGAAGCGCTTCAGCGTCGACAGCTTGCCTTCGTGCACGACGACATTGTCGCGGATCAGGCGCACATTGGCGCCGCGTTCCACGGTGCCGTCGGTGACGCGGCAGCCGGCGACCTTGCCGACCTTGGAGATGTTGAAGATCTCCAGGATCGCGGCATTGCCGAGCATGGTTTCGCGCAAGGTCGGCGCGAGCAGACCGCTCATCGCCTTCTTCACGTCGTCCACGAGGTCGTAGATGATGTTGTAGTAGCGGATCTCGATGCCGTTGCGCTTGGCGGCCGCAGCGGCTTCCTTGTTGGCACGAACCGAGAAGCCGATGATCGCGGCGTTGAAGCCTTCCGCGAGCGTCACGTCCGATTCCGAGATGCCGCCGACGCCGGCATGCAGGATGCGGGCGGCGACTTCGTCGGTGCCGAGCTTCTCCAGCGAGCCGAGGATCGCTTCCAGCGAGCCCTGCACGTCGGCCTTGATGATCAGCGGGAATTCCTTGCGGCCCGCCGTCTTCAGCTGCGACATCATCTGCTCGAGCGAGCCGCGCATGCCGGAGATCGAGGCAGCCGCGTTCTCGCGCTTCTGGTGCGCGCGGTAGCTCGTGACCTGGCGGGCGCGGGCTTCGTTCTCGACGACCGCGAGACGATCGCCGGCTTCCGGCGGACCGTTGAAGCCGAGCACTTCGACTGGCACCGAGGGGCCGGCTTCCTGCACCGTCTCGCCCTGATCCGAGATCAGCGCGCGGACGCGTCCCATCTCGGCGCCGGCGACGATGATGTCACCGACACGAAGCGTGCCGCGCTGGACCAGCACGGTCGCAACCGGACCACGGCCGCGGTCGAGCTTGGCCTCGATCACGGTGCCCTCGGCCGGACGCTCCGAATTGGTCTTCAGGTCGAGGATGTCGGCCTGCAGCGCGATCATCTCGAGCAGCTTGTCGAGATTGGTCTTGTTCTTGGCGGACACTTCGACGTCGACGACTTCGCCGCCGAAGGATTCCACCTGCACCTCGTGCTGGAGCAGCTCGGTGCGCACGCGCTCGGGCTTGGCATCGGGCTTGTCGATCTTGTTGATGGCAACGATGATCGGCACCCGCGCCGCCTTGGCGTGGTTGATGGCTTCGATTGTCTGCGGCATGACGCCGTCATCGGCCGCAACCACCAGCACGACGATGTCGGTGACCTTGGCGCCGCGGGCGCGCATCGCGGTGAACGCGGCGTGGCCGGGCGTGTCGATGAAGGTGATCTTCTTGCCGCTCTCGGGCGACAGCACCTGATAGGCGCCGATATGCTGGGTGATGCCGCCGGCTTCGCCGGAGACAACGTTGGCATGACGGAGCGCATCGAGCAGCGAGGTCTTGCCGTGATCGACGTGGCCCATGACGGTGACGACCGGAGAGCGGGTCTCGGTGTCGGTGGAATCGTCGGTGGCGTCGAACAGGCCTTCTTCAACGTCGGACGCGGCAACGCGCTTGACGGTGTGCCCCAGCTCTTCGGCGATCAGCTGCGCAGTGTCGGCGTCGATCACGTCGGTGATCTTGTGAATCGCGCCCTGCTTCATCAGCATGCGGATGATTTCCACCGCGCGCTCGGCCATGCGGTTGGCGAGCTCCTGGATCGTGATCGCTTCCGGAATGATCACCTCGCGGATGAGCTTTTCCTTCGGCTCGTTCGCGGCATGGCCCTTCAGGCGCTGGGTGCGGCGGCGGAACGACGCGATCGAGCGTTCGCGCACCTCGTCGGCGTTGAGCGCGGTGACGACCGTCAGGCGGCCGCGCTCTTTCTGCGGGCCGGGCTTGTGGGTGGGCTTGGGGGCCACCACAGGACGTGCAGCACCGCCGGGACCGCGGCGGATCTGGCGCGGACCATCGTCCTCGTCCGGTCCGGCTGCGACCGCGGGAGCGCGACCCAGCGGGCCGCCTGTCGGCCGCGCCGTGGTCGTTCCGGGGCGCGCGGTCGTTGTTCCCGGGCGTGCCGTGGTTGTGGTGGTGCCGGGCCGCGCTGCAGGCGCGCCAGGACGCGGCGCAGGAGCGGCCGGGGCCGCAGCAGCTGCGGGGCGGGGAGCGGACGGCTGCTCGCCTTCGCCAAAACGCTTCTTGGCCTCGGTCTCGGCCTTGCGCTTGGCTTCGTCCTCGTGGCGATGACGTTCTTCCTCGGCCTTACGGCGGGATTCGGCGGCTTCGCGCTCGGTGCGTTCGGCGGCCTCGCGGACAGCGCGGCGCTGGGCCTCTTCCTCGGCCTGGCGGCGCTCTTCGACTTCGCGCACCTTGGCATCGGCCAGCGCGCTGGCGCGGGCGGAACGTTCGTCCTCGGTCAGGGTCCGCAGCACCACGCCGGAGCCGGAGTTACGCGGCGGTGCCGGGCGCGCGGGAGCAGGTGCAGGCGCGGCCGGAGCCGGCTTTGCAACAACCGTGGGAGCCTGCGGCTCGGGGCTGCCGTCGATGCGGCGCTTGCCGCGCTTCTCGACCACGACCTGCTTGCTGCGGCCATGGCTGAAGCTCTGGCGGACAGTGCCCGTTTCGACGCGCGGCTTGAGCGATAGCGTCTTGCTCGGAACGCTCAGCTTCTTGTCGTCAGGGGTCTTGGTATCAACCATTCAGCAGTCCTAATCCTGATCTGTTAGCGTTGTGCGTTGCCGCACCGTCCTATCGGGTCGTCGTTATCTCTCAGAAATCCTGGCCGGGCTTTTCGGCAGTCTTGTCATCGTGCGCCATCCGGTATCGGACCAGCATCTGGCTACGTGACAGGAATGACTTGCTCGCCGGGCCCGCGAGCAGGGCAGCATGTATCACATTTGACCGGGTAAGTGCCAAATCCAATTCTATCGATTTCAGTGCGGTGACGACGGGAATCTGCGGCCTGGTGCCACGATTTCCGTCATTTTGACGCGCCAGCGTGTCCAATTTGCGGATTCCGTCCGCGGCCCCGTCGCTGGCATGGATCAGGACCTCGACCGTGCCTTCCCGCAGGCCGCTTTCGACCTTGCCGAAACCGGCCACAACCTGGCCCGCCTTGGCAGCAATCCCAAGAGATTCGGTCACGCTCCGAACCAGGAGCGCCTCGATATCGGCGGGAAGCGTCTGGGGAATGCGGAGCTCGCGCTTGAAGGCCCTGCCAAAATGGTGACGCCGCACGGCTTCCGCAACCACCTCTCGTGAGGCTGTGACCCACATGCCGCGTCCGGGCAGCTTGCGCTTGAGATCGGGAACTATCGCGCCTTGCGGCGATAGGACGAAGCGGATCAGCTCGTCGATCGGCCGGACCTCGCGGCTGACCGCGCACATGCGCATGGTCGCGGACCTTTCGGTCCGCGGTCCATGGTCAAGTTCGGGGTCAGTATCTGCAAGCATCCGGGCGACATTCTCCTTAGCCCTTAAGCCGGCTGATCTTCGGTCGCCTCAGCCTCTTCTGCGGGCTTGGCGAGATCGGCCTCGGTGATCCAGCCGGCCTTGACGCGGGCCTGCATGATCATGGCTTCGGCATCGTCGCGGGAAACGTCGAGACCATCGAGCGCGCCGGCGAACTTGGTCTGCTCGCCGCCTTCCTTGCGCTCGGTCCAGCCGACCAGATCGTCGGTGGCGCAGCCGGCGAGGTCGTCGACCGTCTTGATGTCGTTCTCGCCGAATTTCACCAGCATCTTCAAGGTGACGCCGGGCACGTCCTTGACGGCATCCTCGACCCCGAGCTCCTTGCGCTTGGCCTCAATCTCGGCTTCCTGCTGCTCGAGATATTCGCGAGCCCGGTTCTGGAGTTCCTGCGCGGTCTCCTCGTCGAAACCCTCGATGCCGGCGAGTTCCTTGATGTCCACCATGGCGAGTTCCTCGACCGAGGTGAAGCCTTCGGACGCCAGCAGCTGGCCGACCACTTCGTCGACGTTGAGCGATTCCATGAAGACGCGGGTGGAATTCTCGAAGTCGGCCTGGCGGCGCTCCGATTCCTCCTGCTCGGTCAGGATGTCGATGTCCCAGCCGGTGAGCTGCGAGGCCAGACGCACGTTCTGGCCGCGGCGGCCGATCGCCAGCGAGAGCTGGTTGTTGGTGTCGGGCACGACGACCTCGATGCGCTCGCGGTCTTCGTCGATGACGACCTTGGAGACTTCAGCCGGCGCCAGCGCGTTGACCACGAAGGTCGCGATGTCGGGCGACCAGGGAATGATGTCGATCTTCTCGCCCTGCAGCTCGTTCACCACGGCCTGCACGCGCGAGCCGCGCATACCGACGCAGGCGCCGACCGGATCGACCGAAGAATCGCGGGAAATCACGCCGATTTTCGCGCGCGAGCCGGGATCGCGGGCGACCGCCTTGATCTCGACGATGCCGTCATAGATCTCGGGCACTTCCTGCGCGAACAGCTTTGCCATGAACTGCGGGTGGGTGCGGGAGAGGAAGATCTGCGGGCCGCGCGTCTCGCGGCGGACGTCGAAGATGTAGGCGCGGACGCGGTCGCCGTTGCGGAACACTTCGCGCGGCAGCATCTCGTCGCGGCGGATGATGGCTTCACCGCGGCCGAGGTCGACGATCACGCTGCCATATTCGACGCGCTTGACGACGCCGTTGACGATGTCGCCGATACGGTCCTTGAATTCCTGATATTGCCGGTCGCGCTCGGCCTCGCGCACCTTCTGCACGATCACCTGCTTGGCCGACTGCGCGGCGATGCGGCCGTATTCCAGCGGCGGCAGGGTGTCGGCGATGGTGTCGCCGACCTGGGCGCCGGGGTTGGCACGCTGTGCGTCCACCAGCGAGATCTGGTTGGAATGATTTTCGACCTTCTCGACCACCAGCATGTGGCGCGACAGCCGCAGCTCGCCCTTCTTCGGGTCGATTTCGGCGTGAACGTCAGTCTCGCTGCCGTAACGAGCCCGCGCCGCCTTGGCGATGGCGTCCTCCATCGCCGCGATGACGATACCGCGGTCGATCGATTTCTCGCGCGCAACGGCGTCCGCGATCTGGAGCAATTCGAGTCGATTGGCGCTGACTGCCATGGCTAGTCTCCTTCGTCAGGCTCGATCTCGCCACGCCGCGCGCGTTCGGCGGCAAGGCGATGTTTCTTCGTATTGGTCGGAGCCGGCTTCTTCTTTTGCGGCTTGGTGTTCTTGGTGATCTTCGCACTGATCTCCGCGTGCGGTGCAGCCGGCGGCTCGATGCCGAGATCGCGGCGCATCTGGCGTTCCTGCGCCTTGCCGCGGCGCATGGATTCCGCGATCAGCTCGTCGGTCAGCACCAGGCGTGCCTCGCCGATATCTTCCATCGTCAGGAGAACGTCGGCAGCGTCGTTCGCTTTGGCGTCGTCGCGACGCAGATGCACGCGGTCGCCTTCGACGGCACCGAGCATGCCACGGAACCGCTTGCGCCCTTCATGGGCGACCGCCATGTCGATCTTCACCAGATGGCCGGAATAGCGCTCGAAATCGGAACGGCGCACCAGCGGGCGGTCGATCCCCGGTGAGGAGATCTCCAGCCGGTAGGCGCGGTCGATGGGGTCGGCAACGTCGAGCACGGGCGAGAGTGCCCGCGAGATCGCCTCGCAATCCTCGAGCTGCATCGAGCCGTCCGGCCGCTCGGCCATGATCTGCACGGTACAGCCGGACTCCCCGGAAATGCGGATCCGCACCAGGCGGTAGCCCATGCCCTCGAGCACGGGACCTGCGACCGCGGACACCCGTGCCGCAACGCCCGGCTCGACCACGAGCCTCGGCTCGGCCAGCAACTCGGCATCGGTGGAACCAGTGGTCGGTTCGGTCATATCCAGGGTCAAGGCGCTCGATGGTTAAGGCTTGGTTAAGACTTCAAAGCCCGTTTCGGAACTCTCCCGACAGCGCGTCGGGCCGTATCTTCCGCCAAGCCGCGTTCAGGTAATAAAAAAGAGCGGGTCCTTTCGGGCCCACTCTCACTACGCGGATCGTATGAGAAGATGAATTGGCGGTGATATAGCCCTTTCCGACCTCCCGGACAAGGCCCATCGCAGGCCACAGGAGGGCTTTTTGCGTCCGCCTGGCGGGCCACCGCGCAACGCTTCCTTCACCTCCGAGGCCTAAATTCCCTGTTTGTGGGGCGGCTTGGACCAAGGGCGCACCCGCGGCGTGCCCCGTACGAGTTTGCGTTTTCATGACCGTTGCCACGTCGCTCATTCCTGGACTGGACGAGATCGTCAAACGCGGCGACCCAAGGCGTCGCGGCGAGATCGCGCGTGCCATCTCCGAGCTGTTCTTCCAGGATCCCGCCAAGCTTCGTCCCGAGCTCATCGACCTCTTCGACGATCTCCTGATCGATCTCGTCCCGCATGCCGAGCTCGCCTCGCGGGTAGATCTCGCCGAGCGCTTCTCGCACCTGGACAACGCGCCGCGGCACCTGGTGAACCAGCTCGCCCGTGAAAACGAGATCATGGTGGCGGGGCCCGTGCTGCGCCGCTCGCCCGTGCTCGACGAGGCCTCCCTGGTCGAGATCGCGCGGCTGAAGGGCCAGGGCCATCTGCTGGCGATGACGGAGCGTCCCGTTCTGTCGCCCGTCGTCACCGACGTGCTGGTCGAACGTGGCGATCGCGACGTGGTGCGTCGTGCCGCGGGCAATGCCGGCGCAATGTTCACGCCTGGCGGCTATTCCGAACTGATCAAGCGCGCCGCGCAGGACGGCGTGCTGACACTCAAGATCGGCCAGCGCAACGATCTCTCCGGCGAACACCTGAAAGAGCTCCTCAACGGCACGCTCGACGTCATCCGCCGCCGCCTCTCCAGCGTGGTCAATCCCGTGCGCCAGGTCGAGATCAAGCGCGCGATGGCGGCGATCGAGGAGGCCGCGCTGCCGCCCGGGCCGCGGCGCGATTTCTCCGCGGCACAGCGCACGGTGCTTGCCCTGCATCGCGAGGGGCATCTCGGCGAGAGCGCGCTGCTCGGCTTTGCCAAGGCGCAAAAATACGAGGAATCGATCGCCTCGCTCTCCGCGATGGCCGGCGTCCGCCTCTCGATCCTTGACCGCCTGATCTCGGGCGACCGCTACGATCCGATTCTGATCCTGGGGCGGATGCTGAATCTGGGCTGGCCTACGGTGCGCGCGCTCATCCTGCTCTGGTACGGTCCGCATCGCACGCCTGCTGATGCCGACATCGAGGCCGCACGCATGAACTTCACGCGCCTGATGCCGACCACGGCAGAGCGCGTCGTGAATTTCTGGCGTAACCGGCAGACGATCTAGAGTCTCTCAAACCGCAGATACGTCGTCTTGCGCCCTTCGCGCGTGGCCTTCCGGCCGTAGCGCGTCATGGTGTAGCCGGCCCATGGTTGCCGGAAATCGTCGGCGCCTTCGGCAAGCCATTTGAAATCCGGCGCGCGCGCAAGATGCGACAGGGTCCACGCGCAGTAATCGTCGATGTCGCAGACGAAGCGGAATTCACCGCCGCTCCTGAGCACGCGCGCCATCGCCGCGATCGTCCTGTCCTGGACGAAGCGACGCTTCCAGTGCCGCCGCTTCGGCCAGGGATCGGGATGGATCAGGTCGATCCGCGACAGCGAGGCCTTCGGCAACCAGGCCAACAGCTCGGCGGCATCGCCGGCGAATAGGCGGATGTTGGCGATGTTGGCAGCCTCGATCTGCGCGAGGATTTTGGCCATGCCGTTGACATAAGGCTCGCAGCCGATGAAGCCGGTGGTGGCGAAGTTCTCCGCTTCGGCTGCAAGATGCTCGCCGCCGCCAAACCCGATCTCGAGCCGCACATTCTCCGCCGCGGGATCGAAGATCTCGCGGGCATCGGCCGGCCTTTCGCCCTCGATGTCGAGTGCAAGATGCGGCAGCAGATGATCGATCAGCTCGGCCTGATGCTGCCTGAGCTTGTGGCCCTTGCGCCGCCCGAAGAAGGCACGCTCGCCGTCATCGCGATCGGGCTCTGATTTGCGCTCGCTCATCGCAGCGTCTGATAGAGCCGATAGAGCAGCCGTGCGCGCGGTTCGAGCGACGAGACGTAGAGCTGCTCATAATGAGTGTGCGCGCCCTTGCCGTCGACGCCGAGTCCATCGAGCGTCCCGGTGTGGGGAGCGGTGAAATTGCCGTCCGAGCCGCCGCCGCTATAGGTGTCGATCAGCTCGAAGCCGATCTCTGCCGCGAGCGTCTTTGCGTGCTCGTACAGCGAAGCGCCCGCATTGCCCTTCTCGTAGGGCGGACGGTTGAGCTCGCCCTTGACCGTGACGGTGACACCTTCGGTCTTCGATGTCAGCCCGAGGATCTTGCCGACGAACTCCTCCGCGTCGGCGAAGCTCGGAACACGCAGATCGACTTCGGCATAGGCCTCTTCCGGCGTCACATTGGGCCGCGTGCCGCCGCGGACCACGCCGACATTGACGGTGACGCCACGCTTCAAATCGTTCATCGCTTCCAGCGTGTGGATGACGTTGGCAAGCTCGCGGACGGCGCTGCGGCCGTCTTCGGGCCGCGAGCCGGCATGTGCGGGCACGCCCTTGATGAACACATGGAAACGCCCGACGCCCTTGCGTCCGGTGACGATCTTGCCGCCGTCGCGCGCCGGTTCCGTCACCAGCACATATTTGGCCTTGCGGCCTTCCTTCTCGATCAGCGCACGCGAGGTGGGGCTGCCGATCTCCTCGTCGGAGGTGAACATGTGGGTGATGCCGAGCGGCGAATGATTGCCGTCGGCGCAGAGTGCGCGAAATGCGTGATGGGCGATATAAGCGCCGCCCTTCATGTCGTAGATGCCGGGACCGAACGCGCTGTCGCCTTCGACCTTGAACGGCAGGCGCTCGATGAAGCCGAGGGGATGAACGGTATCGAGGTGGCTCAGCACCAGAATGCCCGGCTGCCCCTGGCCCCAGGTCGAGCGTGCCAGGAGATGATCGCCGCAGCCGTCGATGCCGGCGATACGTTCAAGCGTGACAGGCAAATCGCGGTGTTGATCCGCGACCAGCGACACGAGTTTGTTGACTTGTTCAGGCGCCTCTGTCGGCGTCTCGATCTCTACCCAGCGCCGGATGCCATCGAGAATAGTTTGGGTATCGAACCAATTTGAGCTCGCCATGGACGCATCTATGCCTTTGAATCGCATCATCTGAGCGGACGCGCATCAATACGCGGCCACAAATGACGACATAGGCCAGATTTGGCGCAGTCTCAAATCGGAATGGCGCTCAGCGCTTGTCGGGGCCTTCGCGGGCGGCGATCTGCTCGACGAGATCGACGATCGAGCGGCGCATCTTCGAATCGGTGATTCGCGTGAACGCCTTGGTCAAAGCGAGACCTTCGGAGGTCGCGAGGAAGTCCGAAACATAAGAGGGCGAGGCGCCTTCGGCGAAGCCGTCCGGCCCGGCCACGCCGCTCGGGCCGCCCTCGAACAGGAACGACACCGGCACCTGCAAAATCTCGGCGATCTGCTGGATGCGGCTTGCGCCGACCCGGTTCGTGCCCTTCTCGTATTTCTGAATCTGCTGGAAAGTCAGGCCCAAAGCTTCACCGAGCTTTTCCTGGCTCATGCCCAACATGATGCGGCGCATACGCACGCGGCTGCCGACATATTTGTCAACAGGGTTGGGCGCTTTCGACATTTCCTCAGCCTCCAAACACCACCTTCAGCGCAATCGACGGAATGCCTCAGGTGCCAGCATCGTAAAAATCAAACCCTGTTATTGGGAAACATTGCGGAGAAATTTAGCAATGCCCACTGTCTTTCGCAGCGGGTGCAGAATGAGGAACCCGCGTGCAGTCTGTCAACCGTGGGACTACGGTTGTCAAAGGATTCCGGTCACCTCGACCAAAAACCGCTAGCGACGACGCGATCAGGGGTGCCGTTTGGCAACACGTCGGCGGACCGCGAGAAACACGGCCAGTGCGACCAGCATGGCTGCGGGCACATCGCCCACCCGCGCATAGACGGTCGGCGGGATTGCGGCAGGCAGGCTTGCATCCAAAATGCCTTCGACTCCGAGACCGAGGCTGGCGACGGTGCGGCCCACCGGATCGATCACTGCGGAGACGCCGGTATTGGCGGAACGAACCAGCGGCAATCCGAGCTCGATCGCGCGCATCCGTGCCTGCTCCAGATGCTGATAGGGTCCGGTCGAGATGCCGAACCAGCCGTCATTGGTGAGGTTCACGATCCAGCCGGGACGCTCGTTGCGTCCGGCAACCTCACCGGGAAAGATGGCTTCGTAGCAGATCAGCGGAAGCGCGCTTGGAGCGCCCGGCACTGCCAGCGCATGCCGCACGGTGCCGGGAATAAAGCCGCCGCGCATGCGCGTCAGTTGCTCGAAGCCGAGCTTCTCCATCAGCTCCTGGTAGGGAAGAAATTCGCCGAACGGCACCAGATGCAGCTTGTCGTAGACTGACAGCACGCTGCCTTCGTGATCGATCACGTAGATCGAATTATAGGCACGCGTGATCGGGGTTCCCCGCGGCAAGTCGGGCGCGCGCACCGAACCCGTGATCAGCACCGTGCCCTTCGGCAGAAGCTCGGCGATTTGCGCCATCGCGTCGGCTTCGCGGGTCAGGAAGAACGGAAACGCTGATTCCGGCCAGATCAGGATGGTGGCATCGCGCACGCCGGTTGATTGCGGGCCGGAGGCGCGGTCCGACAGCGCGAGGTATTTCTTCATCACCTCCGCCTTGGCGGCGTAGTTGAATTTCGCGTCCTGCTGGAGGTCGGGCTGCATCAGGCGCAGCTTGGTGCCCGCGACCATCGTGGTCGGATGCAGCGACAGGCGGATCGCGCCGAAGATGCTCATGACAATCAGAAGCGCAATTGCCGCGGCCGGCGCCCGCCACGCCGGGCGGCGATCGGGCGTGCGGTCGATCAGCGTCGCCGGGCTCGCAAAAATCGCAATGCTGAGGAACGTCATGCCCCACAGGCCGATCAGCGAGGCCGTTTGCGCGAGCGGCAGCGGCTCGGACAGCGCATAGCCGAACGCGTTCCAGGGAAAGCCGGTCAGCGCGTGACCGCGCAGCCATTCGGCGATGGTGAGGCTTGCTGCGAGCGCAAGCACGCGCGTGGCGTTCTTGGTCCAGAGCAGGCGTGCGAGCGCAAACCCGATCGCGGTGAAGATGGAAAGATAGGCCGGCAGGCCCAGCACGGCGAACGGCGTCAGCCAGGCGAAAATATCGGCGTCGACGAAGAAGGCGTAGCCGATCCAGTAAAGCCCGGGCACGAAATAGCCGAGCCCGAACCAGTAACCGGTCAGTGCCGCGGCGGGGACGCCGCCATATCGTCCAGCGCCGGCGCCGTCGATCAACCAGACCAGCACCGGGAAGGTGATGAACAGCACCGGAAAGATATTGAATGGCGCCAGCGCCAGCACCGACAGCGCGCCGGCAGCCATCGCGAGCAGCGCGCGCTTCCATCCCCAGGTCAGGATGATGGCAAGCGCAATCTGCCGAAATCGCTGGAACGCGCTCACTGCGGGCCGGTCCCGTCGCCTGGCGGCGGGGTCGGCGTGTCGCTTGACGGCGGTTGACCGCTCTCCGGTGGTGCCTCGCGGCGACGGCTCTCGCGCTGGGTGCGCGGTGCGGGACGTTCCTTTCGCGTCGAGATCCGCAGCCGCTTGACGCGGCGCGGATCGGCATCGAGCACCTCGACCTCGTAATGGCCGGGGCCCGAGATCACCTCGCCACGCACCGGAAGGCGCCCGACGAAGCTGACGAGATAGCCGCCCAGCGTCTCGACCTCCTCGCCGGCTTCGCCGGTGACGAAGTCTTCGCCGATCACGGTGCGGACGTCATCGAGGCTGGCGCGGGCGTCGGCGATGAAGGCGTTGTCGGGCAGGCGCACGATCGAGGGCGGCTCGTCGCTGTCATGCTCGTCGTCGATCTCGCCGACGATCTGCTCGACGATGTCCTCGAGCGAAACCAGCCCGTCGCTGCCGCCATATTCGTCGACCACCAGCGCCAGATGGATGCGTGTCGCCTGCATCTGCGCGAGCAGGTCGATCGCCCGCATCGACGGCGGCACGTAGAGCAGCTTGCGGATGATGCGCGCATCCCCAAGCGGCAGCGCGAGGTCGACCGTCCGCAGGTCGAGGCCGGCCGGCAGCGGCTTCTTGCGCTTGGTCTTGGTGGTCTCGGACACGCGTGCGCGCGCGGTCATGAAGGCGAGCAGATCGCGGATATGGACGATGCCGACGGGGTCGTCGAGCGTTTCGTTGTAGACCACGAGCCGCGAATGGCCGGCGCTCTCAAAACGATCCATCAGCTCGCCGAGCGGGATGTCGCGCTTCACTGCGATGATGTCGGCGCGATGCACCATGACGTCGGCGATGCGACGTTCATGCAGGCCGAGGATATTGCGCAGCATGGTGCGCTCAACTGCGGAGAAGCCGGTGTCGTCGGGTGTCGTGGCGTCGAGCACGACCTGGAGATCGTCGCGCACCGATCCCGCCTTCCAGCCGAACAGCGTGCGGATCGCACGCAGCAGCCAGCCGTCGGCGGTCGGACGCAACACCTCGCCAGGCGTCACCACCGCCGGCAAATTGGCCGTGTTGCGCGGATTGTCGTGGATCGGTTCGGAATCCGGCATCTCAGTGCGTCCCCGGGCGATCGGCATAGGGATCGGGGATGCCGAGATGAGCCAGGATCTCAGTCTCCAGCGCTTCCATCTCTTCCGCGTCGTCGTCGTTTTCGTGGTCGTAGCCGACCAGATGCAGGAAACCGTGGACCGCGAGATGGCTCAAATGATGGTCGAACGGCTTCTTCTCCTCGTCCGCCTCGCGCCGCATGGTCTCATAGGCGATCGCGATGTCGCCGAGCATCCGCGGCGCATCGCCGGGTTTCCATTCGCCTTCGGGCTGGAGTGCGGGAAACGACAGCACGTTGGTCGGCTTGTCGATGCCGCGCCAGTTGCTGTTGAGGGTGCGGATGCCGGCATCATCGGTCAGCATCACGGCCACTTCGGCGTCCGCGACGTCTTCGTCGACGCTTTCGGCGGCGGCCGCGACTGCGCGCTGGATCACGGTCTCGGAATCAGGTTCGCGCTGCCAGCAATCGGCAACGACGAGGACCTCGGTCATGGGAAGGTTGGGGTGTGACATTGTCTTTGTTCGGAACGAAAGGCGCTTGCGTCCGCGCCCGCTGGTCCGGCTGTTGTCCCGTCAGGATTTACCGGCGGCCGGCCGCTGCGGCTGCCCTTCATAGGCGGAGACGATCCGCGCCACGAGTTCGTGGCGGATCACGTCCTCGGCTTTGAAATGAACTTGTGCAATGCCTTCGACGCCGTTCAGCAGGCGGGTCGCTTCCGCGAGACCCGAGGTCTGGCCGTTCGGCAGGTCGATCTGCGAGGGGTCGCCGGTCACGATCATGCGGCTGTTCTCGCCGAGACGCGTCAGGAACATCTTCATCTGCATCGACGTGGTGTTCTGCGCCTCGTCCAGGATGATGGCGGCGTTGGTCAGCGTGCGGCCGCGCATGAAGGCGAGCGGCGCAATTTCGATCTCGCCGGTCTGCAGCGCGCGCTCGACGATGCGGGCGTCCATGAGGTCGTACAGCGCGTCGTAGATCGGGCGCAGATAGGGATCGACCTTCTCGCGGAGATCGCCGGGCAAAAAGCCGAGCCGCTCGCCGGCTTCCACCGCCGGACGCGACAGGATGATCTTGTCGACCTCCTTGCGCTCGAACAGCTGCGCGGCATGCGCGACGGCGAGCCAGGTCTTGCCGGTGCCGGCAGGTCCAATGCCAAACACCAGCTCGTGGCGCTTCAGCGCCCGGATGTAAGAGTCCTGCGCGGCGGTGCGCGCGCGCACCGGGCGCTTGCGCAAATTGATGCTGTCGAAGGTCGACTTGCCCGACTTGGCGTCGAACTCGAACAGCGACCCCTGGGCGATGACCGCACGGATCGCGCCTTCGACCTCGCCCTGGTCGAGGTCCTGGCCTTTCACGGCCTGGGCGTAGAGCGTCTCCAGCACACGGCGTGCGGCATCGCAGCCGTCGCGCGAGCCGCCGATCGTGATGTGGTTGCCCTTGGAATCGACCACGACGCCGAGCCGCCGCTCGATCTGCGCGAGGTGCTGGCCGTAGGGGCCGACCAGCGCGGATGCGGCGCGGTTGTCGTCGAAGTCGATGACGACCTGGGTCTCGGGCGGAACTTGCATGTCGCGGTCAAATTTGCGGCTGGGAGCGATAGAAGACGAATCCGATGCGCTTTTTGGCAAGGGTTCAGGCTCCAGTGGCTATGGGCGATAAAGCGGGCTCGTGCGCAACGCGCGGGATCACGAGCTCGCCGAGGAAACTATAGCGTTCAAGGCTGTCGATTCTGACAGGCAGGATCTGTCCGATAATGTCGGGCGAGGCCATCACATGGGCGGGCTGGAGGAAGGCGGTGCGACCGACGATCTGGCCATCCTTGCGCGCCGGCCGCTCGAACAGCACATCGACCGTTGAGCCAATCGCAGCCTTGTTGAAGGCCGATTGCTGGCTGTCGATCAGTTCCTGGAGCCGCTCCAATCGCTGGTCCATCTCGGAAGGGGACACCGTCTCCTGCATATCCGCGGCCGGCGTTCCCGGCCGGGCGGAGTATTTGAACGAATACGCCGCAGCGTAGCCGATTTGCGTGACAAGCGCGAGAGTGGCGAGAAAATCTTGCTCGCTTTCGCCCGGGAAGCCCACGATAAAATCTGATGAAAAAGCAATGTCTTGGCGTGCAGAGCGGAAACGGTCGATGACATCGAGATAATCATCGGCGGTATGTTTCCGGTTCATGGCGGCCAGAATCCGGTCCGAGCCCGACTGCACCGGCAGGTGTACGAACGGCATCAAGGCATCGAGATCGCGATGGGCCGCGATCAGACTGTCATCGACGTCGCGGGGGTGGCTGGTCGAATAGCGCAGCCGTGCGATGCCGGGAATCGTCGCCAGATGCTCGAGCAATCGGCCAAGCCCCCAGCTTTTTCCGTCCGGTCCGTCGCCATGATAGGCGTTGACGTTCTGCCCGATCAGCGTGAGCTCGCGCACGCCGTTGTCGGCCAGCCGCTTCACGTCGTCGACGATCTTCGCCACAGGACGCGAGACTTCGGCGCCGCGCGTATAAGGCACGACGCAGAAGGTGCAGAACTTGTCGCAGCCTTCCTGCACCGTGACGAAAGCGGAAATGCCGCGCGCGCGGATCGCGGCGGGTTTCGGCTGGGCCAGGAAGCCGAACTTGTCCGCGGCGGGAAATTCGGTCTCGATCGCGCGGCCTTCCTCGCGCGCCCGCTTCAGAAGCTCCGGAAGGTGATGGTAGCTCTGTGGGCCGACCACGACATCGACGACCGGCGCGCGCCGCGTGATCTCCCCGCCTTCGGCCTGCGCAACGCAGCCGGCGACCGCGATCTGCATCGTCCGGCCCCCGCGCGCGGCCTCGTCCTTGGCGAGGCGCAGCCGGCCGAGCTCGGAATAGACCTTTTCGGAGGCCTTCTCGCGGATATGGCAGGTGTTGAGGATGACGAGGTCGGCGTCCTCTGCGCTGGCCGTCTCCACGAATCCTTCGGGGGCCAGCGTGTCCACCATGCGCTGGGCATCGTAGACGTTCATCTGGCAGCCATAAGATTTGATGTGCAGCTTGCGCGGCGGCGTCATGGAACCTGGAATGGAGGTGGAGGACGGCCCTCAGATATAGGCTGGAGGGACGAAAATCCAGCGAATGGCCGCTTTTTAGACGGTCATTCCGGGTTCAAGTGCTCTGCGCACGCCCAAAATGATGCAAAATGGCCGATATCAGCCCGTCAGGGCGTCCGCTGCGACCCGCCGGACCAGCTCGGGCAATTGCCGCATATCGTCGAATGTCAGTCCGGCGCCGGCGGCCCGCAGCCTTTCGGCATGACCCGGCGGGCAGTGGCTGCCGCCGTGGAAGCCCAGCACGGTCATCCCGGCGGCGTGCGCGCCGGTTACGCCGGGCACGCTGTCCTCGATCACGACGCAGCGTTCCGGTGCGGCCTTCATCTGCCCGGCGGCAAACAGAAACAGATCGGGCGCAGGCTTGCCGCGCGCGACCTGGCTTGCCGAAAAGATGTTCGGGGCGAGCAGGTCATAGAGCCCGGCGCATGTCAGGCCGTGATGGATCTTTTCCGGCGTGCCGCTCGAGGCAACGCATTTGGGCAAATCGATCGCGGCGATCGCTGCCGCCACATGGGTGATCGGCTGCAGATCGCTGGCGTAGAATTGCAGCGTTGCCGCGTTCACCTGGCTCTCCAGATCGTCAGGGAGGCTGCGGCCGATTTCCTGCTCGACCATCCGTCGCGCATCTTTCTCGGATACGCCGAGGAAGCGGACCAGCACCTGCTCGGATGTGATCGGATAACCGTGCCGCGTCAGCACATCCGCATGCGCACGACAGGAGATCACCTCGCTGTCCACGAGCACGCCGTCGCAATCGAAGATGATGAGATCTACCGACACCAGATCAGGACGTCGGCTTGTCGTCGTCGAGCGGGACGCAATAGAGCTCGAGCCGGTGATCGACCAGCTTGTAGCCAAGCTTGCGGGCGATCTCCGCCTGGAGCTTCTCGATCTCTTCGGAGGTGAACTCGATCACCTTGCCATCGCGCAGATTGATGAGGTGGTCGTGATGGCTGTCGCGCATCGTCTCGTAGCGCGCGCGGCCCTCGCGGAAATCATGGCGCTCGATGATGCCGGCATCCTCGAACAGTTTGACGGTGCGGTACACCGTCGAGATCGAGATCTTGTCGTCGACCGCGACGCAGCGCCGGTACAATTCCTCGACATCGGGATGATCGACGGCCTCCGCAAGCACGCGCGCGATGACGCGGCGCTGCTCGGTCATGCGCATGCCGGTGGCGGCACAGCGCGCTTCGATGCCGGACGCCTTGGATGCGGGAGAAGCTTTAAGTCCACTCATGTGTTGTCTGCCTGACGGGGCGCTATCTGCCATCAATATTACGACAAGTCACGTCGCATCAGAAGGGCGTTCAATTGGTCCCCGTTCGGCTGCTTATAGTAGCGTTCGCGACGTCCGACCACCATGAATCCGGCCTTGTCATAGAGTCGCCGCGCCGGCTGGTTATTCTCCTCGACTTCGAGAAATATCGTGCGCACGCCGCGCCCGGCGAGATGGCCGAGATGGGTCATCAGCAGCGTACGGGAGAGGCCGCGGCCGCGCTGGGCCTGGTCCACCGCGATCGAGAGGATTTCCGCTTCGTCGGCGCCGATCCGCGACACCGCAAAGCCGATCGTCTTGCGGTCGAGCCGCAGCCGATGCACCAGCGTGTTGCGCTCACTTAGCATGCTCTCGAACTCGCCTTCGCCCCAGCCGTGCGCGAAGGAGGCGCCGTGAAGCTGCGCGAGCCGCGCGGCGTCACGCGCGGAGGCGGGCTCGACGGCGGCCGTGCCGCCGCGCCACCATTCCGAAAACCATCTCATCATGAGTTTGCGGCTTGTGCGAGCGGCGGCAATGCGGCCGGCTTTGCATCGGGCGCCTTCAGATAGAACGGCCGCGCCGGATTCGCCTCGGGATTGGCTGCGGCGCCGAGCCAGGCGACCCAGCTGATGTCGGGCGCAGGCTGCGCGTCGATTGCAACGGGTTGCGGCCCATCCTTCGGCCAGCGATCGGCAAGGATCTTTGCGGCGTTGCCGACCAGATGCGGCGCGCCGAATTGCGAGGCCGCAATCGCCTCGTCGATAGAAGCGACGCCCGGCCGCACCAATTGGCTGCCGTCGCCGGCCACGATCTGGAAATAGACGTGATCGTGCCGCGCATCGATCGCCGAGATCACCGGTGCCGTTCCGCTCTGGCCGACGACGGTCGCGGCATAGGCCGATAACGTCGTCAGTCCGACGGCGGGGCGCTTGGCCGCGAGCGCAAGGCCGCGTGCGGCCGAAATGCCGACGCGGAGGCCGGTGAAGCTTCCGGGGCCGACGGTGACGGCGATGCGGTCGAGCGAGGTGAAAGCGAGATTGGTCGATTGCATGACGCGCGCAATCATCGGCATCAGGGCCTCGGCATGGCCGCGCTTCATGAGAAGCTGCTCCTGTGCAAGGAGCTCGCCGGCGTCGGTGTCGAGAACGGCGGCCGCGCACGCCTCCAGCGCGGTATCGATGGCAAGGATCAGCATGGAATCAGCTTAGTCGGTTCCGCCGCGGTCGAACCAGAGCAAGTTTCACTTCTCGACAGGCGCACAGCCGGTTCCGTAATTCTACGTGCGCGGGAACACGATGGGAGCTTCGCGCCCCATTTTTGAAGCGGCCGGATGGATTGCAACCTCCGTGATGTCCAGCTAAGTATTTGAAATATTTTAATTTTAAGAAAGCCTTAGCAATCCAATGTCACCTTGCGTGCATAGCGGAAAATCGAGTTAACGACGACTCGGGCAGAGCATTTTGGCGGATCAGGTCGCGCGCGGTCAGGACATTTGCAAAGGGATTCATTGATGTTTTTTTGGCGCAGCGGTTCTTCGGCAAGGGAGGCTTTGGCTCAGGTCATCGCGCTCGGCAAGTCGCAGGCGGTGATCGAGTTCAATCTCGACGGCACCATCGTGACGGCCAACCAGAATTTTCTGGATGCGATCGGTTATCGGCTCGACGAGATCAAGGGCAAGCACCACAGCATGTTCGTGGTGCCGGAGGAGCGGGATAGCGCGGCCTACCGCGCGTTCTGGGCGAAGCTTGCCCGCGGCGAATATCAATCCGCGGAATACAAGCGCCTTGGCAAGGACGGCCGCGAGATCTGGATCCAGGCGTCCTACAATCCGATCATCGACGAGGCAGGCAAGCCGGTAAAGGTCATCAAGTTCGCGACCGACATCACGGCGCGCAAGATCCGCAGTCTGGAAGATGCCGGAAAGATTTCCGCGATCGGCCGCGCGCAGGCGGTGATCGAATTCAATCTCGATGGCACCATCATCACCGCCAACGAAAATTTCCTGGGTGTGATGGGCTATCGGCTCGACGAGATCCAGGGCCGGCATCACGGCATGTTCGTCGGTGGGGGCGAGCGTGACAGCGCGGCCTATCGCGCGTTCTGGGCGAAGCTCGCCCGCGGCGAATTCCAGTCGGCCGAGTACAAGCGCTTCGGCAAGGGTGGCAAAGAAGTCTGGATTCTCGCCTCCTACAATCCCATCCTCGACGACGCCGGCAAACCGTTCAAGGTGGTGAAGTTTGCCACCGACATCAGCGCGCAAAAGTTGTCGAACGCGAATTTTGCCGGGCAGATCGAGGCGATCGGCAAGTCGCAGGCCGTGATCGAGTTCGACATGGATGGCAAGGTTCTGACCGCCAACGAGAACTTCCTCGGCGCGCTCGGCTATACACTGCCCGAGATCGTCGGCAGGCATCACAGCATGTTCGTGGGCGCCGATGAGCGCGACAGCGAAGCCTACCGCGCCTTCTGGGCCAGGCTGAACGCCGGTGAATTCCAGTCCGGCGAATATCAGCGTGTCGGCAAGGGCGGGCGGCAGGTCTTCATCCAGGCCTCCTACAATCCGATCCGCGATCTCAACGGCAAGCCGTTCAAGGTCGTGAAATACGCCTCCGACACCACCGCCCAGGTGATCGCGCGCAAGCGCAGCGAGAAGGTGCGCGACATGATGGACTCGGTCGCTGCCGGAGCCGAGGAGCTCAACGCCTCGGTGCGCGAGATCGCGGAGGCGATGACGCGCTCGCGCCAGACTGCTTCGACCGCGGTCGACCGGGTCGAGGCGGCGGACCAGCAGGCGCAGCGGCTGACGCAAGCGGCGGAGTCGATGAGCATGATCGTGCAGCTCATCGGCAACATCACCGGCCAGATCAATCTGCTGGCGCTGAATGCCACCATCGAGTCCGCGCGCGCCGGCGAGGCCGGTCGCGGCTTTGCCGTCGTGGCGTCGGAGGTGAAGAACCTTGCCAATCAGGCCAAGCAGGCGGCCGACCGGATCGAGCAGGAGATCGGCAATCTCAACGGCATCTCGGTCGACGTGGTCGCCGCGCTGGGGGCGATCCGGGGTGCGATCGAGGGCGTCAACGAATATGTGTCGTCAACGGCTGCCGCCGTCGAGGAGCAGAGCACCGTCACCAACGAGATGTCGGCCAGCATGCGCAAGGCCGCGGAAGAGGCGGCAAGCATCGGCCAGGCGGCGTAGGAAGGTCTCGTAGGGTGGAGTAGCCGAAGGCGTAATCCACCCTACGGCACCGTGCTTACATCGGCCGGACTTCGACCACGTCGGGCACGAAGTGCTTCAAGAGATTCTGGATGCCGTGCTGGAGCGTCGCGGTCGATGACGGGCAGCCGGCGCAGGAGCCCTTCATGTTGAGATAGACGATACCGTCCTTGAAGCCGCGGAAGGTGATGTCGCCGCCGTCATTGGCGACCGCGGGCCGCACGCGGGTCTCGATCAGATCCTTGATCATGTCGACCGTCTCGGCATCGGACTCGTCGAAGAACTCGTCCTCGTCGTCGAGATCGGCCGCGCTCTGAGCTGCGCCGTCAGCGAGCAGCGGCGCGCCGGACATGTAGTGCTCCATGATGGCACCGAGGATCGCGGGCTTGAGCTGCTGCCACTCACCGTCCGCCTTGGTCACGGTGATGAAATCCGATCCGTAGAACACGCCGGTGACGCCGGGCACGTCGAACAGCTTTTCCGCGAGCGGCGAACGCGTGGCCGATTCGCGGCTCGCGAATTCCATCGGGCCGCCGTCGACGACAACGCGGCCGGGAATGAATTTCAGCGTGGCGGGATTGGGGGTGGCTTCGGTTTGAATGAACATGGTTTTCTCCAGACGTCGCCGGTTCAAGGCCGGCGCGTGGCCTATTCCCTAGCAGATGGCGACGGGGAACGCACGGTCAAGGGGCGGCGAGGGCGTTTCGTTGTCATATCAGCGGGTTAGGGCACCCAAAAAGCCTCTGCACCGTCATGGCCGGGCTTGTCCCGGCCATCCACGCCTTGCTTCGTGGCGCCAAGAACGTGGATGCCCGGGACAAGCCCGGGCATGACGAGTGCCGGAGCTATGACAGCGAATCCACGCTTTGGTCGCTCAGCGCACCGGAGATGATCGTCACCGGCACGGGGAACGTGCCGAGTTCGTGCGCGAGCAGCGAGACCAGCGGTCCCGGACCTTCAGCGCCGGGGCTGGCGGCCAGCACCAGCAGGGCGATGTCAGGATCTTCGTCGATCACTGCCAGCAGCTGTTCCATCGCAGCGCCCTCGCGGATCACCCGCTCCGGCGTGATTGCGGCGATGCCGTTGGCACGGCCTGCGGCGCGATCGAGCTCGGCTTTTGCCGCCTCCTGCGCCTCGGCGCGCATGATGTCGGCGACACCAAGCCATTCCTGGGTCCGCTGCTCGGGCTCGATGATGCGCAGCATCACCACGCCGCCGCCGGCACGGATCGCCCAGCGGCTCGCATAATACACCGCGCGATCCCATTCGGCGGTGTCGTCGACGATGACGAGGCATTTGGGCTTGTGACCCGGCTCGAAGCAAAGTCGCTTGCTGGTCATGCATGTCCCGGAATGTGCACGGTGAGCATGCTGCCACACTCCCCGATGGTTTGGGAGAGGGACGTTGGCCGGCGTCGTCACGCCGGCCGTGTTCCGCGAACGCTTTAGCGCCGGCGGATGAAGCCGACGATGTCCTTCGAGAGCTTCATGGTCTCGTCGGCAATGGCACGGGCCCGGTCGGCACCATCGTTCAGGATGGCGTCGATATGGCCGGGGTCGGCGACAAGGCGCTTCATCTCGCCGGCGATTGGCGAAAGTTTTGTCACGCACAGCTCCACCAGCGCGTTCTTGAAGCTGGAGAACTGGCCGCCGCCGAATTCTCTGAGCACGTCGGCCTTGGTACGGCCGGAGAGCGCGGCGAAGATGCCGACGAGATTGTCGGCCTCGGGCCGCGGTTCCAGGCCCTTCTCCTCGGAGGGCAACGGCTCCGGATCGGTTTTCGCCTTGCGGACCTTCTGCGCGATGGTGTCGGCATCGTCGGTCAGATTGATGCGCGAATTGTCCGAGGCATCCGACTTCGACATTTTCTTGGTGCCGTCGCGCAAGGACATCACGCGCGTCGCGGGTCCCGTGATCAGCGGCTCCGGCAACGGGAAGAACAGGCCGTCATTGGCGCCGAGGTTGCGGATCGAATCGCCAAAGTCGTTGTTGAACTTCTGCGCGATGTCGCGCGAGAGCTCGAGATGCTGCTTCTGGTCCTCGCCGACCGGAACATGGGTGGCGCGGTACAGCAGGATGTCGGCGGCCATCAGCACGGGATAGTCGAACAGACCCACGGACGCATTCTCGCGGTCCTTGCCGGCCTTCTCCTTGAACTGGGTCATGCGGCCGAGCCAGCCCATGCGCGCGACGCAGTTGAAGATCCAGGCGAGCTCGGCGTGTCCCGAGACCTGGCTCTGGTTGAACACGATGTGCTTCTTGGGATCGATGCCGCTGGCGATGAACGCCGCGGTCACCTCGCGGGTGTTGCGCGCGAGCTCGACCGGTCCGCCCCAGACGTCCACGCCCTGCGTGATCGCGTGCATGTCGACGACGCAATAGATGCAGTTGTGGGTTTCCTGCATCTTCACGAAGTTGACGATCGCGCCGAGATAATTACCGAGGTGCAGATTGCCCGTCGGCTGGACGCCCGAAAAGACCCGTTCAACGAATGGCATGTTGGTGTTCCCAGAGGTATTCGGGTCGTCGTTTCCAACAGCGGCGCTGCCCCGTCAAGGGTAATTCGATGGCCTCGCCCGCCAAGGTCGGGCTAGGCGGGCCGCTTCAAGGCGGCCGCCGCCTCGCGCCAGGAGGCTGCGCCGAGGATTTGCAGGAGCAGGCCATAGACGGCGATTCCGGCCGCAATCTGCACGCCCAGCACGATGAAGCGGATGAGGCCATGCGCCTCGGCGGGGATGAGATCCGTGGTCAGCCAGAGCAGGGCGCCCATGGCCGCGGCTGCGAGCACGATCCGTGGCAGTCGTTTTCGTGCGGCGGCGTCAACCGAGAAACCGAATTCGCCGGTGCCTTTCCGGAGCAGCGAGAGCGTGCTGCTCCAGGCGCCGGCGGCGATGCTCGCGGCAATTCCGGTCGCGCCGAAATAGTGGCCGAGCAGGACCGCTAGGGCGACCGCGACCACAAAGCCTTTGGCGGTCGCCAGCATCGGCGTCATCGTGTCGCTGCGCGCATAGAAGGCCGGCGACAGCGCCTTGATCAGCACGTGGGCCGGCAGGCCCAGCGCCAGCCACATCAGTGCGCGTGCGGTGGACGTGCTGTCCTCCGCGCCGAAGGCGCCATGCTCGAACAGCAGCCGCACGATCGGCTCGGCCAGCACGATCAGGCCAAGCGTGGCCGGCAGCGCCAGCCCGGTCGCAAGCTCCAGCGCGCGCGATTCCGCATGCGCCACCGCGTCGCGGTCGTCGCTGGTGACCGCGCGCGTCAGTTCGGGCACCAGCACCGTGCCCATGGCGACGCCGACGATGCCGAGCGGCAGCTCGATCAGGCGGTTGGCGAAATAGAGCCAGGACACGGCGGAAGGCGTCGCGGAGGCGATGATCGCGCCCGCGACCATCAGCCATTGCGGGCCCGAGCTCGCAATCATGCCGGGGATCGCCTTGGCGAAAAAGCCGCGCATCTCCTTGTCGAAGCTCACACGCAAAGGCGTCGCAAGACGCGCACTCCGTTGCGACAGCAGCATCAGGAGTTGCAGCAGGCCGGCAACGCCGACGGTCGCCGCCAGCATCCACGCGGCGAAGCCGGCATCCGCATGCCAGACGAGCAGCACTGCGATCGCAGCGATCAGCGCGATGTTGAACAGCAGCGGCGAGAATGCGGTCAGCGCAAAACGCCCTTGCGCGTTGAGCAATCCCATCAGCACGGTGACGGGGCCGGCGAAGGCGAGATAAGGCAGCATCAGCCGCGCGTTCTGGACCGCGAGATCGAGTGTCCCGCTGCCGAGGAATCCCGGCGCGATCACTGTGATGATCAGCGGCATCGCCAGTGCAATCACGAGCGAGATCACGATCAAGGCCGCGCTGACCGTGCCAAGCACGCGTCCGGCGAACGCGGAGGCGGCGTCCTCGCCATCACGGTCACGGACGCGTAGCCAGGCCGGGATCAGCGCCGCGTTCAGGGCTCCCTCGCTGAGCAGCCGCCGCACCACATTGACGAGCTGGAAGGCGGCCAGAAACGCATCTGCCACGGCGCCGGTGCCCAACAGTGCGGCAATCATGGAATCGCGCGCAAAACCGAGTAGCCGCGAGGCCAGTGTTCCCGTCGAGACTGTCAGGAAGGAGCGGATCATTGCTCTTTAATAATACCGTTGCTTGCTCGCTAAGGCCCGGTCGTGATAGGCCGCGAGCCAGATTTCAGGCTGACAGGAAGCGGATTTCCCCAAGGTTCGCAATCCGCCAAACAGGATCAAGGTGAATGGCTGACGTGAAATATGACGTTCTCGGGATCGGCAACGCGCTGTTCGACGTCCTGGTCAAGACCGACGAGGCTTTCCTGGCCAAGCATGGCATGACCAAGGGCAGCATGTCCCTGATCGACGAGGCGCGGGCCGCCGCCATCTACAGCGACATGGGCCCGGCCACGGAAGTCTCGGGCGGCTCGGCCGCCAACACCATCGTCGGCATCGGCAGCTTAGGTGCCCGCGCCGCCTATGTCGGCAAGGTCAAGGACGACCAGATCGGCAAGCTCTATGTCCATGACATCCGCTCAGCCGGCGTCGCCTTCAACACGCCCGCCGCCAAGGACGGCCCCGCCACCGGCTGCTCCTACATTCTGGTCACCGGCGACGGCGAGCGCACCATGAACACCTATCTCGGCGCGGCGCAGGATCTGTCGCCAGCCGACATCGACCCGGCCGAGATCGCCTCAGCCGGCATCGTCTATCTCGAAGGCTATCTCTGGGACCCCAAGAACGCCAAGGACGCCTTCGTCAAGGCGGCCAAGATCGCCCATGACGCCAGACGCAAGGTGGCGCTGACGCTGTCGGATTCCTTCTGCGTCGATCGCTATCGCGACGAATTCCTCAGCCTGATGCGCAACGGCACCGTCGACATCGTGTTCGCCAACGAATCCGAGCTGCATTCGCTCTACATGACATCGGATTTCGACACCGCGCTGAAGCAGCTGCGCAATGACGTCAATCTCGGCGTGGTCACCCGCAGCGAGAAGGGCTGCATGGTGGTCTCGGCTGAAGATGCCGTCGCCGCGCCGGCCGCTCCCATCGCAAAACTCGTCGACACCACCGGCGCCGGCGATCTCTTCGCCGCCGGCTTCCTGTTCGGCCTCGCGCGCAATTTGCCGTACAAGCAGTGCGGCGAACTCGGCGCGCTCGCCGCTGCCGAAGTGATCCAGCACATCGGCGCGCGGCCGCAAGTGTCGCTGAAGGAGCTGGCCGAGCAGCGCGGGCTGACGGTTTAAGGCCCCGCTCTCTCATCGTCATTGCGAGGAGCCCTTGCGACGAAGCAATCCAGACTATTTCTGCGGAGGGATTCTGGATTGCTTCGCTGCGCTCGCAATGACCGTGTGGTGAGAGCCCCAATCCCTCACGCCGCCTTCTGCCCGCTCCCCGCATCGAGCCCGGCATAAACCCCGCGCTCGAAGCCTGCGAATGCCTCCAGGCATTTCCCATCCGCGAACGGCAACAGCTGCATCAGGATCACGCCGGTGACGTCGCGCGCCGGATCGATCCAGTAATAGGTGTTGGCGAGGCCCGCCCAGGCGAGGCTGCCGGCGCTGCGGCCTTCCGCGGTCTTGGCGGTGTTGATCATGAAGCTGAGGCCCCACTTCTTCACCTGCTCCGGATAGAGATCGACGTCGTTGGTATAGATCGGCGCCGCCGTCGCCAGCTTGGTCATGTTGAGATCGCCCATCTGGTTCTGGCTCATGGCGGCGATCGTCTCTGATTTCAGCACCTGGTTGCCGTTGCCGCGGCCCTTGTTGAGGATCATCTGGGTGAATTTGATGTAGTCGGCCGCGGTCGAATAGAGGCCGCCGCCGCCCATGTGGAATTCCGGCTCCTGCTCGAGCTCGAACGGGATCGCCGCGAGCTGGCCGTCCTCGCCGCGCGCATGCATGCCGACCAGGCGCTTGCGCATGTCGTCGGTGATCTTGAAGCCGGTGTCGGACATTCCGAGTGGAGCAAAAAGATTGTCGCGCAGATACGCGTCCAGGCGCTTGCCGCTGACGGCTTCGACCGCCTTGCCGACGAAATCGATATTGGTGCCGTATTCCCAGCGCGTGCCGGGGTCGGTCATAACAGGCGTCTTCAGCGCCGCGTTCTGGCAGGTGGTGATGGCCGGCGTGCCGGTCTTCTCCAGATAAACCCCGAGGTCGCCGTTCCACATGTTGTAGGCGAAGCCGGCGGTGTGGGTCATGAGCTGACGCAGCGTGATCACGCCCTTCGCCGGTCGCAGTTTTGGTTCGCCCTTGGCATCAAAGCCCTCCAGCACCTGCGGCTTGGCCAGATCAGGCAGCACCTCGCCGATCGGCTTGTCCAGCGACAGCTTGCCATGCTCGACCAGTTGCATCGCGCCTGCCGATGTCACCGCCTTCGTCATCGAGGCGATCCAGAACACGCTGTCCGCCGTCATCGCATCGGGTTTTGACAGATCGCGCTTGCCGAATGCGCCCTGATAGAGCACTTCGTTACCGCTGGCAGCGATGGCGACCACGCCGGGAATCTCCTTGGTGTCGCTCTTCTGGCGCAGAATCTCGTCGATCTCAGCTTGGCTTCGCATCCGCGTTTCCTCCGGTTTGATTATTGTTGGAAGCGATCGATTGTCCTCCTGCACGCCTTGCGCGGCAAGCGCGTCGAGATGCCCGCGATGGTCGCGATCTCGTGACTTGACGGTCCGCGTCTCAGGCAGGACGACAAGGCGGCTGAACTGCAACACTCCGTCACAATCTGCGGTGGATCGCCATGACTCGCCGTGACCGTAGATGGGCTCTGGCGCTATGTTTTGAGTGTTTGAAGCACTTGAAACATTTTGTGCGATGCGGCGTTCAGCACTCGGCCCAATCGACGGCCGACGTTAAGACTTGATGCAAATTTGGTGGCCTTCGATCGGCCGCGAGGGGGACCTCAGATGATTTCGACCTGGAGCGAATGGAAGCGCTATCCCCGTCCCGGACGGGGCGAGAACCTCGAGGCGCCGATCTCGCCCGGTATTTACGAGGTCCGTATCGCCGGCTCCGGCGCGCTCTATTCGTTCGGCGCGGTCGACAATCTGGCGCAGGCGCTGGCGCTGCTGCCGGTCGGCTCGAAATCCTGGTTCGGCCGCCGCAACGCGTCCGACGTCCCCGATCTCGAATACCGGACCTGCGCGACCTCCTCGAAGGCCGACGCGAAGGCCGCTGCCGAGCGCATGATCGGCCGGCGCGAGACCTATATGAGCGGCGCGGCGTAGAGCATGATCCGGAACAGTGTGCAGCGGTTTTCCGGAAAGATCATGCTCGAACAATAAGTTCGCCGCTCCCAGCTTAGCTGCCACCAGATGTGCGTTGCGGGACGGTGCATTGCGCGCCGTCTCTCCCTATATTCCCGGCCGATCCGATTGCCCCCAGGGAGTAACGCCATGACCCCGACTGCCGCTGCCCGCGCCACCCAAGCCGCCGCCACCCTGCGCGACCGGCTGAAGGATCCTTCGCTGCTGAAGGAGGCCTGCTATATCGATGGCGCCTGGGTCGGCACGCCGGTCTTCGCCGTGAACAATCCTGCAACCGGCATCGAGCTCGCAAAAGTTCCGCAGCTTGGCGCAGACGAGACCACCAAGGCGGTTGAAGCCGCCCAGCGCGCGTTCCCGGCATGGGCCAAGCACACCGCCAAGCAGCGCTCCAACATCCTGCGCAAATGGTTCGAGCTGATCACCGCCAACCGCGAGGATCTCGCGCTCATCCTCACCTCAGAGCAGGGCAAGCCGCTCTCCGAGGCATTGGGCGAGGTCGACATCGGCGCGGCCTATATCGAGTTCTTCGCCGAGGAAGCCCGCCGCGTCTATGGCGAGACCATCCCGACCCAGCGGCCCGATGCGCGCCTGCTCGCGATCAAGCAGCCGATCGGCGTCTGCGGCGCGATCACGCCATGGAATTTCCCCAACTCGATGATCACGCGGAAAGTCTCACCGGCCCTGGCCGCCGGCTGCACCGTGGTGCTCAAGCCCGCCAACGAGACGCCGCTGTCGGCGCTGGCGCTCGCCGTGCTTGCCGAGAAGGCCGGCATCCCCAAGGGCGTGCTCAACATCATCACCGGCGATGCGCCGCCGATCGGCAAGGTGCTGTGCGAGCATCCGGCGGTGCGCTTCGTCGGCTTCACCGGGTCGACCGCGGTCGGCAAGATCCTCTACCAGCAGGCTTCCGTCGGCGTGAAGCGGCTCGGTCTCGAGCTCGGCGGCAACGCGCCGTTCGTGGTGTTCGACGATGCCGACATCGACGCCGCCGTCGAAGGCGCGATCGTCTCGAAATACCGCAACATGGGCCAGACCTGCGTCTGCGCCAACCGCATCTACGCCCAGGACAAGATCTACGACGAGTTCGTGAAGAAGCTCTCGGTCAAGGTCGCGGCGATGAAGATCGGCGACGGCACCGAGAGCGGCGTCACGCAGGGCCCGCTGATCAATCTGAAAGCGGTCGACAAGGTCGAGCGGCACATCGCGGACGCTGTGAAGCGCGGCGCCAAAATCGTCACCGGCGGCAAGCGCAGCGAGCTTGGCCGCTCCTTCTTCGAGCCGACCGTGCTCTCCGACGTCAAGCCGGATTCGCTAGTGGCGCAGGAAGAGACCTTCGGCCCGCTCGCACCGGTGATCCGCTTCAAGGACGAAGCCGACGTGATCGCGATGTGCAACGCCTCGCCGTTTGGTCTTGCCTCCTACTTCTACTCCCGCGATCTCGGCCGCGTCTGGCGCGTCGCCGAAGCGCTGGAATCGGGCATGGTCGGCGTCAACACCGGCCTGATCACGACGGAAGTCGCGCCCTTCGGCGGCGTCAAGGAAAGCGGCTTGGGGCGCGAAGGCTCGCGTCACGGCATGGAAGAATATGTCGAGATCAAATACGTGATGATGGCGGGGGTGTAAGGCCGCACCTGCCTCTCCACGTCATTGCGAGCGCAGCGAAGCAATCCAGAATCCTTCAACGGAGACAGTCTGGATTGCTTCGTCGCAAGAGCTCCTCGCAATGACGAAGCGGGCTACGGAAGCACGCAACCAATCAACTCCTGCTTCGACGCAGTTCGCTGGGACTGTATCCAAGCTCGTGCCGCATCCATTTGGCCAGGTGAGACTGATGGGCAAAGCCGGCTTCAGCGGCAATATCGCTTAGCTTCCGATCGCCCTGAAGGAGAAGCTGGCGCGCGTGCTCCACCCTCCTTCTCAGGATGTAGCGATGAATCGTGACATCCATGGCCGCCTTGAACCAGGTCCGCAGATGCGAGTTGCTGACGCCGGCCTCGCGGCTGAGAATGTCGATGGTGAGCGGCTGGTCGAGATTGGCATCGATATAGGCCAAAACTCTCTGGAGCTGCGCGTCCGAGAGGCGGACGGCCTTGTCAGGCGGATCATTCGCCAGATTGAGCAATTCGACCGCCAGGGCCATTCCAACGTTTTCGGCAAACAGCGGGCCGCTGGGCGAGCCTGCTTTCACGTCGCTTTCAAGAGCCTGTCCAAGCAGAACGATGCGGTCATTCCGCAGCATATGATGGTGCGCGAGCCGGGCGGATGCCAATTGCCGGCTTCTTGCTGCTGCGTGGTCCAGCATGCCCGGCGCGAGCCGGATTTGAAGCGATTGGTAGGGCGTCTCGGCCACGAAGCCGCCGACGGCGCCGCATGGGATCACATCGATGTCGCCGGCCTGACGCAGACACTGCTCCCCGGTCTCGAGGCAGAATGAGCGCGTCGCGGGGCTGAGATGGATGATGATCCGGTGATCGCAGATCGGCTGCAGCGCAACGGCGTCAGGCTCGGTCCGCCTGGCCGCGGCGATGGCGCCGACTGATGTGGGCGCCGAACTCGGTCTCGCACGCATGGGCCTGGCTCCAGAGCTTGGCGGAACGTGTTCGATATTTGGCGCATCGTGCGCGATTTTCAACGGCTCGGGCGTCAAAGAACTCATATGTCTTTTCGTGACAAATGAGGATGCCAGGTGAGCCATTACGTGATTGTCGGAGCCGGCCCCGTCGGGCGCGAAACCGCGCGCCTTCTGGCGGAGGAAGGGCACAGCGTCGTCCTGACCAGCAGGAACGCCGGGTCGCTCGACGCCGGAGATGTACGTACGGTTTCGTCGGATGCCACCGATGCCGCACAGCTGGCGGCCCTCAGCAAGGGCGCAGATGCGATCTTCATGTGCGCCATGGCGGCCTATCATCGATGGCCGACCGATTTCTTTCCGATCATGGACGGAACGGTCAAGGCGGCCGAGCAGGTTGGTGCCAGGCTGCTCGTGGTCGGGAATGTCTATGGTTATGGCGCGGCGGCTGTGAGCCCTCTCACGCCGGACCTGGAGCCCGACCCGACCACCCGAAAGGGCACGACCCGGCACATCATGTGGCAGCGTGCGCTGCAATCGAACGTTCCCGCGCTCGAGGTCCGCGCCAGCGACTATCTCGGCAAAGGCGCGATCGCGTATTTCTCGCTGCTGGCGCTGCCGTCGCTGCTCAAGAACGAGCCGGTCGCGTTCCTCGGCGATCCCGACGCTGCGCATGCCTGGTCCTTCACCAAGGACACGGCGAAGACGCTGGTCGCGGCGTCGCGCTTCACCGGAGAATGGGGCCGCGCCTTCCACGTGCCGTCGCACTCGGCATCGGTGCGCGAACTGGTCCAGAGATTCGCGGCCGCGCTGAAAATTGACGTTCCCAATTTGTCGCGACTCACCTCGGCCGATCTGGAAGGCATCGGCTTCAGCGAGGGGATCGAGATGTCCTATTTGTTCGAAAAGCCGCTTCTGCTCGATGCCGGCGAAACGGAGAAACTGCTGGGGGTCACGGCGAGCAGCCTGGATACGATGGTTCGCGACACCCTCTCGTAAGCGGCAGGCATGGATGTGGCGAGGCGGGCTACGTGGCGGCTACCGCCGCAGCACCGCAATCGTCCTATTCGCGAACGTCAATCGCTCCGCCATGACCGATACGAAATAGGTCAGCAGCTTGTGGCTGAGCGCGGGATCCTCGGTCTTGATCGCGTCGAACTGGAGCGTGTTCAGCACATAGAGCACGCTGTCGACCTCGGCCTGGATCGTCGCGCTGCGCGGCGTCTGCGACACCAGGCCCATCTCGCCGATGGTGGTGTAACGGCCGAGGCTGCGCACGCGCGTGGTGCGGTCGTCGTCGGCAGGGACCATGATGCCGACGCGGCCGTCGAGGATGAAGTGCATGGAATCGGCGGGATCGCCCGCTCGCACGATGACGTCGCCGGCCTCGACCTCGAGGCGCTGGCAACGGCGGATCAGCGCGTCGGCGTCATCCTCGCTGTCGAGAATCCCTGCGAACCAGTCGCGCAGGCTGGCTTCTTCCTGCGCCAGGCCCTGGTGCTGCGAGATGAGCTCGTTCTCGCACCATTCCAGCGCACGATCGAGCTCGGGAATGATGGTGACGCCTTCGCCGATGAAATCGCTGGAGCGCAGCACTTTCTTGGCCGCCGCCGACAGATGCACCAGGATCAGCTCGACGCCGAGATCGGCGGCGCTACGTTTGATCTGGGCAAAACTATAGGCGGCCGAGGAGTCGACGCCGGTGACGAGCTTGAAATCGAACAGCAGATAGCGGCACTCGGGGCGTTCCTGGAGCAGTTGCTTGACGTGCTGGTAGAGCCGGTTGGCAGAGCCGAAGAACAGGTAGCTCTGGAGATTGAGGCCCTGGATCTTGCCGCCGTGGGCCAGCAGCACCTCCTGATCGTCGCGCGAGCGGTCGAGCGAACTGCGATACTCCGAGCCGTCGAAACTGTATTTGATCGACTCCACGCGCGCGGCGCTGAACGCAAAGGTCGCGCAGCCGATGATCACGCCGATCAGGATGCCCGGGACGAAACCCCAGACCACGATGATCGCGATGATGGCGATCAGCGAGAGGTATTCCAGCTTCGAAAGCCGCTTGCGCGATTCGATGATCCATTTATGCAGCTGGTCGGCGCCGAGATAGAGCAGCAGGCCGCCGAGCACGAATTTCGGGATGAAGCCGAGCAGCTGCGGCGCGATCGCGAGCATCAGCAGCGACATCGCGGCGACCGTGAGGCCCGACAGGCGGCCGCGGCCGCCGCTGCCGAAGTTGAGGACCGAGCGGCTGACGGAGACGCAGCCGGCATAGCCGCCGAGCAAGCCGGTCAGCATGTTGGCCGTGCCGGTGACGTTCAGCTCGCGCTCGAGATTGGCCTCGCGATGCGCGGCCACCTCGATCCCGGTGGTGTTGAACAGCGTGCTGGACGCGGTGACGAAGATCACGGCGACGAGATTGCCGAGCAGGTCCGGCACGGCAAACCAGGGATAGTGGATCAGTCCGTCGACGTGCCAGGGCAGCATGAAGGCCGCCTGCGGCGGCGGCTGGAACGTCCAGCCCAGCGCGCGGGCCTCGCCGAGCGAGACGCCCGTGATCCAGAACGCCAGGTGCGCGGTGAGCACGCCGCCGACCAGGATGATCGGCAGTCCGAACGGGCTGCGCGAGCGGTGCCAGGTCAGGTAGAGCACCAGCGCCATGGCGCAGGCGGCCGCCAGCTCCGACAGCGCGATGCCGTTGGCAAGCCGCGTCAGCGTCGCGAACTGCACGGGATGATCGGTGATCACCCGGATCGCGCCCATGACGATGAGAAGTCCGGTCGCGCCGAGGAAGCCGCCGACCACGGGATAAGGCACGTAGCGGATGGCACGGCCCATCCGCGTCAGGCCCAGTCCGCACAGCGCCACTCCGGTCAGCACCGTCGACAGGCCGAGGGTGATCAGGACCGGTGAGAGCAGTGACGTCGCCGGATTCGCCGCCTCGATCCGTTCGACCAGCGAGGCGACCAGAATGCCCGTCACCGCGGCTGTCGAGCTGTCCGGTGCGGCAATCGCGAAGGGCAGGGAGCTGCCGAGCGCGACGACGGCCGCAAGCACGGCGGAACTGACGAAGGTGGCCGTGATCCCGTAGGAGAGAAAGGGCGACAACGGTCCGGCGAAGATCAGCAGCGAATAGGACAGCCCGAAGGTGACGGTCAGGACGCTGGCGGCGCTGCCGCCCAATATATCGTTCAGCGCACGTTTGAGCGCCGGACTCACGCGCGGAGCCGGACTGAAAATGATTGCTGGATCGGTCACGCCGTTGCGCTCGCTCCTGAAAAATGCCGTCTGAGACGTAGACGACTACGGGCTTAGCGCAACTGGATTCTTGCAACTATGAAGTATCCGACAGTTTTGCGGTGAGGATCTGCATTCACGGCGTGTGAATGGTCAACCATACGGTTGAGATAAGAGCCGAAGCTCGTGCCACACCCCCGATGTCATGGCGGGAAGTGGTCCCACGTTCACCGCTGTCATTCCCCGCGAAAGCGGGGAACCCAGTACGCCGCGGCGTCTCCGTGAATCACAGGTGTCTCGGAGTACTGGATCGCCCGGTCGAGCCGGGCGATGACAGTTGAGAGTGTGAGGGAGCTTCGCCCAGCCCGTCATTGCGAGCGCAGCAAGGCAATCCAGAATCCCTCCGCGGAGACAGCCTGGATTGCTTCGCTGCGCTCGCAATGACGGAGCGAGAGGCGACGACTGGGCCTAAATCCTCAGCTCTTTCCCCGTCACGCGCCGATACGCCTCCAGATACCGCTTGCTGGTCGCATCCACCACGCTCGCCGGCAGCGGCGGGGGCGGGGCGTCGCCGTTCCAGCGGCCGGCGCGGCGCTCGACGTCGAGATAGTCGCGCAGGGGCTGCTTGTCGAAGCTCGCCTGCGGCTGGCCGGGCTTGTAGGCATCGACCGCCCAGAACCGCGACGAATCCGGCGTCATGACCTCGTCGATCAGGATGATGCGGCCGTCCTTGTCGCGGCCGAACTCGAACTTGGTGTCGGCGATGATGATGCCCTGCTCGCGCGCCAGCTCCTCGCCGAGCGTGTAGATCGCGCGCGTCATGCTCTCGAGCGTGTAGGCGACCTCGTCGCCGACGACCTCGCGCATCTTCGCGATGGTGATGTTCTCGTCATGGCCGGTCTCGGCCTTGGTCGCCGGGCTGAAGATCGAGGGATCCAGCTTCTCGCTCTCGACGAGGCCGGCCTTCAGCTTCTCGCCGGCGAGCGTGCCGCTGGCCGCATACTCCTTCCAGGCCGAGCCCGAGAGATAGCCGCGGATCACGCATTCGATCGGAAACACGGTGGTGCGGCGGGACAGCATGGCGCGGCCGAGGATCTCGGCGCGGTGCGGCTCCAGCGCCGGCACGGCCGCGATGATCTCGTCGGTATCGGCGCTGATCATGTGATGCGGCACCACGCCTTCCAGCTCGTTGAACCAGAACGCGCTGATTTGCGTCAGCACCGCGCCCTTCATCGGGATGGTCTCGCCCATCACGACGTCGAAGGCGCTGATGCGGTCGGTGGTGAGCAGCAGCAGGCGGTCGTCATCGACGGCGTAGATATCGCGCACCTTGCCGCGGCCGATCTTGGGCAGGGGCAGGTCGCTGGAGAGCATGGCGGTCATCGCAGAACTTTCGAAAATTTGGCCTTCGCGCAAAAATCCGGCCGCGCCTGATGGCACGGCCGGACACCGGATTAGCCTATTCCGGCAGCGGAATGAACTCATGTTCCTGCGGAACCGCGGCGAAGCGGCCGGTTTTCCAGTCCTGCTTGGCCTGCTCGATCCGCTCCTTGCTGGAGGAGACGAAATTCCACCAGACGTGGCGCGGGCCCTCCAGCGCATCGCCGCCGAGAAACATCATCCGCGTGGCTTTCAGCGCTTTCACGGTGATGCGGTCGCCGGGCCGGAAGATCAGCAGCCGCGGCGCCTCGTAGCGCTCGTTCGCGATCTCGACCTCGCCGTCGACGATGTAGATCGCGCGCTCCTCATGATCGGGGTCGAGCGGCACGCTGGCGCCTGCAACGGCGGTGACCTCGGTGTAGAACCAGGGCGAGACCATTTTGACCGGCGAGGTGATGCCGAATGACGAGCCTGCGATCACCCGCGCGGTGAAGTCGCGCTCGGAAATCATCGGCAGGTCGCCGGCGCCGTAATGCTGAAACGAGGGATCGATCTCTTCGGATCCCGCCGGCAGCGCGATCCAGCTTTGCAGGCCGAGCATCTGCTGGCCCGAGGCGCGCTGCGCATCCGGCGTACGTTCCGAATGCGCGATGCCGCGCCCGGCCGTCATCAGATTCATCGCGCCGGGCTGGATCTCGCAGACGTTGCCCTCGCTGTCGCGATGCATGATCGAGCCGTCGAACAGATAGGTGACAGTCGCGAGCCCGATATGTGGGTGCGGCCTAACGTCCATGCCCTTGCCGGATACGAACTGCACCGGCCCGAAATGATCGAAGAAGATGAAGGGCCCGACCATCTGCCGCTTGCCGTGCGGCAGCGCTCGCCGCACTTGAAATCCGTCGCCGAGGTCGCGCGTGCGCGGCACGATGACGAGATCGAGTGCATCGCAGGACATGGGATCGCCGAGCACGGGATCGTTCGAGGGTTGCCAGCTCATGGGGGACTCCTTCTTTATTGCGGCGAGCGTAACAGGATTTGATGGCCCCGTCGCGGCGCCGCCGCATCGCCGCGATGGTCTATTTGCCGTCATCGTGCGATATCGGCGATACCTAATCTGGAAACAGGGGCGGGCGATGGTTTCTCTGATCAAACCGGGCGCAAACCTGATCGAGGTCAAATCCCAGGGATCGAGACCGCGTGATCCAGCTTGAAAAGCGCGGCCCGACGAAGGATGTTCGGCGGATGTCAATCGCGACCGATCGCATCACCAGATGACCCTTGCCGCAACCGAGCTCGCCTTCCGCGCCGCCAGCGTCGCGCTGCTGCTGGTGCTGGCGGCGTCATTGCTGTCCGATTTCCGCAATGTGCTGGCAGCGCGCCTCGGCGCGGCGTTCGCGCTGGGTTCGGCCGCGCATGCTGTGAGCTATTCGTTGGATGTCACGTCGCGGATCCCGCTCTGGCATGCACCGCTGATCGCGTTGTCGACCGGCACCATCGTGGTGTTCTGGCTGTTCACGCGCTCCCTGTTCGACGACGAGTTTCGCCTTCGCTGGTGGCACGGATCGGTCTGGGCGCTGGTGACGGCCTTCAGCTTCGCAGGCTGCGCCTGGATTGCACCCAGTGGCCATGTGCGGTTCTCGGTGACAATGGTCAATCTGATCGTGCTCGGCTTCATCGCGCTTGCGGTCGGGCAGATGATCGCATCCTGGCCGGCCGACCTGGTCGAGCGCCGCCGCAGCGCTCGCGTCTTCATCGTCTGCATAGCCGCGCTCTATGGCGGGCTGAACGCGGTGCTCCAGATCGCCGTCGCCGGGCACCACGTCGGCGATATCGCCGAAACCATCAATGCCGGCGCGCTCGCCTGCACCGTCGCGGCGATCGTTTATGCCATGATGCGCGTTGACGGGGCGGATCTGTTTCCGGCCGCGGCGGAGCCCGCACCGCCTGACGTTTTCAGCCAGCCTGTGGCCGAGGACGCCGCCGATCAAAAGCTCATCGACGCCCTGATGCGTCTGATGGCGGACGAGCGCATCTATCGCCAGGAGAATATCACCATCGGCGTGCTGGCGGGTCGGCTGAAAATTCCCGAATACCGGCTGCGCCGCCTGATCAACCAGCGGCTCGGCTATCGCAATTTTAATGTGTTCCTGAACAACCACCGTATCGAGGAAGCCAAGGCCGCGCTCGCCGATCCCGCCCAGGCCGAGGTTCCCGTCATCACCATCGCGATGGACGCCGGCTTCCAGTCGCTCGGGCCGTTTAACCGTGCGTTCAAGGCGGTGACCGGCGTGACGCCGACGGAATACCGGCGGCTGAAGGTCGAGGCAGTCTAGATTTTTATGAAATTGAAATCACAGAAGAATTCCAGAATCGGCTAGCTCCGGTCAGCTTCGACGAGGTCGTTTTTCAAATTCGGCGAGCGCACATCGCCCGCATCCCGCTTTCTCTCGGCACGTCCTCAAGCCCGGAGAAAGCCCGTGACCCGCCGCCGCAAGATCCTCCTCCTCACCACCGCCATCGCCTGTGCCGGCCTGGCGCTCGGCGCCGCGCGGGCCCGCGACGTCCCCAAGGTTGCCACCGGCTTCATTGCCGACATCCTCTGCTCGGAGACCTTCGTCTCCGGCCTCGATATCAGGCGCAATCTTGCCGAGACCACCGATGCGATGCCGGGCACCGGCCTTTTGACCTGGGCGATGGACTATCAGGTCGATCGTGTCCGCAAGGACGTCACGGTGACGCTGCTCGGTTTCGGCCGCAGCCATGCGGTCTATCGCGAGGGGCTGGGCTGCACGCTGGAGCACGACGCGGGGATTGTCGCCGTCGAGCCGCTCGCAGATGACAGGCAGCCGGCGCTGCTGCCGGAGATCGCCGGCCCTGCGATCGTGCCGCCGCAAAATCCCGAGCTCGCCGCCGCGCTCGACCGCGCCTTCACCGAGCCTGCGCAGCCGCCTTATCGCCGCACGCGCGCGGTCGTCGTGATGAAGTCCGGCCGCGTCATCGCCGAGCGCTATGCGGACGGCATTGGACCGGAGACGCCGCTGCTCAGCTTCTCCATGACGAAATCGGTGATCTCGGCGCTGACAGGCGTGCTGGTGCGTCAGGGCAAGCTGAAGCTCGACGCGCCTGCACCGGTCGCGGCGTGGAAAGATCCGGACGATCCGCGCCACGCCATCACCGTCGATCAGCTCTTGCGCCATACCGCGGGGCTCGCGCTCGGCAGCTCGTTGGAGGCCTCGCTCGGCTCGGCGTTCGAGCCGGTCAACCGGATGAAGTTTGGCGAGCGCGACATGGCGGCCTATGCCGAGAGCATTCCGCTCGCGACCGCGCCGGGTACCGCGTGGAATTATCACGACGGCAACATGCTCATTCTCTCCCGCCTGATCCGCAATGCGACCGGTGGAAGTCCTGCGGACGCGCTGCGCTTCGTACGCCGCGAATTGTTCGCGCCGCTCGGCATGCGCAATGTCACGCTTCAGCTCGACGGTTCAGGTACGATCGAGGGATCGAGCGAGATGCTGGCCTCCGCGCGCGACTGGGCGCGCTTCGGCCAGCTCTATCTCAATGACGGCGTCGCCGGCGGCAAGCGCATCCTCCCCGAGGGCTGGGTGAACTATTCGGCGACGGCGACGCCAAACGCGTGGGTCGGCATCGGCGCCGGCTTCTGGACCAACCAGGGCGACAGTTTTGGCGCGACCCTTCGCGTCGAGCACGGCTGGCCGCGCGATGCCTTCTTCGCCAAGGGCACGATCGGGCAGTACACCATCATCATTCCCTCAGAGCGGCTGGTGATCGTGCGGATGGGCCGCTCGCCGAACTGGCCGCCGGAAGCGGATGGCGTGTTCGATCTCGTGCGCGATGTGGTGGCCGCCACGCGCGAGAAGGCGAAAATGGCGGGGGCGGATTGAGGAGGTAGCGAGGAGCGCCGCTGCTTTTTCCTTCTCCCCTTGTGGGAGAAGGTGGCGCGAAGCGCCGGATGAGGGGTATCTCTCCGCGCATTCAAATGAAGGTTGGACTCGCGGAGAGAACCCCTCACCCGGCTGCGCTTCGCGCATCCACCCTCTCCCGCAAGGGGCGAGGGTGTACCGGCTGCGCGGCGAGAATTGACTACCTTCCCAGCTCCGTTGCCTTCGCCACGCGATCGAACCGCTCCAGCGTCATGATCGCATCTGCAAATTTCTCCGCGCGCGCGTTCAGTACCGGACGCGCCAGCGTCAGAAACTTCTGCTGCATCGCCAGTGCATCCGGGAACGAATTCGGCTCGCCGGAAGGATCGGCGTAGAGCCGCTCATGTACGCCGTCGTCGGTGGTGATGCTGACGCGCGCGCCGAACGGGTGGGTGCGGCCGATTTCGAGCCGGTCGTCCTGCACCACGTCGAACTTGTCGGCGAGCGCGTCGATGGCGGCGTCGCCCAGGCGGTTGTAATCGTCCCAGCCGAATGAGCCCTGGTCGAGCGCGAGCGCGCCGGTGAAGAACATCGAGAACTGGCCGCCGACGATCGAGGTCGGATGGCGCTTGGTCGCCGCGTCGCCGGTCAGCGTGATGCCGTTGCGATGCAGGCCGATCTCGACGCGCTTGACCTGGTCGGGCGTCAGATTGTGCTCGCGCCGCATCGCGATCAGCGCGTCGATCGCAGCATGGGTGTAGCGGCAGCTCGGATAAGGCTTCACGCCGATCTTCATGGTCTCATAGGTCTTGCCGAGCTCGGCCACCGCCTTGTCCGGATGCGCATCGTCGGTGTAGCCGGCGAGCAGGCCGTGCTTGCCTTCGACCGATTCGCTCGAGCCGACGAAATCGTTGCGCGCCAGCGTTGCGGCGATCACGCCGTTCATCGCGGCAGCGCCGACCTGGTAGCGTTTGTTCCAGGCGCCGTTGACCAGGAATTGCAGCGAGCCCGCGGCCTGGCTGCCGGAGACGCCGAAAGCGGAGATGAGTTGCTGCTCGCTTAGACCAAACAGTTTTCCGGCGGCCGCGGCCGCACCATAGGTGCCCGCGGTCGCTGTGGGGTGGAAGCCGCGTGCATAATGCGAGGTCGGATCGAGCGCGTTGCCGAGCCGGCAGCAGACCTCATAGCCGGCAACGATCGCGGTCAGCACGTCACGGCCGGAGGCGCCGACCATCTCGCCGACGGCGAACGCGGCCGGGACCACCGGCGCGCTCGGATGCAGCGAGGAATCGGCATGCGTATCGTCGAAATCGAGGGAGTGGCCGAGCGCACCGTTCAGCAATGCCGCCACCGCCGGCGTCCAGGTCTTGCTGTCGCCGAACACGGTGGACTCGCCCTTGGTGTCGAGCGCGAGCGCTTCCAGCATCTTCAGGATCGAGGGGGTGGATTCCGCTTCGCTGCGGGCCCGGATGGCGCTGCCGAGGAAGTCCAGCGTCAGCACCTTGGCGCGGTCCAGCACTTCCGCCGGAATATCCTGGTATTTCAGATTGAAGACATAGGCGGCGAGCGTTGCGGTTTCGTGGGCCATCGTGTTTCCTCGTTTTGGCCGGCAAGTTAGGCGGGCTGATTTGGCCTTTCAAGCGGCCTTGGGGCCGCGGGCATCAGCTATGCTTTTGGCAGGCGCAAGAGGATCGGACCGGGACATTCGACGATGACACTCGCAAGACAGATGTTCGACCGGATCCGGTCACGGCGAACGCAACTGGGGCTGGCGATCCGGGTCACGGTGGCGGCGACCGCCGCCTATGCCATCGCGACCGCGCTGCATCTGCTGTTGCCGCTCTGGGCGGTGCTGACCTCGCTGATCGTGACCCAGATGAGCGTCGGCCGCTCGCTGAAGGCGACGCGCGACTACGTGCTCGGCACCATCGGCGGCGCCATCTACGGCGGCGCCATCGCGATCATGATCCCTTATTCCACCGAGGCGGGCCTGCTGGGGCTGCTGGTGCTGGCGGTCGCGCCACTCGCCTTCGTCGCCGCGATCAATCCGAGCCTCAATGCGGCAACGGTGACCGCGATCATCGTGCTGCTGGTCCCGACCATGCATCATTCCGACCCGATGACCTCGGCGATCGATCGCGTCAGCGAGGTCGGGGTCGGCGCCATCACCGGCCTGCTGGTCTCCTTCCTGGTGCTGCCCTCACGCGCGGTGCGGCAGATCCGCGCCAGCGCGGCAAAGCTGCTCGAACTGATCGCGGATGCCTTCACCGAGCTGCTTGCGGGCCTGACGCGTGGCCGCGACAACGACGCGCTCCATCAGATCCAGGACGGCATCGGCACCGCGATGGTCGGCATGAATGCCATCGGTGCCGAGGCCGAGCGCGAGCGCTCCGCGCGGCTGTCGAGCGGACCCGACACCGGCCCGCTGCTGCGCACCGTGCTGCGGCTGCGCCATGACGTCGTGATGATCGGTCGCGCCACGGTGGTGCCGCTGCCGGTCGAGGTGCAGATGCGGCTTGCAGCGCCCCTGACGGAAGTCTCGACCGTGATCGCGCGTTTCCTGCGTTCGGCTGCAGCCGCCCTGCGCGAGGGCGCCGGCGCGCCGCCGATCCATCCCGTCCATGTCGCGCTCCAGCACTATGCCGAGGCCGTTGCCGCCGTCCGTCATGACGGCCTGATCCGCGGCCATTCCGGCGACACCGCCGAACGCTTCTTCGCCATCGGCTTCTCACTGGAGCAGATGCACCAGAATCTCTGCGATCTCGATCGCGTCGTCGGCGAATGGTCGGAAGCCTCGACCGACAAGTCCGCGCGCGTGGCGGAATGAATTAGCGCTTCGTCAGGCCCTGAGCCACCAGGCGCCAGAGCAGCAGGTCGATGCGGTCCTGGCCGAAGAACGGCTCGTTCTCGAACACGAAAGTCGGCACGCCCCAATGGCCTGATGCGGCGTGGTCCTTCTCGTTCTCCGTGATCACCTGCTCGTAGCGATCGGCATCCGCGGTGATCGCCGCATCCATCGCGGCGAGATCGAAGCCCGCCTTCTCGGCAGCGCGAGCGAGATGATCGCCTTCGTTCCAGCCCGCGACCGAGCCGTCCCACAGCACCCGCGCGATCGCGTTGGTGAATGCGAGCGAGCGTCCCTCGAGCTGTGCCATGGCACCCAGCCGGGTCAGCCGGTGGATGTAGGGCTGCTCGGCCGCGACATCGAACGTCACCTTGTCCTGCACGATCGGATCTGGCCTCGGAAAGCGGAACGGAATGCCCTCGTGCTGCGCCACGCGCGTGCTGTCGAGCACGACATAGCGAATGAAGTTCGGGCTGGCTTTCTTGAAGAAGCCGGGCACACGGACGGCGAGCGGATAGACCGGCCGCAGGTTCACCGCGAGGTCGTACTCCGCGACGAGCTTCAGCGTCTTCGGCAGCGCCAGATAGCTGAACGGGCTGCGGAAGGAATAGAACAGGTCGACGGACAGCGTCATCGCGCCGGCTCCACGATGCTCCCCATCATGCTGCGGGCCACGAGCTTGTGGAACGGCGTGATCAGCGCAAGGTAGGTCCGTCCGAGGAAATTGTTCGTTTTCACCAGAGTGGTCACGGTGACGTGGCGAAGCGTCGCTTCGCCGGCGACATCGACCACGATACGGAAATTGAGATGATAGTCGTCGAAGCCGGCGACCAGCCGCTCCGGCGTCTCGCTCACCACCGGAAACAGGCCAATCAGGCCGCCGGGCGCGTAGGCGCCTTCGCCCGATTTTTTCAAGCCGAAAGGTGTCACCAGAATGTTGCGCAAGCGCGTCAGCGCGTCGATCCAGCGCGGCCCGTGCAGCACCATTCGGGTGCAGGCCTCGCGGGCGCTCAATTGCGTCGCGCCGACCTCTGCACGAAAGGCGTCGATGAACTGCGCGCCTGACAGCACTGCGCCGGCATCGACATCGGGGGTGATTTCGCGAACGGGTCCGGTCATCCCATCAATTTGCGCGTCAGCATCCGGAAGCGCAAGACCAGGAGACCGGCATAGACGAATGTTCCGACCGAGAACCCGATCCAGATCCCGACCGCGCCAAGCCCGGTGTGGAACGCCAACACCCAGGCGACGGGAAAGGCGATGCACCAATAGCCGATCGCCGCGAACACCAGCGTCATCCTGGTGTCATTGATGCCGCGCAGCGCGCCGCCCACGATGGTCTGGAGGCCGTCGGCGATGAAGAAGGTCGCGCCGACCAGCAACAATGTTGCGGTGAGATCGACCGTCGCCGCGCTGGCCTCGCTCCGACCGAAGAACAGCCGTCCAAGCTCGTAGCGGCCGAGGATGATGGCGACGGTCAGCGCCGAGACGAACGCTACGCCGAGCACGGCGGCAACGATGCCTGCGCGCTTCACCGCAGCCGGCTCGTTGCGGCCGAAGGCATGGCCGACCCGCACTGTCGCCGCCATGCCGATGCCCAGCGGCACCATGAACAGCACGGCGGTGACCTGGAGCGCGATCTGGTGCGCGGCAAGCGCCGTTGTCGAGATCAATCCCATCAGCAGTGCAGCCGACGAGAACAGGCCATATTCCAGCAGCAGGGAAAACGAGATCGGCGCGCCGATCGCGATGAGCTGGCGCATCAACGGCCAGTCGATCTGCCAGAGACGGGCGAGCGGGTGATAGTCCGCGAATGGCTTTCGCCAAGCTGCGATGGCAAGCGTAGCGAGGAAGGTGCCGAGATTGACGATCGTGGTCGCAAGCCCCGCGCCGAACAGGCCGAGCTCCGGCAGGCCGAACAGGCCGTGGATCAGCGCGTAGACCAGCACGACATTTGCCGGGATCGCGGCGAGCGTGATCCACAGTGGCGCTTGCGGCCGGTTCACCGCGCTCATCATGCTGCGCAGCGCGATGAAGCCGAGCGCCGGCGCGATGCCCCAGGCCAGACCATTCAGATAGCGCTGGGCGAGCGCGGCCGACTGCGGCGCCTGACCAAGTGCGATCAGGATGTGCTCGCCATAGAGCGGCGAGGCCATCATCGGCAGCGAGATCAGCAGCGCAACCCATAACCCGACGCGCAAGGAGCGGCGGATGCGCCCGATATCGCCGGCGCCGAACGCCTGCGCCGCCAGCGGCGACACCGCCGACATCAATCCGAGCCCGAAGGTGAAGCTGACGAAATAGACCGTATGCGCCAGCGCTGCGGCGGCGACCGCGTCCTCGCCGAGCCGGCCGATCAGCGCGAGATCGGTCGTGATCATCGCGATCTGCCCGAGCTGCGTCAGCATCATCGGCACGGCCAGCCGCAGCGTCTCGACGAATTCCTGCGCGAGATGGTTTTGCGGCACGCCGGCTTGCGGCTGCGGACGAGGTTGCGCGGTGTCGAGCATGGCGGCTCAATAACACAACCGGGCGACGAAAACATGGCTGTCGCTGTCGTGTCCCGGACGCGCCGCAGCGCGAAGCGGTGCTGCGCAGAGCCGGGACCCAGCAATCGTGGGCGCGGCTTTCGGCAGCATGGGCCCCCGGCTCAGCAGCGCATCACTGACGTGCTGCGCTGCGTCCGGGGCGCGAGACCATCGTCGGACTAAGCGATGAAGAAAGAAGCCTCAGCCCTTGCGCTCCGGCACGCGCCGGATCTTCGCGCCAAGCGCATTGAGCCGCTCGTCGATGCGCTCGTAGCCGCGCTCGATCTGGTCGGCGTTGTTGATGGTGGAGGTGCCCTCGGCGCAGACCGCCGCGAGCAGCATCGCCATGCCGGCGCGGATGTCGGGCGAGATCATCGAGGCGCCGCGCAGGCGGCTCGGGCCGGCGATGATGGCGCGGTGCGGATCGCACAGCACGATGCGCGCGCCCATTGCGATCAGCTTGTCGACGAAGAACATCCTGGATTCGAACATCTTCTCGAACATCAGGATCACGCCCTCGCATTGCGTGGCGGTGACGATCGCGATCGACATCAGATCGGCGGGGAAGGCGGGCCAGGGCTGGTCCTCCAGCTTCGGCACGTGGCCACCGAAATCGTCCTGGATCTTCAGCGTCTGATTGGATGGCACGATGAGATCGTCGCCCTCGACGCGGCAGACGATGCCGAGCCGCTCGAACCCCATGCGGATCGAGCGCAGATGCTCGACGCCGGCGCGCACGATGCGAAGCTGCGAGCGCGTCACGGCGGCCAGGCCGATCAGCGAGCCGACCTCGATATGGTCGGGCTGGATCCGGTAGGTCGTACCGCCCAGCGTCGCCGGCCCATGCACGATCATGGTGTTGGTGCCGATGCCCTCGATCTTCGCGCCGAGCGCCACCAGGAAATTGGCGAGGTCCTGCACATGCGGCTCGGACGCGGCATTGCGCAAATAGGTGACGCCATCGGCGGCAACGGCCGCGACCAGCGCGTTTTCGGTCGCGGTGACGCTCGGCTCGTCCAGGAACACGTCGGCGCCGGCGAGCCTTGCCGCGCGGAATTCGAGCCGGTCGGTGGCGGTGACTTTTGCGCCAAGCTGCTCCAGCGCCAGCACATGCGTGTCCAGACGTCGGCGGCCGATGACGTCGCCGCCCGGCGGCGGCAGCATCACTTCGCCGCAGCGGGCGAGCAGGGGACCGGCGAGCAGGATCGAGGCGCGGATGCGCACGCACAGCTCGGGGTCGAGATCGGCGGCGCGGATGCTCTTGGCGTGGATGTGAAGCGTGTTGCGCCCGGTCCATTCCGCCTCTGCGCCGACCGAGCGGATCAGCTCGACCAGCGTCTCGGTGTCGCGGATCCGCGGCACGTTCTCCAGCGTCACCGGCTGCTCGGTGAGCAGCGCGGCGGCGATGATCGGCAGCGCCGAATTCTTGTTGCCGGACGGCTCGATCGAGCCCGAGAGCCGGTGACCGCCCTCGACGATATACTGGATGGGCGCCACGGTGATTCTCGCTGTCCTGTTGCGGTGGGGCGGGCTGCTTCGGAAGCGGAAACTACCGAGAATTGAGCAGGGGAGCAATTCTGCACTTGTCGCGGCGGGGGCCGCTCATTGGTCCCGAACAGGCCCACTTTATCAGGCGTTTAGAACAAGCCGATGATATTCGCCACCACATAAAGGATCACGATCAGCATCAGGACGCCCATGGCCAGGAAGGATATCTCGATGGCAATGGCACCGCTGCCGAGCGCCGCTGCTACGCCCGCCAGCAGCCTCTCCTCGCGAAACACCAGCGCAAGGACGGAGAACAGGATGGCGAGCAGGCCCAGCGAAATCGCCCCGATCGAGGAGGCCTCCCTGAGCTGGCTTCCCGTCGATTTTTCCCGCGGCGGGGCCTGGTACTCGACGCCCTTGACCCGCGCGATCAGGCGGTCCTTCAGGCGATGGCCGGTGTCGACAATGACCTTGTCCGCCGGCGGTGGCGGGTAGATCACAGGTATGACCCAGTGCGGCAGCACGGCCGCGATCAGCGCCAGCACGCCGACGATGCTGCCGATCACGCCGAGGCGGCGGGAGGGGAGTGTGGGGCTGGTGGTCGCGGAGCTGGTCATGATGCTTCGTCGTGACGGTGGCTGGTGAGGTTCAGCCGAGAAGTTTCCACGAAGGTGGCGCGCCCCCTCTCCCGCTTGCGGGAGAGGGCAGGGGAGAGGGTGTCTCCGCAACGGGACAATCTCCAAGAGGAGAAAGCCCTCACCCGCGCCTTCGGCGCGACCTCTCCCGCAAGCGGGAGAGGCGCTCGACCGAGTGCTCGGCTAGCAGATCGAGTCTGAAGCTGCGCCTCAAATATCGATTGTCGCGCTCAGCGAATGTTCCTGGATGAAGTCGCGGCGCGGCTCGACCACGTCGCCCATCAGCTTGGTGAAGATGTCGTCGGCCTCGTCGACCTCCTTGACCTTCACCTGCAACAGCGAGCGCGCGTCGGTGTCGAGCGTGGTCTCCCAGAGCTGCTCCGGGTTCATCTCGCCGAGACCTTTGTAGCGCTGCAGCGTGACGCCCTTGCGGCCGGCGTCTGTGACCGCCTCGAACAGGTCGACCGGGCCGTAGACCATGTGCTCGGCGTCCTTGCGCCGCAGCTTGCCGGGGCGGGCATATACGTCCTGGAGCTTGGTCGTGTACTCGTCGAGCTTGCGCGCCTCGACCGAACCCAGGAAGGCGTCGTCGATGAGGGCGGCTTCCTTGACGCCGCGCACGGTGCGCTCGAACTGGAAACCCTGTCCCTCGACATATTGACCGACCCAGCCGCGCTCGACTTCGTCGGCCTGGCTGTCCAGCCGGCCCGCGATGTACTGCGCAGCGGCAGCAGCTTTTTCCGGATCGCCGTAGATCGCCTTGTTGAGCACGCCGGTGATGGCGGCCTGCTCGATGACCTTGCGGTTGTAACGGCTGTGCAGACTGCGCAGGACGCCGCGGACGGTTCGGGCGTCGTCGACCAGCGAACGCAGGTCGCGGCCGGTGCGGTCGCCGCCGGTGCCGGGCATGTAAACACAGTCGTCGAGCCCGGTATCGATCAGATAGTCTTCCAGCGCCCGCTCATCCTTCAGATACTGCTCCGACTTGCCGCGGTTGACCTTATAGAGCGGCGGCTGGGCGATATAGAGATAGCCGCCGTCGATGATCTCGCGCATCTGCCGGTAGAAGAAGGTCAGCAGCAGCGTGCGGATGTGGGCGCCGTCGACGTCGGCGTCCGTCATCACGATGATCTTGTGATAGCGCAGCTTGTCGATCGAGAATTCGTCGCTGATGCCGGTGCCGAGTGCGGTGATCAGCGTGCCGATCTGCTCGCTGCCGAGCATCTTGTCGGGGCGGACGCGTTCGACGTTCAAGATCTTGCCGCGGAGCGGCAAGACGGCCTGGAATTCGCGGTTGCGGCCCTGCTTGGCGCTGCCGCCTGCCGAGTCACCCTCGACGATGAAGAGCTCTGACTTGGCCGGATCCTTTTCCTGGCAGTCGGCGAGCTTGCCGGGCAGCGAGGAGACCGAGAGCGGGCTCTTGCGCGTCAGCTCGCGCGCCTTTCGCGCGGCTTCGCGGGCAGCTGCGGCCTGGATCACCTTGCCGACGATCATCTTGGCCTCGGACGGGTGCTCCTCGAACCAGGCCTGGAGCGCCTCGTTGAGGACGTTCTCGACCACGGGGCGCACTTCCGAGGATACCAGCTTGTCCTTGGTCTGCGACGAAAACTTCGGGTCCGGCACTTTCACCGACAGCACGGCGGTGAGGCCTTCGCGGCAGTCGTCGCCGGTCAGCGCGATCTTTTCCTTCTTCGCGTTGGCCTCGGCATAGCCGTTGACCTGGCGCGTCAGCGCGCCGCGGAAGCCGGCGAGATGGGTGCCGCCGTCGCGCTGCGGGATGTTGTTGGTGAAGCACAGCACGTTCTCATGGTAGCTGTCGTTCCACCACAGCGCGGCCTCGACGCCGATGCCGTTGGCTTCGGCGCGCACCATGATCGGTGCCGGCACGATCGCCTTCTTGTTGCGGTCGAGATATTTGACGAATTCCTCGACGCCGCCGGAATAGTGCATCTCCTCGCGCTTCTCGACCGCGTGACGCATGTCGGAAAGGGCGATGTTGACGCCGGAATTGAGGAAGGCGAGCTCGCGCAGCCGGTGCTCGAGCGTGGCGAAATCATATTCGATGTTCTTGAACGTTTCGGTCGAGGCCTGGAACGTCACCTCGGTGCCGCGCTTGCCCGGCGCGTCGCCGACCACCACGAGCGGTGCCACCGCATCGCCGTGGGCGAACTCGATGTAGTGCTCCTTGTTGTCGCGCCAGATGCGCAAGCCCAGCTTGCTCGACAACGCGTTGACGACGGAGACGCCGACGCCGTGCAGGCCGCCGGAGACCTTGTAGGAGTTCTGGTCGAATTTTCCGCCGGCGTGGAGCTGGGTCATGATGACCTCGGCCGCCGAGATGCCTTCGCCCTTGTGGATGTCGACGGGAATGCCGCGGCCGTCGTCGCGCACGGTGACGGAATTGTCGGCGTTGAGCACGACGTCGACGCGCGTGGCGTGGCCCGCCAGCGCTTCGTCGATCGCGTTGTCGACAACTTCGTAGACCATGTGGTGCAGGCCCGAGCCGTCATCGGTGTCGCCGATATACATGCCCGGACGCTTGCGGACGGCATCGAGACCCTTGAGCACGCGGATCGATTCCGCCCCGTAATCGCTTGGATTTGAGGGCTCGTTTTCGGCAGGCGTCTGCCGAGCAGGTTCTGTCATGAGAGGCCTTCGAGATGTCGCCCGAATCAGCCGCGCAAAAGGCGCTGATTTGCAGGCTATTTGTGCCATGAAAGACCGATTGCGCCTAGCGCAAAGTATCCTCCGGCAACCCTTTGATAAAATAGGAATTTTTTGCCGGTTTTCAAGACTCTCGAAGGCCGATTCTGGGGCTCGCGAAAAGCCCGATTCGAGGGGCTTTTTGGCCACCCGTTCCAAGCGATTCTGCAACCGGCGTGTTGGTGAATCCAGGGTCTTCAGGTCGTCCTGGAGCGAACGATATCGACCGCCGCGCAACCGCCGCCACGGTCCGAGCATCGCTCGCATTTCGCGACGCCGCTCTCAGTTGGTGGTCATTTCGCGGAAGTGGTGAACGAACAGGGCCGAGAGTGGCGACAGGATCCGCCCTCTCTTCTTCACAACACTGATCTGCCTGACGAAGCCAGCCGCCTCGATTGGTCGCGACCGCAGCGCCGGATCGGAGCCGATCTCTTGCGCCGACGACGGCAGAATCGTGATGCCGAGCCCGGCCTGAACCATTCCGACCGCGGTCATCATATAGGTCGCTTCCCCGGCCGGCCGCGGGATGAGACCCGCGGCGTGGAAGCCCGCCTCCACCACGGCGCGGACGCTGGTGTCGGGGTCCATCATGATCAGCGGGTGCTGCATCAGCAGTTCTGGCGTGACGGTCTTCACCTGCGCCAGCGGATGGGACTGTGGAAAAACGACGTGCATGCGATCTTCGACGGCGAGCAGCACGTCGACATCGGCCGCCTTGGTCGGACCGCCCGTGATGCCGATATCGACGTCCTCCGATTCGACGAGCGCGAGCACGCGCCGGGCAATGACGTCGCGGACGCGGAAGTCGACGCCAGCATTCATGGCACGGAACGACTTGATGGCTCTGGGCAGAAGGGCGGCCGCTGCCGTCGGGAGTGCAGCGATCCTCACCAGGCCTTGATAACCAGTTCCCTGGCTGCGAACCTCGTCGAGCACGCCGTCCATATCCTGGATGAGCCGTCCAAGCACGGGCAGAAGGTCGCGCCCCGTCTGCGTCAACACGACCGAACGCGAGGTTCGATCGAACAGCCGGACAGCAAGAGCCTCCTCGAGTTTCCTGATCTGCACCGTCAAGGTCGGCTGCGCCACATGCAGCAGCGCAGCGGCGCGCGTGAAGCTGTTCAATCGTGCGACGGCGACGAAGGACCTGATCTGCCGGAGGCTGACATCCATAGCCTAAAGCTATTAAAGGCATTGAATCATTTCAATTGTTTCATTGTCCTTTGCGGCACACCCTGGCTGCATGCGGACTATCAGGATCGGCGCAGGGGCAGGTTTCGCGGGGGATCGGATCGAGCCCGCCGTCGAGCTCGCCCGGCATGGAAGACTCGACTATCTCATCTTCGAGTGCCTGGCCGAGCGGACCATCGCGTTGGCCCAACAGGCGCGGCTTGCGGATCCGAGCAGCGGTTACGATCCCCTGCTGGAGCGCAGGATGTCCGCCGTCCTCCCGGCTTGCCGCGCCGGCGGCACGCGGATCGTGACCAACATGGGCGCCGCCAATCCGCTGGCGGCTGCGGAGCTCGTCCGCGACGTCGCGCGCCGGCTGGGTCTTGCCGGCCTCAAGGTTGCCGCGGTGACGGGAGATGACGTTCTCGACAGCATACGCGGCACCGATCTCGCGCTGCTGGAAGGCGGTACCCTGGCCGACCTCGGCAAGCGCGTCATTTCGGCCAACGCTTATGTCGGTGCCGGGCCGATCGCCGACGCGCTCGCCACCGGGGCTGATGTCGTCGTCACCGGACGTGCCGCCGACCCGGCCTTGTTTCTCGCGCCATTGATGCATGCCTTCGGCTGGCACCCCGAGGACTGGACGCGTCTCGGCAAGGGGGTCCTCGTCGGCCACCTTCTCGAATGTGCCGGGCAGATCACCGGCGGCTATTTCGCCGACCCCGGTGTGAAGGACGTTCCCGATCTTGCTCGCCTCGGCTTTCCGATCGGGGAGGTGACCGAGAACGGCGATCTGGTCGTGACCAAGCTCGAAGGAAGCGGCGGTGCAGTGACGACGGCGACGGTCAAGGAGCAGCTGCTGTACGAGATCGAGGACCCTTCCCGATATTTTCAGCCGGACGTCGTCGCCGACTTCTCCGAGGTCCGCGTGCACAGCGCGGGGCCGGATCGCGTCGCCGTCGAAGGTGGGACCGGCGCGACGAAGACCGGTCTGCTCAAGGTCTCGATCGGCTATGTCGACGGCTTCGTCGGCGAGGGGCAGATGTCCTATGCCGGCCCCGGCGCGGTCGCGCGCGGCCGTCTTGCGCTCGCCGTCCTGCGCGAGCGCCTGGCGATGATCGGCGTGCCCTTGCAGGAGGTTCGTTTCGACCTGATCGGCCTCGATGCGCTGCACGGCGCCGAACTCTCCGGCGGCGGATCGCCCTACGAGGTCCGTGTTCGCGCCGCCGCGCGCACCGCCACGGCCGCCGACGCGACGGCAGTCGGCAACGAGGTCGAGGCGCTCTACACCAACGGGCCTGCGGGCGGCGGCGGCGGCTGGAAGTCGGTGAGGCAGGTCGTCGCGATCGCCTCGGCTTTGGTGCCCGAGGGACTCGTCGTGCCGCGATTGAGCTTTTTCGAGGCCTGATGCGATGAAGCTACGCCAGATCGCGCACTCACGAACCGGCGACAAGGGCAATGTCTCGACCATATCGGTCATCGCCTTCGACGAGGCGGACTATCCGCTCATCGCCGAACAGGTCACGGCGGCGCGCGTGGCCGAGCTCTTCGCCGACATCGTGACAGGGCCGGTCACACGTTACGAGCTGCCGGGACTCGGCGCCTTGAACTTCGTCATGAGGGGCGCACTCGGCGGTGGCGTCACCCGGTCGCTGGCACTGGACGCCCACGGCAAGGGGCTCAGCTCGGCGCTGCTCGACCTCGACCTCCCCGCTCCGGCACGCTCGGGAGACGGTGCGGTCTGACGCGGCAATCATCATCAGGAAAGAGGGGATCGGCAATGATCACAAGACGTGGATTTCTCGCCGGCATGGCGTCGGCGGTGAGCCTGCCTTCCATCGCGCGCGCCCAGGGCGCTTCGGTTCTCAAATTCGCTCCGCAGTCCGACGTGGCGATCCTCGATCCGATCCTGAGCGTGTCCTACGTCACGCGAAATCACGCGCTGATGATCTTTGACACGCTCTATGGCGCCGACGAGCACAATCGCGCACAGCCGCAGATGGTCGAGGGCCATCTCGTCGAGCAGGACGGCCTTCAGTGGACGCTCACCCTGCGCGAGGGGCTGCTGTTCCACGACGGGACGCCGGTGCTCGCCCGCGACGTGGTCGCCAGCCTGAAGCGATGGTGGAAGCGCGACAATGTCGGTCAGGTGCTGGCGGCGAGCACGGACGAGCTCTCGGCGGTGTCCGATCGCGCCATTCGTTTCCGGCTCAAGGCCCGTTTCCCGATGCTGCCGGATGCGCTCGGGAAATTCGGGACCAACAACGCCGTGATCATGCCTGAGCGGCTCGCGCTGACGGAGCCTACGGTTCAGGTCACCGAGATGGTCGGCAGCGGTCCCTATCGCTTCGTGCCGGGAGAGCGCGTTTCCGGCAGCCGGCTCGTCTACGAGAAATTCTCCGGCTACGTGCCGCGTCCGAGCGGGCCGACCAGCGCACTGGCCGGTCCGAAGCTCGCCCATTTCGACCGTGTCGAATGGATCGTCATGCCGGACGTCGCCACGGCGGCATCGGCTCTGCAGACCGGCGAGATCGACTGGTGGGAGCAGCCGGCCTCGGACTATTGGGATCTCCTCGCGGCGAACAGGAACGTCAAGCTCGACCAGATCGACACGTTCGGATCGGCCGGCGTCATTCGCTTCAACTTCTTGCAGGGACCGACCAGCAACGTGCTCGTGCGGCGAGCCGTGCTCGCGGCGATCAGCCAAAAGGACGTCATGACCGCCGTCATTGGCGAGGATCCCAAGCGCTGGAAAGACAGGGTCGGCTTCTTTCTCCCGGGCACACCGATGGCGAGCGGGGTCGGCCTCGACGCGCTGAAGGAGCCGCCGGACAGGGATGCGGCGCGGCGCCTGCTCAAGGAAGCCGGCTACAAGGGAGAGCCGCTCGTCTACCTCGTGCCCGGAGACCTCGCCACGCTCAAGATCCAGGGCGAGGTCGTCACGGACGCCCTGAAGAAGGCCGGCTTCAACATCGACATGCAGGTGATGGATTGGGGCACGGTGCTCGCCCGTGCCAACAACCGCCAGGCGCCGGACAAGGGCGGCTGGCATCTGGTCGGCACCTTCACCGCCGGCGCGGGCCTGCTCAATCCGTCGAGCAACAATTTCCTGCGCGGCAGCGGTGCGTCCGCCATTTTCGGCTGGTCCGACATCCCGCGTCTGGAAGAACTGCGTGTGGATTGGTTCCGGGCCCCGGACGAGCCTGCCCAGGCCGCGATCTGCGCCGAGATCCAACGCGTCGCCTTCGAAACCCTGCCTTACGCACCGACCGGCCTGTACTTCCAGCAGACGGCCTATCGCAGCAATCTGACGGGCGTGCAGAAAGGGCTGCCGCTATTCTATGGAGTACGCAGGATATGAGTGCCGACATCGCACAACCGCGCCGCTACGTTCCCCGCGGTGAGGACTTCCTGCTGCTCTCGCCGACCTGGCAGGCCTATGTCTACCGCAATGTCGACAGCATGTTCGCGACGCGCCGCATCGCGCGGGGTCAGCATGTCTTTCCCCTCGCGCGCGGTTCCGAGATTGCGCCGGAATACCAGCTGGACGGCGAACGTCGTGGCGTCGAGGACTACATCCATCGGACCAATATCGCCGGGCTGCTGGTGCTGCACGGCGACACCATCCGGCTCGAGCGCTATGCGCTCGGGCTGGAGGAGCAGCTGCGCTGGTCGTCGATGTCGATGATCAAGTCGCTGACCTCGACGCTGGTTGGCGCCGCCTTGCAGGACGGCGCCATCGCGAGCCTCGACGATGCGGTCTCGCGTCATCTGCCAGCGCTGGGCGGCAGCGCCTACGATGCGGTGAGCGTGCGCAGCCTCATCACCATGTCGTCCGGCGTCGACTGGAACGAAGACTACACCGACCGCAACTCGCACGTGAACCGCTACAGCAAATCCCTGGGCGACAAGGTACCCGGCGGGGTACTGGCGTTGATGCGCAGCGTGCGGGGCCTGCATTCGCCCGGTACGCAGTTCAACTACAATACCGGCGATTCCTACGTTCTCGGTGCGCTGCTGTCCGCGGCAACCGGGCAGACGCTGGCCGACTATATGTCTCGCAAGATCTGGTCCCGGTTCGGGATGGAGTTCGACGCGTTCTATACGCTCGAATCGGAGGGCGGGCAGGAGATCGGCGGAAGCCGCGCCGGCATGACGCTGAGGGACTTTGGCCGTTTCGGCGCCTTCCTGCTCCAGGGAGGCATGATCGGCGGCGAGCGCGTCCTTCCGGAGGGATGGCTCGATGCCGCCGGCTCGCGCGCCTTCACGCTCGATCCGGCGACGAATTCCTACGGCGCCGATGGCTACGGCTACAGTTGGTGGATCGATCCGGACGGCGCCATGGTCGCGTCCGGCTTCGCTGGCCAGACGCTCTACGTCAATCGCGCGGCGAATGTTGTGATCGTGACCCTGTCATGCCACCCGCAACCACCGTTCGCCGCGAGCTACGGCGTGGACTTCAAGACCGAGCGTTTCGCCTTCAAGCGGGCTGTGCTCGGCTGTCTTTGATACACTGCTTCGGAGGTCGCTCCGCCGCATCAAGGGGGTGACGGCTGGATCAATACAGCTGCACCGGCAGGACGTCGCCGCTCGCCGCCACCTTACGGCGGCGCCATCTGCGACATCGTCGGCGCGGCCTCAGACCAGAAGTCGCATCAGAAAGCAGTGAGGTTCGAAAGGCTCAATACAGCAGGAGCGGCGACCATGCCTCTCCGTCGCGGCCGACCGTGAGCTCCCAGGTGTCGCCGGCGGCGAGATCAAGGACGTTCGTGGTGGCTGGACGGCCGGGCACGCTCACCTCGTAGGAATATTTGCCGGGCTGCAGATCCAGCGACACCGCGTGGGCACCGGCGGCGCGCGTGATGGTCCGCTGGTTGATCGTGAGCGCGGCGTCGGTCTCGCTGATATTGGAGAACACCAGCTTGGCCTGGCCGGGCTCGGGCATGACGTTCGCGTTGGTCGCGACGGCCGTGTTCTTCTGCACGAGGTTGACCGCGGTGCTGGTGTCCTTGCGGTCGAGCGCCAGCATGCCGGGTCCGAGCGGGGAGACGAAGGCGAGCTGGACGTGATCGGCGGAGATCACCGCGCCATCGTGTTGTTCCTGCCAGCCGAGCTTTCCGAGCTCGGTGCGGTAGAAGGCGAGGACGTTGCTGACATCGGCGGGCACGGTCGCTTCGAGCTTGGTGCGGAGTGGCGTCTCAACGCCCTGGACGACGGTGGTGTGGATTCCCCTGTAGCTGTAACGGGTCGGCGCGGGCAGCTTGGTGTCGGGATCGGGCACGAGCTCGGCCGAGAACAGCGCCGACAGATGCGGCCCCCAGGCGCTGGCGCTGGCCGCGAGCATGCAGCTTCCAAGGAAGACGAGGCCGCACGCGAACGCCCGCCATCGTGCCGAGGCTTGCGCCCCGGGCCTTACCGTCCGCATCTCACTCTCCAGGAATGTCGCGCATCGTGTCATCGCGCGATGGATAACGGCTGCGACACCGTCGGCGCGACCTCTGGCCAACTAGTCGCGGCGGGAAAGGGGCCGGTTCAAGGGCAGGGATTACCGGCGGGCCGAAACCCGTCCGCTTTCGACGTCAAAGACCTCGCCGCCTGCGCCAATCTCGGCAAACGCGGCGGGGTCCGCGCCGGTCAGCCACACCTGTGCGCCGAGCTTGCGCAACTCGTCGAACAGCGCCGCGCGGCGGTTCGGATCGAGATGGGCGACGACCTCGTCGAGCAGCAGCAGCGGCACGATGCCGGTCATCTCGGCGACCAGCGTCGCGTGCGCCAGCACGAGGCCGATCAGAAGCGCCTTCTGCTCGCCGGTCGAGGCATCGCGCGCCGGCATGCTTTTCGGCGCGTAGATGACCTGGAGATCGGTCAGATGCGGGCCGTCGGTGGTGCGGCCGGCGATGGCATCGCGCGGGCGGTTGTCGCGCAGGATCTGGCGGTAGCGATCCTCGACCGAGGTCGCGGTCTCGTTGAGCAGCGCGTTCTCCATCCAGCCGTCGAGCGCGATTTGCGCGGAGGGAAAGGCGGATTGCTGCGCGCGCGCGCTGAGCATGCCGGTCAGCCGCGCCGCCGTCTGGCCGCGCGTTGCGGCCACCGCGACCGCAAGCTCGGCGGTCTCGCGCTCGATCGCGTCACACCAATGGTCGTCGTAATTGCGCGTCTCGAGCAGGCGGTTGCGCGAGCGCAGCGAACGTTCGAGCGCGTTGATGCGGCTGGAATGCTCGCTGTCGATGGCGAGCACGAGGCGATCGAAGAAGCGCCGCCGCTCCGAGCCTGCGCCCATGAACAGCCCGTCCATCGCCGGCGTCAGCCACACCATGCGGATATGATCGCCGAAGGCGGTGGCTGAATTCACCGGCTCACGGTCGATGCGGACGCGCCGGCTGACCGCGGTGTCTGCGCGCGGCGGATCGATGCCGGTGCCGAGCGTGGCGAGCCCCAGCGCGCCCTCGACCTGCGCCGAGACCGCCCAGGAGCCGTCGCCCTGGTTGTCGGCGACGTCTTCCAGCGTGGCGCGCCGCAGGCCGCGCCCCGGCGACAGGAACGAGATCGCCTCGATGCAATTGGTCTTGCCCGCCCCGTTCGGCCCGACCAGCGCCACCATGTCAGCCGCCGCCTCGAGCCCCGCCGCCCGATAATTGCGAAAATGCGTCAGCGTCAGGCGATGAATGCGGGAGGGGGTCATCAGTTCTTCGTCATTGACGCGGTTCTTCCCCTCTCCCCTTGTGGGAGAGGGTGGCGCCTCACGAAGTGAGGCGACGGGTGAGGGGTATCTTACCGCCCGGCGAGCTTTGCAAGGATGTCCTCCAGGACGGAAGTGGGCTGTTGCAACACGTCGTTGTTCCAGTAGCGCGCAATCGAGAAACCTTCAGCGGAAAGTGCGGCTTCGCGAGCTGCATCACGTAGCGAATCTAAGTGCTGGCTTCCATCGATCTCGATCACAACACGCTTCTCGAAGCAGACGAAGTCGAGAATGTAGGTCTTGAACGGGACCTGCCGACGGAACTTGAAGGCAGAGAGTTGACGGTGTCTTAGCAGGCGCCACATTGCCGCTTCCGCATCCGTCGGTTCGTGCCGCATGTTCTTCGCAAATTGGCGGAGACGTTTGGGGACTGGCCGATGGGATGGCTCCTGCGGCACGAACCCCTCACCCGACTGAGTGTGCATCCGCCAGCGGAGATGCCCTCTCCCACAAGGGGAGAGGGCACAGCAACGTGCATCGCGCTTGTTTAGACGGGGAAAGCTGTAGCTTCACCCTCTCCCCCTGTGGGAGAGGGTGGCTTCGCGCAGCGAAGCCGCGTGAGGGGTTGTCTCCACAGAGCAGGTGTCGCGAGAGGAGGACCACGTCCCTCACACCCGCATCGGCATCAGCACGTACAGCGCGCTCTTGTCGTCGCGGTCCTGCACCAGCGTCGGCGAACCCGGGTCGGCGAGCCGGAGCGTTGCGACGTCGCCTTCGATCTGGGCGGCGATGTCGAGCAGATAGCGGGAGTTGAAGCCGATATCGAGGGCGTCGGAGGCGTATTCGACCTCGAGCTCTTCGGTCGCGCTGCCGGAATCCGGGTTGGTCACCGACAGCACCAGCTTGCCCGGCGACAGCGAGAGCTTCACGGCGCGGCCGCGCTCGCTTGAAATCGTGGATACGCGGTCGACCGCGTTCTCAAAGTCCTTCTTGTCGACGACGAGTTCCTTGTCGTTGCCCTGCGGGATGACGCGGCCATAGTCGGGGAAGGTGCCGTCGATCAGTTTCGAGGTCAGCACCACATTGCCGATGGTGAAGCGGATTTTGGCCTGCGACAGCTCGATCGTCATCTCGGCTTCGGTGTCCTCGATCAGGCGCTGTACCTCACCGACCGTCTTGCGCGGCACGATCACGCCGGGCATGCCCTCGGCGCCCTTGGGCTGAACCAGGTCGAGCTGGGCGAGGCGATGGCCGTCGGTGGCGACGCCGCGCAAGGTCGCTGCCTTCGCGGAGCCTGCGGCATGCAGATAGATGCCGTTGAGATAATAGCGCGTCTCTTCCGTCGAGATCGCGAACTGGGTGCGGTCGATCAGCCGCTTGACGTCCTTGGCGGCGAGGTTGAACGAATGCGACATGTCGCCGGCGGCCAGATCCGGGAAATCATTCTCCGGCAGCGTTTGCAGCGTGAAGCGCGAGCGGCCGGCACGGATCGCCAGCACGGCGCGGTCGCCGTCGGCCTCCAGCACGATCTGCGAGCCATCAGGCAGCTTGCGCACGATGTCGTAGAACATGTGTGCCGGCACGGTGGTGGATCCGGCCGTGGCGGTTTCCGCCGGCAGCGTTTCCGTCACCTCGAGGTCGAGGTCGGTCGCCTTCAGCGACAATTTCGCATTCTCGGCCCGGACCAGCACGTTGCCGAGGATCGGAATCGTGTTGCGGCGCTCGACCACGCGATGGACATGGCCCAGTGACTTCAGGAGTTGCGCGCGTTCGACCGTAACCTTCATTGCACTACTCGCCCGATCCCCAAAGATGAAAAAGCCGGGCAGCCGAAAAGCGCCGCGGCACCGTAGACCCCGGAAAGCCGGGTCATCCAGCCGATATGACCAAAGCCGTCAGGGTCGCGCAAGGTGGCTCGGATGGCCCCCGGATTCAAGGGAGCGGGGGCCAGTTCCCCACGATTTACAGGCAGAAACACCTCCGCCGCCCAGGCATAGGTCTGCTCCCTCGCCCCGCTTGCGGGGAGAGGGTTGGGGTGAGGGGGAATCTCCGCGAGGGAGGTGAGAGTTGGACATGCCGAGAGTCCCCCTCACCCGGAATCCGCGCTGTGCGCGCATTTCACCTCTCCCCGCAAGCGGGGAGAGGTGAAAAGAAGAAATAGGCCTTTATTCCTGAAGCTGGCGCTTCAGCGACTCCACTTCTTCCGACAGCGTGGTGTCCTTGGAGACCAGCGCCTCGATCTTGCGCACCGCGTGCAGCACCGTGGTGTGGTCGCGTCCGCCGAAGCGGCGGCCGATCTCGGGCAGCGAGCGCAGGGTCAGCGTCTTGGCGAGGTACATCGCCACCTGGCGCGGGCGGACCACGTTGGCGGTGCGGCGCGACGACAGCAGGTCGGAGCGGCTGACATTATACTGCCGCGCCACCACGCGCTGGATGTCTTCGATCTTGATCCGCTTCGGCTCCTGCGGCCGGATCAGGTCGCGCACCTCGTGCTCCGCCATCTCCAGCGTCACCGGCCGGTTGTTGAGCTTCGAGTGCGCCAGCAGGCGGTTGATCGCGCCTTCGAGATCCCGGCCGTTATGGGTGATGGCGCGGGCCAGATAGGTCAGCACCTCCTCAGGCACCTCGAACGTCGCATGGTGGGCGCGGGCCGCCGCGACGCGCGACTTCAGGATGCCGTGGCGCAGCTCTTCGCCGAGCGAACCCATCTCGACCACGAGGCCGCCGGCTAGCCGCGAGCGGACGCGATCGTCGAGGCTTTCGAGGTCGGACGGCGGACGGTCGGCCGCGATCACGACCTGGCGGCCGGCGTCGATCAGCGCGTTCAGCGTGTGACAGAACTCAGCCTGGGTCGACTTGCCCTGCAGGAACTGGAGATCGTCGATAACAAGCACGTCGATGCCGCGCAGCGCTTCCTTGAAGGCGAGCGCCGTCTGCGTCTTCAGTGCGGCGACGAAGCCGTACATGAATTTTTCAGCCGTGAGATAGAGCACCTTGCGCTCGTTGCCGGAATTGCCGGCCCAGGTCACCGCCTGCAACAGATGCGTCTTGCCGAGGCCGACGCCGGCATGGATGTAGAGCGGATTGAACATCACGGGGTCGCCGCGGCGTCCTTCGGCAACCTGGCGCGCCGCCGCATGGGCCAGCGTGTTGGAGCGGCCGACGACGAAGCTCGCAAAGGTCAGGCGCGGATCGAGCGGCGAGCCGCCGAGCGCATCATGATTGGCCGAGACCGGCGCGGTCGCGGTCGAGCGCAGCTCGGCAGCGGGCGCACGACGCACCTCGACCGGTGCCGGCGCCTCCTTCGGCTGCACGACCGGGCGCACAGCGGAACGGACGGTGAGATCGATGCGATGCACTTCGGGCATCTCGGCCTGCCAGCACGACAGCACGCGCTCGGCGTAATGGGCCTGGATCCAGCTCTTCAGGAAGCGGGTGGGAACCGAGAGCCGCACGCTCTCCTCCTGCACGCCTTCCAGGTCCATGCGCGCAAACCAGCTCGTATAGACGTCTTCGCCAACGCTCGAGCGCAGCCGACCCTTCACGCGTGACCAGCGATCCTGTTCCGATGTGTTCATCACTAAAAACTTCTCTTGAGAGATTTGGTTGCGTTGTGAGCGCCATGCAGGGTTCCTGCCGGAATCCCCAACATGGCGCGACCTCAAGCGAGTCCATCTTCAGGCATGGCTCGACCGTTCGGCGAAAGCCGCCGCGGGTCAGATCAGCGATGTCCGGGATGGATGGTTCGCGAGGTCAGCGCGTACTCGACGCGTCCCCGCAGATCGGAGGTTGAGCACAGGACGGATCGGAGACGGCATCGTCGAACGATGGAATTTGTGTCAATACCGCGTTGAATCCGTAGGACATGATACCTCCCCGTCCTGCCGTGATCGCTCACGGCAAGGTCCTGCGTAAGAGACAACCGCGTCGTAATCCTGTCGCGGATGTCTTGCCCGTCTGCACTGTTTGTCCGCTCGGCTTCGCCAATCACGCGTGTCGGGGTAGCTGAAAGATGTCCCTCATTTGCGCTTGGCGCGAGCGGGATGCATAAGATCCCGCTTGGAGACATTCAGACAAAAAGCTACCGTTCCCACATTGCTGTGGGTTTTGAACCGACAATCGCTTGTTGAAGCGTCGCCAACGTGCACACCGCCGCCGATTTGCACGCTCGCCCCGTTTCTAAAACCGCGCTGGTCTCAAGATCGTGGGCGCTGCGGACGACCTAAGGAATACACCAAGCGGAAAGACTCGCAACGAAATTGATTCAGAGTTGAGGCGTTTAAAAACTTGACCAGCGTTAACGCCGCGCGCGAGTTGTTCACAGGCTTGCGACCAAGTTTTTGGATTCGTGCACAGATTCGAAAATGCGGCGCGTCGTGTGACAATTCTCCGCCGCTGCCAAAAATTTTTTACAAAAGCGTCACGCGCGCGACGCGCGATCGAATTTTCCAAATGCTTGTCGATGCTATGTCGATAAGTTGTTCGCGAGACATCGTTTTTTGAGTCTCGTTTCACAGGGTAACTCCACCTCGCGAGCGTTCCGGTGAAACTACGGTGTGCAGAACTCGCGCGCGCACAAATTCAACTTGCGCCCGCGCCGCAGGGGTTTTTCGCAGCGCAGTGAAAGTTTCCGCTGTTGCAAAATCGCGCGCAAGTAAAACTACGGAACGCATCATAGTGCGGACGACGCAAATCTTCCAATCGAAGATTGCGAGCTGCATGACCGCTTGCGTGAATATGACAGGCAACAAAAAGCCCGGCGCGAGGCCGGGCTGATTGACGAGCGCGATGTCGATCGGATCGACCGTTCAGATGATCTCAACCAAATCGCTTGGCGAACTCTGCGCCGCGGACTTACTTGGCGAGCTTGGCGATCTGCGCGGTGAGCCGCGAGACTTTGCGGCTGGCGTTGTTTTTGTGAATGATGTTGCGCTGGGCGGCGCGCATCAAGGCGGGCTCGGCGTTCGCCAGCGCCTGGACGGCGGCGGCGCGGTCGCCGGTCTTGATGGCTTCCTCGACGTTGCGCACGGCGCCGCGCATCTGGGTGCGGCGCGACTTGTTGACGGCGGTGCGGCGGGCGATCTTGCGCGTCGCTTTCTTGGCGGAAGTGGTATTGGCCATGGTCTCAATATCCTTTGCGGGTACCGGTCGCGTCTGGGTCGGGTAGCGCCGGCTTGCTTGACCGCGGAATCGACGCTCGGATTTAGGGTGTTCGGTTGCTAGGCTGTTCCCGGAACATGAGGCCTCGAAGGGCCCAAAAGCCCAAAGGAGCCTGCAACTGCTCAAAGAACAGCGGCGGCAGGATTGCGCCCACCGCCAGTTGGCGCCCTTATAGAGAGGGTCTGTGGCACCGTCAACGCTTTCCGGGCTGGAAAACCGGCCCCAGGCGGGCTGGATCGGTGCCGTAACGCCCTGAAGAGGTTGAATTTCTGCCGCCTTGCGGCTATTGGCTGGCGGCGTTTTCTGACGTCGTCCGATCGGACGAGCGTATAAGGTGGGGCATGATCCGCGGCTTTTTTCGACTGATTGGGCTGTTGCTGCTCGCCGGCGGGTTCATCTTCATGGTCTATGACGGTGCCCGCTGGGTGGCCGACCAGACCCTGAAGTTCACCCGGTTCGGCCAGTTCTGGAACGACATCAATCAGACCAGCCAGACGGCATTCCGAACCTGGGTCGAGGCCAAGGCGCCCTGGCTCTGGACCTCGGTGATCCGCCTGGTGCTGGACCAGCCGGTTTTTGCCGTGCTCGGCCTTCTCGGCATCCTGCTGATGATCCTGTTCCGCCCGCGCCGGCCGCTGATCGGCTATTCCCGGGATTGATCTTCAGTTCCCGCCGGGACCGAGCTTTCGCGCATGCGGCGCCGTAACAAGGCTGCCCCTTCGCGCGTAAAGACCTATATTCCCACCTGATCGCGAGCACGCCGCCTGAGCACTTGGCCCAGGCGACGCACAGCTCGTTGCGGAGATCCGATCATGCTGTTCATGCGCAAGACCACCGCATTGCCGAGCGCAGCTGAAGCGCTGCCCGGCCGTGCGCAAGCCATCCCGACCGCGACCATCCATTTCGTCAACGGCAGCAAGCTGCAAAAGCCTTATCCCGCCGGCCTCGAGCAGGCCGTGTTCGGGCTCGGCTGCTTCTGGGGCGCCGAGCGAAAGTTCTGGGAGCTCGGCGACGGCATTTACACCACCGCGGTCGGCTACGCCGGCGGCCACACGCCGAACCCGACCTATGAAGAGACCTGCTCGGGACGCACGGGCCACACCGAAGTGGTGCTGGTCGTGTTCGATCCGAAGAAGATCTCTTACGAGAAGCTCCTGAAGACGTTCTGGGAGAGCCACAACCCGACGCAGGGCATGCGTCAGGGCAACGACGTCGGCACGCAGTACCGAAGCGCGATCTACACGACCTCGGATGCGCAGAAGAATGCGGCTGATGAGTCGAAGGCGCTCTATCAGAAGGCGCTCGCGGCCAAAGGCCTCGGTGCCATCACCACCGAGATTGCGCCTGCCGGCGAATTCTATTTTGCCGAGGACTACCATCAGCAATATCTGGCGAAGAACCCCGCCGGCTATTGCGGCCTCGGCGGCACCGGCGTGTCTTGTCCCATCGGCGTGGGTGTGAGTGCGTAAGCCAACCACGAAGGTGGTGCACCTCTCCCGCTTGCGGGAGAGGTCGGCGCGCTCGAAGAGCGCGGCGGGTGAGGGTTCTTTCCTCTGGGGGATTGTCCCGTCGTGGAGATACCCTCTCCCCAACCCTCTCCCGCAGGCGGGAGAGGGGGCGCACCGCGCTCGTAAAGCGCGGCGTCGTTCCACAGCCGCCCCCCTCAACGCTTTATTAACCATAACCAGTGCATCACTGAAGCTGTCTCGTTTCGAGGGATAGGTCCGGTGCCAGTTGCACGCGCGTTTCGATCGTCGATCTCGGCAGTGGTCCTGGCAGCGTCCGCCGCGCTGAGCCTTGGCGGCTGCATGCAGACCGCCGGCCCCGTCGCCTATGTGCAGCCGCGCCCCGATCTCGACGGCATGGCCTATGGCCAGCCCTATAGCGCTCCGCAACCGGTCGTCGTTGCCAACAGCGGCGGCGGCGCCATCGCCGCGCTCAGCAATTCCTTTGCCTCTTCACCTGCGCCCATGCCGGTCGGTTATGCCGCGCCGATGGCGGCGCCCATGCGCTACGACGCCTCCTATCATCTCGACGCCGGCGACAAGCTGCGCGTCGTGGTCTATGGCCAGGAAGGTCTCACCAACAGCTACGCCATCGACGCCGGCGGCTCCATCACCATGCCGCTGATCGGCGCAGTTCCCGCGCGCGGCCGCACCACCGCGGGCCTTGCCGGCGAAATCGCCGCGCGCCTGCGCAACGGCTATATCCGCGAGCCCTCGGTCGCCGTCGAGATCGACACCTACCGCCCGTTCTTCATTCTCGGCGAAGTCTCAGCGCCGGGCCAATATCCTTACGTGCCGAACATGACCGTCGAAAGCGCGGTCGCGATCGCCGGCGGCTTCTCGCCCCGCGCCAAGCGCGACGTGGTCACCATCACGCACACCGAGAACGGCGGCTCGATGCGCGCCATCGTACCGCTCGGCACGCCGCTTGCGCCTGGTGACACCGTGTTCGTCGGCGAGCGCTGGTTCTAGCTCACCTTCTGAAATCCAGCCGTCCGTTCGGAAAACATCCATCGATGCGCGCCGCATCGACCACGCAACCGACCCATGGCCGCATGATCGCCGGGTTGGTCAGGTTGATGTATTTCCCGAGCAGGCGCGCGCCCTCGCACGCGGCATCGATCAGTCCGTGCCGGCGGCCATGGTCCCAGTCGAAACGCAGATAGATCCGGTTCCCCACGACGCGAACTTCCGCGCGCCCCTGCTTCCATGTCTCCGGCGTATCACCCGCAATGGTCGGATCGGCGCCGCCATTCCAGCGGCTCGCCCAGATGCCCTCGAGCGGATCGGCGCGCGCAGGGAGGTCCGCCCAATGCTCCGCATTGACGTCGGCGGCATCGCCGGCAAGTGCGGCGGTTGCGGCATAGTCCTTGACGTCGTGATCGTTCGGCTCGGGGACGTCCATCGTGCCGAAGGGATTGCGAATGTCGATGTTCGTATTGGCCTGCTGCATGGCGTTCTCCCGGCGTGAATTGGCTTGGACAGCCAGCTCTATCGCCGTGCGTCGGGAGGCAGCCACCCGATTCCCGCTCTCGCGTTACGTCAAATGCTTCGCGAAAAATTCCAGACTGCGCGGCCAGGCGATCTCCGAGCTCGCCTTGTCGTAGCTCGGCCGCTCGTCGCAATGAAAGCCGTGCTGCGCGCCGGGATAGATGAAGACCTCGACATCCGGCCGCTTTGCCTTGACGGTCCCGACGTCGGTCAGGGGAATGCCGGCGTCCTTCTCGCCGAAATGCAGTTGCGTCGGCACCTTCGGCGTCTCGTCGGCAAAGCGCACGACGGCGCCGCCGTAATAGCCGATCGCGGCCTTCAGGCCGGTCAATCGCGTCGCCGCGACGAAGGCGATGCTGCCGCCCAGACAAAAGCCGATGATGCCGACCGGACCGATCGTCTTCACGGCATCGATCGCGGCCTGCGTGTCGCGTAACATCGCATCCCAATCCGGACTGGCGACGAACTTGCGCGCCTCGGCGATCTCGTCGGGGGTGTAGCCCGACTGGAAGTTGGGAGAGGTACGGTCGAAGATCGACGGCGCGATCGCGACATAGCCTTCCCCGGCCAGCCGATCGCAGACCGAGCGGATGTGATGATTGACCCCGAAAATTTCCTGGATCACCACCACCGCGCCCTTCGGGCTGCCGGCGGGATCAGCGCGATAGGCGCCGAGCTGGAAATTGTCGGAGGCGGTCAATTTGAGGTCTTGTCCCACGCGGGTTGTCCTTTTTGGCTATTGGTCGTTCACTCGTTCCACAAACTCGTCATGCCCGGGCTTGTCCCGGGCATCCACGTCTTTGCTTCCGCCTTAGAAGAACGTGGATGGCCGGGACAAGCCCGGCCATGACGCTGTCGCAACTTCAGCGGACAACGGCGTTGCCGCCATATGCGATTGGCCTGCGTGATGCGCGGCCGCGCTCACTCCCACATCCAGTTCTCGCCAAAATCCTCCTTCCATCCCGCCAGCCGTCCGTGGCGGAATTGCAGGAACAGGCGGTGGCGGTAGGGGATCAGTCCGCTGCCGCCGAGGTTGCGAAGCGCGAGGTAGATCTCGTTGCCGGGTCGTCCCCGCACATATTGCAGAGGCTGCCCCAGCGCGCGCGCCGTTTGCTCGGCGTCCATGCCGAAGGCGAGCGGACTATTGTTCGACAATGTCGTGACGAAGGGCTGGCGCGGCGGCATGGTGCCGAACGGCTCGGCCTGCGCTGAGGCAGACATCGATAGCAACACGGCGCCCGCAGCCAACATCGCTCGCTTCATTGCCGGAAAATCCCTCTGGCCAGCTTATCCCGGCAAGTTCTTCAGGAAAGGCAGCACCGCGTCAACAAAAGCCTGGGGCTGGTCGATGTTGACGGCGTGTCCGGCCGCGGGGATCACGATTTTTTGTGCGCCGGGGATCTTTGCGGCCATGTAGTCGGACGCGGCGAGGAACGGGGTGTCGTCGGCGCCGACCACGATCAGGCTGGGCACCTTGATGTCGGGGAGCAGCTCGATCACGCGCGCGTCGCGCTGGGTCATCATGCCGCGTGCCGCAAGCGCCAGCCCCTTGGCGTTGCGATGGCTGGCGGTGGCGCGCTCGCGCGTTGCGGATTTCAGCATCGCCAATCCCTCCCGGTCGAGCTTGTCGGCGGTGCCGAGCGCGCGTGCGTTCCAGGCTTCGCGCGCATCGTCCTTCTTGAAGCCGGGGCCGGTGTCGATGATCAAAGGTGCGCGGGCGCGATGCGGATACGCGCGATAGAAAGCGAGCGACATGTAGCCGCCGAGCGAGAGGCCGCCGATGATGGCCCGTTCGGCGCCGACAGCATCGAGGATCGCCGCGATGTCGCCGACGGTCAGCGCTTCGCTGTAGGCCGTGGGATCATCGGGATAGTCGGACTGGCCGTGGCCGCGCATGTCCCACAGGATCAGCTTGTGGTCCTTTGCGAGCGCATCGACCTGCCCGTGCCACATCGCCGAGGTCGATGAGTAGCCGTGGGTCAGCAGCAATGGCGGACCGTTGCCGTGAACTTCGTAATAGATCCCGACGCCGTTCCGATTGATCTTCGGCATTCCGCCCACCCTTGTTGTTTGTCTTGTTTCCTCGCGCATCCTAGCCCGCCAAGTTACTTGGAGGAAACCGTCGTGCCGCGATGACATGCATGTCTGACACGCTCTTTGTTTGCGTCCAGTCGCTGCATCAGTTCCGTTCTCGCAACGCACAACATCCAGACGCCGAGTGGTTTCGACCGATTCCAAATTGCATTTGCCTCCGCGGCTGAACGCGATCATTCTTGGCGCCAAGGCCGGCGCCAGCTCGGTGGGCGTCCGCCAACACAAGTTGCCGCCGTAAGCGGCTTCATGCACCGGCAGGGGAAGACGCCTATGCCAACTCTCACCATCAACGGGCGGAGTCTGTCCGTGGATGCGGCGAACGACACGCCGCTCCTCTGGGCGATCCGCGAGCAATTGCAGATGACCGGTACCAAGTTCGGCTGCGGTGCCGGGCTGTGTGGTGCCTGCACCGTGCACGTCAACGGCGAAGCCGTGCGCTCGTGCCAGACCATGGTCGGCGATGTCGCCGGCAAGAAGATCACCACCATCGAAGGCCTCTCCGCCAAGGGCGATCATCCCTTGCAGAAGGCATGGATCGCCGAGCAGGTTCCGCAATGCGGCTACTGCCAGTCCGGACAGATCATGCAGGCGGCGTCGTTGCTCGCGAAGAATTCCAACCCGACCAAGGACGAGGTCGTCGCGCATATGGACGGCAATCTCTGCCGCTGCATGACCTATTCGCGGATCCAGAAGGCGATCATGCGCGCCGCATCCGAGATGCGCACCGCATCCGCCTCCGGCAATGAGCGGAGGCCCACATGAATAAGCACATCAAGAACGTGAGCCCCGAGGCGACCGATCTCAGCCGCCGTTCCTTCCTCGTCGGCACCGCTGCCGCCGGCCTCGTGCTCGGCTATGCCGGCGTGCCCGGCATCGGTGAAGCGCTTGCTGCGCCTTCCAACTTCGAGCCGAGCGTGTGGTATGCGATTTCGCCTGACGGTCTCGTTACCGTGACCTGCGGCAAGGCCGATATGGGCCAGCACATCGCCTCCACCATGGCGCAGATCGTCTGCGAAGAGCTCGGCGCCAAATGGAGCGACATGCGGGTCAACCTTGCCTCCAACGACCCGAGGTTCAACGATCCCGTGCTGGGCGCGCAGATCACCGGCGGAAGCTGGTCGACCATGATGAACTTCGAGGCGATGAGCCGCGCGGGTGCTGCCGGCCGGATCGCGCTGACGGAGGCCGCCGCCGCAGCCATGGGCCTGCCGCCCTATTTCAAGGACCAGCTCGTCGTGCGCGACTCCATGGTCTCGCATCCGAAATCGAAGAAGCAGATGTCGTTTGCCGACATCGTCAAGAGCGGCAAGGCGACCAGGACCTTCACGCCTGATGAGCTCAAGGCGATCAAGCTGAAGACGCCGGATCAATACACCATGATCGGCGTGTCGGTGCCGCAGCTCGACATCCCCTCCAAGACCAACGGCACGGCCAAGTACGGCATCGACGTGATGCTGCCCGGCATGGCCTACGGCAAGGTGGTGACCCCGCCGGTGCGCTTCGGCGCGACGGTGAAATCGGTCGACGACAGCGAAGCCAAAAAGGTACCGGGCTTCATCAAGGCCGTGATCCTCGACGACAAGACCGGAACCACCTCGGGCTGGGTCGTCGCGGTGGCCGGCACCTATGCCAATGCACGCAAGGCGGCGGACGCGCTGAAGATCGCCTATGACGGCGGTCCGAACGCAAAACTGTCGAGCCAGTCGCTGCTCGATGAAGCCAAGCGGCTTCAGAAGCTGGAGGATTCCGGCCAGTTCTTTGTCAAGGACGGCGATCCCGCAGCCGCCTTCGGCTCGGCGGCCAAGGTGGTCGAAGCCGAGTACACCACCAGCATCAACATCCACGCACCGCTCGAGCCGATGAACGCCACCGCGGAGTTCAAGGGCGAGATCCTGCACATCTATTCCGGCAACCAGTTCGCGACGCGCTCCGGCGCGATTGCGGCGGGGGCGGCCGGGATCGATCCGAAGTTCGTGGTCATGCACCAGCATTGGCTCGGCGGCGGCTTCGGCCGGCGGCTCGATGCCGACATGATGGTCCCCGCCGTGCAGGCGGCGAAGGCGGTCGGCAAGCCGGTGAAGGTGATCTACTCGCGCGAGAACGACATGACGATGGATTTCTCGCGTCCGCTCACCTACCAGAAAGTGAAGGCCGGCGTTGACGGCGACGGCAAGCTCACAGCGCTCAGCCACGACGTGGTCTCGGCCTGGCCGACCGCGCGCTGGGGAATCCCCGATTTCCTCACGCCCTCGGTCGACAAGAAGGGTCCGCTTGATTCCTTCACGGTGAACGGTGCCGACTTCTTCTACACCGTGCCCAACCATCATGTGCGCGCGATCAAGAACGAGCTCGCGCACAATGCCACGCCGTCCGGGCAGCTTCGCTCGGTGGCGCCCGGCTGGACCTTCTGGGCGGTCGAAAGCATGATCGACGAGATCGCGGCTGCGACCGGCAAGGACCCTGCGCTGTTCCGCATCGCGCTGCTCGACGGCAAGGGCAAGAACGACGGCGGCGCGCAGCGCTTGCGCAACACGCTGCTCGCCGCGATGGGCTTGTCTGGCTACGGCACCAAGCAACTCCCCAAGGGAGAAGGCATGGGCGTGGCCTGCGTTTCCTCGCAGGAGCGCGCAACCGCGAGCTGGACGGCCTGTGTCGCCCATGTCGCGGTGGCCGCATCGGGCGAGGTGACCGTGAAGAAGCTCACGGTCGCAACCGATGTTGGCACGCAGGTGCATCCCGACAACATCCGCGCCCAGGTCGAGGGCGCGGCGCTGTGGGGCCTGTCGCTGGCGATGTACGAGAAGGCGACGCTGAGGGACGGTGGCATCGAGCAGACCAATTTCGACAGCTACACGCCCTTGCGCATGAGCCAGATGCCCGAGGTCGCAGTCGCCGTGATCGCCAACGGCGAGAAGGCCACCGGCGTCGGCGAGCCCGCGGTGACGGTGGTCGCCCCGGCCATCGGCAACGCCATCTTCAACGCCTCAGGCGCCCGCGTCCGGGCCCTGCCGATCACGGCCGAGGCCGTGAAGGGTGCGATGAAGGCATAGGCCGGCTGCAAGCTGCTTGAGACAATCCGCCGGAGGTGAGCCTCCGGCGGATTTGTTTTGGAGGGCACTTCCACAAGCTCGCTGTCATTCCCCGTGAAGGCGGGGAATCCAGTACGCCGCGGCTTCTCGGTGAATCGCAGACGTCTCGGCGTACTGGGTCGCCCGGTCAAGCCGGGCGACGACAGCTGAGGGCTGGGCGGGAGGGAACCCAAAAAATCCCGTTTATTTTCAACGCTATCTCTACTGTGCATGGGGTTGTTTCACGCATCTACAGTTCCCGCCAAGGAACCCGAAATCCCTAAAATTGCACCCAATCCGTCAGGGTTCGGTTGAGCACGCCTCTTAAGGGCCAGAGAACCTGATCCGGCTTAGGCTGACGCCAAATCCAGTCCCGTGCTTTTGGGGAAGCCATGAACGCGCCAGCCAAATCCGCCGCCAAACGCCGGCTTCTGCTCGCCTCCGACCGGAGCGATGCGAGCACCGAGCTTGCCAGCATCCTGAAGGCGGTCGGCGAGGTCTCGACGGTAACGACGCAGGAGATTCCCGAGCAGCCCTCGCGCGATCTCTCCGGTCTCGTCGTCGACATCAATCTGCGCTCGCCCGAGAGCGTACAGCGCGTGCGCAACAAGCTGCGCGGCGATGCCTACCATTCGATGCCGCGGCTGTTCGTGCTTGCCGATGCCCTGCATCACGGCACCATGCAGGCCTGGGCGCTGGGCGCCACCGACACGATCTCGCGCCCGCTCCAGCCCGACGCCATCCTGCAGCGCATCCGCGCCGCGTTTCCCGACACCGCCACCTATGACGCGACCGATCGCGGCAAGACGCTCAACCGCGGCGTCGAGGCGGCGCATGCGGTGCTGGCAAAGATGTTCGAGAAGCTGCCGCTCGGCGTGCCCCTGACCTTCGACGACGTCATCGCCGCCGAGAGCAAGATCCTGAAGGCGATCAAGCACTCCTCGCTGCGCGAATGGCTCACCACGGTCGGCTGCCACCATGTCGGCAGCTATCGCCACTGTCTGTTCGTCACCGGTTTTGCGGTTGCCTTCGCGCAGCACCTCGGCATGCGCGAGGACGACCAGCGCCGCCTGACCCGCGCCGCACTGCTGCACGACGTCGGCAAGGCCTTCGTTCCCTCCGTGCTGCTCGACAAGCCCGGCAAGCTCAACGACGAGGAGATGGCCGAAGTCCGCCAGCATCCGCGCCGCGGCTATGATGCGCTCGCAGCCCAGGGCGGCTTCCCGCCGGAGATGCTCGACGTCGTGCTGCATCACCACGAATTCCTCGACGGCTCCGGCTATCCCAATGGCCTGTCGTCGAACCAGATCAGCGACATCGTGCGTCTGACGACCATCGTCGACATCTACGCCGCCCTGGTGGAGAAGCGCGCCTATCGCATGCCCTTCACCCATTCACGCGCCTTCACGATGATGGAAGGCATGGGCGGCAAGCTGGATCAGCAGCTGCTGCAGGCGTTCCGCCCGGTGGCGCTAGGATCATTCTAGGCGAGATGCCGTAGGGTGGTGGGTTACGCCTTCGGCTAACCCACCCTGCGAACTCACCCCACCATCTTCCTGAGCTCCGCCTTCGCCACCTTCTCCAGCGTCGAGCGCGGCATGTCGTCGACGAGCCTGATCTCGCGCGGCACCTTGAAGTCGGCAAGGCCCTTGCGGCAGGCGGCCATCACGCTGTCATGCAGGTCGGGCGCAGCGCCCGCGACCCCGCCATGCGGGATGATGAAGACGACAGGCACTTCGTCCAGCATCGGATGCTTCTTGGCCACAACCGCCGCCTCGCGCACGCCGGGCACGAGCGCAATCACCTGCTCGATCTCGGAGGCCGCGACGTTCTCGCCGCCGACTTTCAGCATGTCCTTGGCGCGGTCGCCGAACCTGATGAAGCCGTTTTCCAGACGCTCGACGCGGTCGCCGGTGAGGAAGAAGCCGTGCTCGTCAAAACTCTCGCGCGTGGCTTTCTCGTTGTGCAGATATTCGGCGAACAGCGACAGGCCGGGGATGCCCTTGATCGCGAGATTGCCGGTGTCGCCGATTTCGGTCGGCCGCCCGTCATCGTCGGTGATGCGGATGACATATTCCGGCGCGGCGCGGCCGATCGACATCGGGATGTTGGGCTGGTCGACCTCGCCGACGATGCCATGGGTGATGGTCTCGGTCATGCCCCACCAGCCGATCATCTTGACGCCGAACGCAGCGAAGGCGGGCGGCTCGTTGATCGCGGTGCCCCACAGGCGGAATTTGTGATCCTTCGGAATCTCCTGTTCGAGCAGCGCCTTCATGCAGAACGGGATGGTCGAGGTCCAGGTCGAGCCGTGCTCGCGCGCCACGCCCCAGAACCGGCTCGCGGAGAAGCGCGGCTGGATCACGCAGGTCGCCCCGACCCACAGCGCTGCCAGCATCGAGTAGGCGAGGGCATTGGTGTGGAACAGCGGCAGATAGGTCTGGTGCACATCGCTTGCATGAAGGTCCTCATGCGCGGCATTGATTTTGGCGCCCCACAGCGCGTTGGCATGGGTCCACAGCACCGCCTTCGGCCGCGATGTCGTGCCCGACGTGTACTGCACGCTGCACGGCGCCAGCGGATCGGTCGCGCGTTTGGGACGATCGGCGCTGTCGGCGAACAGCGATTCAAAACTGTCGCCGCGCGCCACGGCTTGCGCAGGTGCCGCACCGGCATCATGCGACGTCACCGCCATCCAGCGGATGTTGCGGCAGTTCTGCGCGACGATCTCCGCATAGGCCGGCTGCGTGATCGCAGCGACCGCGCCGCAATGATCGGCGAAATATTCGATCTCGGCAGGCGCCGAGCGGGTGTTGGTGGTAACAGCGATGGCGCCCAGCTCGACGCAGGCAAACCAGGCCAGCAGTGCCTCGATGCAATTGTCGAGATGAATGAGCACATATTCGCCCGGCTTCACGCCGCGTTTGACCAGCCCCGCCGCCAGCGCGCCGACCCGCGCGTGAAATGCGCCATAGCTCCAGCGCCGCGCCGGCGCGTCGAACGGCGCCCAGATCAGGAACGGATGATCACGGCGCACCTCGGCGCGCATCTTCAACAGCCATGGCACGTCGAGCCCGTCGAATGGGCCCACGATTCCGGCTGCACTCTGTTGAATAGACATGAATCCTCCCCGTGCAGCCTGCATCTTGCGTGCGGCGGCCTTTTGATGATTGCGTCTTCCTGCCATCGGATGACGCGGGGAGCAAATCGGGGAGGGCGGTCTCTCCGCCGTCATTGTGAGGAGCCCTTGCGACGAAGCAATCCAGCGTCCCTCCGCGGAAGCGATTCTGGATTGCTTCGCTTCGCTCGCAATGACGGTGTCCGGGACGGGCAGCAGGGCCCTACCGGCCACCGTCCTCGTATGACGAGATCTCGATCAAGCTCCCATCCGGGTCCCGGCAATAGACCGAGCGCAGCGTGCCGCGGGCGCCCTGCTTGGGAACCGGGCCTTCCTCGATCGCGACGCCATGTGCCTTCAAATGCGCCACCACCTCGTCGGGCGCAGCCGAGGTCAGGAAGCACAGATCCTCGCTGCCGGCGGTCGCCTGGTTCGCGGTGAACCACTCCACCTTGTCGGCATCGCGCGGCCGGACGTTGATCTTCTGGTTACCGAACTGAAGGGAAGTCCGCGGCGCTTTGCCGCCACCGGGGTCGAACACCTTGACTTCCATGCCGAGAATCTTGCGGTACCACTCGGCGGTCACAGCGACATCGGCGACGTTGATCACGAGATGATCGAGAGCTTCGACCTTGACCGGCATGCCTTATCCTTTCGTCGTGATGCGCGCCGCGCACTATCCGCCTGCGACAAGCTTTGTTACAACCGCAACGACGCCACTTTCAAGATATCTGGCCTTCAAGAACAACACCTGGGAGAACCCTTGAGATGATCACTCGCCGTAACGCGCTGGGCCTGCTTGCCGCCACGCCTCTTGCAGCCAGCCCGCTGTCGAAAGCCTTTGCCGCCGACTATCCGTCCCGTCCCGTGAAGTTCGTGGTCGGCTATCCGCCGGGCGGCGCCACCGACATTCTGGCCCGGTTGATCGGCCAGCGGCTGTCGGAAAAGTTCGGCCAGCAATTCGTGATCGAGAACAAGCCGGGCGCCGGCAACAATATCGGCACCGAATCCGTCATCAACGCCGAGCCCGACGGCTACACCGTGCTGCTGGTCAATCCGGCCAACTACATCAACGCCACGCTGTACGCCAACCTCAAGTTCAACTTCGTCCGCGACATTGCGCCGATCGCCTCGTTCCAGCGCGTGCCGAACGTGATGACCGTCAACAAGGACGTGCCGGCCAAGACCGTTCCTGAATTCATCGAATACGTGAAGGCCAATCCCGGCAAGGTGAACATGGCTTCCTCCGGCAACGGCACCTCGGTGCATCTGTCCGGCGAGATGTTCATGGCGATGACCGGCTGCAAGATGCAGCATGTGCCCTATCGCGGCGCTGCGCCCGCGATCACCGACATGCTCGGCGGCCAGGTGCAGGTGATCTTCGACAACATGCCCTCGATCATCCAGCACATCCGCTCCGGCTCGCTGCGCGCGCTCGGCGTCACCACCGCGCAGCGCTCGCCGCAACTGCCCGACGTGCCTGCGATCGGCGAGACCGTGAAGGACTACGAGGCGAGCGCGCTGTTCGGCATGGGCGCGCCGAAGAACATGCCCAAGGACCTGATCGCCAAGCTCAACACCGAGATCAACGCGCTCATGAAGGAGCCCGACATGACCAAGCGCCTGGTCGAGCTCGGCGGCGATCCGCTGGTGCAGACGCCGGAAGCGTTCGGCCAGGAGATCGAGGCCGAGACCGCCAAGTGGAAGAAGGTGGTCGAGTTCGCCGGCCTGAAAGTCGAGTAGCGATGTTGTGATGACCGGGGATGGAGCCCTGCCATCAGGCAGGGCTTTTTTCTTTCGTGCGTCGGCTCGTTGATCTGGAATAAAACGCCGCGGCGAAACCTGATGATAGATGGCGCCGTATCTCGCGCCACCAAGAGAGGAGTTGGGATCATGCGCAAGACGCAATTGGCGTTGCTGACGCTGGGCGCGACGGTCCTTGCCGGCGTCGTCACCGTCATGCCTGCCGCGGCGCGCGACTATCCCTGGTGTGCGCAGGGCGGGGAATACGATTATCCCGGCGAATGCGCCTACAGCACCTATGAGCAATGCCAAGCCAGCGTGTCCGGCCGTCTGCTGTATTGCGGACCCAATCCGCTGACGGCCTATGGCCAGGCGCCGCAGCGTCAGCCGCAGCCGCGCCGACGCACCCGGCCCGTCGCGCCCTACTAGCCGCGCCACCTTCACAGCACTGACGATCGGGCCTGGGTCGCGATCACGTCGTCGTGCAGGCCCGCGCAGGCGGGTTCCTGCTTGACGCGCCGTCGTTCGCATCTATACTAAACCATATGGTTAAGTATCAGGATGAGGCGCTCGACCGAACCTTTGCGGCGCTGTCCGATCCAACGCGGCGTGCATTGTTGGCTCGCCTCGGCGAGCAGGACAGCCTGTCCGTGAGCGAACTTGCGGCGCCGTTTCCGGTCTCGCTGCCGGCGATCATGAAGCATCTCGACGTGCTCAGCGATGCAGGCCTGATCGTGCGGGAGAAGACCGGGCGCACGGTCTCCTGCCGGCTCACCGCGCAGCCGATGGAACAGGCGATGAACTGGCTCAATCGCTACGCGCAGTTCTGGTCCGAGACATTCGATCGCCTCGCCGCCTTTGTGGAGGAAGAGACATGGCCAACGCAGCCGTCAACACCGATCCCCGCAGTGCCGAGCAGCCAACAGAACGGCCAAGCCTCACGCTCACGCGCCGGCTCCGCGCGCGGCCGGAAAAAGTCTACGCCGCCTGGACGCAAGCCGCGCAGCTGATGCAGTGGTTCGGGCCGCCGAACATGAAACCGGCGACGCTGAACGCCGAGCTCGACGTCCGCACCGGCGGCCGCTACCGCATCAGCTTCACCCGTGACGACGGCGAATATTTCGAGGCCGGCGGCACCTATCGTGAGGTCGTGCCGAACGAACGCCTGGTCTTCACCTGGGCGTGGCACTCGACGCCGGAACGCGAATCGCTGGTGACCGTCACGCTGAAACCTGACAGCGCCGGCACGCTGATGGTTTTCCACCACGCCCAGTTTGTCGACGAGGCTGCCCGCGACAACCACCAGCGTGGCTGGACCTCGTTCCTCGACAAACTCGATGCCTTCGTCGCCTGACCTCATGGAGGACGCCATGCCGCAACATCAGATCGTCTCGCGCGAGCAGTGGATCGCGGCCCGCAAGGCCCATCTGGCGCATGAGAAGGAGCTTTCCCAGGCCCGCGAACGCCTCGCCGAGGAACGCCGCGCCTTGCCCTGGGTGAAGGTTGACAAGACCTATGTGTTCGAGGGACCGGACGGCAAGGTGACGCTCGGCGATCTCTTCAAGGGCCGTCCGCAGCTCGTCGTCCAGCATGTGATGTTCGCGCCCGATTGGGACGCCGCTTGCAAGAGCTGCTCGTTCTGGGCCGACGGTCTTGACCGCATGGTGCCGCACCTCGCCGCGCGCGATACAACGACGGTCGCGATCTCGCTGGCATCTAGTGCAAAGCTGGAGGCGTTCAAGAAGCGGATGGGGTGGACGTTTGATTGGGTCTCCTCGGGCGGCAATGACTTCAACCACGACTACGAAGTGTCGTTCACCCGCGAAGAGATCGACAAGGGCGTGCCGAAGTACAATTTCGGCACCACGCCGTTCTATGGTCCGGAGCTGCCCGGCATCAGCGTGTTCCTCCGCAATGAGGCCGGCGAGATCTTTCACACCTATTCCTGCTTCGCCCGCGGCCTCGACATGATGAACGCGGCCTATCAGTATCTCGACCTCACGCCGCTCGGCCGTCACGAGGATGGCCTGCCCTATCCGATGGACTGGGTCCGCCTGCGCGACCAGTACGAGCCGCCGGCGTCGAAGGGGGCGTGCTGCCACGGGTAAGGGGCACGTTCGGCCTGCACCAGCGGTGCCATCGCCCGGCTTGACCGGGCGATCCAGTATTCCGAGACGATAGCGCTTGAATCGAGAAGCCCCGGCGTACTGGATTCCCCGCTCTCGCGGGGAATGACAGCAGTGATTGGCGATTTCCCTGTCCTCCGCCTTACCGCTTCGCGTCAACCTGCTCGGTGGCGTTGCACGAGATCAGCATCGTATAGGGTCGTGCGTTGCCGGCGATGTCGGTGGTCTTGAGTTCGCCCTTGGGCTCGGCGGTCTGGTAGGGCACCACGGAATTGTCGAGGAAATCGCGGAGCGCGCCGGTCTTGATGGCGAAGTTGATGTTCTCGGGAATGTTGCCGGTCGCGGCGGCGATGCGCAGTACGGGAATCTTCGCGGTGACAACGCCCACGATTTGCCCGGTGGTGTCGAACAGTGGCCCGCCGCTATTGCCGGGCTGCACCGGCGCGCTGATTTGCAGGAAACGCGAATCGTTGCGCATGCCGCTGAGCGAGCTGACGATGCCGGTGGTCACGGTGAAATCGGAGGTCAGAAGGCCGTGGTAGGGAAAGCCGATTGCGATGATGGAATCGCCGGACCGGATCGAGCGGTCGCGGATCCGGGCAAACTCCTTGAATGTCGTCGTCGACGGCGCTTGCAACAGAGCCAGGTCGTTGTTCGCATCGCTCGACACGACGCGTAGCACCATCGAGGCCTCGCCGGTGAGGTTGCCCTTGATGTCGCCGACGCAGCCGTCGATCACATGGTTGTTGGTGACAACGTGGCCATTGGCGCTGACCACGAAGCCGGTGCCGCTCTTGGCCCGGGCAGCCTTGCTGCCGGCCGGTGGCGCCTGCTTGTCCGGCGCAGGCTGGGGCTTTGCGGCGGTCTTGGTGAAGTCGCCGGCCTTGTCGAGCCCGTCGGCTTTCACCTTGGTCACGCAACTGGCCAATGCGGCGATCACGGGGCCGGTCGAGGTCAGGTCGAAATTCAGAACGGCGCGGCCGGCTGTTGCCACCATCAGGCTCGCCTTCTGAAACGTGCGCACGACGTTCAGCGGCATGATGGCCGTGAGCATGTTGGACTGATACGCCGTGGCGTACAGCCTGGCCTGCTCCTGCCCGTCAAAGGTCACGTCGATCGCGGCGCTCTCGCCCTTGTTGAAATGGTAGCTGGGACTCGCAAAGGCCAGCGACCACGTGCCGGCGGCATTTTGGCTCACGACGAGGATGACACCGTTTGCGTAGGGCGTCGTGGCCGCGCAGTGCGAGAAGGCGCCCGTCTCGTCATTGCTGAAGGCGCCACCGATCCAGTTTCCGACATTGACGCTGCCGAACGGCCCCTTCGCGTGCGCGACGCCGGCGACGCTCACCTGCAACAGAGACGCAACGACAAATGACTTGAGCCACATACCTACCCCCCGGAGCCCCTTTGGAAACATCTTAACTGCCGGGGCAGGGGGCGCGCAACCCGCAGTTGTCTGTTCGAGCCTGGGGCTCCCTGAGGCGACTTTCGCCCTTGCCATTACTTTGCGATGCGATATACTTTGCAATACAAAGTAAGGGGCGGACGGTCCCTGATCCAAGGGCGGAGCGAGGTTTTGGCGTTGCCGATGCGCGATCTCGACAAGGCACTGGCCGATATCGTGGCGATCCGCAGCCAGATTGCGGCCGGCACGGCGTTTCGCGGTTACGGCCCGGCCACGATGGCCGCGACCGGCGCCATCGCGCTTCTCACCGCGATCCTGCAATTCTGGCTGCTCGGCGATGCGACCGGCGAGCCGCTCGGTTTCTTCTTCGGCTGGCTCGCCGCCGCCGTACTGTCCGGCCTGATGATCGGCATCGAGATGCGTGCGCGCTCACGCCGCCATCATTCGGGTCTGGCCGATGCCATGATCCACCAGGCGGTCGAGCAGTTTCTGCCAGCCGGCGTTGCCGGCGTGCTGCTTGCGGTGGTGATGTGGAAGTTCGCGAGCGAGACGCTGTGGCTGTTGCCGGGCCTCTGGCAGATCCTGGTGTCGCTCGGCATTTTCGCCTCCGTCCGCTCGCTGCCGCGCACCGTGGCACTGGCCGGCGCCTGGTATTTCGTTTCCGGCTTCGCGGTCGTCGTGCTTTCGAGCCAAACCCACACGCTATCGCCATGGACCATGGGGCTGCCTTTCGTGATCGGGCAGTCGGTGATGGCTGGCATTCTTTATTTCGCGTCCGGAGACAATGATGTCGAAGACTGACAGCGCGCCTTTTTCCTATGAAGGGCTCGACCGCGTCATCCACGAGAAGGCGAGGCTCGGGCTTCTGACCTCGCTGATGGCGCATCCGAAGGGTCTGGCCTTCGCCGATCTCAAGCAGCTTTGCGGCCTCACTGACGGCAATCTCAGCCGGCATCTCGCCGTACTCCAGGAAGCCGGGCTGGTCGAGGTGACCAAGGGCTATGAGGGCAATCGCCCGCACACCACTTGCCGCCTGACCAAGGCCGGCCGCCGCCGCTTCCTCGACTATCTCGCCGTGCTCGAGCGGCTGGTGCGCGACGCCGCCAAGGCCGCCGGCCGCGAAGCGCCACTGCTCGGCCGTCTCGGTATCGCCTCGACCTGATCCGCCCCCTTTTGACCGGAGACTTTGCAATGCAAAGCGACATCACCTCTCGCAACGAGAAGCTTCATGTCGGCATCATCATGGACGGCAACGGACGATGGGCGACGCGGCGCGGCCTGTCGCGCGTGCGCGGCCATGAGGCCGGCGTCGAGACAATCCGCCGCATCGTCGAGGTCGCGCCCAGGCAGGGCATCGGCACGCTGACGCTCTATGCGTTCTCCACCGACAATTGGCGCCGGCCGAAGACCGAGGTCGGCGCGCTGATGACCTTGCTGCGCTTCTATCTCGCCAACGAGGTGCAGAGCCTCGTCAAGAACGGCGTGCGCCTCACCGTGATCGGTCGCCGCGACCGGCTGCCCGACGGCATCGCGACTGCGATCGCGCGCGCGGAGGAGGCGACTGCGCACGGCAATACGCTCCACCTGCGCATTGCCGTTGATTACTCCGCGCGCGACGCCATCCTCAACGCAGCGGCGAAAGCGGCCGCGTTGACCAGCCTCACCCGCGAAGCCTTCTCGCAGCTCGTCACCGGCGAAGCCGGTCTGCGCGACGTCGATCTCATCATCCGCACCTCCGGCGAGAAGCGGCTGTCGGACTTCCTGCTGTGGGAAGGCGCCTATGCCGAGCTGCACTTCACCGAGCGGATGTGGCCCGAATTCGATGCGAGCGATCTCGCCGAAGCGCTCGCCGCCTTCCACGGCCGCGAGCGCCGCTTCGGCGGCCTTCAGGCCATCATGCCCGAGGAGGTGCCGTCGCTCTCGCGTGTGTGACGTACGGCACAGGACAACGGGCTGTTCGTTTTCGGCCGCATGATTGGCAGCGATGTCCAAGCCGGCGGCGTGCGGTCTCGGTTAGGTGTGCGGTCCACGCAACCTGCCGAGAGCATCACGCATGTCACAGTCGTTTCCGGGAGCCGTCGTCGAGCCGGTTGAGCTGGCCGAAGCGAAGGGCATGGTCTGCATCAGGACCGCCGGTGCATCCGATGTGGCGAACCTGTCGGTCTATTTCACCGGCCTGTCCACGACGTCGCGCAACAAGCGCTTCATGGGCGCGCGGACCGACCTCACTGTGGTCGCGGCCGAATGCGTGGCGAAGGCCGGCCGTCCCGATCATTTCACCTTGCTCGCCGAGGTCAGGCAGGACGGGCAGCACACCATCATCGGCGAAGCGCACTACGCCTATGATGCGGCGGCACGGCATGGCGAGTTTGCCATCTCGGTCGCCGATGCGTTCCAGCGCCTCGGCCTCGGCTTGCAGATGATGACGGCGATGGAGACGCGTGCGACCGGTCTTGGCCACGAGATGATCGCCGCCGAGACCGCGCGGACAAATGCCGAGATGCGCGGTCTGGCGAAGAAGGCAGGTTTTTGCGACACCGGCCTCGGAGACTGGCAGTCGGTTCACCTCGCCAAGCGCCTGGCGCGATAGCCGTCCGCGCGTTGCCGCCTGGCACGGATCGTGCTCTAGTATCGCATCGGTGGGTAACCCCAGCGATGGGAGCTTTCGCAAGATGCGCGCAGTCCTGGATTATTGCACCGGCGGAACCGAGCGGCAGTTTGCGGCCGGTACGCTCGTCGTCAGTGAGGGCGGCACCACCGGCCGTCTCTATGTGCTGATGCAGGGCAAGCTCGAGGTGCTCAAGGGCGAGATGGTGGTCGCGACCGTCACCGAGCCCGGCGCCGTGCTCGGCGAGATGTCCGTGCTGCTGGGCCAGCCACACACCGCGACGGTGCGGGCTTGCTCGGACGCTGTCGTCTACGAGTTCGAGGATGCCGCATCGTTGCTGAAGCAGGAGCCGGAGGTGGCGCTGCTGATCGCAAAACTGCTGGCGCAGCGGCTCAACGTCGCCAATACCTATCTTGCCGATCTCAAGCGGCAATATGCCGGCCACGGCACCCACCTCGCGATGGTCAGCGAAGTGCTCCAGAGCATGATCAACCTGCCGCCGCTCGAGGTCTCGCCAGGCTCGGATCGGCAATCCGACCCAAGGATGTGAGCCAGTCCGGCGGCTCCGCGATATAGGCCGCCGGCCGCTTCAGCGGTGCGTCGAGGTCGATCCACTGCGCCTCGCCGGCCGCCAGCCAGAACGCCTTGTTCGCATCGAGATCCAGCACGATATGCGTCGGCGGCCGGCCCGGCTGCAGGCCGGCGTTGAACACCCAGGTCTGGCCCAGCCGGTCGAACCACGAGCCGTCCTTGATGAAGGGTGACTGGTGCACATGGCCCGAGATCACCATCGACGGCTGATATTGCATGATCCACTGCACCAGCTCGACATCGCCAAAGAAGCGCTTGCCGCCCCAGCTCGTCGGCGAATTCGCCGGCGGCGCATGATGCGCCCAGATCCAGCGCTGTGGCCGGATGGCAGAAGCATTGCGCAACTGCTCGACGATGCGCTGCTTGACCAGCGGCCCGTCCCACCACGGGCACGCCGTGAACAGCGTGTCGCCGAGGGTGAGATTGTCGCCGTCGCAAGTGATCCCAAGCTCCCGCACCTCCGAGATCCAGCGCGAGATCTTTTCGCCCTCCGCGTTACGCTCGTCGAGGTCGTGATTGCCGGAGCAGAGGATCACGCGGGTCTTTGCCGCAAGCAGTGCGAGATACTTCTTCACCACCACGATCTGCGCGCGAAAATCCACCATCGAGCCGATGTCGAGCGCATCGCCGGCGAAGATCACGAGGTCGAAATGCGGCGCCGCGCTGACCAGCCAGTCGAGCTGCGGCAGCGAGTAGTGCAGGTCGGCCACGACCAGGCAGCGCATTGAAAATCCGTCGGCGAGAGATTGAAAATGTCAGGGGATTCCAAAACGGCATAAAGCAAGAAGCAGACCAGCATGGCCGCCCCTCGCCGTCAATCCAATGAGCGGCAGCATGCTGCGGCGCGTTGCAGCATGCAAGGAGCCTGACGTCGCGGGGCTGGACCGGACCATCGAATTCTGATGTCGTGGCGTACCTTCAACGCGCGTGTCCGCATGACCTCCTTCAAGACCATTCGTGCCCGTGCCGAGAAACGCAAGGGCGGCCCCAAGGCGCTCGAAAAGCTGATGCCCGACAAGCCGGACCTGAAGGGGCTTGCAAAGCTCGGCGACGACCGCATCCTCGCCGAGATGACGAAGCGGGTGTTTTGCGCCGGCTTTGCCTGGAGCGTGATCGAGTCGAAATGGGACGGCTTTGAAGATGCCTTCCTGCATTTCAAGCCGGCCAAGCTTACCTTCCAACCGGAAGACTATTGGGAAGGCCTGCTGCGGGACGCGCGCATCGTGCGTAACGGCGCCAAGATCATGTCGGTGCGCGACAACGCCGCCTTCGTCCAGGAGATCGCGAAAGAGCACGGCAGCTTCGGCAAGTTTCTTGCGAAATGGCCGCCGTCCAACGAGATCGGCCTGCTCGACCTTCTCACCAAGCGCGGCAGCCGCTTGGGCGGCAACACCGGCCAGATGCTGCTGCGCTTCGTCGGCTGGGACGGTTTTGTCACCTCCAGGGACGTGGTCGCGGCCTTACGCGAGGCCGGCCTCGACATCGCCGAAGAGGTGAAGTCCAAGGGCGATCTCGCAAAAGTGCAGGCGCAGTTCAACGCCTGGGCTGACGAGACCGGTCTGTCCTACACATATCTGTCGCGCATCTGCGCGCTCTCGGTCGGTGAGAACCGCAGCGAGCATTAGGTCACCGGAAATCAGGAGAAGCAAAATGGCAAAAGCCTATTGGGTTGCGACCTACCGCGCGATCAAGAATCCCGACGCCATGGCGGCTTACGCCAAACTGTCGCGTCCGGCCATCGAGGCCGCCGGTGGCCGCGTGCTCGCGCGCGGGATGCCGGTTGCGGCGTTCGAGCACGGCCTGATGGAACGCGTCGTTCTCATCGAGTTCGACAGCGTCGCGAGCGCCAAGGCGGCGTATGAAAGTCCGGCCTACAAGGCCGCTCACGATTTGCTCGGTGACGGCGCGGACCGCGACATCCGGATCGTCGAAGCTGCCGAATAGCGTCGCCGGCTGACGAATCGTGAACATCGTGTGACGATCTCGTGCCGCTCATGCGGCGGATGAAACTCGCGATCACGAAATTTATTTCACGGGAACGTTTGTGCGCAGCACCCGTTCGGAGCTTGAGCCAGGCGAACAAGGCGCAGGGAATGCGTGCCTTGGCTCAGCAATGAAACCGGATATGAAACGGAGCAGCGCATGAAGCTAACATCCGAGCAAGTGAAGCAGACCATCACGCAACTCGGCGCCCAGGTGCTGCCCGACGAACATCCCGCCATGCCCCAGCTCAACAGCATGTTCGGCGAGCACACCTTCTTCGTCGACGAGACCGGCCTTAAGGTGCTCGAGCCAACCGCGTCATTGGCTGCGGACCGCCAGACCGGCGAGGTCGTCAGCCTCGCCGACTGGAGCGATGCCGAACTGACGCGCCTGATGGCCCACGAGCCCGAGCCGACCGGTGTGATCGTGGTGTTCGAGCATATGAGGCATTGAGCGGCCCGGACAATCGGCATGGTCATCGGAGGTGGGATTGAAAAATCCCGCCTCCGTGGGTCGTTTCAAATTCCAAACGTCAGTTGCGGCGGCGCGTCGTCACCGTCCTGAAGCGACGACAGCGACACCCCCAATAGTCTGATGCGCTTGGGCAGCGGCATCTCCACTTCGAGCAGGCCACGGGCTAGTCGCTCCAGCTCGCCCCGGTCTGCGACCGGTGCCGGGATCGACCTGCTGCGCGTGATGATCTCGAAGTCGGCAAACTTGACCTTCAGGGTGACGGTGCGGCCGCGGCTGCCTGATGTCTCGCAATGGCGCCAGACCTTGTCCACGAGCGGCCTGAGCTCGGCGGCCAGCGCGTCGAATGCGTCGAGGTCGGTCGAGAACGTGGCCTCCGCCCCGATCGACTTGCGGATCCGGTTGGCCCGGACCGGGCGTTCGTCGACACCGCGCGAGATCCAGTAGTAATAGGCGCCCGATTTGCCGAAATTCGCGTTCATGAATTCCAGCGTCTGGTTGCGGATGTCGAGGCCGGTGAACAGGCCGAGCGCGTTCATCTTCGCAGCCGTCGCCGGGCCGATGCCGTGGAATTTGCCGACGGGGAGCGTCTCGACGAAGGCGGGCCCCATCTCCGGCGAGATCACGTACTGACCGTTCGGCTTGCGGTGATCGGAGGCGAGCTTTGCCAGAAACTTGTTGTAGGAGATGCCCGCTGAAGCGTTGAGGCCGGTCTCGGCCTTGATTGTCTCGCGGATCCGCAGCGCGACGTCCCGCGCCAGCGGGATGCCTTGCAAATTTTCCGTCACGTCCAGATAGGCCTCGTCGAGCGACAGCGGCTCGATCACAGGGGTGTGCTCGGCAAAGATCTCGCGGATCTGCCGGGAGATCGCCTTGTAGACCTCGAAGCGCGGCCTGACGAAGATCAGGTCGGGACATTGCCGCTTCGCGGTCACCGATGGCATCGCGGAGCGAACGCCGAACTTGCGCGCCTCGTAGCTCGCGGCCGCGACGACGCCGCGCTCCGCGGAGCCGCCGACCGCGACCGGCTTGCCGCGCAGCTCCGGGTTGTCGCGCTGTTCCACGGACGCATAGAAGGCATCCATGTCGATATGGATGATCTTGCGCACCGGCGAGGCGTCGCCAGTCACCGTGTCGGATTCGCTCATGGAAAGATGATACAATTGCGCAAGGCGAAGCGCGAGGTGATGGATGTTTCAGCTGTTGGTCTTCGTAGCAGGAGTGGTCGGCCTCGGCTGGCTGATCGGTGCGACCAATCTCCCCGGCACGTGGTATGCGGGCCTCGCCAAGCCGGGCTTCGTGCCACCGAACTGGGCGTTCCCGGTGGCCTGGACCGTCCTCTACGTCATGATCGCCATTGCTGGCTGGCGGACGTTTCGCCGTGAGCCCATGGGCAAAGCGATGCAGGCCTGGGCCGCGCAACTCGCTCTGAATTTCGCGTGGTCGCCGGTGATGTTCACGATGCACTGGATCGGAGCGGCGCTTGTCATCCTGATCTTCCTGTTCATCGCGATCGCGACCTACATCCGTCTCGAGGCATCACGAGACAGGCTGGCCGCCGCATTGTTCGTGCCCTACGCAGCCTGGGTCGCCTTCGCCGGCGTGCTCAATGCGGCCATCTGGCGTTTGAATTGAGGCGTCCAGTTTAGAGTCCATCAAACGGCAATCTCAAGCTTGTGAGTGGCGAGCCTAGGCACGCGTTCCTATATTTCCGTGCAGAGGACAGAACATGCAGTACAGCTCCGAACTCATTCAGACCATGCGCCAGGCCCTCGAGACCGTGATGGCGAGCGTGCCGGCCCATCAGTCGGTGTTCGGTCTGAAAGCAGCCGTAGCCGAATGCATCCTGAAGGCTGCCGCGCATGGGCATACGTCGTATGACGGGCTGGTGACGGTCGCGTCGGACCAGATCAGGTCGATTGTCGCGATGCTGACGTGAGAGCGGGCTGGATGTCTGGAGGAGCCCTTCCGGTTCGAAGCCTCACTCAACAGCGGTTCAAAATGGTGGCGCCGATGAGAGGACTGATCATCGGACGTGGACGCAGCTCCTCGGCAACTGTTCAAGTGCATCGTGCAAGGCCGATGGCAGCGGCTCCGTCGAGTAGAACGAAATCACCACAGCCAGCGCGTTGGGCTCGATAAGGCCGCTCAGCACCTGCTGGTGGCGGGCCTTGATGGCGTCTACGTCGTAAGGTCGCTGCATGGCATCGAAGGGATCGATGATGAGGATGAGCGCATCCGCCCGTAGGGTCGCGCTCGGAGGCTTTCCGGCCATGGTCAGCGGCGCGTTGCTTTCCGCGAGCCATGCCTTGGCTACGGCCGGGTCGGCGGCGAGGGCTGCGCGCAACACCTCGATGAACGGCGCCGGGCGTGTTGTCGGAGAAGGCCCGACCGAGACAAGGCCGCTGCACACCAGCTCGTAAGCGCGCATTTCCGACTCGCCAGCGCTTTCCAGGAGCCGGGCCCAGCGACGTGCGGCGGCGAGATCGCCAGTGCGTTCGAGGTAGCGTATGAGGCGCGCGTAGGCCGGCATGCACCAACTTGCATCCTCCTTGGCGATCAGGCGCATGGCTTCGACGGCGCTGCCATCACCCTCGGCCAGTCGCGCCGCGGCGTATGCGAAGGCGACGTTGCGGTCTTCGGTGGCTTCAGCGTGCAGCATGGCCAGTTCGGCAAGCCCGCGTTTCGGCTCGAACCTGCGTAAAACTCGCGCGCGCTCAAACCGCCGCGCGGTCGGCCAGCCTGTAATTGCTTCAGGATCGGCTGCGAGCAGCGGCGCCTCGATCAGCTTGTAGCGCGTGTAGGCCGCCGCCCACTCGACGGTCTTTGCCTTGCGCCAGCGGTCGTTATATTCCGCAGCGACAGTCGGCCAGAAGCCGCCGAGCAGGACCGAACCGGCCGGGCTCTCGCGTGGGGCGATGCTTGGTTGCAGGCCGAGCGCCGTCGCCCGCGCGGCCAGTGTCGGATGTGTGTCGAGCCAATCGGCGGAGCGCGAACCCTCGTTGACCCCGGACGCGGTGACGAGGTCAAGCGATCTGCCCTCAAAGGCGTCGATCACGCGCTCCAGATAGTCGTCCGGCGGGGTCGGCTCGGTGTGCTGCCATTCCCCTTCGATGCGAGGCAACTCGTTGTTGCTCCATTCACCGAAGGCGTCGAGCCGCGCCAGCGCGCTCACCAGATGCTCACGGCCGACTGCACCGGCCGCATCGGTGTCTGCCTCGTACTCGCAGCGGCGCGACCAGACCATCGCTCGGCGGTTGAGGGCGGGAGCAAAAATCTCCGCGAAGCTGGCGCCGGCACGATCCAGTATGCTGCTTTCGCCGTCAATCTGCTCGGCGTGCGAGAGCCAGCCCAGGTGGGCTTGATAGAGCCAGTGACCGAGCCATCCGTGCCGGCGTGAGAAGTGCCCGAATTCGTGGGCGATGACGGCACGTACTTCGTCTTTGCCGAGTAGCGCCAGGAGCGGCACGCCGAGCGTCAGCACGCGGCGATTGCCGATGATGCCGAAGAGTCCGCGCGCCTCGCGCGCTCCCGCATTGGCCTCATCGTCCAGTCGCACCTCCATCCGCGGCCCGACATCGAGCTTCGTCCTCAGGTCGTCAAGTACGGCATGTAGATTGGGGGCGTCCTTTCGCTCGATCCCCTCGCCACTGTCGTGATGGCCAGGTCGCGTCAGCCAGATCAACAGGACGACAGCGAATGCAGCGAGGATGTCGATGAAGGTGTTGTTGGCCAATAGCGCGCCAAGCACGATGGGTGCGGCGAGGGGAAACACGCGAACGCATGTCAAAGCCGCATCGCCGGCAAGCACGAGCAGCGTCAGCTGAAGGCGATAGAGCCGCGGGCGACCTGCCGCCACCGCTTCGAGGCGGCGGATCTCATCGGGAGAGGGCGGTGGGAATGAGATCCGCATCGGCACCGGACTGGCGCACCCGACACGATTCGAACGTGTGACCTTTGCCTTCGGAGGGCAACGCTCTATCCAGCTGAGCTACGGGTGCAACGAGGGTTCATTTAGCCGATTGGCGGGGGGCGGGCAACCGCTTCCGCTGTCTCCGGTCAGGCTGATTTGCGGGCCATGCGGCCAGGAACCGGGGTGCTATCCCGGCCGAGGCCCGCGAATTCGGCCAGCATCCGTTCGGCGCAGACGACGCGGTTGCGGCCGAGCCGTTTGGCCGCATAGAGCGCCTCGTCGGCGGCGCCCAGCAGGTGGTCGGGGCCGCCATCGGCTTCACCCGGAATGTGGCTGGCGACGCCGACGCTGAGGGTGACGTGGTCGCCGGCGCCAATGGCGCCATGGGCGATCCGCAGGGCCATGACCGCGCAGCGGATCTCGTCGGCGATGGCGCAGGCGGCGTCGCGATCCAGGTCCGGCAGGATCAGCGCGAACTCCTCGCCGCCATAGCGGCTGGCCAGGTCGAGCGGGCGCACGGCATGGCGGCTGACGACATCGGCGACTTCGCGCAGGCACTCGTCGCCGGTCTGGTGGCCATGGCGGTCGTTGAACAGCTTGAAATGATCGACGTCGACGAACAGCAGCGCCATCGGCTTCTGCGTCCGCTGGGCGCGGGCCCATTCGCTCATCAGCATCTGGTCGAAGGAGCGGCGGTTCGAAAGTCCGGTCAGCCCGTCCTTGGTGGCGAGCTCCTTCAGCGCCATCTCGGCGCGCTTCTGGTCGGTGAGGTCGCGCAGCGTCTCCACCACGGCGATCAGATGGCCGGCCTCGTCATGGATCGGGCCGGCGTCGATGGCGAGATAAAGCTGGCTGCCGAGCTTCGGCATCACACACCAGTTCTCCGCGGAAAAGCCGAGCCCGTTATGGCCGCGCGCGGCATATTCCGAATAATATTCCGGCAGCTGCTCCGGGCGGTCGAGCGCGACCAGGTCCGCAAGGCACGGGCGCCTGGTCTCGTAGAAGGCCTGCCAGTGTCTTGTCGTGCCGATCACCTCGGAGGCGGCGACGCCGGTCAGGCGCTCGCAGGCCCTGTTCCAGATCACGACGCGGCGCTTCGGGTCGATCACGAAAGTCGGCACCACCAAATGCTGCATCAGCCGCACGGCATAGGAATCCGCAACGTCGACAGTCTTGGCGGGAGTGTTGCTCGGCTTCGCCATCTCAGGCCACCGCCGCCACAGGCGCGGCGTCTCCCGGACTGAACAGCTTGCGGACTTCGGCCGCCGGCTTCGGCTTGCTGAACAGATAGCCCTGCATCTCGGTGCAGCCGAGCGCGCGCAGCATCTCGCGCTGGGCCTCGGTCTCGACGCCTTCGGCGACCGTGGTCATGTGGCTCGCGGTGGCGATGTTCACCACGGCCTGCACGATCACGGGTGCGCCACTCGCTTCCGTCATGTCGGCGACGAAGCAGCGGTCGATCTTGATCTTGTCGAACGGGAAGCGCTTCAGATAGCTCAGCGAGGAATAGCCGGTGCCGAAATCGTCGAGCGCGATGCGCACGCCGATCGAGCGGAGCTGGTGCAGGATCGAAAGCGCCGCCTCGTCGTCGCGGATCAGCACGGCCTCGGTGATTTCGAGCTCGAGCCGGCGCGGATCAAGCCCGGACGCGGCGAGCGCGCCCGCAATCCGCAGCGCCAGCGTGTCGCATTTGAGCTGCACCGGCGAGACGTTGACGGCGATCCGCACATGCGCCGGCCAGGTTGCGGCCTCGTTGCAGGCGGTGCGCAGCACCCAGTCGCCGAGCTCGTTGATCAGGCCGGTATCCTCGGCGACCGGAATGAACTCCGCCGGTGACACCCAGCCGCGTTCGGGATGATGCCAGCGCAGCAGCGCCTCGCAGCCCGACACGGCGTCGGTGCGCAAATCAACCAGCGGCTGATAGTGGATTTCGAAGCCGCCGTTCATCAGGGCCTGGCGCAAATCCTGCTCCAGGGACAGGCGCGCCTTGGCGCTCGCATCCATTTCCGGCTCGAAGAAGCGGTGGGTGCGGCGTCCCGAAGCCTTGGCGCCGTACATCGCAAGGTCGGCGTTCTTGATGAGCTGGTCGAGATCGGTGCCGTCCTGGGGCGCCAGCGCGATGCCGATGCTCGCGTCGGTGGAGAGCTGATGGCCGAGACAATGATAGGGCTGCCGGATCGCCTCGTAGATCCGCGTCACGAAGGACAGCACGTCGGCGGAGGACTGGATGCCGGTCTGGATCACCGCGAATTCGTCGCCGCCGAGCCGCGCGATCAGGTCGCTCTTCTTGAGGCAGCCGCGCAAGCGGGTCGCGATCGCCTTCAGCAGCTCGTCGCCGACGTGATGGCCGAGCGAATCGTTGATGCCCTTGAACTCGTCGACGTCGATATAGAGCAGCGCGAACTGGCAGCCATCCGCGACCTTTTCCAGCTCGCGCTCGATCTGCTCCCGGAACAGCGTGCGGTTCGGCAAATCGGTCAGCGCATCGTAGTGCGCCATATGCGCGATCTTCTCATGGGCGCGCCGCCGCTCGGTGACATCCTCGATGACGCTGATGAGATAGCGCGGCTCGCCGGACTTGTCGCGAATGCCGATCCGGGTCGAGGTGATGTAGCGCGATCCCTTGGTCTGGCTCTGCCAGGCGTGCTCGTCCTTGAACAATCCCCCGGGCGCCTGCATCGCCTTGCTGTCGTCGTCGACGACGATCCTGGCGATGGGATCCGGATACATGTCGAACGGCGTTTTGCCGATGATGACGTCACTGGACTGGCCGAACTGCTCCTCGGCGGTCCGGTTGATCAGCAGATATTGCCGCGTCCGGGCATCCTTCACCGTGATCTGCGAGGGGATGTGATCGATGATCTCGCGCAGGAACATGTAGTTGCGGTCGCGTTCCTGCTCCAGATTGCGCCGCTCGGTGATTTCCTCGATCGTGGCGACCCATCCGCCCTGCGCCAGGGGGGTGTTGATGACCTGGAAGGAGCGGCCGTTGGGCAGCTCATGCATCCTGGTGGAGACCTTGCCTTCGGCGACGACCCGCATCACATCGGCGCAGAAGGCCTCGACGTCGCCGTTGAATGCGCCGCGTTCCTTGCGGTGATGCATGGCCTCGTGGATATGACAGCCGGGCTTGATGACGTCGGAGGACAGGCCGAACATGTCGGCGTAGCGGCGGTTGCAGGTGACGATGTATCCGGCGGCATCGTACAGGATCAGCCCTTGCGACATGTTGTTCAAGGCGGTGTCGAGCCGCTGCCGTTCCGATTCGATCCGCGCCTGGGCCTCGCGGTTCTGCCGGTCGATCTGGCGAATGATCAGATAGAGGATCAACGCGATCACGGCGGCCGAAAGCATCGCTGTGGTGACCATGAAGCCGGTCTGCTGCCGCCAGTCCGCAAGCGCGGCGCTCATGGTGTTGGTTGCGACGATGACCAGAGGGAAATGGCTCAGCGATGCGGCCGAGCCGAGGCGGTCCTCGGCGTCGATCGGACCTTTGACGCGCAGCGTGTGCCGGCCGCCTTCGGCCAGCATCTTGCGCATCAGCGGCGCATCCTTGAAATTCCTGTCGATCAGCTCCTCGATGTGCGGGTAGCGCGCCAGCATCTTGCCTTCGCGGTCGAACAGCGAGATCGCCGTGCCCTCGGCAAGCGCCACGGACGCGAAATAGTTCTGGTAGCTGTCCGGGTCGATGCGCCGGACCATCGCGCCGACGAAGGTACCGTCCGGCAGGCTCAGCCGCCGCGCCACGATCGTGGTCCATTTGCCGATCAGATAGGAGCGCACGGATTCCAGCGCGACCGGCTCGGCCATCGGATTCGATTTGAAGTTCTGGAAATAGGCGCGCGCGGCGATGTTGATCTTGGGCAGCGGCTGAGACCGCGACCAGTTGATGATCTCGCCATCGGCATCGTAGATCACGATGTCGCCGAGATAGGATACGGCGCTGATCTTGCCCCGCAGCATCTCATTGGCCGCCGGCCCCGACATCCGCTCGCGGAACATCGCGGGCGAGCTGATCCCCGGCAGGTTCATCTGCCCGATCAGGTCGGCGGCGACGACGTCGGAATCCTGGAATTGCTGATCGAAATGCCGCGCGATCAGCTGCACGGTGTTTTCCAGCTCGCGTTCGCGGTTGGCCAGCGTCCGCTCGCGAAACTCGCCGATGGCCATGGCGGTCACGGTGAAGATGCCCGCGACCAGCAACACGCCGCTCAGGGTCAGCCACAGCACGGGGCCGCGCCGCATCGCTGCCTCCCAGCCGCTTCGAGCGGCTAGGGACATTCCGGCTGCGATCCCTGTAACGAGCTGGCGCATTCCCCCTCCCTGCAGGGACAGGAATACACCGCACAAATGGCGCAAACCTTAGGAAAACCAGTTACCTAAGCATTAATCCGGTTGCGCAGCCGAGCCTGCCTGGATCCATGCGTGAATCACGTCGCGATTGCATGGCGGGCGCAGCAAACGCTGCACTGCATCGTTAATCCCTGCTTAATGCGGGGCGCCGGCACCCTTGTCGCCGCCGCCATTGCGGAGACGTCCGACCACGCCGGTCGGAAAGAAATAGACGCTGGCGATGAATAGCAGTCCGAGCCAGAGCAGCCAGCGGTCGGGGTGCAACAGTCCTGGCAGCAGCGGCAGGCCGGCCTCTGACGCGGCCTTGGAGGCGACGCCCATCAGCGACTGCAGATAGTTCTGGGCGAGAATGAAGATCGTGGCGCCGATGATCGCGCCGTAGATCGTGCCCATGCCGCCGATCACCACCATCAGCAGAATGTCCAGCATGATCGAGAAACTGAGCGAGGTATCGGGTCCGGCATAGCGCAGCCACAGCGCATTCAAGATGCCGGCGCCGGCGGCGACCAGCGCCGCAAGGCAGTTGGCGTAGGTCAAATGGAAGACGGTGCGGAAGCCGAGCGCGTCGGCACGAAAGCGGTTCTCGCGGATGGCCTGGAGCACGCGCCCGAACGGCGAGTTCACCACGCGCAGCAGCGCGAGGATCATCAGGGCCGAGATCGCGAAGACCAGGTAGAAGGTCAGGATGCGGCCGTTGATCTCGAGGCCGAACAGGTTCTTGGAGATCAGCACCGTGCCGGGACGCAGCAGCTCGGGCAGCTGAAAGCTGCGCCCGTCCTCGCCGCCGGTCAGCCAGGATAGTTGCGAGGCCAGCACCTGGAACGCGGAGGCGACCGCGAGCGTGATCATGGCAAAGAAGATCGCGGCAACCCGCAGCGAGAACAGGCCGATCGCGAGCGCCAGCAGCGCCGCGAGCGGCAGGCCGACGACGATGCCGGTTGCGACCGCGGCCCAGTTCGGTCCCATGCCGTACAGTGCGATCGCAATCGCGTAGCTGCCGATGCCGTAGAACATGGTGTGCGCGAACGACACCGAGCCGGTATAGCCGAGCAGCAGGTCGTAGGACGCGACCAGCGCGGCGAACACGCAGATCTTGGCTGCGACGTTCAGCGCCTTGGCGCCCGGGAACAGGAATGGCGTCGCCGCCAACGCCAGGATGATGACGACGAGGAGGAGCGTGAGGACGCGGCTGCGTGGCGGATCGCCTGACAAGATCATCATCGGGTGGTCACTGCATAGAGGCCGCGTGGGCGCCACATCAGAATGGCGACCATCAGCAGGATGTTGGAGACGAGGGCGAGTTTCGGCACCAGGAAGCCGCCGTAGTTGGCGACCATCGCCACCAAAATCGCGCCGATGAAGCAGCCGCCGATCGAGCCGAGGCCGCCGATGATGACGACGACAAAGATCAGGACGGTGAGCTCGTCGCTCATGGAGGCATGGACCTGCTCGCGATAAAGCGCCCACATCACGCCGCCGAGGCCGGCGAGCGCCGAGCCCGTCATGAACACGCCGAGGAACAGGCGGCGGATGCGATAGCCGAGCGCCTCCACCATCTCGCGGTTCTCGACGCCGGCGCGGATCAAGAGGCCGAGCTTGGTGCGGTTGAGCACGAGCTGGATCGCGATGAAGACGGCCAGGCCAATCAGTGTTGCCAGCACGCGGTATTTGGCGATGGCGACGTCGCCGAGAATGAAGGAGCCGCGCAGCGAGGTCGGCAGCGGCATCGGGATGATCTGCGGTCCCCACAGCGCATAGAGCGTCTGTTCTGCAACAATGAGACCGCCCGTCGTCATCAGGATCTGCTTCAGGTGCTGACCGTAGACCGGCAGGATCAGCACGCGCTCGACGACGAGGCCAAGCGCGCCTGATACCGCCATCGACAGCAGCGCCGCCGGCGCGAGCACCGCGAGGTTGATCCAGAGCGAATCCGCCTGCACCGAGGCTACGAACGGCGCAAACACCAGGGTCGCGACATAGGCGCCGACCGCGATGAAGGCGCCGTGGCCGAAATTGAGCACGTCCATCAGGCCGAACACCAGCGTCAGGCCGGAGGCCATGATGAAGATCATCATGCCCATGGCGAGGCTTGCGGCGGTCAAGGTCAGCCAGGTGCTGGGCGAGCCGATCAGCGGGATCATGAGAAGCGCGAGCGCGATCGGGAGCAGGATCGGCGCGATGTCTCGCTTCGGCTTCGGCAGCGGATCGGTTGCGGCGAGTTCAGTCACTGATGCGCCTCCAGGCTCAAGCCGAGCAGCCGCTCCTGCAGCGGCACGTCGGCAGCGAGCGCCGCCATCTCGCCGCGATGGACGATGGTGCCGTTGTCCATCACCAGCACGTTGTCGCCGAGCTCGCGAGCGGCGAAGAAATTCTGCTCGACCAGGAGGATCGTCGCGCCCTTGCGCTTGATCTCCTTCAGGCACTCGATCAGCGCCACGATGATCGCAGGCGCCAGCCCCTTGGTCGGCTCGTCGATCAGCAAGAGCTTGCGCGGCTCGATGATGGCGCGTGCGATCGAGAGCATCTGCTTTTGCCCTCCCGAGAGGCTACCTGCGCGCGACAGCCAGAACCGGCGCAGTGCCGGGAAAAATCCAAAAATCCATTCCAGTTGCGTGTCGTCGAGCGGCCCGTCGCGCGCCGCCAGCACGAGGTTCTCCTTCACCGTCAGGTCGGAGAACACCGCCATGCTTTCCGGCACGTAACCGACGCCGAGCCGGGCGATGTCGGGCGTGGCGCGGCTCTCGATGCGCATCCCGGCAAGGCTGATCTCGCCGCTTGAGGCCTGCCACAGGCCCATGATGGTGCGCAGCGTCGTGGTCTTGCCGGCACCGTTGCGGCCGAGCAGCATCGTCGTCTGTCCCTGCGGGACGGCGAGATCGATGCCCTGGAGGATGTGGTAGCGGCCGATATGGGTGTGCACGCCGGAGAGTTTCAAAAGGTCGGTCATGCTGCGCTCTCTGCAGTGCTCTTGGGGGCAACGCCAAGATAGGCTTCCTGCACGATCGGCGAGGCAATCACTTCGGCCGGCAGGCCATCGGCAACGAGCTGGCCGTTATGCAGCACGATGATGCGGTCGGCGAGCGAGCGCACCACGTCCATCTTGTGCTCGACCAGCAGAATGATCTTGCTCTTGTCCTGCTTGAGCTGCGCGATCAGGTTCAGCACCACAGGCACCTCGTCGATGCTCATGCCGGCAGTGGGCTCGTCGAACATGAACACTTTTGGTTCGAGCGCGATCATCAGCGCGACCTCGAGCTTGCGCTGGTCGCCATGCGACAGCGCGGTGGCGGTGACGCCGCGGCGATTGCCGAGCGCGACCTGGTCGAGAATGGCGTCGGCGCGCGCGATCAGATCGCGGCGCACCATCCAGGGCCGCAGCATGTCGTAATGAGTGCCGTTCGCCGCCTGCACCGCGAGGCGGACGTTCTCTTCCACGGTCAGGTTCGGAAAGAGATTGGTGAGCTGGAACGCACGTCCGAGACCCGCACGGGTCCGCAGTGGCGCAGAATGCTGGGTGATGTCGGTGCCGTCGAACAGGATGCTGCCGCTCGAGGCGCGGAGCTGGCCCGAGATCAAATTGAAATAGGTGGTCTTGCCGGCGCCGTTCGGCCCGACGATGGCGGTGAGCTCGCCGGGGCGAAAGGTGCAGGAGACGTTGTTGACCGCGACATGGCCGCCGAAGCGGATGGTGAGGTCGCGGGTTTCGAGAGAGAGCGTCATTGAGGGTCTGATGAGTTTGGGATGTATCCGCGATCACGGAGCGCCCCCTCCCCCGCTTGCGGGGGAGGGCGGGGGAGAGGATGTCTCAGCAATCGAGAACCCCCAAGAGGAAAAACCCTCTCCCGGCCTCTCCCGCAAGCGGGAGAGGTGAAGTCAGAAAGCTCAGCGCTTGTTCTTGACCGGAACGTCCATGTCCTCGATCTTCAGCTCGCGCACCGGCTCGAGCACGGCCCAGGCGATATTCGGATCGACCTTGACCTTGAAGTGATACATGCTCTGCAGCGCCTGATGGTCCTCTTTCCGGAACACCATCTTGCCCTTCGGCGTGTCGAACTCCAGCCCTTCCATCGCCGTGATCAGCTTCTCGGTGTCGGTCGACTTCGCCTTGGTGACGGCGGCGACGACGGACATCGCAGCGGCAAAGCCGCCCGCGGTGAAGAAGTCCGGCGGTGCGTTGAAGCGCTTCTGGTGCTCGGCGACGAACCAGTCGTTCACCGGGTTCTTCGGGATGTCATAGTAGTAATAGGTCGCGCCTTCCATGCCCGGCAGGCCCTTATAGGCGGCGAGCGCCGGCAGGATGTTGCCGCCGGTCGAGAGCTCGATGCCGTAGCGCTTCGGGTCCATGTCCTGAAGCTTGGCCAGCGGATTGCCGGCGCCGGCCCAGATCACCCAGATCACCTTGCGCCCGGGCTTATCCTTCAGCGCATCGAACAGGCGCTGGCCGACCGCGGTGAAGTCGGTGGTCGAGGTCGGGGCGTATTCTTCGGCGGCGAGCGTCGCGCCGGTCTTGGCGAGCGCCTCCTTGAAGGCGGCAACGCCGTCGCGGCCGAAGGCGTAGTCCTGTGCCAAGGTTGCGACGGTGACGCCCTGCTTGCCGATCGCCACCGCATTCGAGATCGCGTCCTGCGACGAATTGCGCGCCGTGCGGAAGATGTATCGATTCCACTTCTCGCCGGTAATCTGGTCCGCGACCGCCGGCTCGACGATCAGGATCTTCTTGTTCTCCTCGGCGACGGGGAGAATGGCGAGCGCTGCGGCCGATGAGGTCGTGCCGATCGCGATGTCGGCCTTGTCGTCCTGATAGGCTTCCGCCAGCGCGGCCTTGGACAGGTCCGGCTTGCCCTGGTCGTCCTTGGTGATGACGACGATCTTGCGGCCGTCGAGCGTCATCGTGCCCTTGGTGGCGTATTCAAACCCCATTTGCAGGCCGGTCTCGGTCTGCTTGGCATAGGCCTCGAGCGGACCGGTCTTGCCGTAGATCAGCGCGACCTTGAGATCGTCTGCATGCGCGGAGGTCACCGCGGCCAAGCCGAGGATGGTTGTTGTTATGATGAGTGAACGACGCACGATGGTCCCTCCCTGTTGAAATGCCTTGATTGACTGTCTTGGCCATAGCGATTTGCACAGCCTGACGAACATTGCAATTCCACCTTCCGGCGGGTCTTGCAGGGTGCGCACATGACAATCGATTGACGCGAGCGTAGCGGATTGCGACTGCCGCAGAAATCGGCAGGCTGGGCGCGTCGGCCCGCGCCGAAGTCGTCCCGGGATCGGGGTGCTCGGGTCACATAAGGTCAGGCGAAGGGAAGAGTCTACCGCCGATACCCGCTCGCCCGCGAATAGCCCTGGCGGTTCTGCTGCGTCGGCCGGTTGGCGACGCTGCCACGGGACTCGCTGGAGGCGGGCGTGGCGAGCTTCAGCTCCTCCAGGAAGATCGGCCGCGAGAAATAATAGCCCTGCGCGTAGCGGATCTTGGTCGCGGCCTGCAGATAAGCCAGCTCCTCATAGGTCTCGATGCCCTCGGCGATCACGGTCATGCCGAGCGCCTCGCTCAGGGATTCGATTGCGCGCAGAATGCCCTGGCTGCGCGGGCGTTTATGGATGTCGGTGATGAAGGAGCGATCGATCTTGATCTCGTCGGCGGTGATGTCGGCGAGCGCCGAGAGCGATGAATAGCCGGTGCCGAAATCGTCGATCGAGATGCCGACGCCGAGCTTGCGGAACATCGGCAGGATTTCCGACTGGAAATGGCTCTTGGCGACGAAGGCGTCTTCCGTGACCTCGATCATGAAGCGCTGCGGAAAGCCGGTGTCGTCAAGCGCCTGCGCAAAGCTGCGCATGAACTCGGGCTTGCCGGCCTGCTTGGCGGCGACATTGATGCTGATGGAGGCTTCCGCGCCGAACGTTTCGTTGATCAGGTCGATCGACTTCACGATCTCGGCGAGCACGAGATGAGTGAGCTCGTCGATCAGTCCGAGCTCGCTGGCGAGATTGATGAACGAGCCCGGCGCCTGGATGACGCCCTCGTCGTCGCGCAGCCGCACCAGGGCCTCGATGCCCTTCACGGCCTGTGTGCGGATGTCGACCTTGGATTGGAAGGCGCAGCAGAAGCGCTTTTCGAGGATCGCGAGCCGCAGCGACTGCTCGATCTTGGTCCGCGCCTGCGCCTCGCGCTCCATGCTGGCGTCGAAGAAGGCGGCCAGTCCCTTGCCGTCGTTCTTGATGCGGTACATCGCGATGTCGGCGTTCTGCCGCAGCGTCTCGAAGCTGCGGCCGTGATCGGGATAGAGGCTGATGCCGACCGAGGTCGAGGCAAAGACCTCCGAATTGTCGATGAAGAACGGTGCAGTCAGCCGCTCCAGCGTCGCTTGGATGAATTCGGCGACTTCCTCCTGGCTCTGGATCGGGGAGAGCAGCAGCAGGAATTCGTCGCCGGAGATGCGCGACAGCATGTCGGAATCGCGCAGATCGCGTCCGAGCCGCTTCGACAGCTCGACCAGCAGCGCGTCGCCGACGGCGTGGCCGTAATAGTCGTTGATGTGCTTGAAATTGTCGACGTCGAGGAAGGCGAGCGCGAAACGCTCGCCGGCGCGATCGCGCGCCAGCAGGGTGTTGGCGCGATGCTCGATCACGCGACGCGAGGGCAGGCTGGTCAGCTCGTCGAAATAGGCCGAGCGGAACAGCTGGTCCTCGAAATTCTTCTGCTCGGTGATGTCGGAGGAGGCCGAGATCAGCAGCTCGCGTCCGGCGAGGCTGATCGGGCGATGGGTGGTCAGCAGCACCTGGCGTGCGGCTCCGTCGTGAAGCGCTTCCTCGGTGACGACAGGCTGTCCCGCGCTCAGTGCCTGACGACAGGCTTCCCGGCGCGACGCCAGATCGGGCGAGGGCCGGCTGCCGTCCATGCCGAGCTGCGCGGCGGCGGCATCATTAACCAGAAGAAGCTCGCCTTGCGCGTCCTGCACGGTCAGGCCGGCCGGCAGCATTCTAACGATTTCCTTGAGAAATCCGAGTTCGGCTTCACTCGCGCCGGAATATCTGTTGTCGTTCATAGAAGTCATGAATCTTGTTGTTTCAGCGCGCCTTTGCAATGGGCGCGATCTTGCGCGGTTCCCTCTTAAGTTTGGTTAAGGGGTCCGGAGAAATACGGGTGTGTTTTGCGGCGATGCGTCGCGCGCCGCCGATCGTCATTAACAGGGCGTCAATGCCACTTGCGAGACCGCGAGCGGAGCGCGCGCTTCGCTTTCGCTTGTGTGGAATCTACCCGTTCTTGGGGATACGGCATTGCATGATGCAATGCAGGCCGGTCGCCAGATACGAGACCTCGGTCTTGCCGTCGAAGGCAGACAGCGCCGATTTCAGCAGCTTGGTGCCGAAGCCAGGTGCTGACACGTTGCCGATGCTCGGGCCCTCGGTCTCGTCCCAGGTGACGGTCAGGCGGTCGCCGCTGACGGTCCATGACACCTGCAACAATCCGCGCGGCGCGGAGAACGCACCATATTTGCCGGCGTTGGTGGCGAGCTCGTGAAACATCAACGACAGCGTCACCGCGAGCTTCGGCGGCAGGAACAGCCGGTCGCCGTTGAGGGTGAAGCGGACATGGCCGTAAGGCCCGAGCTCCGAAATGAGCAGATCGCGGATATCGCAGCCCGCCTTGTCGATCCGCGAGATCAAATCGTCGGTCGTCGCCAGCGAGCGCAGCCGCGGATCGATCCGGGCCCAGATCTGCGGCTGGTCGTGCAGCACCTGGTGAATCACGGCATGCACCGTCGACAGCTTGTTCTTCAGCCGGTGCTGGAGCTCGTCGACCAGCAGCTTGCGATAATCCTCTTCCTCGATCAGGCGTTTGGAGATCCGCCGTTGTTCGATCAGAAGTGTCCGATAATGCTCGACGCCCCAGATCGTGAGTGCACAGACCGCCCAGTACAGCGCCAGCAGGGCAAAGCGTGCGTGATCGGCAAGGGCGTCGCTGAAATTCAGGACCACACCGAGCACGCCGCCGACGATCGCCGTTACGATGCCGATCCGGAAGCCTCCGAATGCGGCGGCAAAGAACACGGCCGGAAAGTAGGGCGTGAAGTAGACGTCGGGGCGGACATGGGCGAGACCCCAGCGCGCCAGCGTCGCAACCAGCAGGCAGGCGACCGCAAAGACAATGCTTAAGGCCGGCGACGGCGGTGCCACGCCCTGCCAGCCCTTGCGGAATTCCTCGATCAGCTTCTCCATGCGCGGCCCGGTCGCGATGTGCATTCGTTGTGAATGTTACGCATGTCAGCAGCGCAAGCAACGCTTGCCTTGTCGGGAGCCGGCAGGAATAGTGACTGTCGCGGCTCCGACCGTCGCGGCGCAATCATCGATCGGTGTCCGCTATTTGGCATCAAATCATTCAAAAACAGGGACATCCCATGGGCAGGCTGGACGGCAAGGTGGCGGTGATCACGGGCGCGACGAGCGGCATCGGATTGCGAACCGCGGAAGTCTTCGTTGCCGAAGGTGCCAAAATTGTGATCGCGGGCCGGCGTATACCGGAAGGCGAGGCGCTGGCATCGCGGCTCGGGGTCAATTGCGTCTTCCGCCAGACCGACGTGACGGTCGAGGCGCAGATGCAGGCGCTGATCGCGCTAGCGGTGGACAAGTTCGGCCGCATCGACTGCCTGTTCAACAACGCCGGCGGTCCGGCGCAGACCGGCGGCATTGAGGGCCTCGAGGTCGAGCGCTTCGACGCGGCGATGGCGACCCTGGTGCGCAGCGTCATGCTCGGCATGAAGCACGCCGCGCCCATCATGAAGAGGCAGGGGGCGGGCAGCATCATCAACAATGGCAGCATCGCCGGCCGTCTCGCCGGCTACTCCTCGTCCATGGTCTACGGTGCGGCCAAGGCGGCGGTGATCCATCTCACCAAATGCGTGGCGATGGAGCTCGGCGAATCCAACGTCCGCGTCAACTCGATCTCACCCGGCGCGATCGCAACCGGCATCTTCGGCAAGGCGCTGGGGCTCTCGACCGATGCGGCCGAGAAAACGCCGGCGGTGATGCGTGAGGTCTACAAGGCCGCGCAGCCGATCCCGCGCGCCGGCATCCCCGACGATATTGCCCATGCGGCGGTTTTCCTGGCGAGCGACGAATCCAGCTTCATCAACGGCCACGACCTCGTCATCGACGGCGCCATGACCGGCGGTCGCAACTGGAGCCAGCAGCAGCAGGGCTATGTGGCCCTGCGCAAGGCGTTCGATCAGGGGGCGTAGAAGACAGGTTCCGTGCCCCGGACGCGGTGCGGCGCGAAGTGCCGCACCGCAGAGCCGGGGCCCATCTCTCCGAACTGAAAGTGTCTCAAGATTCTGGGTCCCGGCTCTGCGCAGCAACGCTACGCGTTGCAGCGCGTCCGGGACACGACAGCGGTGCTAAACCGCCTTCACCCGCACCTTCAGCCCGTCCCGCGGCTTCGGGATCGGCCACATCTGCCAGTTCGGCTTGTACCCGGGCTCCAGCGACACCTCGATATTCTGCAGGAAGTGCCGCGCGAAGCACTTGGCCTGCATGTAGGCGAAGTGCAGGCCGAGGCACATATGCGCGCCGCCGCCGAACGGCACAAAGGCGAAGCGGTGGCGGTTGCGTTGGGCTTCCTCGGTAAAGCGTAGCGGATCAAAGCGATCGGGCTCCGGCCAGATGTCCTGCATGTGATGGGTGTAGAGCGGATTGATGCCGATCGCCGTGCCAGCGGGAATCGCAAAGCCCTTGAAGCTGAAGTCGCGCATCGCGCGGCGCGGCATCGAAGGCACCGGCGGCTTGATGCGCAATGCCTCCTTGAACGCCATCTCCGACAGCGGCATCTTTTCGAGATCATCGAAGCTGCTGGGGGCATCAGGGGCAAGCCCGAGCGCAAGAACCTCGGCGCGCAGCCTGTCCTGCCAATCCGGATTGGCGGCGAGCTCGCCGACGAAGGAGGTCAGCGACGACGTCAGCGTGTCGTGTGCCGCCATCATCAGGAAGCTCATGTGGTCGATGATGTCCTGCTCGGATAGCAGCGCGCCGTCCTCATGGGTGGCGCGGCAGAGATGCGAGAACAGATCGTCGCCGCCGTGATTGCCACGTCGCAGCGGAATCTGCTGGCGGAAATAGGCGACGATGCGTTTGCGTCCCTTCACGCCGGCCGCCATCTGGGTGCCGGGCAGGGGGCGGCGGATCGGGGCGACGGCGGCCGCGACCATGTCGACGAAGGCGCGGTTGATGTCGTCGACCTCTGGTCCGATATCGGCGCCGAGGAAGGACGCCGCGGCAAGATCGAGCGTGAGCTGCTTCATCGCCGGATAAAGCTGCATCTCGCCGGGCCTGGCCTTCCATTGCGCGACGCGCGCGGCGATGCCACGGTCGAGATCGCCGAGATAGGACTTCATCGGCCCGGACTTGAACGCGACCGACAGCGCCTTGCGGTGCAGGCGGTGCTCGTCGAAATCGAGCAGCATCAATCCGCGCGGAAACAGTAGTCCAAGCACCTTGTTCCAGCCGTGTGTCGAGGAGAACAGCTTTTGCTGGTCGAACAGCACGAGCTCGTTGGCCTCGGGGCCGAGCAGCACGACATTGGTCTCGCCGAAAACATGGGTGCGGTAGACTGGGCCGTATTTGGCGCCGTTCGCCTCGATATGGCCCTTGGGGTCGGCGAGCACCTGAAAGGTCTTGCCGATGATCGGCCAGCCCTCGTCGCCGGGGATATGCGTCAACTCGTTACGCCCCGGCGCGGTGAAGTCGAGCGCAGGGGAGGCGACATTCTGCATCGACATGACGATTGCTCCGGTTGGCTGACCGAACAGCGCGCGACCGTGGCATTATTGCGGCCTGCGCCATCTGACCGAGTCAGCATAGCACAGGCCGTTAGCGCGTCTTCCCGGTAGTGGTTACAGGCGTAGCCTCAAAGACGCCTATCGCTTCGCCGCTTCCTTCTGCAAATCCGGCGCATTGACGGCGGGAATGGCGACACGGCCGGGGCCGGTGACCTTCAGCGCCTCGGCAGCCTTCTCGTTCTCCATGATCTTTGCCATCACGGCCTGGCCCGCACGCTCGAAGATCGCGCGGTTCTCGATCACGAATTTTTGCGACTTGCGCAGGCCGTCGGTATAGCCGTTGATTTCAGGCACCACATAGCGCGCCACCATGTCCCAGCTCCGGCGCGTGGCTTCCGGATTGGCCCAGTCGTGCACGAAGCCGATGACGGCGCCGACGCCGCCGGACACCTGCATAACGTTCTTGATGGTTTTGACGAGATCGTCGGGCGTGCCGATGGTGGACGCTGCGCCCTCGACGAAGGCGGTCTTGTCCACGGCCTCGTCGGGCGAGGAGAATGCGGTCAGGCCCGGCCGCTGCAGCGTGCCGACATTATACTCGTTGTGCCAGCGCATCAGCCCGGCGCCGGCTTCCTTGCGGGCCTGCTCGCGGGTCTCGGCGATGTGGAAGGTCAGGAGCACGCGCCAGTCGGCGCGGTTGACCGTGGTGCCGTGCTTCTTGGCGGCATCCTCGGCGAACTGCCATTGCTGTTGCAGTGACATCAAGCCCTGCGTCGTCATCGAGCCCAGCGAGATGATGCCGATGCCGTATTTGCCGGCGAGCGTCATGCCGGAGGGCGAGATCTGCGAAGCCACCACGAACGGCATTTCCTCCTGCAAGGGCAGGATCTGGAGCGCGGCGTCGTTCATGGTGAACCAGTCGCTCTTCGCCGTGACGCGCTCACCGTTGAAGAGCCGGCGGATCACGCCGATCGCCTCGTCCTGGCGGTCACGCTGCGTCATCGGATCGATGCCGAGCGTGTGCGCGTCCGAGGCAAGCGCGCCGGGACCGGAGCCGAAGATGGCACGGCCGCCGGTCATGTGGTCGAGCTGCACCATGCGCTGCGCGACGTTGTAGGGATGGTGATAGGGCAGCGACACCACGCCGGTGCCGAGCCTGATCCGCTTGGTGCGCTCGCCGGCTGCGGCCAGGAACATCTCGGGCGAGGCGATCATCTCCCAGCCGGAGGAATGATGCTCGCCGCACCAGAACTCGTCATAGCCGAGCGCGTCGAGTTGCTCGACGAGGTCGAGGTCGCGCCGGAACTGGAGCATCGGATGCTCCCCGATCGGATGATGCGGGGCAAGAAAGGCTCCGAACTTCAGGCGCGCCATGGCGTTCTCTCCGGCTGTTTTTTGTTTGTTGGGTGCGGAAAGCTACGTGCTGGGACAGGCGAACGCAATCGCGCGATGTCCCGCGCCGCGGAATGCAGGCATGCGTGATTTGATTTGAAGCGGCAGGCCGTTCCGCAGGCTCGTCATGCCCGGGCTTGTCCCGGGCATCCACGACCTTGCTGTGCGGGCCTAAGAACGTGGATGGCCGGGACAAGCCCGGCCATGACGATGAGGAGCCATCCTCACCTTGTCATCCTGTTCCACGCATCGAGGCCGGCGATCTTGTAGGCCTCCGCCAGCGTCGGATAGTTGAAGGTGTTCTGGATGAAATAGTCGATCGTGCCTTTGAGATTGAGCACGGCCTGGCCGATATGGATCAGCTCGGTGGCGCCTTCGCCGAGGATGTGCACGCCGAGCAGGCGGCGCGTCTTGGTCGAGAAGATCATCTTCATCATGCCGCTGTTCAGCCCCATGATATGGCCGCGCGAGGTCTCGCGGAAGCGGGCGATGCCGACTTCGTAGGGAATGCCGCGGGTGCGCACCTCTTCCTCGGTGAGGCCTGCGGTCGAAATCTCCGGAACCGAATAGATGCCGTAGGGAAAGAATTCCGGCGGTGCCATCGGCTCCATGCCGAGCGCGTGGCAGGCGGCGACGCGGCCCTGCTCCATCGAGGTCGAGGCAAGGCTCGGAAAGCCGATCACGTCGCCGGCTGCGTAGATGTGCGGCACGCTGGTCTGGAGCGTCACGGGATCGACCGAGATGCGGCCGCGATGGTCGACGACGATGCCGGCGGCCTCCAGGTTGAGCCGGTCGGTGGCGCCGACGCGCCCCGCCGCGAACAGCAGCATTTCCGTGGTGACGTGCCGCCCGTCCGACAGATGCGTGACGATACTGCCCGTTGCCGTTTTCTCGATCGAGTTGACCTTGGCCCCCAACCGCAGCGCGACGTTGCGGTCGCGCAATTCGTGCATGAACTCGTCGATCAATTCCTTGTCGATGAAGTCGAGGAAGGTCGGCCGCGGCTCGATCAGGGTGACGGGCACGTCGAGCGCGCTGAAGATGGTGGCATATTCGACGCCGATCACGCCGGCGCCGATCACGGCCAGGCTGCGCGGCAGTTTTGGCAGCTCGATGATCTCGTCGCTGTCGAGCACGCTCTGCCCGTCGAACGGCACATAGTCGGGGCGGAACGGGCGCGTGCCGCAGGCGATCAGGATGAAGGCGGCCGACACCACCTTGGTCTCGCCGATGGCGCTGGTGATCTCGACCTCGTGTGGCGAGACCAGGCGCGCCTCGCCATTGGCGGTGCGCACCAGATTGCGGCTGAACTGATGCTCGAGCACCTCGACCTCGTGGTCGAGCGTCTTCTGCAGCCGGGTCATTAGATCGCTGGCCGCGATGTCCTGCTTCACCCGGTAGGAGCGGCCGTAAAAGCCGCGCTCGCGCCAGCCGGACAGGTTCAGCACGGTCTCGCGCAGCGTCTTCGAGGGGATGGTGCCGGTATGGACGGAGACGCCGCCGACCCGCCGGCCCTTCTCCACCACCAGCACGGCCTTGCCGAGCTTGGCACATTGCACCGCGGCCCGGCGCCCGGACGGGCCCGAGCCGATCACCACCATGTCGTAGTCGTACATCCGGAAGACTTCCGAGCCCGCAGAAACCAGCGGGAATTGCCATGCAGCAATCGGGCCAAAGCGGCAAGGGGAAAACAAGTCCTACCTCCGAGGTAATCGCGCGGATGACGCCGATCTGCGAGTTTTGCGCGCAAATAAATCGCGGAAGGTTCGCGCGCAAATGCATCAAACCGTCACAAAACAAGTCGATTCGGCGCGCCGCTGGTGGGTGCTGGCGATCGTCGTCGCCGCCCAGTTCATGTTCGGCGTCGATGCCTTCGTCGTGAACGTCGCCATCCCCACCATCGCGGTCGATCTGCGCGCAACGCCGGCGCAGATCGAGTCCGTCATTGCGATCTATTTGATTGCCTATGCCACGCTGGTCGTCACCGGCGGCCGGCTCGGCGACATCCACGGCACGAAGAACGTGTTTCTGGCCGGCGTGCTCGGTTTCACGGCGACCTCGCTGTGGTGCGGCCTCGCGCAATCGGGCGTGGAGCTGATCATCGCGCGGCTGGCGCAGGGGGCCACCGCGGCGCTGATGGTGCCGCAGGTGCTGGCAACCGTGCATCTGCTCTTCACCGACGAGTCGCGCAGCCGCGCCTTCGCCGTCTATGGCATCGTGCTCGGGCTTGCGGGCGCCGCCGGCTTCCTGCTCGGCGGCCTCCTCGTCACGCTCGATCTCGCCGGCACCGGCTGGCGCGCGGTGTTCTTCGTCAACGTGCCCAGCGGTCTCGTCATCGCCGCGGCCGCCTGGCGTATCATGCCGTCGGTGCCGCGCCGGGCCGGGACAAGGCTGGACATCAAGGGCGGCATGGTGCTGTTCGCGGGGCTGTTGTGCCTGATCGGCCCGCTGCTGTTCGGCGACGATGTCGGCTGGGCGCCGTGGCTCTGGGCCGTGATGGCGATCGGCGGCGCGATCCTCACCGCATTCCTCAAGCTCGAACATGCGGTCGCGCGCACCGGCGGCATGCCGCTGATCGATCTCGCGCTGCTGGCGGACGCGGCGTTCCTGCGCGGCCTCGGCGCGGCGTTCTTTTTCTTCGTCGCCAATCTCTCCTTCTATCTGGTCATGACGCTGTTCATGCAGCGGGGTCTGAAGATCGCGCCGCTATCCGCCGGCATGGCCTTCATTCCACTCGCGCTCGCCTTTGTCGTCGCTTCGCGCCACAGCGGCGTACGGGCGCGGCATCGGGGCACCAAGGTGCTGATCGAAGGCTGCGCGCTCCAGATCGCGGGCCTTGCCGCGCTCGCGCTTGTTGCACTCAATGTCGATACGCCAACGCCGATCGCGCTTGCGCTCACCATGATCATTTTCGGCTACGGTCAGGGCCTGGTGATGGCGCCGCTGTCCGGCGCCGTGCTCTCGACGGTAAAACCCGTCGCGGCAGGCTCGGCCTCCGGCATGTACGGCACGACGGCGCAGATCGGAAATGCGGCCGGAGTGGCCGCAATCGGCGCGGTGTTCTTCGCGGTGGAAACGTTGCAATCAGCGCGCGCAGGATTCCTCGTCTCGCTTGCGCTGTTTGTGACGTTAATCATGATCTGCGCCGCATTTCTGTCGTGGATGCGTCGCGCATCTGCACGAAGTTGAGGCAGTGCGGTTAATACATGCGGATTTCTGCGGGATTTACGGTGATTTCGTAGAGATTGACAGCGCACGGTCTTTTTATTTTGCAGCGCAGCAACTATTTGGTTTGGGTTGACGTTGAACGTCGCCTGCCAGGAGTTGCCGTGTCGCTCGTCAGAAATGTCGATTTCTTGAGACGTCTGCCAAAGGTGGACGGTCTGCGCCTGCCTGACTTTGGCCGGGGCGCCGATGCGTCCAGCCCGTTGGACGAAGTCACAGGCTTTGGTGACAATCCCGGCAATCTTCGCATGTTCACGTTCGTGCCGGAGCAGCTCCAGAAGCCGCGCGCGCTCGTCGTCGTGCTGCACGGCTGCGGCCAGACCGCTGCAAGCTATGATCTCGGCGCGGGCTGGTCGACGCTCGCGCGGCATTACGGCTTTGCGCTGGTGATGCCCGAGCAGCAGCGCGTCAACAACGGCAACACCTGCTTCAACTGGTTCAACCCGGAAGATACCGCGCGCGACAGCGGCGAGGCGCGCTCGATCCGCGAGATGATCGCGCACATGGTGGCGACGCACCGCATCGATTCCAGGCGCATCTTCATCACCGGCCTGTCCGCCGGCGGCGGCATGACGTCGGTGATGCTGGCGACCTATCCGGAAGTGTTTTCGGCCGGCGCGGTGATCGCAGGCCTGCCCTACGGCATCGCGTCGAATTTGCGCGAGGCGCTCGACGGCATGTTTCATTCGCCGCAGCGGCCGGAGCGTGAGCTCGGTGATTTCGTGCGGCGGGCTTCCGACCATCGCGGGCCCTGGCCCAGAGTGTCGGTGTGGCACGGCAGCGCCGACCGCACCGTCAATCCCGGCAACGCCAACGAGATCGTCAAGCAATGGCTCGACCTGCATGATCTGCCTGCCGTGCCGATGGCGGAGACCAATGTCGACGGCTATCCGCGCCAGGCCTGGTGGAACAAGGACGGCGAGACACTGGTCGAGTCCTATGCCATCACCGACATGGCGCACGGCACGCCGCTCGGCATCGCCGATAATGATCAGCGCTATGGCGTCGAAGGCGCGTTCCTGATCGAGGCCGGCATCTCCTCGTCCTATCACATCGCAAAATTCTTCGGCCTGACCGGCTGGATTCCGGACGCGGCCAGGAAAAAGGCGGAGGCAAAGCCGACGCCGGCACGCTCGCCCGCGCCACATCTGGCACGCTCGATCCGCGCCGCCGTTGCTGACGAGCCGGCCGAGCCGAAGCGCGAGGAGGCTCGCGGCTTCGATCTCGGCCAGATCATCACCCGCGCGCTGACCGCCGCGGGATTGATGAAGTAAGCGCTACGACGTCGCGTCGATCATCTCGATCGGCGTCACCGTGACCTCGCCGCCGGCGACCTTGCGTGTCATGTCCTGATAGTGCTTGAAGAAGTCGCGCGATTGCAGCGCCTTTTGCGCGGCATCGTCGGTGACGCTGGCGAGGTGGAAGTATTGGCCGTCGTCGCGGTTCTTCAGGCAGCGATAGCTGAGCCGACCCTTCAACTCCGGATCGTTGTCGATCGCCTTGATGAAGCGACCGATCTCGCGGTGCCATTCCTCCGTCGTCCCGTTCCTGAATTCGTATCTGATCATGAAGTGCTTCATGTGACGCTCCCTGTTCGTCATGTGCGCATCATCTGCGCCTTAGGAGCGATCCCGCAAGTATGGACATAATTGATAGTATGGACTTTTTCGCCGCCGCTCCTATCCTCGGCGGAAAGGCTAACGCATGGAGGCGACGACATGGCGAAGGCAAGAGCGGCCCCGGTTCGCACCTGTCCGGTCGCGGCCTTTCAGAAGATGATCAGCGGCAAGTACAAGCTGCGCATCGTCTGGGATCTCAAGGACGGCCCGCGCCGCTATGGCGAAATCCGCAGCGGCCTGTTGCGCGGCACGGAAGGCAGCGCCGAGATCACCCCGCGCGTGCTCAGCCGTGAATTGAAGGCGCTGACGACGAGCGGCCTGATCGACCGCAAGGATTTTGGCGAGGTGCCGCCGAAGGTCGAGTATCGCCTGACCCGCAAGGGCAAGAGCTTTGTGCCCGTCGTCGCCGCGATCCGTGAATGGGGCGAACGCAATCTGGGCGAGACGGCGGCGCTCGCAGACGCCGCCGAGTAGTCACATCTCGCCGGTGATGAACGGATTGGTCATCCGCTCCTGGCCGATGCTCGAGCCGGCGCCATGGCCGCAGATGAAGCCGACATCGTCGCCGAGCGGCAGCAGCTTGGTCAGAATCGATTCGATCAGCGTCGCGTGACTGCCGCCGGGCAGATCGGTGCGCCCCACGGAACCGGCGAACAAGACGTCGCCGACATGGGCAAACCGCAAATCCTTGTTGAAGAACACCACGCTGCCGGGCGAGTGGCCGGGGCAGTGCAGGATGTCGAACGACAGGCCGCCGATCGACACGGTGTCGCCCTCCTCCAGCCAGCGGTCCGGCGCGAAATTGCGCACGCCGGTCATGCCGAAGCGCGCGCCGCTCTCCACCACGTTGTCGAGCAGGAACTTGTCGGCGGCATGCGGTCCCTCGATCGGCACCTTCAGCGCATCGCGCAGTTCGGCCGCGCCGCCGACATGGTCGATATGGCCGTGGGTCAGCCAGATCTTCTCGACGGTGACGCCGGTCTGCTTGATCGCCTCCAGAATCTTCGGCACGTCGCCGCCGGGATCGATCACCACGGCCTTCTTGGACGGCTCGTCCCAGATGATGGTGCAGTTCTGCTCGAACAGCGTCACGGGGACGATGATCGCGCCAGCCTTGGATTGAGTGTCATTTTGCTCGGTCATGGACCGCACAATGCCGATTTTTGGCCTATGGCCAAGCAAAAGATTCGTGCCGGGCCTGAGGAACGGCCGCCCCGGCCGTCACACGGCCGTCCCAATTGGCCTGCTGGTTTGAACCCGGGCGTTCGTTCCGCGTTCTCTCGCGCGGGACTCAGATTGAGGTGGGTTTTCCGGTATGGCTCAAAGCGACGAAAACTGGTGGCGCGACGGCATTTTCTATCAGATCTATCCGCGCTCCTATCAGGACTCCGACGGCAACGGTGTCGGCGATCTCGCCGGCATCCTCCATCGCCTGCCCTATGTGAAATCGCTCGGCGTCGACGCGATCTGGCTGTCGCCGATCTTCCCCTCGCCGATGGCCGATTTCGGCTACGACATCTCCGACTATATCGGCATCGATCCGCTGTTCGGCACGACGGATGATTTCGATGCGCTGCTTTCCGCCGTGCACGCGGCCGGCCTCAAGCTGATCCTCGATCTCGTGCCCAACCACACCTCCGATCAGCATGCCTGGTTCGTCGAGAGCCGGTCCTCGCGCGACAATCCCAAACGCGACTGGTACATCTGGCGCGATCCGAAGCCCGATGGCAGCGCGCCGAACAACTGGCTGTCCGAATTCGGCGGCAGCGCGTGGGCTTTCGACGAGACTACGGGGCAATATTACTACCACGCCTTCCTTGCGCAGCAGCCGGACCTCAACTGGCGCAACCCCGACGTCCGCGCCGCGGTCTACGATGTGATGCGGTTCTGGCTGGAGAAGGGCGTCGACGGCTTTCGGGTCGACGTGATCTGGCACCTGATCAAGGACGCCGAATTCCGCGACAACCCGCCCAATCCGCATTATGTCGAGGGGCGGCCGCCGCACGAAAAGATCATGACGCGATACTCCACCGATCAGCCGGAGGTGCATGAGGTCATCGCCGAGATGCGGCGCGTCACCGATGCCTATCACGCTCGCGTGCTGATCGGCGAGATCTACCTGCCGCTGCATCGTCTCATGGCCTATTACGGCAACGATCTCACCGGTGCGCAGATGCCGTTCAACTTCGCGCTGCTCTCGACCTTCTGGAGTGCGCGCTCGATCGAGCATATCATCGAGGATTACGAGAAGGCGTTGCCGAAGGGCGCCTGGCCGAACTGGGTGCTCGGCAACCACGATCGCCCGCGCGTCGCGAGCCGCGTCGGGCCTGAGCAGGCGCGCGTCGCCGCCATGCTGCTGCTGACCTTGCGCGGCACACCCACGCTCTATTATGGCGACGAGATCGGCATGCATCAGCTCGCGATCGCACCCGAGGACGAACAGGATCCCGTCGGCAAGCGCATGCCCGGCCTCGGTCTCGGACGCGACGGCTGCCGCACGCCGATGCAATGGGACTCTTCCACCTTCGGTGGCTTCTCGGACGTCAAGCCATGGCTGCCGCTGCCGGAGGATCATGTCCACGAGAACGTCGTCAATCTCGAAGCCGACACGCGCTCGATCCTCAATCTGTACAAGCGCCTGATCGCCCTGCGGAAGGCAACTCCGGCCTTGGTCGCCGGCGATTACCATCCGATCGCCGCGCAGGGCGATCTGCTGATCTATCGCCGCGAGGCGCAAGGGAGGGCGGTGATCGTGGCGCTCAATCTCGGGCCGGAGCCGGTTGCCGTGACGACGAGTGCGATACGGTTCGGCAGCGAGATCCTGCTCTCGACGTTTCTGGATCGGGAAGGCGAACGACTGGAAGGCGTGCTGGACTTGCGTGGCAATGAGGGCGTGATCGTCACGCCGCCAGCCTAAGTGTCGCGGACGAGCAGAGCGAAGAGATGGCCGACGCTCTCTCCCCGTCATTGCGAGCGGAGCGAAGCAATCCAGAATCTTTCCGCAGTGGCAGTCTGGATTGCTTCGCTCCGCTCGCAATGACGATCGTTGAAGCAGGGGAGCAAACGATGATACACCGACATCACCCGGGGTGCTTGTTGCCCGCCTTATTCCCGTCGATATCACTCCGTTTCAGCAGATAATCCAATCCGCCGACGCGATACCAGCGATAACCATACGGCTCCAGCACGATGCGGTGTTGCCCGCGCTTGTCGGCGTGGCTGTGGTCCTCCGCGAGCAGATTGATCAGGTGCTCGCCGGCATCGCCGGGCAGTCCCACCGAGAACGCGGTCTCGCGCGGCGTCTCATCCAGATTGTGCACGAACAGCACCGAATTGTTGCGCCAGTCGTAGCGCATGATGAAGATTGCGGGATCGCGCGTCGCAATGATGGCGAAATCGCCCCAGCCGATCTCCGGCACTTCCTTGCGCATGCGGACGATGCGCTCGGTCCAGTTCAGCATGGAATTCGGGTCGCGCCGCTGTTTTGCGACATTGACGTGCTCGAAGCCATAAGGCCCCTCGTCGATCACAGGGCATGCCGGCTTGTCGCTCTTGGTGAAGCCGGCATGCGGCTCGGTCGACCATTGCATCGGTGTGCGCGCGCAATTGCGTTCGGGCAGCGAGAGGTCGTCGCCCATCGCGATCTCGTCGCCATAGCGAATGACCGGCGTTCCCGGCAGCGTGCACATCAGGCTGTAGGCGAGCTCGAGCCGCCTGCGGTCGCCGCCGACCATCGGGGCGAAGCGGCGGCGGATGCCGCGGTCGTACAGCTGCATGTCCTTGTCGGGGCCGAAGCGCTTGAACACGATGTCGCGCTGCGCCTTCGTCAGCCGTCCGAGATCGAGCTCGTCGTGATTGCGCAGGAACAGGCCCCATTGCGCCGCGGCCGGCCGCGGCTTGGTCGCCTTCAGCGCCTTCGCGAGGGGACGCGAGTCGCCGGAGGCCAACGCGTAGAACAGATGCTGGTTGACGTGGAAGTTGAACATCATGTGCATGCGGTCGCCGTCGCGGCCGAAATATTCCATGTCGGTTTCCGGCAGCACATTGGCTTCGGCGAGGATGATGGCGTCGCCCTGCCGCCATTGCAGGAATTCGCGGAACGCGCGCAGCATGTCGTATTGCTCGACCGGCTTCTTCACCTTGGCCCCCTTGGTGGCGATCACGAAGGGCACGGCGTCCATGCGGAAGCCGGAGACGCCGAGCTGAATCCAGAAGCCCATGATCTTCAAAATCTCGGCCTGCACATGCGGGTTCGAGGTGTTGAGATCGGGCTGGAAATCGTAGAAGCGGTGGAAGTAATACGCGCCGGCTTCCTTGTCGCGCGTCCAGGTCGATTTCTGCACGCCGGGAAATACCATGCCCTTGTTGGCGCCTGCCGGCTTCTTGTCGGACCACACATACCAGTCGCGATAGGGCGAATTCCTGTCGCGCCGCGCCTCCTTGAACCAGTGATGCTGGTCCGAGGTGTGGTTGACGACGAGGTCGATGATGATGCGGATGCCGCGCTGCTTGCAGCCATGGGTGAACTCGACGAAATCGCCGAGCGTGCCATAGCGGGCGTCGACACTGTAATAATCGGCGATGTCGTAGCCGTCGTCGCGGCCCGGCGAGGTCTGGAACGGCATCAGCCAGATCGTGGTGATGCCGAGCCCGTGTAGATAGTCGAGCCGGCGGAGCAGGCCCTTGAAATCGCCGATGCCGTCGCCGTTGGCATCCATATAGGTGCCGACGGAGAGGCAATAGATCACGCCGTTCTTGTACCAGAGATCGTCGATCATGCCGGGCCGCCTCGGTGGTTCCGCCGAGGGTAGCGGCGGCTGCGTGATAAGTGCGTGGGGGAGGTGAGGTTCCCGCTCTCGCTGCACACGCGCTGTCGTCCCGGGCTCGCGCCAAGGCGCGCCCCGGAATGACGGGCCGAATGGAATCGGCTAATCTCCCGCCATGGACAACATCGCCCGTATCGCCCTCGTGCCGCCGCCGGATCGTCGCCAGTCGGAAACGGCGCTCGCCATCGCGCGCGGCACCGCGCGGCTGCTGCGCTCGCTTGGCTTCACCTGCATCAGCGAATTGCCGCTGCCGTCGGGCCGGCGTGCCGATCTGGTGGCGCTCAACGAGCGCGGCGAGATCTGGATCATCGAGATCAAGTCGTCGGTCGAGGATCTGCGCGCGGACCAGAAATGGCACGAATACCGCGCCCATTGCGACCGGCTGTTCTTCGCCTTCACGCAGGATTTGCCGTGCGAGATCTTTCCGCAGGATACCGGCCTGATCATCGCCGATGCCTACGGCGCGCACATGCATTGCGAGGCGCCGGAGCACAAGCTGCCCGCGCCGACGCGCAAGCAGATGACGGTGCGCTTTGGGATGGCGGCGGCGCTGCGGATCAACCGCCTGGTCGATCCGCAGGGGCATGCGGAGTTTTGGGAGTAGATAGTCTCGTGTCCCGGACGCGCTGCAGCGTGTAACGCTGCTGCGCAGAGCCGGGACCCAGAAGACAGGCGCGGCTTCTCGCTCTCTAAAAAGAATGGGCCCCGGCTCAGCAGCGCATCACGTCGTGCTGCGCAGCGTCCGGGGCACGAGAGCGACGGAAAATTACCTCGGCGCGCGCTTGGCCAGAATCCGCTGCAAGGTCCGGCGGTGCATGTTCAGCCGGCGCGCGGTTTCCGAGACGTTGCGGTTGCACATCTCGTAGATGCGCTGGATGTGTTCCCAGCGGACGCGGTCGGCGGACATCGGGTTGGTCGGCAGCTCGGATTTCTCCGCGCTGGTCGAGAGCAGCGCGGCGACGACGTCGTCGGCATCCGCGGGCTTCGAGAGATAATCGATCGCACCCATCTTCACCGCGGTGACGGCGGTGGCGATGTTGCCATAGCCGGTCAGCACGATCGCGCGTGCATCCGGGCGCTTCTTCTTCAGCGCCGAGACCACGTCGAGGCCGTTGCCGTCACCGAGCCTGAGATCGACCACTGCGAACGCCGGCGCCGACTTGCCGATCTGCGCCAGGCCGTCCGAGACGGTGTCGCACGACGTCACCGCAAAGCCGCGGGTCTCCATCGCGCGCGACAGCCGCTCCAGAAACGGCTTGTCGTCCTCCACGATGAGGAGCGAGCGGTCGGTCTGTTCGTTCAGTTCGGCGATGGCGTTCAAGGTTTTTGTCCTCTGTCCTGCGCATCTACATATGGCGTCGCAATCGGGCAGTGCCAAGGCCGCCAATAGTCGATCGGGCCTCTCGTGCGACGCAAGGTCGCGGTCTATCCTATTGTTTCTTCGAGCGTCTCGATAGCCTCAAAACGCTCTCGCGGCCACGTGATCTGGACCACGGCGCCGTGTTCCGGAAAGATCCGATTGGTAAACGAGACCTTGGCGCCGGTGCGTTCCAGCAAGGTGCGTGCGATGAACACGCCGAGGCCCAGGCCGCCGCCTTCATCCTGGGTGCGCCGCCGCGACAGATAGGGCTCGCCGATCCGGTTAAGGATGTCGGGCGGAATGCCCGCGCCGTCATCGGAGATCACCAGCTCGATATTGTCCTTGTTCCACCACGCGTTCACCTCGACCGTGGTGTGGGCGAAATCGACCGCGTTCTCGACGATGTTGCCGACGCCGTAGAGGATCGCGGGGTTGCGCGATCCGACCGGCTCGGCGACGGCGGCAACCGCGACCCGCACCTTGATATCGATGCCGAAATCCCGATGTGGCGCCACCACCTCCTCGATCAGCTCCGACAGCTTCATGCGGTCGAACGGCGCGCCGGTGGAGGAAAGCTGGGTGATCTTGCTCAGGATCTCGCGGCAGCGCTGGGTCTGCTCGCGCAGCGTCTTCAGGTCGGCGGCAAAGCTCGGGTCCTTCACCGTCTTTTCCAGCTCGCGCGAGATCAGGAAGATCGTCGCGAGCGGCGTGCCGAGCTCGTGCGCAGCGGCGGCGGCGAGGCCGTCGAGCTGGGTCAGATGCTGCTCGCGCGTCAGCACCAGCTCGGTGGCGGCCAGCGCGTCCGCGAGCTTGCGCGCCTCCTCGGTCACCTGGAATGAGTAGAGGCTGGTGACGCCGATCGCGAGCACGATCGAGAGCCAGACGCCGACGAGATAGATCGGCGGCAGCACCAGCGGATCGTCGGAATCCCAGGGCAGCGGCAGATGGAAGAAGAACAGCACCGAGGCGCAGGCCACGGCGAGCACGCCGAGGCCGAAGGTGAAGCGCGCCGGCAGCGCGGTGGCCGAGATCAGCACCGGTGCAAGGAACAGGAACGAGAACGGGTTTTGCAGTCCGCCGGTGAAGAACAGGAGGCCGGCGAGCTCGACGATATTCAGCGCCAGCAGTCCGGCCGCCTGCATCGGCTCCAGCCGCTGCATCGGATTGGCCGCGGTCTGGAGCGCCAGATTGAGCGCGGCCGACAGGGCGATGATGCTGACGCAGGGGACGATCTCGACATTGAACTCGAGCCCCTGCGCCACGATGAAGATCGCGGCGAGCTGGCCCAGCACCGCGAGCCAGCGCAGCCGCAGGATGGTGTCCAGGCGGATATGCCGCTGCGCGGGGCGAAAGTCGGAAGCGGCAATTTCGGTCATATCGGCCAATGTGGCGGTGCCTTCTCGGTCACAAACGCGGGGCTCGCGGAACCACCCGGATTACAAGCCTTGCGCTCTCCGCTGCAATAGCAGAAGAACGCCCAGCATGACCGGGAACGACAAAGCTTCAAGTCCGCCGACTGTCGCGGAGCGCAGCTCCTCTGCGGCCATTGCGGTCGATCACCTCGTCAAGGTCTACAAGCAGACCCGCGCCGTCGACGATATCTCGTTTTCGCTGCCGCGCGGCAGCATCACCGGGCTCCTGGGCGGCAACGGCGCCGGCAAGACCACGACCATCGCGATGATCATGGGCCTGGTGCTGCCGACCTCCGGCCGGGTGCAGGTGCTCGGTCATGGGATGCCCGAGGAAAGCGCCGCCGTGCTCGGGCGGATGAATTTCGAGAGCCCCTATGTCGACATGCCGATGCGGCTCACGGTGCGGCAGAACCTCACCATCTTCGGCAAGCTCTATGCGGTGAAGAACCTTCCCGGCCGCATCGCCGAGCTCGCCGACGAGCTCGATCTCACCGATTTCATCGACCGCGCCAACGGCAAGCTCTCCGCCGGCCAGAAGACCCGTGTCGCACTGGCGAAAGCGCTGATCAACAAGCCCGAGCTGCTGCTCCTGGACGAGCCGACTGCCTCGCTCGATCCTGATACCGCCGATTGGGTGCGGGGCCATCTGGAGCGCTACCGCAAGGACAACAACGCCACCATCCTGCTGGCCTCGCACAACATGCTCGAGGTCGAGCGGCTCTGCGACCGCGTCATCATCATGAAGCGCGGCCGCATCGAGGACGACGACACGCCCGATGCCATCATGACCCGCTACAACCGCACCACGCTGGAGGAGGTGTTTCTGGACGTCGCGCGCGGCCGGGTGAACGGTGCGAAGGAGGCGGCGCGATGAGGCGTGGCTGTCGTCGTAGCCCGGATGGAGCGCAGCGTAATCCGGGACGCCCGTTGCTTGTGGCACGATTCCCGGATTGCGCTTCGCTCCATCCGGGCTACGGGGTGTCCTCATGAGCGAGATCTCCCTCCACCGCGGCATCTCCATGCAGCGCATCGGCGCGATGATCCTGCGCTACTGGTACCTGCTGATGTCGTCCTGGCCGCGGCTGCTCGAGCTGCTCTACTGGCCGGCGCTGCAAATCATCACCTGGGGCTTCATCCAGTATTACATCGCCGAGAATTCCAATTTCTTCGCGCGTGCCGGCGGCACGCTGATCGGCGCGGTCATCCTCTGGGACATCCTGTTCCGCGGCCAGCTCGGCTTCTCCATCTCCTTCCTGGAGGAGATGTGGGCGCGCAACCTCGGCAACCTCATGATGAGCCCGCTGAAGCCGATCGAGTTTCTGGCGTCGCTCATGGTGATGAGCCTGATCCGGCTCGCGATCGGCGTCATCCCGATGACGCTGCTCGCGTTGATCTTCTTTCACTTCAATGTCTACAGCCTCGGCCTGCCGCTGATCGCGTTCTTCTGCAATCTGATCTTCACGAGTTGGTCGGTCGGCATCTTCGTCTCGGGTCTGGTGCTGCGAAACGGGCTTGGCGCCGAGAGCATCGTCTGGACCTTGATGTTCGCGATCATGCCGCTCGCCTGCATCTACTATCCCGTCAGCGTGCTGCCGGTCTGGCTGCAATACGTGGCCTGGGCGTTGCCGCCGACCTATGTGTTCGAGGGCATGCGCGCGCTGCTGATCGAAAACACCTTCCGGATCGATCTGATGCTGGATGCGTTGGCCATCAACGCAGGTCTTCTGGCTGCTTCTTTTTGGGCATTTCTTGCCCTTTTGCGCAGCGCCAGGATGAACGGCTCGCTGCTGTCGGGCGGCGAATAACGTCACTTTCTCGTGGATTCAGGCTGATTTAACCGTCTTCGCTACGTAGATGTACGGAACCATGCATTGACGCAATATTACGCATTCGGCAGTATGCTGCGATGCGAAGAGGATTATGAAGATGCCTATTGGTGAGTTTGGCGGCGCCCCGCCCCTGGCTGCAGAAGGCAGTCCGGTCCTGACGACGCCGATGTACTGGATGTACGAGATGGCGCAGGCCTCTCTCAATCCGGCGCGTGCGGTCACGGATGCGACCAAGCTGCTGTTTCAGAATCCGTTAAATCCGTGGGCCCGCACCGAGGTCGGCAAATCCGTTGCGGCGGCCTGCGAACTGTTCGAGCGCACCACCCGCCGTTACGGCAAGCCGGAATGGGGCCTCAACGACACCGAGGTCAACGGCATCCGCGTCCCGATCGAGGTCCGCTCGGTCTGGGAAAAGCCGTTCTGCAACCTGCTCTACTTCGATCGCAAATTCGCCCGCCCGCTGCGCAGCCCGCAGCCGCGCGTGCTGATCGTGGCGCCGATGTCCGGCCATTATGCGACGCTGCTGCGCGGCACGGTCGAGGCTTTCCTGCCGGCGCATGAGGTCTACATCACCGATTGGGCCGACGCCCGCATGGTGCCGCTCAGTGAAGGCCGTTTCGATCTCGACGATTACATCGATTACGTCATCGAAATGCTGCACGTCCTCGGCGGCAACACCCATGTGCTGGCGGTGTGCCAGCCCTCCGTGCCTGTCGTCGCCGCCGTTTCGATCATGGAAGCACGGCGCGATCCCTTCGTGCCGACCTCGATGACGCTGATGGGCGGCCCGATCGACACCCGCCGCAATCCGACCGCGGTGAACAATCTCGCCCAGGAGCGCGGCATCGACTGGTTCCGCAATCACGTCATCACCAAGGTGCCGTTCCCGCATCCGGGCATGATGCGCGACGTCTATCCGGGATTCCTGCAGCTGAACGGCTTCATCAGCATGAATCTCGACCGCCACATGGACGCCCACAAGCAGCTCTTCGCCAACCTCGTGAAGGGCGACGGTGACCTCGTCGACAAGCATCGCGACTTCTATGACGAATATCTCGCGGTGATGGACCTCTCCGCCGAGTATTACCTGCAGACCGTCGACACCGTGTTCGTGAAGCACTCGCTGCCGAAGGGCGAGATGACCCATCGTGGAACACGTGTCGATCCCTCCAAGGTCACGCGCGTTGCGCTGATGACGGTCGAAGGCGAGAACGACGACATCTCCGGCATCGGTCAGACCGAAGCAACGCACACGCTGTGCAGCGCAATTCCCGATCATCGCCGCGTTCATTACGTCCAGAAGGGTGTTGGACATTACGGCGTGTTCAACGGCTCGCGTTTCAAGTCGGAAATCGTGCCGCGGATTCACGACTTCATGGTCTCCGCTGCGAATCCGACCTCGTTGCAGGCGCTTGCAGCTGAATAGAGAGCGTTTTCAAGCGAAGTGGGCTCCGGTTCGCGTAAAGAAAACGCGTCAAAACTAAAATCTAGAGCCCTATCCGTTCCGATTCATCGGGACGGATAGGGCTCTAGGCGTTTTTCGGCTTTCCCGTCGAAATTTCAGGCCCTGCCGACGGTTCCGGGAGGGCCTGGTTCCCTCCAGATTCGTGGTATTTAGGTAGCTTTATAGGAGTGAGTCCACCCTCACCTCTTGGGGGTGCCACATGCGTCCAGTGGGGGCGAAAAAAGCTGGTTCCAACCCCAGTCTGTAGGGTCTCCCGGACGCCAGACCCCTGTATATTGGGCAAATGATTTGTTTTTGCGCCGAGCGCTTTCCCTGGCGGCGGTTATGGCAGAATCCGGGCGAACTCCTGCTCCCCGGACTGACAGACATGGCCACTCGCGCACTCCTCTATCGGCGGCCCCACGAGCCGAAGACCCTGGTCATCACCCACGGATCGCAGTTTTTTGCGATCCGGCTGCGGCGGCACAGACGCGCGCGCCGCTACACGCTCAGAATTCATCCGAGCGATCGCGAAGCCATCCTCACCATCCCGCCGCGAGGAACACTCGCTGAAGCAAAGGACTTCGCGTCGCGTCACGGCGCGTGGATCGCGGCACGTCTCGGGCGTCTGCCGAAGGCTGCCCCGTTCCAGCCCGGCACAGTGATACCGCTTCGCGGCACGCCGCACCGCATCGTTCATCGCGCCGGCAGCCGTGGCACGGTGTGGACCGAGACGCGCGACAGCGGCGAAAAGATTCTCTGCGTCGCCGGCGGACTCGAGCATGTCGATCGCCGTGTCAGCGACTTCCTCAAGCGCGAGGCGCGCCGCGATCTGCAGCGCTCCGCGGAAGCCTATGCCGACGAACTCGGCGTCAAGGTCAAGCGTTTGTCGATCCGCGACCAGTCCAGCCGCTGGGGTTCCTGCACCTCGGCGGGCTCGCTGTCGTTCTCCTGGCGCCTGATCCTCGCGCCGCCCTTCGTGCTCGACTATCTCGCCGCCCACGAAGTCGCCCATCTCGTCGAGATGAACCACTCGGCCCGGTTCTGGCGCGTCTGCGGCAAGGTCTGCCCCTCGATGGAGCGCGCCAAGAAGTGGCTCGATACGTACGGGAATGACCTGCACCGGTATGGGGTCGAGGATTAAGGCGGGCTATCGCCTCAACCTCGGCGAAGCCTTGGCGTAGCCGGGTCGCGGCGAACGACAGTTGAGAATGCCGCGACGTCGGCGCGTTTCAATTCATCTCCACCATCAGGCACTGAGATCCGCGCTTGTCCCCGGCTGGGTGCGTGACGCCAGATAGGACGATTGCTGTTGTGCGGTGGCCTTCTGGCCCTCGGCCAGCATCGCCTGGAAGGCCGCGTCGAGCTGATCGCGGCTGTAGGTCGAAGCGCTGCTTTCACGCGGCGTCCATTGGGATTGCGTGATCGCGGTGGAAGCCTTTTCAACTGTGCCGCCGAGCAGCTTGGCGTAGCTGTCGGCCCGCCATTGCGCGAGGTCAGGTCCAGCTAGGCCGGGAGGATCTTCCAGCTTGCCGACCTTCGCCGTCGCCGCGTTGGTCATCGCCGAGGAACCGCCATTGTAAAGGGTGGCCACCACCTTGCCGTCAACTTTGACCTGCGCGTAGGTGTTCTCTGGTGCATCGTCCGAGACGGCCGGCTGAGTCGCGTCCGCGCCGTGGGTCATCAGCCAGTTCGCTGCCATGAGGTCGTGCAGGACGGGATTATCCGCCACCGATATCAGCTTGGCACCTTGCAGCGGCTTGAGTTGAGAGACGCTAATTCCGAGGCTGCTCGTCGCGGCGTCGGTTGCAGTCGGCACTTCCGATAAGACGCTGGATGGCGAGGTGGACGTTGATGCGGGGCGCAGATAAGTCGAGGCCGCGCTGGATACTCCTGAAATCATGGAACGCTCCTTCCCACTAAACCCGAGTCCTCAGGACTCAACTTAAGAGAGCAAGTCCCGGGCCGATTGCGAGGGCTTGAACAGACTGGTGTTTTTGTCGTTCAGGGATATTTCGGCATCGGTAAATCTTGCCGTTTTGGGCAGGACTTGCCCAAGTCGGGGCGCGATGCGCATGGCAATGATCTGCACCGGGACGGGGGCGAGGATTAAGGCGGGGTCAGCGCTGTCCTCGCCATCACGGTCGGGCAGTGCAATGGGTGCGCAACTGCTTCCACATCGTCATTGCGAGCGTAGCGAAGCAATCCAGAATCTCTCCGCGGAGGCAGACTGGATTGCTTCGCTACGCTCGCAATGACGGTGTACGACGCACCATCAGCGCGCCTCGCTCGATTTTCGCCACACTTCGCGACGATTGCGCAGCCTGCGTCATTAGCTCCGTCGCATCAAGCGCTTCGCCCCACCCACCGCGCATCACGCAAGCAGCCGCCGCCTACTGTGCATGGGGTTGTTTTCGCAGTTTTTGTTTTGAGGCCTTACGAGGCCTACCGGTTCCCGCCAAACAGCCGGTCCATCAACCAGCCATCCAGCCCCGCGGCTGCTTCCGGCCGTGCATTGACATTGGCGCGCGTCGGCGGCGGACGATAGCCGCCATTGTTCACCGGTGCCGGCCCGGGCGGCGCGGCCGCTGTCGGCGGGGACACCTGCGAGGCCGCCTGCGCGAGATTCGACAGGCCCCAGGTCGCTTGCGAGCTCGGCAAGGCTGCCACCGGCACGCCCTCGTGCGCCGTCTTCATGAAGCGCGACCAGACCTCGACCGGCAGGCCGCCGCCGGTCGCCTTCTTGGTCGGCGAGTTGTCGTCATTGCCGAGCCAGACGCCGGTGACGAGGTTGGCGGTGTAGCCGATGAACCAGGCGTCGCGATAATCCTGGCTGGTGCCGGTCTTGCCGGCCGCCGTCCAGCCCGGGATCTCGGCCTTCTTGGCGGTGCCTGATATCAGCGTCTCCCGCATCATCGCGTTCATCATGCCGACATAGCGGGGGTCGATGACCTGATTATGCTCGTCGCCCTGGCGCATGTAGAGCAGCTTGCCGCCGAGCGTCCTGATCCGCGTGACGACATGCGGTGTCACCGCGAAGCCGCCATTGGCGAAGGGCGTATAGGCGCCGACCAGCTCGACCACCGAGACTTCGGAGGTGCCGAGCGCGATCGAGGCGTTGGGCTCGAGTTTCGAGGAGATGCCGAGCCGGTGCGCGGTGCGGACCACGTTCTTCGGTCCGACCTCGAGGCCAAGGCGGATGGCGACCGTGTTGAGCGACATCGCCAGCGCCTGCGTCAGCGTCACCGCGCCGAAATATTCATGGGTGTAGTTTTCGGGCTTCCAGCCCTTGACCTCGATCGGCGCGTCCTGGCGGACGGTATCGGGCGTCAGTCCCTGCTCGAGCGCGGTGAGATACACGAACGGCTTGAACGAGGAACCCGGCTGGCGCCTGGCGGTGACCGCGCGGTTGTACTGGCTCTCGGAATAGTTTCGCCCGCCGACCATGGCGCGCACGGCGCCGTCGGGCGTCATCGCCACCAGCGCGCCCTGGCTGACATTGAACTTCACGCTCTTGGCGGCGAGCTCGTCGATGATGGCGGCTTCCGCCACGCTCTGCAGCTTCGGATCGATGGTGGTCTCGACCTTGATGCTCTCGTCGATCTGGCCGACCAGATCGTCCAGCACTTCGCCGATCCAGTCGGCGACATAGTTGACCGTGCCGGCGCCGACCGGTTTCACGTTGTAGGAGGGCTGGCCGATCGAGGCCTGCGCCTGCGCGTCGGTGATGAATTGCGCGTCCGCCATCGCGGTGAGCACGACCTTCGCGCGCGCTTCGGCGCCTTCGGGGTTGCGGTTCGGCGCAAGCCGCGAGGGCGATTTGACGAGTCCTGCCAGCATCGCGGCTTCGGCGACCGTGACGTTCTTCGCCGACTTGCCGAAATATTTCTGCGCGGCGGCTTCGACGCCGTAGGCGCCGGAGCCGAAATAGACGCGGTTGAGATAGAGCTCCAGGATCTCGTTCTTGGAGTGCTTGCGCTCCAGCCAGATCGCGAGCTCCGCCTCCTGCAGCTTGCGCTGCATGGTGCGTTCCTGGGTCAGGAACAGGTTCTTGGCGAGCTGCTGCGTCAGCGTCGAGCCGCCCTGCGACACGCCGCGATGAAGCACGTTGGTGACCAGCGCACGCAGGATGCCGATGGGGTCGATGCCGAAATGCGAATAGAAGCGGCGGTCCTCGATGGCGATGAACGCCTTGGGCAGATAGGGCGGCAAATCCTTCAGCGCGACATTGGCGCCGGCCATCTCGCCGCGCTGGGCCAGCATGCTGCCATCGATGCCGACGATCGTGATCGTCGGCGGGCGCTTGGGAATCTCCAGCGACTGGATCGGCGGCAGATGGGCGCCGACATAGATCACGACGCCGATTACGGCGATCGCGCCCCACAGGCCGAGCACCGCGCCCCAATAGACCAGGCGGCCGAGGCTCGCGCCGATGCGTGATTTCGAGCGCCGCTTGGCACCGCTGCGGCCGGCCGATGCCTTGCGCTCGCGCGGCGGCTCCTCGCCGGCATCCTCGCTTTTGCGCTTGGCGGATGCTTTGGGTGATTTTTTCGGCTTGTCGTCGCCGCCGGGGACACGGTCCGCCGCCGTCAGGCGCAGATCGGCGAGCGCCGCGGGCAAGCCGAACAACGGCTCCTTCCGCCCACCCTTTTTCTTTCCCAACCCCATACGCAAAACGCCCGGTCAGCCCGCCCCGCCGCACGCTACCGGTCGCTGTTTAAGGCCCGGTTACCCGGACGTTAACGCGCGATTAGGAGGTGCGGCATTCGCCGGCCGCAGTTCCGCTGATCAGGCGCCGGCGTTAGGATCGAAGCCATAAGGAAGAAGGGAACACGCATGGGCCACATCGATCCGACCAAGGAGATCTTCGCGCAATTCCGGGAAAATGATCGCCCGGGCCCGATCCACATGCTCAACCTGGTGCGCTTGCGCAAGGCGGCGGCCTATCCGGACGGCCGCAAGGTCAGCGGTGCGGAAGCCTATGCGGCCTATGGTCGCGAGAGCGGACCGGTGTTCGAACGCCTCGGCGGCCGCATCGTCTGGCAGGGCAAATTCGAGCTGATGCTGATCGGCCCGCAAGACGAGCGCTGGGACCACAGCTTCATCGCGGAGTATCCGAGCGTCGGAGCCTTCGTCGAGATGATCCGCGATCCCGTCTACCGCGAAGCGGTGAAGCATCGTCAGGCGGCGGTGGAGGATTCACGGCTGATCCGCTATGCGGTGCTGCCGGTGGGGAAGAATTTTGGGGAGATACCGACCTGAATGCCGTCGGGCGAATCTCTCTCCATCGTCATGGCCGGGCTTGACCCGGCCATCCACGACTTTCCGCTCCAAGAATGTGGATGCCCGGGACAAGCCCGGGCATGACGTCGTTGAGACAATTGTCTTCGAGAACTAACCCGACGGTCCCGTGTCCTCGATGATCGGTCCGAACAGCTCCCAGCGTTCGCCGTTGAACTTCATCATCTGCATCTGCTTGTTGACGCGATAGTCGTTCGGGCCTGTCGTGATGGACATGCCAGGCAGCGCGAGGCTCGGCGTGTAGGCCTTGACGTTGGCGACCTGCTTCATGACGTTCTCACGCGACAGGTCGTCGCCGCATTGCTTCAGCACCTGCGTCAGTAGCTCAGCCACCGAATAGGCATAGGTGTTGACGGTGTTGAGCTTGTCACCCTCGGGGAAATACTTGTCCATGAACGCGAAGAAACCCTTCACGCCGGCATCGTCCTTCCACTGGGGGTCGCCGGGATCCTTGCCGTAATTGGTCGAGATGATCCCTTTGGAGATGTCGAGGCCGGCCGGCTTCAGCGTCGCCGACACCGGGCTCGCGTTGATGTCCAGGATGTGCACCGGGGTCCAGCCGAGGTCGGCGAGCTTCTTGATCGCCTGCGCCGCGAATTTCGGCGTCGAGGCGTCATAGAACAGATCGACGCCCATCGACTTCAGCTTGACCACCTGCGAATCCACCGTCGGGTCGGTGACCTCGTAGGAGACCTCGCCGACGATCATGCTGGCGGCCTTGTCGCCGAGGCCGCTCTTGAGGCCTGCGAGATAATCGCGGCCCATGTCGTCATTCTGGTAGAGCACGCCAATCTTGGCGTTCGGATACTCCTTGAGAATGTACTTCGCGTAGATGCGCCCTTCGGAGATGTAGTTGGGATTGTAGGCGATGGTCCAGGGATAGTTCTGCGGGTCGTTGAAGCGCGCTGCGCCGGTGGAGGCGAGCAGCTGCGGGATCTTCTTGCCGTTGAGATATTTCTGCACGGCGGCGTTGGCCGCGGTGCCGATCAGCTGGAAGGTGAACAGCACCTCGTCGCCCTCGACGAGCTTGCGCACCTGCTCGACCGTCTTCGGCGGCGAATAGGCGTCGTCATACTGGATCAGATTGATCTTGCGGCCGTTGATGCCGCCCTGATCGTTGATCATCTTGAAGTAGGCGGCCTGCGTCTTGCCGATATTCGCGTAGACGGAATAGGCGCCGGAGAACGGCACGGTCTGGCCGATCTTGATCTCGGTGTCGCTCGCGCCGGTGTCGTATTTCTTCTGCGCGAGGGCCTGGCTGGCGGAGAATGCGAAGGTGAGCGCCGCCGTGGCAGCTATGATAGCTCTGCGATTGTTCATCTTGGGATGTTCCTCCTGACGGAATTTCCGGTCGATGGTCTTTTCCCGTTGATTGCAACGGTCGCCATCGCTGCCGAAGATTGTGAAGGAAGGGCAGCCGCCGCGCAAGGCGCGCGGTGCTGCGCCGTCGCGTCTCAGGTGAGAAACAGCGCAATCAGTGCGGCCACCGCCGGCAGGGCCTGCACGAGCAGGATGGTCCGGCTCACAGTGGCGGCGCCATAGGCGCCGGCCACGGTCACGCAGATCAGGAAGAAAACCTTGATCTGGAACGCGAAGGCCGGGTTGCCCTGGAACAAGCCCCAGATCAGGCCGGCGACCAGGAAGCCATTATAGAGACCCTGATTGGCGGCCAGCACTTTCGTGATCTCGGCTTTCTCCGGCGTATTGTGAAATATCTTCAGGCCGAGCGGCTTGTCCCAGAGAAACATCTCGAGAATCAGGAACAGGATATGCAGGACGGCGACCAGCGCCACCAGGACATTGGCGATCATGATCAAGTTGAGCTCCCCCAAAAGCGTCAGCTTTCGGGTGGACGGTAGCACATCCGGCATGGCACATGCGATCCGTGTTCCGATGCAATGGTGTCGCAATGGCCGGTCCATCAACCAACACGTCGCAGCGCCTCGGTCTCGATCGTGTGGCGACGCCGATCGGGATCGCGCTGCTCGTGACCGATGCCGACGGCAATCTGCGCGCGCTCGACTGGGAAGACTACGAGCACCGCATGCGCGAGCTGTTGCGCCTGCAATACGGCGCGGTGGATCTGAGTGACCGGCCTGCGCCGGCCAGCACGCGGGCGGCGCTATCGGGCTATTTCGCCGGCGATCTCGGCCAGCTCTCGGCCATCGCCTGGCGTATCGCCGGCACGCCGTTCCAGCAAAAGGTCTGGACCGCGCTGGTGCAAATCCCCGCCGGCACCACGCTGAGCTACGGCGCGCTGGCCGCAAGGATCGACATGCCCAAAGCCGTGCGTGCCGTCGGCCATGCCAATGGCTCCAATCCGATCAGCGTGGTGCTGCCGTGCCACCGCCTGATCGGCGCGGACGGTTCGCTGGTGAAGTACGGCGGTGGGTTGGAGCGGAAGAGGTGGCTGCTGCGGCATGAGGGGGTGGAGGTTTAGCGACGTAACGCGCCGACCCTCACGCCGCCGGTGCGACCGCCTTGTCGCCGGCCATCACATGGGTCAACGCACTCTTGATCGCGGATTGCCGCGTCGGCGCGTTGATCTGTGCGCCCAGGAGGTCGGTGACGTAGAACACGTCGCGGGCGCGCTCGCCGAAGGTCGCGACATGGGCTGACGCAATGTTGAGGTTGAGTTTTGAGATCGCGGTGGTCAGCTCGTAGAGCAGGCCGGGGCGGTCGAGGCCGGAGACCTCGATCACGGTGTAGCGGTCGGACCATTGGTTGTTGATGGTCACTTCCGGCTCGATCACGAAGGGCCGTGCCTTGCTGCGCACGGTGCGCCGGGCCACCACCTCCGGCAGGCGCAGCTTGCCTTCCAGCACGTCCTCGATCATCTCGCCGATGCGCGTTGCGCGCCGTCCCTCGTCCTCGTCGCGGTCGTATTCCCTTGAGATCGAGATCGTGTCGAGCGCGCGGCCGTCGGTCGTGGTGTAGATCTGGGCGTCGACGATGTTGGCGCCGGCCGAGGCACAGGCCCCTGCGATGATCGACAGCAACCAGGGATGGTCGGCGGCGAAGATCGTGAGCTCGGTGACGCCGCGCACCTCGTCGAAGCCGACATTGATCGCGAGCTTGTGGCCGGCCTGCTCGCTGGAGCGGACGAAGCGGGCATGGCGGATCTTTCGCGGCAGCTCGACCTTGAGCCAATAGGCCGGATAATGCCGCCCGATATAGGCATCGAGCTCGTCCGCTGGCCATTCGGCGAAGGCGTTGCGGAATTCGCCGTAGGCGGCCGCAAGGCGCTTGCCGCGATCGACCTCCGAGAAGCCGCCGGTCAGCACCGGCTCGGTCTCGTAGTACAGCGAGCGCAGCAGCTGCGCCTTCCAGCCGTTCCACACGCCGGGGCCGACGCCGCGGATGTCGGCGGTGGTCAGGATCGTCAGCAGCTTCATCTGCTCGGTCGACTGCACCACGGCGGCGAAATTCTCGATGGTCTTGCGGTCGGAGAGGTCGCGCGACTGCGCGACCGTGGACATCGTCAAATGTTCCTCGATCAGCCAGGCCACGAGCTCGGTGTCGGCAGGGCTGAAGCCGAGCCGCGGGCAGAGCCGGCGCGCCACCTTGGCGCCCGCGATCGAGTGATCTTCCGGCCGGCCCTTGGCGACGTCGTGCAGGAGCGTTGCGATGTAGATCACCGAGCGATGCTCGGGGCGGATCTTGCGCATGAGGTCGCTGGCCACCGCGAATTCGTCGAGCCCGCCGCGCTCGATGTCCTGGAGGAAGCCGACACAGCGGATCAGGTGCTCGTCCACGGTGTAGTGATGATACATGTTGAACTGCATCATCGAGACGATCTTGCCGAAGGCGCGGATGAAATGGCCGAGCACGCCGGTCTCGTTCATCCGCCGCAGCACGATCTCGGCATTGTCGGAGGTCAGGATCTCCATGAATAGCCGGTTTGCTTCCGGATTTTCGCGCAAGCCCGCGTTGATCAGGCCGAGCGAGCGCGTCACGTCGCGCATCGCGTCCGGATGGAAGGCGAGGTTGTTCTTCTGCGCGAGGCGGAAGATGCGGATCAGGTTGACCGGATCGTGCTTGAAGACGTCGGGCGCGGCGACGTTGATGCGGTTGTTGTCGACGATGAAGTCGTCGCTGTCAGGCACGCGCCGCTTCACCGGGGTGGGGCGCAGCCGCGCCATCATCCGGCTCAGCACCGGCGCGGGCTTGGCCTGCTGGTCCTCGAGCTTGGCGCAGAGGATGGCGGTGAGGTTGCCGACTTCCTTGGCGACCAGGAAGTAGTGCTTCATGAAGCGTTCGACATCCTGCATGCCGGGATGCGAGGTGTAGCCGAGCCGGATCGCGATCTCGCGCTGGAGGTCGAAGGAGAGGCGCTCCTCAGGCCGTCCGGAGTAGAAATGCAGATTGCAGCGCACCGACCAGAGGAAATCGGCGCAGCGGCGGAAGGTGCGGTATTCCTGCGCGTCGAACACGCCGCGCTCGACCAGCTCGTCGGTGTCGCGGACGCGGTAGACGTATTTGGCGATCCAGAACAGCGTATGAAGATCGCGCAGCGCGCCCTTGCCGTCCTTGACGTTGGGTTCGACCAGATAGCGCGACTGGCCGCCGCGGCGATGACGTTCTTCGCGCTCGGCGAGCTTTGCGGTGACGAATTCGGACGCGGTGCCCTGCACCACTTCCTTGTCGAAGCGATCGACCAGCTCGTCATAGAGCGGCTGGTCGCCGGTGAGAAAGCGCGTCTCCAAAATCGCGGTGCGGATGGTCATGTCGCCGCGTGCCTGGCGGATCGATTCATCGACCGAGCGCGTGGCGTGGCCGACCTTCAGGCCCATGTCCCAGAGGCAATAGAGGATGGCTTCGGCGACCTGCTCGCCCCAGGCGGTCTGCTTGTAGGGCAGAATGAACAACAGATCGATGTCGGACTCCGGGGCCATCAGGCCGCGGCCATAGCCGCCGGTCGCCACCACCGCCATGCGCTCGGCGCCGCTCGGGATCGGCGAGCGATAGAGATGACGCGTCGCGGCCGAATAGAGGATGCGGATGATCTCGTCCTGCACATGGCACAGCCGCTCGGCGCAGCGCCGCCCGTGGCGGTCCTTCAGCAGGATTGCCTGCGCCCCGGCGCGCGCCGCGATCAGCTCGGCCTTGAGCAGTTGCGCCATGGCGGTGCGGAACGCGTCCTCGCGGCCCTCATGCTTTTCGGCAAGCGCATCGACCGCGGCGGTGATCCGCGCGGTGTCGAAGCGATCGTCCACCTCTGGCTTGTGCTCAGTCGCGACGCTGTCCATGTCTCACCGGATATAAGAGGTGACAGGCGCTGTCACCCGCCATTCTCGGGCAATAGTCGTTCCATGCTGGAAAACGCCGGCTTTGAGCAAATCTGTTCTCGGCCGGCGCCCTTTCAAGGGTGGGATTTTCTCGTTGACCTCTAGATATAACTCATTGAAAAACAATGAAGTTTTGGAGGAGGCTGGGTATGGTCGGGATTACACGACGCATTCTGCTGGCGGGAGCCGTCGCGCTCGCGCTGACCCCTGCGGCGCGGGCGGCGGATCCGCTCAAGGAAATCCGCATCGACTGGGCGACCTACAATCCGGTGTCGATGGTCCTGAAGCAGAAGGGGCTGCTGGAGAAGGAGTTCGCCAAGGACGGCATCACCATCACCTGGGTGCAGTCGGCCGGATCCAACAAGGCGCTCGAATTCCTCAACGCCGGCTCGATCGATTTCGGCTCGACCGCGGGCTCGGCGGCGCTGGTGGCGAAGATCAACGGCAACCCGATCAAGTCGATCTACGTCTATTCGCGGCCCGAATGGACCGCGCTGGTGATAGGCAAAGACTCCAAGATCGCAAGCGTTGCCGATCTCAAGGGCAAGCGCGTCGCCGTGACGCGCGGCACCGATCCGCACATCTTCCTGGTGCGTGCGCTGCTTGGTGCCGGCCTGACCGAGAAGGATATCACGCCGGTGCTGCTCCAGCACGCCGACGGCAAGACCGCGCTGATCCGCGGTGACGTCGATGCCTGGGCCGGGCTCGATCCGATGATGGCCCAGGCCGAGGTCGAGGAGGGTGCACAACTGTTCTACCGCAAGGCCGATGCCAACACTTGGGGCATCCTCAATGTGCGCGAGCAGTTCTTGAAGGACTATCCGGACGCTGCGCGCCGCGTGCTCGCGGTGTACGAGGAAGCGCGAAAATATTCGCTGGCGAATTACGATGATCTCAAGAAGACCTTCATCGCCGTGACCAAGCTGCCCGAGGCCGTCGTCGACAAGCAGCTCAAGGAGCGCACCGAGCTCACCCACAGCCGCATCGGCGCGCCCCAGCGCGACTCGATCCTCGCCGCAGGCCTCGCGCTGCAACAGGCCGGCGTCGTCGACGCCAAGGTCGACGTGAAGGCGACGCTCGATGCCCTGATCGACGATCAGGTTCCGCTGCCGACGAATTAGCGTAGAACTGTGGCCCGGATGGAGCGCAGCGAAATCCGGGATTCTTTTTACGCGGCACGGCCCCGGATTGTGCTGCGCTCCATCCGGGCTACGCCTGTGGAAGGAGGCGCGCCCTTGCATTCCGGCGTGAGACGCGCTTCCTACCGGCCATGATCTCCGACGCGCCAGTCCTGCAACAATCCTCCGATACAGCCGAGAGCGCCGCTGTGCCCTCGCGCGTCGTGCGCTATGCGCGGCCGGTGCTGGGGCTGCTGCTGCCGCTGATCCTCGCGCTCGGCTGGGAGCTCGTGGTCTGGTCCGGCTGGTCCAACGGCCGGCTGGTGCCGCCGCCCTCGCGCGTCTTTGCCACCATCACTGATCTCGCCCGCTCCGGCGAACTGGTCCGGCACATCGCCGCGACGCTGTGGCGCGTCGGTCTCGGCTTCGCGTTCGGCGTGGTCGCGGGCACGCTGCTGGGTGCGATCTCCGGCTATTGGTCGTTGGCGCGGCGGCTGCTCGATCCGACCGTGCAGGCGCTGCGCGCGATTCCTTCGCTCGCCTGGGTGCCGCTGTTCATCCTCTGGCTCGGCATCTTCGAGACGTCGAAGATCGCGCTGATCGCCGTCGGTGTGTTCTTTCCGGTCTATTTGGGTGTGATGGGCGCAATCCTCATCGTCGATCGCAAGATCGTCGAGGTCGGCCGCACCTTCCGCCTCTCCGGCCCGGCGATGATCCGCCGCATCCTGCTGCCCGCGGTACTGCCGGCCTATGTCGTGTCCTTGCGCGTCGGTCTCGGTCTCGGCTGGATGTTCGTGGTGGCGGCTGAGCTGATCGGCGCCTCCGAAGGCCTCGGCTATCTCCTGCTCGACGGCCAGCAGCTCGGCAAGCCCGCGCAGATCCTCGCCGCCATCGTGATCTTCGCGATCCTCGGCAAGCTCACCGACTGGCTGATCGAGGTTGGGTCGGCGCCCTTCCTGCGCTGGCAGGACGCCTTCGGGCGCGCAAAGGGAAACTGAAGCGATGCTGGCGCTCGACCGGGTCAGCAAGACCTATCCCAATGGCGTTGAGGCGCTGGCACGCTTCTCGGCCGAGATCAGGCAGGGCGAGATCGTCGCCATCATCGGCGGCTCCGGCTGTGGCAAGTCCACGCTGCTCCGCGCCATCGCCGGACTCGATCGCGCCAGCTCCGGCACGGTGACGCTCGACAGCGAGGCGATCAATTCGCCGCACGCAAAAATCGGCATCATCTTCCAGGAGCCGCGGCTTTTGCCCTGGCTCAGTGTCGCCGACAATATCGGCTTTGGCCTCGCCGATCTGCCCGCGACCGAGCGGCGCGAGAAGGTGACGCGTGCGCTCGATCGCGTCGGGCTCGCCGACAAGGCGCAGGCCTGGCCGCGCGAGCTCTCCGGCGGGCAGGCGCAGCGCGTCGCGATCGCGCGCGCGCTGGTGCCGCAGCCTGAAGTGCTCTTGCTCGACGAACCCTTCTCCGCGCTCGACGCTTTCACCCGCCGCGACCTCCAGGACCATCTGCTCGACCTCTGGGCCGATACGCGGCCGACGCTCATCCTCGTCACACATGACGTCGACGAGGCCGTGGTGCTGGCCGACCGTGTGCTGGTGATGCGGCCGCGGCCGGGCCGGCTGTTCGACCAGATCGGGATCAATCTGGGCCGGCCACGCGACCGCAACTCGCCCCTGTTCGAGAATTTCAAGCGAAGTGTGCTGACATCACTCGACCGTTCGCTCGACCGCAGCGTGCCCGACCGTGACGCAACCCAGGGTCCCGGTCAGACCATGTGGTGGTGACATTTTCGCTCTGAGCCGGTACATCGAGGGACAATTTTTCCGGGAGAGAACGAGATGGACGCCGACGAACTGCGCCAGATGCAGGCCCCGATCAAGGAGCGCTACAAGACCGATCCCAAGACCGCGATGATCACGCTGAAGGCCAAGGGCTCGACCGACAGCGAAGGCATCGCCTGCAAGGTCGAGACCGGCCGCGCCATCGCAACGGCTGGCCTGCATCCCGCGACCGGCGGCTCCGGCCTCGAGCTTTGCTCCGGCGACATGCTGCTTGAAGCGTTGGTTGCCTGCGCCGGCGTCACGCTGAAATCGGTCGCGACCGCGATCGAGGTGCCGCTCAAGACCGGCAACGTCTACGCCGAAGGCGATCTCGATTTCCGCGGCACGCTCGGCGTCGACAAGGAGACCCCGGTCGGCTTCGCCGAGATCCGCCTGCGTTTCGAGGTCGACACGCCGGCGCCGCAGGACAAGCTCGATCTGCTGCTCAAGCTCACCGAGCGCTATTGCGTGGTCTATCAGACCATCAAGAACGGCCCGAAGGTCTCGGTGTCGATGCAGCGGATGTGAGGCGAAGGCCGCAGCCCAGCAATCGGTGTCGTCCTGGCGAAAGCCAGGGCCCATTACCCCAGATGCCGATTGTCTTGCGATACTGACAACCACCACCGTCCAACACAGCGAAGCCTGTGGTTATGGGTCCCGGATCTGCGCTTCGTCTATCCGGGACGGCAAATCAAAAAAATGTCCCTCGACCTCCACTTCATCCTCTTCCTCCTCCTGCGCATGGCGATCGCGGCGGCGTTCGTCGTGACAGCATCGATCATCACCGAACGCTCGGGTCCGGTAATCGGCGCACTGATCGCAACCCTGCCGGTCTCCGCCGGTCCGTCCTACGCCTTCCTCGCGATCGACCATGACGCCGCGTTCATCGCGCAGGGCGCGCTGGCGAGCCTGCCGGTGAATGCGGCGACCATCTTCATGTGCCTCACCTATGTCGTGCTGTCGCAGCGGCACAATCTCGTGGTGAGTTGCGGAAGCGCCTTCGCGGTCTGGATCGCGATTGCGTCGATCATCCGTCAGTTCGACTGGTCGCTCAATGCCGGGCTCGCCGCCAATTTGATCGCATTCGGCATCTGCATTCCGCTACTCGCAGGCTATCGCCACGTGAAGATGCCGCTGGTGGCGCGCCGCTGGTACGACGTGCCGATGCGCGCCACGCTGGTCGCGACCCTCGTCGCCATCGTGGTTTCGACCTCGGGCTGGGTCGGTCCCCGCATCAGCGGCATCATCGCGCTGTATCCGGTGGTGTTCTCCAGCATGATGGTGATCCTGCATCCGCGCATCGGTGGTCCACCGACAGCCGCCTTGCTCGCCAACTCCGCCTGGGGCCTGCTCGGATTCGGCATGGCGATCGCCGTCATGCACGTTGCAGTGGTGCAGTTCGGTTCCGCCGTCGGTTTGTGTCTTGCGCTCGGCACCTGTGTCACCTGGAATCTGACGCTGTGGGGGATCGGCCGGCGTGCGCTGCACAAGGCGCGACAGGAGCTGTGAGACGAAGGGCCGTGGGACTGCGGCCAACGCGACATGGCATCGCAAAAAAAAGATATCGCCGAGACGCCGTTCCACACCGATGACGAACGCATCGCCGTTCCAAGCCTTTGAATGAGAAGCATCATTTCAAGCCATGTAGCCGAGATCGGCGGAGCCTGACTCCGGCGGAACTGCGCGAATACTGCAGTTTTCCGATCATTCTATTAGAACTTTGTTCGAGCTTTTCCCTTACGAATTAAATTGCATACCCGCTTCCGATACCGTCCGCGCCCAGTTTTGGGGACTCACATCAAGCGATCGGACCTGCGGGAACCACCGATTGGAATGCGGCATCGCTGCCGCGCGGTCACATCCCCTTTGTTCCGGCGGGCGCGTTCCCATCGGTGTTATTTCGAATGGAGAGTCTTTCATGTTCGGTCGCAACTCCCGCAGTGATGCGGACGCACAGCTCGCCGCCATCGGTCGCTCGCAGGCCATGATCGAGTTCGCGATGGATGGCACGATTCTGTCGGCCAACCAGAACTTCCTGAAGGCGCTCGGCTACTCCCTCGACGAGATCAAGGGGAAGAAGCACGCCATGTTCATGCCGGCCGATCAGCGCGACGGCGCGGAGTACAAGGCGTTCTGGGCACAGCTCAACCGCGGCGAGCCGCAGGCTGCCGAATTCAAGCGGATTGCCAAGGGCGGCCGCGAGGTCTGGATCGAGGCGTCCTACAATCCGGTGCTCGACCATGCCGGCAAGCCGGTCAAGGTCGTGAAGATCGCGACCGACATCACCGCGAAGAAGATCCATGCCATGACGGAGGCCTCCAAGGTGTCCGCCATCAGCCGCGCCCAGGCCGTGATCGAGTTCAAGCTCGACGGCACCATCGTCAACGCCAACGAGAATTTCTGCAAGGCGCTCGGCTATTCGCTCGCCGAGATCCAGGGCAAGCATCACAGCCTGTTCGTGGCCCAGGCCGAGCGCGACGACGGTTCCTATCGCGAGTTCTGGGCCGCGCTCAACCGCGGCGAATACCAGTCCGGCGAATTCAAGCGCATCGGCAAGGGCGGCCGCGAGGTCTGGATCCTCGCCTCCTACAATCCGCTGCTCGACGAGAACGGCAAGCCGTTCGGCGTCGCCAAGTTCGCCACCGACATCACCGCCGAGAAGCTGAAGAACGCCGATCTCGCCGGTCAGATCGCGGCGATCGACAAGGCGCAGGCTGTGATCGAGTTCAACATGGACGGCACGATCATCACCGCCAATGCCAACTTCCTCGGCGCGCTCGGCTATTCGCTTGCCGAGATCAAGGGCCATCATCACAGCATGTTCGTCGAGCCTGCCGAGCGCGACGGCGCGGCCTATCGCGAGTTCTGGGCCGCGCTCAATCGCGGCCAGTACCAGGCCGCCGAGTACAAGCGCATCGGCAAGGGCGGCAAGGAGGTCTACATCCAGGCCTCCTACAATCCGATTCTCGATCTCAACGGCAAGCCGTTCAAGGTCGTGAAATATGCCACCGACACCACGCGGCAGGTGCTCGTCCGCATGGGCAATGAGCGCGTCCGCGGCATGATGGAATCGGTTGCCGCCGGATCAGAGGAGCTCAACGCCTCGGTGCGGGAGATCTCCGAGGCCATGACAAAGTCGCGCGAGACCGCGATGAGCGCGGTGGATCAGGTCGCTACCGCCGACGCCCAGGCGCAGCGCCTCACCGAAGCCGCGCAGGCAATGAGCGGCATCGTCGAGATGATCAACAGCATTACCGGGCAGATCAACCTGCTTGCGCTCAACGCCACAATCGAATCCGCCCGAGCCGGCGAAGCCGGCCGAGGCTTTGCCGTGGTTGCCTCCGAAGTGAAGAGCCTCGCCAACCAGGCCAAGCAGGCGACCGACAAGATCGGCGCGGAGATCGGCAGCCTCAACGGCATCTCCGGCGACGTCGTCAGCGCGCTCGGCTCGATCAAGCAGGCGATCAACAGCGTCAGCGAATATGTGACGTCGACGGCCGCCGCCGTCGAGGAGCAGAGCACGGTCACGAACGAGATGTCGAACAGCATGCAGCGCGCGGCCGCGGAAGCGGCAGCGATTGCGGCAAGGGCGTAAGCCAAGCGCTCGGAAGCGTAGGGTGGGTCAGCGATAGCGTAACCCACCACTTTAGTTTTTGCGGTGACAGAAGTGGTGGGTTGCGCCTTCGGCTTACCCACCCTACAGACCGTCACTGCTTCGGCAGCCTGGCCTTCAATGCATAGAGTGCATCCAGCGCTTCGCGCGGGGACATCTCGTCGGGATGCAGCGCCTTCACCGCCTCCATCAGCAGCTCCGCCTCGCTCGGCGGGGCGGCCTCCGCGGCGGCGCGCGAGGGCACGGCGAACAACGGCAGATCGTCGGCGAGAGCACGTGCGGTCTGGCCGCGATCTTGTGCTTCCAGCTTCGCCAGCACGGATTTGGCGCGCGTGATCACGGCCGGCGGCAGGCCGGCGAGCTTGGCGACCTGGATGCCGTAGGAGCGGTCGGCCGAGCCCGGCAGCACCTCGTGCAGGAACACGACATTGCCCTGCCACTCCTTCACCCGCACCGTGGCATTGAACATCCGCGGCAGCTTTGCCGAGAGCGCGGTCAACTCGTGATAATGCGTCGCGAACAGCGTGCGGCAGCGGTTGCTCTCGTGCAGATGCTCGATCGCGGCCCAGGCGATGGAGAGGCCGTCGAAGGTGGCGGTGCCGCGGCCGATCTCGTCGAGGATCACGAGCGCACGCTCGCCGGCCTGGTTGAGGATCGCAGCCGTCTCGACCATCTCCACCATGAAGGTCGAGCGGCCGCGCGCCAGATCGTCGGCGGCGCCGACGCGCGAGAACAGGCGGTCGATGATGCCGATCCGCGCGCGCGTGGCCGGCACGAAGCTGCCGATCTGCGCCAGCAACGCAATCAGCGCGTTCTGGCGCAGGAAGGTCGATTTACCGGCCATGTTGGGGCCGGTCAGCAGCCAGAGCTGGCCGGATTTCTGCGCGGGTCCTGGCGAGAGATCGCAGGCATTGGCGATGAACGGCTCGCCGTTGCGCTTCAAGGCCTGCTCGACCACGGGATGACGGCCGGCTTCGATGGCGAAGCCGAGCGAACCATCGACCTCGGGCCGCACATAGTTCTCGTCGACCGCAAGCTTGGCCAGTGATGTCGCGACGTCGAGCAGCGCAAAGCCCTGCGCTGCCGCGCGCAAATCGTCGCTGATATCCAGCGCCTTGGCGCAGAGCCGCTCGAAGATATCGAGCTCAAGTCCGAGCGCGCGGTCGCCGGCATTGGCGATCTTGGCTTCGATCTCGCCGAGCTCGGACGTGGTGAAGCGGACCTGGCCCGCCAGCGTCTGGCGATGGATGAAGGTCGCATTCAGTGGCGCCGACATCAGCTTGTCGCCATGCTGCGCGGTGACCTCGACGAAATAGCCGAGCACGTTGTTGTGGCGGATCTTGAGGCCCTTCACGCCGGTTTGGTCGGCGTAGCGCGCCTGCATCGAGGCGACCACGAGACGTGAGGCGTCGCGCAGGCTTCGCGTTTCGTCGAGCGCCGGCTCGTAGCCCTGGCGAACGAAGCCGCCGTCGCGCTTGATCAGCGGCAGTTGGTCGTCGAGGGCACTTGCGAATTCCGCCGCGAGCTCGCGCGACGGACGTTGCAGCGCGGCCATCACGACCGCGATTTCCTGCGGCGGCTGGTCGAGTTCGCCGAGCCGCGCCAGCACCTGGTCGGCGGCGATGATGCCATCGCGCAAGCCGGCGAGGTCGCGCGGTCCGCCGCGGCCGACCGAGAGGCGGGCCAAAGCACGCGATATATCAGGCGCACCGCGCAAGATGCTGCGGATGTCTTCGCGCGCGGCAGAATCGGCAACGAAGGCGCTGACCGCGTCGAGCCGCCGTGCGATCGCCGGTGCATCGGTCAGCGGCGCGGCGAGCCGCTGGGCGAGCAGGCGCGAGCCCGCCGAAGTCACGGTGCAGTCGATGGCATCGAGCAGCGAGCCGCGGCGTTCGCCGGCGAGCGTCCGCGTCAATTCGAGATTGGCCCGGGTGGCCGGATCGATTGCCATGGTCGCGCCCGATGCTTCGCGCGCGGGCGGCGACAGCGGCGGATGCTTGCCGACCTGGGTGCGGTCGACATAGGTGACGGCGGCGGCCGCAGCGGTGGCTTCGAGACGCGTGAGCTGTGCCAGCCCGTCCATGGTCGCAACCGCAAAATAATCGCACAGCCGCTTTTCCGCCGTCGCACCGTCGAAGACGTCGCGGGTCACCGGTGTCACCGCCGGCAGTTCGCGCAAGATCTGGCTCAGTTCATTGTCGCTGTAGAGCGCGTCAGTGACGATGGCTTCGTTCGGGTTGATGCGTGCCAGCGTCGCCGCAAGCTCGCCGCCAGAACATTCCAGCACGGCGAATTCGGCGGTCGAGATGTCGATCCAGGCGAGGCCAAACCGGTCGCCGCCGCCGGAGGCGCGGGCGCGCGCGATCGCCAGCAGGTAATTGTTGGCGCGCGCGTCGAGCAGCGTGTCCTCGGTCAGTGTGCCCGGCGTGACCAGCCGCACCACGCCGCGGCGCACCACGCTCTTGTTGCCGCGCGCTTTCGCGGCGGCAGGATCCTCGGTCTGCTCGCAGACTGCGACCCGGTGGCCGGCCGAGATCAGGCGGTGCAGATAATCCTCGGAGCGCTCGACCGGCACGCCGCACATCGGGATATCCGCGCCCTGATGCTTGCCGCGCTTGGTCAGCACGATGCCGAGCGTCTTCGAGGCGATCTCGGCGTCCTCGAAGAACAGCTCGTAAAAGTCGCCCATCCGGTAGAACAGCAAGAGGCCCTGATGCGCCGCCTTGATCTCAAGGTACTGTTCCATCATCGGCGTTACACGTGCGGCGGCTTCGGCCTGCGGCGCGGGCGCTTCATCGGGGGGCGGAACGGGTATCGGCTGTTGCATTGTCATGGGCGGCGCAACCTACAAAATTTCGCACCCTGCTCCTACCGGTTTGGCCTGACAGGGGAGGTTTTCCACGTTGTCCGCAGCGCGGCATGCGTGGTGGACGGCGGGCCCCTGCAAATCGCACGCGAAACCGTCAATTGACCTGCCGCGGGCGCCCTCCTAAAACTCCGCCGACATTCAAGAATTTTGGAAGAATTCTGGCCGAACCGCGGCATTCAGGGAGAACAACGATGCGTGACGTCTTTATCTGCGATGCCGTGCGGACCCCGATCGGCCGTTTTGGCGGTTCTCTCGCCAAGGTGCGCGCCGACGATCTGGCCGCAGCTCCCATCAAGGCGCTGATGGCAAAACACCCCAATCTCGACTGGGCGCAGGTGGACGAAGTCTTCTTCGGCTGCGCCAACCAGGCCGGCGAGGACAACCGCAACGTGGCGCGCATGGCGCTCTTGCTTGCAGGTCTCCCGGATTCGGTTCCCGGCCAGACCCTGAACCGGCTGTGCGCCTCCGGCCTCGATGCGGTCGGCGCTGCCGGCCGCGCCATCCGTTCCGGCGAGATCGAGCTTGCGATTGCCGGCGGCGTCGAATCCATGACCCGCGCGCCCTTCGTGATGGGCAAGGCGCAGGAAGCGTTCTCCCGCTCGGCCGAGATCTTCGACACCACGATCGGCTGGCGTTTCATCAATCCGCTGCTCAAGGCGCAGTATGGCGTCGATGCGATGCCGGAGACCGGCGAGAACGTCGCCGAGGAATTCCAGGTCTCGCGCGCCGACCAGGACGCCTTCGCCATCCGTTCGCAGCAGCGCGCGGGCGCCGCAATTGCGGCGGGCTATTTCGCCGAAGAGATCATCCCGATCACGATTCCCGGCGGCAAGGCTGGCCCCATCACCATCGACAAGGACGAGCATCCGCGCCCCGAGACCACGCTGGAAGGTCTCGCCAAGCTGAAGCCGATCGTGCGCAATCCTGGCACGGTGACGGCTGGCAACGCCTCCGGCGTCAATGACGGCGCCGCCGCGATGATCCTGGCCTCGGAAGCGGCGGTGAAGAAGCACGGCCTGACGCCGCGCGCCCGCATCCTCGGCCTCGCCTCGGCCGGCGTGCCGCCGCGCATCATGGGCATCGGTCCGGTGCCGGCGACCCGCAAGCTGATGGAGCGTCTCGGCAAGAAGATCAGCGATTTCGACCTGATCGAGCTCAATGAAGCCTTCGCCTCGCAGGGCATCGCCTGCATGCGCCAGCTCGGCGTCGCCGATGATGCCGATTTCGTCAATCCGCATGGCGGCGCCATCGCGCTTGGCCATCCCCTCGGCATGAGCGGTGCGCGCCTTGCGCTCACGGCAGTGCACGGCATGGAGAAGCGCGGCGGCAAGCTCGCGCTCGCCACCATGTGCGTCGGCGTCGGTCAGGGTGTTGCGGTCGCGATCGAGAAGCTGAACTGACGAGACGTTGCGCGTCTCGTCATCCCGGGGCGGTGCACTTGCACCGAACCCGGGATCTCGAGATTCCGGGTTCAGCCCTGCGGGCTGCCCCGGAATGACAGGGAGAAGGATGGCGCCATGATCATCGAGCGCGAGCAGGACGTCACGGCCGCGGCACTGGCGGTGATGGAGCGGACATCCGATCCGCGGCTGCGCCAGATCATGGTCTCCCTGGTCAAACACCTGCATGCCTTCGTGCGCGACGTGTGCCTGACCGAGAAGGAATTCCGTGACGCCACCGCGATCGTGGCCGAGCTCGGCAAGCTGACAACCGATACGCATAACGAAGTCGTGCTGATGGCGGGCTCGCTCGGCGTATCGCCGCTGGTGTGCCTGCTCAACAACGGCGATCAGGGCAATACCGAAACCGATCAGTCGCTGCTCGGGCCGTTCTGGCGGCTGAACTCGCCACGGGTCGAGAATGGCGGCTCCATCGTGCGGTCGGAAACGCCGGGTGCGCCGCTGTTCGTCAACGGCCGCGTCGTGGACAAGGACGGCCGTCCTGTCGCGGGCGCGGAGGTTGACGTCTGGCACGCCTCGCCGGTCGGCCTCTACGAGAACCAGGATCCTGAGCAGGCCGACATGAACCTGCGCGGCAAGTTCACGACCGACCAGGATGGATGCTTCGCCTTCCGTTCGGTGATGATGGTTGGCTATCCCATTCCGACCAATGGCGTGGTCGGCCGCCTGCTCGAGGCACAGAGCCGGCACCCCTATCGCCCCGCGCATCTGCACGCTTTGATCTTCAAGCCCGGATTCAAGGTGCTGATCTCGCAGGTCTACGACCCCGCCGATCCGCATATCGACAGCGACGTGCAGTTCGGGGTGACGCAGGCGCTGATCGGCAAGTTCCTGCGCCACGATACGCCGCATCCGACCGCGCCCGACGTCGCGACGCCCTGGTATTCGCTCGATCACACCTACCGGCTGGAGGCCGGAGAGGCCGTGCTGCCGCGTCCGCCGATCAAATAGGGTGCGCCTGCCGCGCCCAGGACGCCTGCCAAACCCGCTTCCCTAGATTAGTTATATTCTATAATGATTGGCGGAAGTGTTGACCGGCCGGACCAAAATGGCCGGGGAGGAGTTCGCCAATGACATTCATCTATCCCACGGACAGCAACAAGGCGCATCCGTTGCCGCTGTCGCCCGAGTACAAGAGCTCGATCAAGCGCGCGCCGAACAAGCCCTTGATCCCGATGCGCCACACGCTGTCGGAACTGACCGGCCCGGTGTACGGCCACGAGACCGTGCGCGAGGGCGATGCCGATCTCACCACCCAGCATACCGGCGAGCCGCTCGGCGAGCGCATCATCGTGCACGGCCATGTCCGCGACGAGGACGGCCGCGGCGTGCCGAACTCGCTGGTCGAGATCTGGCAGGCCAATTCCTGCGGCCGCTATGTCCATGTCCGCGACCAGCATCCGGCGCCGCTGGATCCGAACTTTACGGGCGCGGGCCGTACCGTGAGCGATGCCGCGGGCTACTACCGCTTTGTGACGATCAAGCCCGGCGCCTATCCCTGGGGCAATCACCACAACGCCTGGCGGCCGGCGCACATTCATCTGTCGGTGTTCGGCCATTCCTTCGTCACGCGCCTCGTGACGCAGATGTACTTCCCGGCCGATCCGCTGTTCCCGTTCGATCCGATCTTCAACTCGGTGCCGGACGAGAAGGCGCGCGCGCGGATGGTCTCGTCGTTCGACTTGGAGAATACCCAGCCCGAATGGGCGCTGTGCTACCGCTTTGACATCGTGCTGCGCGGCCAGAACGCCACGCCCATGGAGAATCACTAACGTGCAGGATTCTGTGAAGCCCGACGGGATCACCCCATCGCAGACCGTCGGTCCGTTCTTCAAATACGGGCTGACGCCGACCGGCGACTACGCCTGGAACGACGCGTTCACCAACTCGACGCTGACGCCCGACGTCACCGGTGATCGTGTCCGCATCGAGGGCCGCGTGTTCGACGGCGACGGCGTCGTCGTGCCCGATGTGATGCTGGAGATCTGGCAGGCGGATGCGCAAGGCCGCTTTGCCGATCCGCAGGACAAGCGCGCGCTGCCCAATGCCAGCTTCCGCGGTTTCGCCCGCTGCGGCACCGACAAGGACGGCCATTATTCCTTCGACACCATCAAGCCGGGCGCGGTGCCCGACCCTGATGGCAAGACGCAGGTACCGCACGTTCTCGTTGCGGTGTTCGGTCGCGGCATGCTGCGGCATCTCTACACCCGGATCTATTTCAGCGACGAGGCCGGCAACGCCGCCGATCCCGTGCTGGCCCTGGTGCCCGCCGAGCGCCGCGCCACGCTGATCGCTGTGCGCGAGGCCGGCAAGGCCGTCTATCGCCTCGACCTGCGTTTGCAGGGCGACGACGAGACGGTGTTCTTCGACGTCTGAAGCATGGGCGTGCCGGCGATACTGAGTCGCCGGCATGCGTTTCTCATGTAGCGCATCGACGCTGATTCTGCGTCGATCACGGGCGTGATACGATCGATCTTTGCTTCTGTGCGTCAGCTTCGCTGACGCAAAACCGATCATCCGGCGCACGAATCCCGTAGTTTTGCGGAGCAATTCTTCCGCGATTTCTGTCATGTGAAATTCCGTATTTACCGCACTCCGGTAGTGTCGGCGCAGTTGTGGCGCGGCCCTGGATCATTTCATGAAAATTCGCCTGTCGTTGTCCTCCGCGATTATCGCGTTCGGGGTCGTGCTCGCCATCGGCTTTACCGCTGTCGTTTCCACCAGCCTCTATGCCCTGCGCGAGCTCAAAGTCGGCGGACCGCTCTATTCCGACATCAAGCTCGGCAACGACCTCATCGCGGACATCCTGCCGCCGCCGGAATATGTCATCGAGGCCTATCTCGAAGCGACGCTGGCCATGCGCGAGCCGGACCAGCTGGCGGCTCATGGCGAGCGCCTGGTCCAGCTCCGCAAGGACTATGACGAGCGCAAGGCCTACTGGACCGCCTCCAGCCTCTCGGCCGACCTGAAGACTGCGCTGGTGTCGAAGTCGGATGCCGAGGTGCAGAAGTTCTGGAAGCTCTTGACCGACCAGCTGCTGCCGGCCCTCAAGGCCAAGGACAGTGCCGCTGCCGAACGCGCCTATGCGCAGCTCAGGGACGCCTACACCGCGCATCGCGCCGTCATCGACAGCATCGTCGAGAGCGCCAACAAGCAGAATGCCGACATGGAGAAGCTGGCCGCGGAGCGCGACAGCGCGATGCTCTATATTCTTCTCGGCGTCTCCGCCGCCGTCCTGGCCTTCATTGCCGCAGGCCTGCTCGGCGTTGCCCTCGGCGTCGTGCGCCCGATCGTGCGCATGACGGACACGATGCAAAAGCTCGCGACCGGCGATCTCGCCGCCGACATTCCGTTTGCACACCGCCAGGACGAGGTCGGCTCGATGGCGGGCGCGCTTCTGGTGTTCAAGCAGGCGGCGGCCGAGAATTTGCGACTGCGCGAGGAGCAGTTGCAGAAGGAGCAGGAGGCCGCGCTCGCCAAGCGCGGTGCCCTGCACCAGATGGCCGAGACCGTCGAGCGCGAGACCGGCCGCTCGGTCGATACCGCAAGTGCGGCGACGCAAGGCGTGGAGCGCGCTGCCTCCAGCCTGTCCGAGATCGCCCGATCGCTGTCCGCGGAATCGCAGGCGGTTGCCTCCGCATCCACCCAGGCATTGGGCAGTTCGCAAACCGTTTCGGCCGCGGCCCAGGAGCTAAGCGCCTCGATCCGGGAGATCGCGAGCCAGGTCGCGCGGACCAGCACGGTCACCAAATCGGCGGTCGCCGGCCGCGAGCAGGCGCGTTCGACCATCCAGGCGCTGGCCGGATCGGTGAAGAAGATCGCCGAAGTTTCCGACCTCATCGGCGGCATCGCCGGCCAGACCAACCTCCTGGCGCTCAATGCCACGATCGAGGCTGCACGCGCCGGCGAAGCCGGCCGCGGCTTCGCGGTGGTCGCGGCCGAGGTGAAATCACTGTCCGACCAGACCGCCAAGTCCACCGAGGAGATCGGGCGGCTGATCGCCGAGATCCAGGCCTCGACGCAGGCCGCCGTCGATGCCGTCGAGACGATGGGGGGCCACATCGTCGAGATCGACGGCGTGGCAACTTCGGTCGCGGCCGCGATGCAAGAGCAGGACGCCGCGACGCGGGAGATCACGCGATCGATCTCCGAATCGGCTACTGCTGCCAAGGAGGTCTCGGCCAAGATCGGCAATGTCAGCCGCGACGCCGCCTCCGTGAACGAGCGCGCCGCCGAGGTCAGGCAGGCGATCGCCGGCATGGCGGCCAATCTCGAACAGCTGCGGTCGGTCGTGGTCCGGACCGTGCGGGACTCGACCGCCGCGGCTTAGCGCCGGGCGCCAGGCCTGCCGCTGGTGCCCCGGGGTGTGATCGTGCAGTATGGCGCGGGACAGGGGCATCGTGAATTTCATGACACCTCCACAACTGCCTGAAGTCGTTGGGCCCGCCCAACTGACAGCTGCGCTGCGCAGGGGTGGCGTACTGGACGCCGGCGCGGTGCGCGAGGTGAAGGTGCTGCATCAGCGTGACACCGTGGTGTCACATATCGTCCGTCTCGGCCTGCGCTATGTCGGCGAGTCCGCCGGTGCGCCGCAATCGCTGATCCTGAAGATGGCGCATGCTGCCTTTGCCGGGACACTTGCAGATCGTGGCGAGCACGAAGTGGCCTTTTACACGCAGCTCGCGCCGAACATGCCGCCGGGGCTCGTGCCGCGCTGCTTCGATGGGCATTTCGACGAGGAGAGCGGGGCCTGGCATCTCCTGATCGAAGATCTCACCGATAGCCATGAACTCGCGACCGTGCCGACGCTGCCGCCGTCACGCGATCAGGCGATGGCTATCGTCACGGCGCTGGCGCGCATGCACGCGGGGTGGTGGGATCATCCTGACCTCGGCGAGACCGTCGGCACCTGGGCGAGCACCGAGGAGAGCGTGGCGCGCATGGAGACCTTCGCCGGTCATTACGACCGCTTCGCCGATCAGCTCGGTGATCGCCTGAGTGAGGAACGACGCATCCTTTATCGCCGTCTCATCGAACAGTCGGCCCGGCTGTCGCAGCGCTATCATTCGCGCCGTCATGTCAGCATCGTCCATGGCGACGCCCACACCTGGAATTTCCTGCTGCCTCGTGCCGGAATTGTCGACACCGTACGCATCTTCGATTTCGACCTGTGGGGCATCAATGTGCCCACCAGCGATCTCGCCTACATGATGGCGATCCAATGGTATCCGGAGCGCCGGCAGGCGCTCGAGCGGGCGCTCCTCAATCGCTATCACGAGACGCTGCTCGCGCACGGAGTGGCCGGTTACACGCGCGGCGCGCTCGACCAGGACTATCGCTGGTCAGTGCTCTGGCACATCACCAAGCCGGTCTGGCAGTGGAGCATCAATCTCCCGCCGGGGATCTGGTGGAACAATCTGGAGCGGGTGATGATGGCGGTCGAGGATCTGGGCTGCGAGGAGTTGTTGTAGAAGCTCTCCTGTCCCGGGCGCGGTGCAGCGTGTAACGCTGCGCCGCAGAACCGGGACCCAGTTTGCCGCGGAACGTGGGCCCCGGCTCTGCAGTGCACCGCTGAAGGAGCGCTGCACTGCGTCCGGGGCACGAGACCGATATCTACTCCATCACCGCGTGCTCCGGCCCGGCCGCCTGCTTGCGCAGCGTGGCCTTGGTCGAACCGATCATCAAAGCGAGCGGGATGGTGCAGAGGATGAAGACCATCACCAGCATATAGTCATGCGCGAACGCGATGATTTGCGCCTGCACGCTGACCATCCGGTCGGCCATGGCGCGGCCGGCGTCGGTGGTGAGGTTGATGATGCCGCGCACGTCGGGCATCTGCAGGGCGTGGTTGAACGGGTTGATGTGCTCGGACAGGATCGCGTAAGTCTTGCGCGTACCCTGGGTCAGCTCGGCGATGACGATGGAGATGCCGACTGAGCTTGCAACGTTGCGCAAGAGCGTCAGCATCGAGGTGCCGTCGGTGCGCAGATGGTTCGGCAGCGTCAGGAACGCCACCGTCGACAGCGGCACGAAGACGAGGCCGAAGCCAAAGCCCTGGATCACGCTGACGATGACGATCTCTGGCACCTGGGTCTGGTCGGTCCAGCCGGTCATCTGGAACAGCGACGCCGCGGTCAGCGTCAGGCCGGAGATGATCAGCGTGCGCGCTTCGATCCAGCGCATGATGCGGCCGACCATCATCATGGCGAAGAAGGTGCCGAAGCCGCGGCTCGCAAGCAGGCCGCCGGCGGTGATGATGGGATAGCCGATGACGTTCTGAAGGTAGGGTGAGGCCAGCGCCATGGTCGAGTACAGCACGAGCCCCATCACCGTCATGAAGATGCAGCCGGTGAGGAAGTTGCGGTCTTTGAACAGTGCGAACTGGATGAACGGCCGCGACGTCGTGAACGAGTGGGCGAAGAAATAATAGAAGGCGATGCCGGAGATGACGAACTCGGTCACGATCTCGACCGACTCGAACCAGTCGAGCTGCTCGCCGCGGTCGAGCGCGAGCTGGAGCGCGCCGATCCCGATCGCCAGCGCGCCGAAGCCGAACCAGTCGAATTTGAGGCTGAGGTTCTTCTCGGTCTCATCCATGAAGACGATCAGCCCGAGCACCGTGATCGCGCCGAACGGCAGATTGACGAAGAACACCCAGTGCCAGGAATAGGTCTCGGTCAACCAGGCGCCGAGTGAGGGGCCCATGATCGGGCCCATCATCACGCCCATGCCCCAGATCGACATCGCCTTGGCGCGTTCCTGCAGCGTGTAATAGTCGAGCATCACCGACTGCGACAGCGGCACCAGTGCCGCGCCGAACACGCCTTGCAGCAGGCGGAACAGCACCATCTGGTTGATGTCCTGTGCCAGACCGCACAGCACGGAAGCGAAGGTGAAGCCGGCCGCGCAGATGACGAAGATACGCTTGCGGCCGAAGCGGTTGGAGATCCAGCCGACCGGCGCCGTCATGATCGCGGCGGCAACGATGTAGGAGGTCAGCACCCAGTTGATCTGGTCCTGCGAGGCCGACAGCGTGCCCTGCATGTAGGGCAGCGCGACGTTGGCGATGGTGGTGTCCAGCGCCTGCATGATGGTCGCGGTCATGGCGCAGATCGTCACCATGTTCCGGCGCAGGCCCGGGACCATCAGGGCGGGGTTGGACTCCGCCATAGGATCAGTCCTTGTCCTGACCGGCGGTCGCCGACAGGCCGAGCAGGCCGGCGAGCGAGCGCGTGTGGCCGGTGTCGATGGTGGCATAGACGCTCATGCCGGCCTTCAGCTTCCTCACATATTTGTCGGTCTCGTCGAAATAGATGCGGATCGGCACGCGCTGCACCACCTTGACGAAATTGCCGGTGGCGTTCTGCGGCGGCAGGATCGCGAATTGCGCGCCGGTGCCGGGTGAGAGCGAACCGATCTTGCCCTTGAAGACGTGGTTCGGGAACGCGTCGACCTCGAGCGTGACGGCCTGACCTTCGGTGACGTAGGTGAGGTCGCTCTCCTTCGGATTGGCATCGACCCAGGGATGCGCGACATCGACGATCGAGAACACCGCCGTGCCCGCCGCCACGTAGCGGCCGAGCTGGATCTGCTCGACCTGCGTCGCGACGCCGCCCATCGGCGCGCGCACCACGGCGTGATCGAGATTGCGCTCGGCGTTGTCGAGCTTGGACTTGGCCTGCGCGTAAGCCGGGAATTTCTCCAGCGGCAGGTCGGTGTCGCCGAGCAGTTGCGTCTTGGCCGTCGAGATCTGCTGCTTGACGTACTGTGCGATCGAACCTGATGTCACCAGCGCGTTCGCCGCGTTGTCGAGGTCGAGCTGCGAGCCAAAACTGTTCTTCACCAGCGCCTGCTTGCGCTCGACGTCGCGCTGCTTCAGGTCGACGCCCTGCTGGGCGAGGTTGAGCATGTCGCCGTAGATCTTGATGTTGGCGCGGAGGTTGTCATAGGTCGACTGCGCCTGCATGACCTGCGCTTTGGCCTCGTCCACCGCGAGGCGGAACGGCACGGGGTCGATCTCGAACAGCTCGTCGCCCTGCTTGACGAGCTGGCCTTCCCTCACGACGACCTTCTCGATCTTGCCGGAGATGTCAGGGGTCACCAGCACCTTCTGCGCGCCGACATAGGCATCGTCGGTGCCGACATAGCGGCCGCCATTGAGATAGAAGGTGACGCCGCCGATGGCGACGACCACAGGCAGCACGACCATCAGCAGGAAGCGGCGATAGCGGCGCAGGCCGGCTACGAAGCGGCGGCGCGGATCGGTGCCGGCTTTCTTGGTGGGCTTGCCGCTGTCGATCTTCTGCTCGGGCTGGAACTTGAGAACCTGATCAGCCATAGCGCTGCTCCTTACGCGCTTGTTCCGCTCCAGAGGCCTGGATCGCGTTACGCACGTTTTCCTTGATTGTTTCGAGTTGGGTGAGGAGACGGTGGGCGTCCGCCGGATTGATGCCGTCGAGCGCGTTCGCCGTCAGCTCCGACTTCAGGCCGCTCATCTTGCCGAGCAGTGTGCGGCCGGCCTTCTTCAGATACAGGCGCTTGACGCGGCGGTCCGAGGCGTCGCTGCGGCGCTCGATCCAGTCGCTGTCGCAGAGCTTGTCGATCAGCCGCGTCAGCGTGATCGGCTGCATCTCCAGAAGCTCGGCGAGTTCCGACTGTTTCATGCCCTCGCTGCGCTCGACCTTGGCCAGCACCGCCCATTGCGCGCGGGTGATGCCGAACCGCGAGGCCTCCTTGTCGGCATAGACGCGGAGCATGCGGTAGAGCTCGCCGAGCGTGAACAGGAAGTTCTGATCGACAGACCCGCGGGTCATAAGCTTTGTCTCCAATGAGCTTGAATATAATAAGCAAGCTTATGATTATTTCATGGCAGGTAAATGGGATGCTGTCCCGCGGGATGAGCATGGCTGGCAGCCGCAGCGCCGGTCGTGCTTTGGGTTCCCCGGCTGAAATGCTAGAAGGCGGCCGCATGACCCTCGCAACGCCTGCATTTCCGACCCCCGATCACGATCACGGCCGCTGCACCGCGGACGCGCTGGCACATGCGGAAGCCGTTTGCGAGCAGCGCGCTCAGAAATTCACGCCGATTCGCCGCCATGTACTGGGGGCGCTGCTCTCCAGCCACCGCCCGCTCGGCGCTTATGAGGTGATCGACGAACTCGCCAAGTCGATGTCGCGCCCGGCGCCGATCACGGTCTACCGTGCTCTCGATTTTTTGATGGCCAACGGCCTCGTGCACCGCATCGAAAGCCGCAACGCCTATCTTGCCTGCGCCGCCCACGATCACGATTCCACGTCCGCCGTGGCGTTCCTGATCTGCGAGCGCTGCGGTCTGGTCGGCGAGATACCGTCGGCGTCCTTCGCCGGGGATCTCAACGCTGCGGCGCGCAGCTCGGGCTTTGCCCCCAAGCTGTCCGTGGTGGAGATCACGGGCATCTGCACCCATTGTCAGAAAGCTGCATAAGGTAACAACGGCGTAAAGCCGGTATTCGGGAAGAAATGTCCTCACCTCAAATCAACCAATCCGCCGCGCGTCCCCTCGGTGCCGGCGCCATCGCGCTGATGCTCATGCTGTGCCTGACCTGGGCGTTCAACCAGATCGCGGTGAAGCTGGTGCTGCTGGAGATTCCGCCGATGCTCCAGGCCACGTTCCGCTCGATCGGCGCGCTGCCGGTGCTGTTCCTCATCGGCACGTTACGTGGCGTCAAATTTTTCGAGCGTGACGGCACGTGGAAGGTCGGCCTGATCGCAGGCCTGATGTTCGGCATCGAGTTCGTGCTGATCTACCAGGGCCTCCGCTTCACACCGGCGTCCCGGGCCGTGGTGTTCCTCTACACCGCGCCGTTCTTCGTCGCGCTCGGCTCCTACCAGGTGCTCGGCGAGCGGCTGGGCGGTACGCAATGGCTGGGGCTCGCGGTGAGCTTTGCCGGCGTCGCGCTCGCGATCGGCGTGCCGCAGCCCGATGTCGATGCCAAGGTGCTGCTCGGCGACCTCATGATCGTCGGCGGTGCTGTGCTGTGGGCCGCCACCACGCTGGTCGCCAAGAGCACGAGGCTGCGCTTCATCGCGCCCGAGAAGGCGCTGGGCTATCAGGTTGCGACCTCGATCCCGATCCTGGGGTTGGCCGCCTGGCTGTTCGGCGAGACCATTCCCCACACGCCGTCGCCGCAATCCATCGCATTGGTGGCCTTCCAGGCGATCTGGGTGGTGGGAACCACGTTCACGCTTTGGTTCGCGCTGGTGAAGGCCTATTCGGCCAGCAAATTGTCCGCTTTTACCTTCATCACCCCTTTGTTTGGCGTGGTGGGTAGCTATTTCATCCTGCACGAGACCCTGAGCCTGACATTCGGGGCCGCGGCGGTCCTTGTAATTGCTGGGCTTTTTCTGGTTAACCGTCCCAGCCAAACGGCCGCGGCGCCCCGTGATGCATTGCTGAACGTCACCAAAACCTGATATTTGGACCCCATGAACAAGCTCGAAAACACCATCGATTCAGACATCGCGGGCCCGGCGCCCCGGCATCGGACCACCCAGGTGAAGGTCGGCGACGTCGCCGTCGGCGGCGGTGCGCCGATCGTCGTGCAGTCGATGACCAACACCGACACCGCCGATATCGACGGCACCATCGCCCAGGTCGCAGCGCTCGCGCGCGCCGGCTCCGAAATGGTTCGCATCACCGTGGACCGCGAGGAGGCTGCCGCCGCCGTTCCGCACATCCGCGATGGCCTCGCCAAGCGCGGCATCACCACGCCCCTGATCGGCGACTTCCATTATATCGGCCACAAGCTGCTCGCGGCCTATCCGGCCTGCGCCGAGGCGCTCGCGAAATATCGCATCAATCCCGGCAATGTCGGCTTCAAGGACAAGCGCGACACCCAGTTCGCCGACATCATCGAGATCGCGAACAAGAACAACAAGCCGGTCCGCATCGGCGCCAATTGGGGCTCGCTCGACCAGGAGCTGCTGACCAAGCTGATGGACGAGAACGCCGCCTCCGCCAATCCGCGCGACGTGCGCGCGGTGACGCGTGAGGCCATGGTGCAGTCCGCGCTGCTCTCGGCCGCGCGCGCCGAAGAGCTCGGCATGCCGAAGAACCGCATCATCCTGTCGGCCAAGGTCTCGGCGGTACAGGATCTGATCGCCGTCTACCAGGATCTCGCCAGCCGCTCGGACTACGCCATCCATCTCGGCCTGACCGAAGCCGGCATGGGCACAAAGGGCATCGTGGCGTCCTCGGCCGCGCTCGGCATCCTGCTGCAGCAGGGCATCGGCGACACCATCCGCATCTCGCTGACGCCGGAGCCCGGCGGCGACCGCACCCGCGAGGTGCAGGTCGGCCAGGAGTTGCTGCAGACGATGGGCTTCCGTACCTTCGTGCCGCTGGTTGCGGCCTGCCCCGGCTGCGGCCGCACCACCTCGACCACGTTCCAGGAACTGGCCAGCTCGATCCAGGAGTTCATCCGCGACGAGATGCCGGGCTGGAAGACCAAATATCCTGGTGTCGAAGAGCTCAACGTCGCTGTGATGGGCTGCATCGTCAACGGCCCCGGCGAATCCAAGCACGCCAATATCGGCATCTCGCTGCCCGGCACCGGCGAAGCGCCGGCGGCGCCTGTTTTCGTTGACGGCAAGAAGTTCCGCACGCTGCGCGGCCCGACCATCTCCGCCGACTTCAAGGCACTGGTGATCGACTATATCGACCAGCGCTACGGCCAGGGCGCCAAGGTGCCGGTGACCGCGGCGGAGTAGTTCTTCAGGTCAGCATGGGATCGTGCTGACCTGACCTGTTTCGCCATATCTCAGCAGCAGACCGTCCCGTGTAATCACGCTCGCGGCAAGATCGCGAGCGGTTGCAATGATGATTCGATCCGCGGGGTCGCGCGGCGGCTCGCCCGGCAAGAATGACGATGCGATCAGGATGTCGGGCGTGAGTTCGGCAAGCCGTATTCCCTCGACGGCCAACAGCCGCTGAAACCAGAGTTCTGGTCTTGTGGAAAGGCCCAACCGGTTGCGTGCAACGAGCAAACCGATTTCCCACGCCGTAATTGCGGATACGAAAACCGTAGCTCCCGCGCGATAGGCGGCCTCGATCGCTTCCTTCGCCTCCGAGGCGATGGGCTTGTCCTCGACAATCCAGATCGCCGCATGAGTATCGAGCAGAAGCGGTGCGGGTTCACTCATAGACCTTGCCCCAATCGGGATCCGCCGGCTGCGTCAAATCCACGCCCGGCGGGATATGAGCCAACCCTTTGAGCGCACCAAACAGCGGATGGCGGCCAAGCTTCTTAGCGCGCGAGGGCGGCGGTTCGGCGGGACTCGGTTCAACCCGCCGAAACACGATCCTGCGAGCCTTCGTATCGACCTGCTCGGTACGAAAGCCGGCGGCTAGCCAGACCTTGGTCATGACGTTGTTGGTCGGGTTGTTGCTCCACCAAGCCGGATATTGAGGTGAGTTAGGGGGGAGCTTGCTTCCGATGATCCGCTCGATTTCGGCAAAGGTCATCGGCACCTCTTTGGCCCGTTGGGACTTCAGAAATTCACCAAGCCGCTCATACTTGCCCATGACAAAACTCCAACACTTCAAAACACTATTAAAGATTTATAAGTGTGTCAAGAAGTGTTTGTGGATGCCCGTTGCGTCTGTTCTTGCAAAGCCTAGGATAGCCCCCAACGAATAACCATCGGGAGACACGCCATGAGCTCACTCGCCGGCAAGCAGGGTCCGCGCTATCGCCACACGGCGGAAGACGGCGCGGCTTACGAAACCATCGCGGTCGAAAAGCTCACCCCCATCATCGGTGCGGAAATATCCGGCGTCGATATCGGCAAGCTTGTCGAGGGCGATGCCCGCTCCAACCAGCAGATGGACGAGATCCATCGCGCGCTCGCCGAGAACCTCGTCATCTTCTTCCGCGACCAGGAGATCACGCCGAAACAGCAACTCGCCTTCGGCCGCAAGTTCGGCGAGCTGCATTTCCATCCTGCCGCGCCGCATGAGGACGAAGACCCGGCGCTGATGAAGATCTATGCCGACAAGAACTCCCCGCGCGCCAACGGCGAAGGCTGGCACTCCGACGTGTCCTGTGATCTCGAGCCGCCGATGGGCTCGATCCTCTACATCAAGCAGTGCCCGCCGCGCGGCGGCGACACGCTGTTCGCCAATATGTACGCCGCCTATGAGGCGCTGTCGGACCGCATGAAGACCTATCTCGACGGGCTCACCGCGCTGCATGACGGCGAGCCGATCTATCGCGGCCTCTATGCAAACTACGGCGTTGCCGACCGTCCCTCCTATCCGAACGCCGAGCATCCCGTCGTGCGCACGCATCCGGTCACGGGGCGGAAGGCGCTCTACGTCAATCGCGGCTTCACCCGCCACATCAACGGTGTCCCACGCGACGAGAGCGACGCGATGCTCGCCTATCTCTACCAGCACGCCGAGAATCCGCTGTTCCAGTGCCGCTTCCGCTGGACCGAAAACGCCATCGCCTTCTGGGATAATCGCTGCACCCAGCACCGCGCGATGTGGGACTACTGGCCGCATACGCGGTCGGGCACGCGGGTGACGGTGAAGGGGGAGCGGCCGGTTTAGTCCCCGCTTCTTGCGTTGACGTCCTCGCGCGCCCGCGCCAATCTTCCCAAAAAACAAATCGGGAGGATTTTTCATGCTCCGCGCCGAGGACAACAAATTCCTGACCGAATCCGGCCCCGGAACGGGAATGGGCGAATTGTTGCGCCGCTTCTGGATCCCGGTGTTGCTGTCCGAAGAACTGCCTGAACCCGACGGCGAGCCCAGGAAGATCGTCGTGCTCGGCGAAGAGCTGCTCGCCTTCCGGGACAGCAGAGGCGCCGTCGGAATCATCGACCAGTATTGCCCGCACCGGGGCGCCAATCTCTGGCTCGGGCGCGTTGAGGAATGCGGCATCCGCTGCGTCTATCATGGCTGGAAGTTCGACGCTGACGGCCGGTGTGTCGACATGCCGACCTCGTACCCAGACCTCAACGCCAAGGACCTGATCCGCATCAAGTCCTACCCGGCGCGTGAATGGGGTGAGATGATCTGGGCCTATATGGGGCCCGCCGAGGCCATGCCCGAGCTGCCCGATCTTGAAATGGCGCTGCTGCCGGCCTCGCATCGCTACGTCAGCAAGAAATGGCAGGACTGCAATTGGGTGCAGGCGCTGGAGGGCTCGATCGACACCGCACATTTCACCTTCGCCCATCTCTCCTTCGACAAGGAGGAGAACGAGATCCTCGACATCAAGAAGCATTTTGTGAATCCGCTCGTGCGCATGAATAACGACCACATGCGCTGGATCGCGGAAGATCCGCGTCCCGTGATCAAGGTTAGTCCGCACGAAGCGGGATTGACGATTGCCGGCGGCCGGCTCACCGGCGGCGACAACATCTACTGGCGGATCGCGCAGTTCCTGATGCCGTTCCACGCCTACGCGCCGAGTGCGATGCCGGGCGAGAACGTCTTTGGCCAGACCTTCGTGCCTGTCACCGACACCAATTGCTGGATCTACACCTATGTCTGGAATCCGGAGCGGCCGCTGGCGCAAGCCGAGCGCGACGCCTTCGACCGCGGCAACGGCGTGATCGCGGAGGTCGACGACAATTACGTGCCGCTGCGCCACAAGGGCAATGACTACCTGATCGACCGCAGGCTCCAGAAGACCAGGAGCTACACCGGCATCAAGGGGGTCTCCGAGCAGGACGCCGCCGTGCAGGACAGCCAGGGGCCGATCGCCGACCGCACCCGCGAGCATCTCGGGCCGACCGATATCGGCATCATGCACTTCCGGAAGGTCGTGATGGAGCTGGCCCGCGCGCTCCAGCAGGGCGAGCCGCCGCCCCAGGCCGCGCATCAGGATCGCTATGCGGTGCGTTCGGGCGCCTGCGTCACCAGCAAGACCAAGGACCTCCCCGCGGTGATGCTGGAACGTTTCGGCGATGTCGCAGGCTTCGTCGGCCGTCCCAAGGTCGCGGCAGCGGAGTAGCGCTTGGGGCAATCGCGCAGCATCATCTCGGGCCTCGTTGCATCGCTCGTCGCGTCGATCCTGCTATCGTCGCTTGCGCCGGTTGACGCAGGCGAAGCCGCAGCCAAGCGAGCGAGCGCAAGGGCCGAACCCAAGCCCAAACCGAAGTCCAGACCGAAGCCACCGGCGACATTGGGCAGATGTGAGATGCCAAAATTCAGGATCGTCGTGGATGTCGGGCATACCCCGGACTCCTACGGCGCCTTGAGCGCGCGCAACGATCCGGAATTCGGCTTCAACCTCCATCTCGCAAGGCTCATCACGGCGAAACTCAAATCCGAAGGTTTTGCTGCAACCCGCCTGCTCGTCACCGACGGCAAGGCGCGGCCGAGCCTGGTCAAACGCGTCAGTGCCGCGAATGACGGCCGGGCCGATCTGTTCTTGTCGGTCCATCACGATTCGGTGCCGGACAAGCTGCTGGAGACCTGGGAATTCGACGGCGCGCCGAGCTATTTCAGCGACCGCTTCTCAGGCCATTCGCTGTTCGTGTCCGAACGCAATCCGCACTTCACCACCAGCCTGATGCTGGCCCGGATGATCGGCCGGCAGTTGAAAGAGCAGGGCTTGCACTATGCCAGCCAATATACTCTCCCGTTGATGGGCCGCTACCGGCGCCAGCTGCTCGACAAGGATGTCGGTGTCTACCGCTATGATGGGCTCGTCGTGCTGTCGCAGACGCGAAGCGCGGCCGTATTGCTCGAGGCGGGCTCGATCATCAACCGCGATGAGGAAATGGCGATGAACTCGCCGGAGCGGCAGGACGTGATCGCGGGGGCCGTCGCGACGGCGATGGGGGAGTTTTGCGCGAGGCGGTAGATTGCCCCGCCGCTTCAATGACGAGGAGCTACAGTGGCCCCCCCTGATACTCCCGATTAGCAAGGCTGGCTTCCTCCAGATCCAGGTCCCGCTCGATCCGCCGCCGCGTCTCGTCCGTTATCTGGCCGTCGCGCAGGAGGTTGTGGATGAATTTGCGTTCGGCGCCGATCAGCTCGCGGGTCAGTGCGGTGCCTGCGGCGGAGACGTCGTGATGGGCGGGATCGAGCGAGTCCGGAAGCTGGTTGGCACGGATCTCGTGGCGCGCGCGCAGGAGCCGCATCACCTCGTCGGAGACGTCCTTCTTCCCGGTCAGCGCGTCGAGCGACTTCAGCGCGGCGTTGAGCGCCTGGCGCCGTGCGGCGATCTCGGCCTCGTGTTCGGCGACATGCTCGTTGCGGCCGGCTTCGGCGATGCCGAGCCAGCGAACCACCGGCGGCAGTGTCAGGCCGACGCCGATCAGCGTGATGAAGATGACGCCGAAGGCGACGAACAGGATCAGGTCGCGATACGGGAAGGCATCGCCATCAGGCAGCGTGAACGGCAGCGCCAGCGCGGCGGCGAGCGACACCGCGCCACGCACGCCGGTGAAGGCAAGCGTGAACGCCCACTGCCAAGGCGGTGACGGATCGCGCTTGCGTAGCGATTTGCTGAGGATTCGCGGCAGATAGATCGCAGGATAGAGCCAGGCAAAGCGTGCGAGGACGATGACGATCATGACGACGGCGGTGGCGATCATGATGTCGTCGAGCGGAAACGTCTTCGATTTCTCGTAGAGCGCGCGCATCTGGAAGCCGGTGAGGAGGAACAGCAGGCCCTCGATCAGGTAGATGATGAGGTCCCAGAAGAAGATGCCTTGCAGGCGCGTCGCGGCAGAGATGAGCAGTGGGCCGTTCCAGCTCACATAGAGGCCGCAGGCGACGGTGGCGATCACGCCGGAGCCGCCGACATGCTCGGGCAGCCAGTAGGAGACGTAAGGCGTGATCAGCGACAGCGTGAGCTCGACTTGCTGATCCCTCGCCCATTTGCGGAGGCGCAGGGAGAGCCAGCCGACGCCGATGCCGAAGGCGATCTCGCCGGCGACGATGAGGGCGAATTCCCCCGCCGCCATCGGCAGCGAGAAATGGCCGACCGTGATCGCGGCGAGCGCGAAACGGTAGAGGATCAGCGCGGTGGCGTCATTGGCGAGCCCCTCGCCTTCGAGCACAACCAGGATCCGGCGCGGCAGGTTCAGCCGGCGCGCGATCGCGAGCGGTGCTACCACGTCGGGCGGCGCGACGATCGCGCCCAGCAGGAAGCCAATGGTCCAGGGCAGGCCGATCAGATAGTGCGTGGCGGCCGCCACCAGTGCCGCGGTGAAGATCACCGCGCCGACCGCCAGCAGCACGATCGGGCGCAAATTGTTCCTGAACTGGCGCCAGCTCATGGCGACGCTGGCCGAGTAGATCAGCGGCGGCAGCACCATCAGCAGCACCAGCTCCGGTGGCAGTTCCACCGGCGGCATGCCCGGTACGAAGGCAAGGCCGACGCCGGCCAGCATCAGCAGAATGGCTGGGGCGACGTTGAAGCGGCGAGCGGCGAGCGCGGTGCCTGCCAGCACCGCAAGCAGGATGAGAAAGGTCTGGAATTTCGCTGCGATCATGGCCTGTCTTCACCCGGAAGCAGCCAAGAGGTCAACATGAGGTCAATGCGACGGCCTTACGCCAGCCGTTCGGTGACCATGCGTCCGATCCGTGCAAACACGGCTTCGATCTGCGCGGCGCTCGGTGTGCCGCCCTGGGTGTAAGCCGCGATCAGGATCGGCGTATCCGGTTTGGGCCAGACGACCGCGATATCTCCCGATGCGTCCTTGCCGTTGTTGCCGGTCTTGTCGCCGATGGTCCAGCTCGCCGGCAGGCCGCCGCGCAGCCGGTTCGCACCCGTCTTGCAGCCGACCATCCAGTCGGTGAGCTGGGCGCGCGAGGCCGGCGACAGCGCCTCGCCGGTCACCAGCCGCTTCAGATTGCCGGCCATCGCCACCGGGGTCGTGGTGTCCCGGGGATCGCCGGGCGGCGAGCGGTTGAGCTCGGGCTCGTTGTGGTCGAGGCGCGAGGTGGCATCGCCAAGCGTGCGCCAGAATGCGGTGAGTGCGGCGGGGCCGCCGATCCGCGCCAGCAGCAAATTGGCGCAGGTGTTGTCGCTGAGTTCGACGATGGCCTTGCACATCTCGCCAACCGACAGCTTGCCGGCCGCGAGATTCTGTTTGGCAACCGGTGCGTAGTCGAGCAAATCGGCCTTGTCGTAAGGGATCACGGCTGCAAGCTGTTCTTCGCCGCGATCGACCCGCGCCAGCACGCAGGCGGCAAGCGAGGCCTTGAATGTCGAGCACATGACGAACCGCTCGTCAGCCCGCCAGGCGATCTTCGCGCCGGTCGCGAAGTTTTCGGCATAGACCCCGATCCGCCCGCCGGTCTCGCGCTCGTATGTTTCGAGTTCTGGCGGTGCGTCCGCAGCGAGCGCGGGAGAGGCGGCCATCCAGCAGAACGAGGCGAGCAGGGAGCGGCGGTCGAGATGCATGGGGTTACTTCGGGCGAGACGGGGTGGGGAGGGATATAACGTACGCGCTATCCGCGTCGTCATTGCGAGCGCAGCGAAGCAATCCAGTCTGTCTCCGCGGAGAGATTCTGGATTGCTTCGCTACGCTCGCAATGACGGAGAATGGGGGACGAGTGCGCCCGATTTCGGGCAGCGGCAGCGTCGCCTCTCACTCCCTCAGGTCATACCGATACGATTTCGACACGATCTGCCAGCCGTCGGCGAGCTTCATCGCCACCAGATAGTCGGTGAAGAAGCGTGGCGGCAGCTGGCACCGGACCTTGATGAAGGCGGTCTTGTCGTCGGAGCGGTCGATAGTGACGATGAAATCCTCGCGCGGCTTGCCTTCGGCCTTGCCGGAGGGGCGCTTGCGCACGCGGTCGAGCCAATCGGGCACGGTCAACACCTGAAGCTCACCCTTTTCGACCCAGCGCAGATCGGCGGAAGGATGGAAGATGGCGCCAAGCTTTTCGGCGTCGCCCTCGTAGAGTCCGTCGAAATAGGATTGCACGACGGCTTCGACGCTCGAACGGTTCTGGCTCATGGGTCATCCCTTTGAATGATGGCTTGGGGCGAACTTAGTCGTAGACACCAAAATGCGCTATGGGTGTGTCAGCCATTTGCGCGAAGGCGCCATCATGACCGGATCAGAAAATTCGAACGCTCGTATTCTCACCGGCGAATGCTATTGCCGCGCTGTGCGCTATGAGGTCGCGGACGCGTTCTCCTATGCGATGAACTGCCACTGCTCGAACTGCCGCCGCACCACCGGCTCCGCCTTCAAGCCGTTCGCCGGGATCACGCAGGACAAGCTCCGCATCGTCCATGGCGGGGACCAGCGCATCATCTACGGGGACGACACCACCCATGACGCCCACTGTGCCCGCTGCGGTTCGCTGCTCTATTCTCGGGTGCGCGAGGGAAAATGGGTCCATGTCGCCATGGGAACCCTGGTCGATGCCCCCTCGATCCGGCCGAGCGCCCATATTTTCGTGGGCTCGAAGGCGCCCTGGTACGAGATTACGGACAATCTGCCGCAATATCGGGGGCATATCGGGGATGCCTAGGGGAACCCGGCCCGCGCGCCCTTGTCGGCGAACCCTGACCGCGCTGGTGCGACAAATATAAATATGGAGGGTCTTACGGCTTGGCGTCGGCGCCGCCTTCGTGACGTCCATCACAAGCGCCGGCGGTCGACCCTGCTAAAGCGGTCCCAAAGGGGCCTGAACGCCCTGAATTTTTGGAAGTCGTGTCATGCGCAACCTGCTCAGATTTTGTCCGCTTCTCCTCGCTGTCGCGCTGCTGTTTGGCGCCGGGCCAGCTTTCGCCGGCAAGCGCGTGGCGCTGGTGCTGGCCAATTCGGCCTATCAGCACGCGCCGTCGCTCACCAACCCCGTCAACGACGGGTCGGTGATGGCGAAGACGCTGAAGGATGCCGGTTTCGACATCGTCGATTCCCGGCACGATCTGTCCGCGCTGGACACGCGGCGTGTGCTGCGCGATTTCGCGGATGCGACGCGGGATGCCGACATCGCCCTGGTCTACTATGCCGGCCACGGCATCGAGGTCGAAGGCTCCAACTATCTGATCCCTGTCGACGCCAAGCTCGAGCGCGACACCGACGTCTACGACGAAGCGCTCTCGCTCGACCGCATTCTGGTCGCCGTCGAGCCCGCCAAGCAGCTTCGCCTGGTGATCCTGGATGCCTGCCGCGACAATCCGTTCGGCAAGACCATGAAGCGCACGGTGGCCTCGCGCGGTATCGGCCGCGGCCTCGCCCAGGTCGAGCCGACCAGCCCCAACACGCTGATCGCCTATTCGGCCAAGGCCGGTTTCACGGCGCAGGACGGCGACGGCGCCAACAGCCCCTTTACGGTCGCGCTGTCGAAGCACCTGACGACGCCGGGCCTCGATGTCCGCCGTGCCTTCGGCTTCGTGCGTGACGACGTGCTCAAATCGACCGGTAACAAGCAGGAGCCGTTCGTGTATGGCTCGCTCGGCGGCGAGGACGTCCCGCTGGTGCCGGTCAGGGCGATGGCCGCAGCAACGGCGGTGCCTTTGGTGAACCCGCAGGCCGACATCCGACGCGACTATGAGCTCGCACTCCAGGTCGGCAATAGGGCGGCATGGGATGCCTTCCTCGCCCAGCACCCTGACGGTTTCTATGCGAGCCTTGCCAAGCTTCAGCTCGAAAAGATCGGCGCCGAGCAGGCCCATGCGGCGGCGACCGAGAAGGCCAAGCAGGCCGAGGCCGAGCGCGATCGTCTTGCTGCCCTCGGCGCGCAGAAGGATGCGCAGGCCAAGGCCGCGGCCGATGCGAAGGCGGCCGAGCAGGCGCAGCTGGCCGCGCAGAAGGCCAAGGAGCAGGCGCAGCAGCAGGCGGCAGCCGCCGAGCAGCAGCGCGTCAACCTCGCCGCCGCAGCCCCGAGCGCCGCGCCGGCCAGCACGGCGAGCCCGGCCGGCACCAACGTCGCTTCGCTGACGCCGGCGACCACGCCGGCTGATCTCAGCCGCTCGGTGCAGACCGAGCTCGGCCGCGTCGGCTGCTTCTCAGGTCAGGCCGACGGCAACTGGAATACGTCCTCGCAGCGGTCGCTGTCGCAGTTCAACCGCTATGCCGGCACCAAGCTCGACGTGAAGGTGGCGAGCACCGACGCGCTCGATACGGTCAAGGCCAAGCCGTCACGTGTCTGCCCGCTGGTCTGTGAGCACGGCTTCAAGGCCGACGGCGACAAGTGCACCAAAATCGTGTGCGGCGACGGCTATGCGCTGAACGACGACAACGAATGCGAGAAGAAGCGCGCCGCCAAGCCCGCGCCGTCGAAGCCCGCGACCTCGCGGCGCGACGACAGCGAGGACCGTCCGGCGCGGCAGCGTCCGCAGATGGGGGCGGCGGGTGGCCTCGGCGGCGCCGCAGCCGGCGCGGGTCGTTCCTCAGGTGGCGGGCAGGTCTTCTGCAATAACGGCGGCTGCCGTCCGGTCAACCGCGGCTGTCATCTCGAATATCGCGGCGGTGGCGGTCCCGGCAACGATGCCAACGCCGAGGTGTGTTACTGACATTGTTGGATCGTCCCGGCTTTCTGCGCGCAATTGCACGGGGCCGGGACGAATTCAGTTCGAAATCGCGCTCGCTGCGATGTTCACCGTCAAGGCCAGCAAGGCCGTGTTGTAGATAAACGAGACGATACCGTGCGCGGTGGCGGTACGGCGGATGATCTTGTCGGTGATGCCGACGTCGGAGACCTGTGCGGTCATGCCGATCACGAACGAGAAGTAGACGAAGTCCCAATAGTCGGCGTGGTCTTCCTTATCGCCGCTCGGGAATTGCAAGCCGCCCGGCGGGTGGCGGTAATATTCATGGGCGTAATGCAGCGCGAAGGTGGTGTGCACGGCGGCCCAGGACAATGCGATGGTGGTGATCGCGATCGTCAGCTCCGCAGCACCGCGATGGGTACCGAGCTCGGCGACGATCGCGGCGATGCTGGCAAACGCACCGATCGCCGTTACCAGCAGGATCACGAAGCGGCCGTCGTCCTGCATCGCGGCGCTGCGGCGGATGTGCTGATGGTCGTTGCAAAGCATCATGCTGTAGACCAGCACGAGGTAGACTGCGATCAGCGCATCCCAGCCCAGCACAAGCCGTGTCGTCAGCCGGGGTGAGCCCGGCACAAGCAGGCACACGAGGATGCCGATACCGAGCGAGATGAAGGTTCGCGGCCGCGCATAGATCAGCCGCATCGGCCGCGACATTTGGCGGAAGCGGGCGAGGACGGGATCCTCTTTGTCAGTGGCCATGGCGGCTCCAGCCCTCTCGCTCAGCTCTCGTTGTCGCCGCAGCGGCGGTCTGCTCCCTCGCCCCGCCTGCGGGGAGAGGGTTGGGGTGAGGGGGAGTCTCCGCAAGGACGGTGAGAGCTGGATTCGCGGAGGCTCCCCCTCACCCGATATTCAAGCTGCGCTTGAATATCGACCTCTCCTCGCAGGCGGGGAGAGGTGAAGATCATCAATTTTTGCGCTCGGCCACGAAGCGCGCGGCGGCTTGCAGCACGGCGGCACGGTCGCCGAAAATCGAGACTGCGCTGTCGGCGCGCGCGAGCAGGTCGCGCACGCGCTGCTTGGCGCCTTCGATGCCGAGCTGGGTGACGAAGGTGGTCTTGCCGAGCGCGGCATCGGCGCCGGCCGGCTTGCCGAGCGCGGCCGCATCGCCTTCGACGTCGAGCAGATCGTCGGCGATCTGGAAGGCTTCGCCGAGCGCGCGGCCGTAATCGTCGAGCGCCTGATATTCTTTCTGCGAGGCTTGGCCGAGGATCGCGCCGGCGATGCAGCCGTAGCGCAGCAGCGCGCCGGTCTTCATCTGCTGAATACGGGCGACATCGATCGGCTCGTTGCCGCCAAAGCGGCCTTCGCCGGCGAGATCGAGAATCTGGCCGCCGACCATGCCGCCGATGCCGGCGCAGCGTGCCAGCGCGCGCGTCAGCAGGAGGCGCACATTGGCGTCGCGGTGAATTTCGTCGCGGGTGATGATGTCGAAGGCGAGCGTCAACAGGCCGTCGCCGGCGAGGATCGCGGTCGCGTCGTCGGTCTTCTTGTGCAGGGTGGGGCGGCCGCGGCGCAGGTCCGAATTGTCCATCGCCGGCAGGTCGTCGTGGATCAGCGAGTAGCAGTGGATGCATTCGAGCGCGGCACCCGCGAGCAGCGCGGCTTCGCGCGACACGCCGAACACGGCCGCACTCTCGACCACCAGGAACGGCCGCAGACGCTTGCCGCCGTTCAGGCTCGAATAGCGCATTGCGTCCATCAGTCGCTTGGGACGGGCGATCTCATCGTGCAGGATGTCGTCCGCCAGGAGGCGCCCGAGCAGGGCTTCGGTGTCATCAGCGGTCTTGTCCAGACGTTTGGCGAAATCGGACGGGGACGTGCCGGTCATCAAGAAAGGCTCCAGAACTAAAATTCGGCGGGACAATCCTTTATGAGCCCGCCTCAGTCAATCGTTTGGAAGGCCTAAAAAGTGCTGGAAAAGGCCCGAATTATCACAGACTTAATGGCGGGATTCGCGGCCACGTTTCATTTCGCGCCGGAAAGGTCGATTTGCGCATCGTTAAAATCCTGCTGGTAGCGCTCGCGGTCGTCATTCTCGCGCCCTATGTGATCGCCCCGTTCTACCGCACCGGCCATCCGGTTTCGACACTGATGGCCTGGCGCTCGCTTCGCGGTGCGCCGATGCAGCGGGAATGGATCGATCTGGCGGCGATGTCGCCCTACCTGCCGCGCGCGGTGGTGGCGGCGGAGGACGCCCATTTCTGCAAGCACCACGGCATCGATTGGGGGGCGCTGCGCGAGGCCATCGATGACGCCAAGGAAGACGGTACGCCGTTCCGGGGCGCCTCCACCATCACCCAGCAGGTGGCCAAAAACCTGTTCCTCTGGCAGGGGCGGGATTTTGTCCGCAAAGGCCTGGAATTCCCGCTGGCGCTGTGGATCGACTTCGTCCTGCCCAAGCCGCGGATCCTGGAGATTTACCTCAACATCGCCGAGCTCGGGCCCCAGGGACAGTTCGGGGTGGAGGCGGCCAGCGCCTATGCCTTTGGCAAATCGGCCGCCAGCCTCTCCCCCCGGGAGGCGGCGCTTTTGGCCTCGATCCTGCCAAATCCGGTCAAGCGCAGCGCCAGGGTCCCCGGCCCGGGCGTCCGGCGGCTGGCCGGGACCTATGTGGCGAGGGCGCAGGCGAACTCGCTTGCGACCTGTTGGCGCGAAAATCGCTGATTTCGGGCCCTATTCGGGCGTATTTTCCGGTCCAAGAGCCTAGCTTTACGGCCGGCCTTCCTCTATAAGCGCGGCCTTGATCGGCATTCAGCTCGCCTCGTTTTGCGGGTGCTGAGCCGTCCCTCGCGGACGATGCCCTGAAACACCAATCCCTAGAGGATAGCGAAATGGCCGTTCCGAGAAGAAAAACCTCGCCGTCGCGTCGTGGCATGCGCCGCTCGGCAGACGCCATCAAGAAGCCGACCTATGTGGAAGACAAGGACTCCGGTGAGCTCCGTCGTCCGCACCATCTCGACCTCAAGACCGGCATGTACAAGGGCCGTCAGGTCCTGAAGAAGAAAGAGTCCTGAGGCAGGACTCTTCTTCGGGCGGAGTTATCCTCAATCAGGATGACGTGACCTGCCTGATTTCGGCCAACCCATGAGATATGACAGTGACGGCGGCGGAGCCAATGCTTCGCCGCTGCATTGTTCTGTCCGGATATCTTGATCGAGAAGGCATTTCGCCGATGGTCGGTTTCCCGCTGCTCCTGATTCCGCTCGCGGTCTACAACATCATCGCCTTCCTGATGCCGAGCGTGTCCTTTACGGACGTGCTGTTCAAGGTGCCGATGATCACGGGCGAGACCTGGCCGGTCACGCTTGCCGATCTGATGCTTGCGCTCGGTATCGTGTTGCTGCTGCTTGAGGTGGTCAAAGGCGCGCGGCCCGGCTCGAAATTCCTGATGGATCATCTGCTGTCGCTGATCGTGTTCGGCGCGGCTGCGGCCGAATTCGTGATGTGGCCCAAATTCGGCAACTCGACTTATTTCCTGCTGGTGCTGCTCGCGATGGCCGATTTCCTCGGCGGTATCGCCCAGCGCACGCGCCGCCGCGTCACCTATGTCGCCGAGACGACAGTGCCGGCGCCGCGCAAGGCCAAGCGCCAGGCCGAGGCACCGATGGAGGATGTCGCGCCCGAACCCAAGTTCGAGCCGGTGCCCGCGCCGCAAGCGCCGGTGATGCCGCCCGCGCCCACGGCGCAATCGGTCGCCGAATCCGTGCTGATGGATCATCCGGCGCCGAAGCCCTTGAGCCCGCCCTCGCCGGAAATCCCCTCGCCGCATCTGCAGCCGGGCAACGGCACGCCGTCGTCGCCTGACACGCCGCGCTGATTGATCTCAAGCCACCTGCCGCGTGCGCGCGCTGACGCTTCCGAGCGGGCGCTTGCTGCCATAAGCCACCTGCGCGTCCTCGGAGGAGGCGCGGCGGAGCCTGCCGGTCTGGGGCAGGTGCTCGGCGTTGGCGATCAGCTGGGTGACGAAGCTCGGATCGGGGCGGGGCAGCGGGGCCTTGTTGACCCATTGCAACACCGGTAGCAGCGGCACCAGGGCCATGCCCGTGTCGTTGTCCGCCTGGTCCGATCGAATAGTACTCAACATCGCAATCACCGTTGATCCGGCGAAGATTGTCGCGTTTCGGGACGCGGGCGCCGGTGCGAGTCATGTACTCGCAAGGCCTATGCCGGTCGGACCGGCTTGGTTCCGTACCGCCCCGAAACGTGGTTTCCAAATTGTTTATCAACTTTGCCTAGGGTCGGGGACGAATCTGGCTTTATCCTGTGCCGGCCCAGGACTCCCCGCTGTCCCGAAACGAGGCGATTTTGACCCCCGCATTGCCGCAAGCCGCCGACATCCTGGCCGCACTCGGCCAGGCCGTGTTCGCCTGGGACATCGCCAGCGACGTCATCGTCTGGGGCGAGCAGGTCGACGCCGTCTTCCCCGGCATCCCCGCCGAGCGGCTCGCGACCGGCGCCGAATTCGCCAAGCTGATCGAGCCTGCGCAGGCGCTTCGGACCACCGCGCTGGCGCAGACTTCCGCCGTGCACGGCGCCGACGGCACGCCCTACCGGGTCGAGTACGGCGTGCGCATGAGCGCCTCCGATCCCGTGGTCTGGGTCGAGGAGACCGGCCGCTGGTTCGCCGGCCCTGACGGGCGCCCCACGCGCGCGATCGGCTCCGTTCGCATCAATAATGAGCGCCACGCCCGCGACGAAGAGCTGACGAAGCTGGCCCGGCTCGATCCCCTCACCGGCGAGCTCAACCGCTCGCATCTGATCGCGGCGCTGGCCGAGACGATCGAGGAGACGATCCGTTTCCGCTCGACTGCCGCCTTCATGCTGGTCGGCATCGATCATCTCGCCCGCGTCAACGACGCTTTCGGCTTCGACGTCGCCGACGCCGTGATCCTCGACATCGCCAAGCGTATCCGCGCGCGCCTGCGCGGCGGCGACGTGCTCGGGCGCTTCTCCGGCAATAAGTTCGGCCTGATCCTGAAGAACTGCACCGTCGACGACATGAACGTCGCCGCCGAGCGTTTCCTCGCCGGCATCCGCGACGAGGTGGTGCCGACGAAATCCGGTCCGGTCTCGGTCACCGCCTCGATCGGCGCGGTCAGCCTGCCGCGCTATGCCCGCAACGCGGACGAGGCCGTCAACCGCGCCCATGAGACGCTGGACGCAGCAAAGCGCCGCCGTGTCGGCTCGTTTGCGGCCTGGCGTCCGGATGCCACGCGCGACGCGCAGCGCCGCGTCAACATCCGCGTCACCGACGAGATCGTCACCGCACTGAACGAGCGCCGTATCAAGCTCGCCTATGAGCCGGTGGTCTCGGCCGTCTCGCGCGAGCGTGCATTCCATGAATGCCTGGTGCGGATGGACCAGGGCGACGGCCAGGTGCTGCTCGCGCCCGACATCGTGCCGGTTGCCGAACGGCTCGGCCTCATTCGCCTCGTCGATCATCGCGTGCTCGAGCTCGTTGTTGCCGAGCTTGCGGCCGCACCTGATGTCAGTCTCAGCCTCAACATCTCGCCCGACACCACCATGGACCCGGACTGGTGGGCGGGCATTGAATCGCTCATGCTCGCGCATCCCGGTGTCGCCGAGCGGCTGATCGTGGAGATCACTGAGACGGTTGCAATCCAGGACATCGATGATGTCCGCGGTTTCGTCACGCGGCTGAAGAACTTCGGCAGCCGGATCGCCATTGACGATTTCGGCGCCGGCTACACCTCGTTCCGCAACCTGCGCAAGCTCGGCGTCGACATCGTCAAGATCGACGGTGCCTTCGTGCAGAACATCACGCGTTCTGCCGATGATCGCGCTTTCGTGCAGACCCTGATCGACCTCGCCCGCCGCCTCGATATCCAGACGGTCGCCGAATGGGTGCAGGACGAAGAAGCCGCAAACATGCTGCGCGACTGGGGCTGCGACTACATCCAGGGTCGCCTGATCGGGCTGGCCTCAGCCGAGCGCCCGTGGAGCGTGTCGACGGACAGCGCGCTGCCTGCGGCAAGCTGAACCGCGTAGGGTGGATTAGCGTAGCGTAATCCACCACCTTTCTCGCGTCTCGATAGAAATTGGTGGATTACGCCTTCGGCTGATCCACCCTACGAAGCCCTCACGCCACGCGCCGAACCGCGTTCAGCGTCTCGATGGCGCGGCCGACCTCGGTCGCCGGGCAGGGCTTGCCGAAATAATATCCCTGCACCGCGGTGCAGCCGCATTCGCGCACGAAGTCGAGCTGCTCGGCCGTCTCGACGCCTTCCGCCGTGGTCTCGACCCCGAGCACGGAGCCGAGGCTTGCAATGGTGCGGACGATCGCGACGCTCTCCGGGCTTTCGCCGAGCGTGCCGACGAAGGAGCGGTCGATCTTGATGCGGTCGAACGGAAACTTGCGCAGATAGCTCAGCGATGAATAGCCGACGCCGAAATCGTCGAGACTGACGCGCACGCCGAGGGCACGGAGTTGGTGCAGGATCCCAATCGTCGCCTCGCTGTCGTCGAGCAGCGCCGTCTCGGTGACCTCGAGTTCGAGCCGCTGCGGCGGAAGGCCGGCCTCCGCCAGTGCGCTAGTGACCATCGTTACCAGCCCGCGCGAACGGAATTGCACCGGAGACAGGTTCACTGCGACGGAGACATCGGGCCATGAGGCCGCCGTGGCGCAGGCCGTGCGTAGCACCCACTCGCCGATCGGAACGATCAGCCCGTTCTCTTCCGCGATCGGAATGAATTCGGCCGGCGAGACGTAGCCGCGCGAAGGATGCTTCCAGCGCAGCAGCGCCTCGAAGCCGGTGAGCTCGGTTGTGTCGAGCCGCACCTGCGGCTGGAACACCAGGTGGAATTCGTTGGCTTCCAGCGCGCCGCGCAGATCGTATTCCAGCGCGTGGCGGCTGCGTGCCTCCTCTTCCATCTCGGGTTCGAACAGCTGGTAGGCGCCGCGTCCCTTGGCCTTGGCCTGGTACAGCGCGAGGTCGGCGCATTTCATCAGCTCGTCGGCATCGAGCCCGTGATCGGGCGCGATCGCGATGCCGACGGAGACGCCGACATGGATCGACTGGCTTTCCAGCGGCGGCGGGTGACCGATGATCTCGACCAGGCGGCGGGCGAGCCTTTCGGCCGATTGCGGCTGCGGACCGCGCTGGAGAACGGCGAACTCGTCGCCGCCGAGACGCGCGACGGTGTCGTGCTCGCCGACATTCTCCTTCAGGCGCGCGGCGACCCAGCGCAGCAAGCGATCGCCGGCGGCGTGGCCGAGGCGGTCGTTGACGGTCTTGAAATTGTCGAGGTCGAAGCACAGCACGGCCATGGCACCGCCGGCGATCGCGACCTGGTTCAGACCCTCGCCCATCTTCTCGCGGAACAGCGTGCGGTTGGGCAAATCAGTCAGGGAGTCGTGCCGCGCCATGTGTGCGACGCGGGCCTGTGCCTTGTGACGCTCGGTGACGTCCTCATAGGTGACGACCCAGCCGCCGAGCTCCATCCGCTTGTGGTTGAGCTTGATGATGCGGCCGTCGCCCAGATGGCGGTGCAGCGTGTGCTCGCCCTCGCGCAGCCTCTCGACGTAGTCGGCGTAGAGCCTGGCGCCCGTCATGTTCGGATGGATGCCGAGCGAGCAGCTGTGCTCCATGATCTCGCGCATCGAGACGCCCGGCTTCACGATGTCGGGCGACAGCCCGTACATCTCGATATAGCGGCGGTTGCAGACGATCACGCGCAGGCTCGAATCGAGCATGCACAGGCCTTGGCTCATGTTGTTCAGCGCCGCGTCGAAGCGGCGATATTGCTCGCTCAGCTCCTCGATCGCGCGCTCGCGCTCGGTGATGTCCTCATAGGTGGCGACGAAGCCGCCCTCGGGCAGCGCGCAATAGCGTACCGAGACCACGGTGTCGTTCGACATGCTCCGGCGCATCGGGGAGGAATCGCGGTTCGCGATCCGCGCGCGGGCGGCTTCCAGGATCTGCTGCGGGCTGTATTCCGAAGCGAACGCGCCGTTCGCCATCGATCGCTCGATCAACTCGGCAAGATGCGTGCCCGGCCTGGTCTCCTCCAGCGACAGCTGGTAGATCTTGCGGTAGGTGCTGTTGCAGACGCGCAGGCGCATGTCGCTGTCGTAGAAGGCGAGCCCATGCGCCATGTTCTCCATCGCCGCGTCGAGGATGAAGTTCTGCTGCCGCAGCGTCTCCTCGTATTGCAGCCGCTCGGTGACGTCCTCATGCACCGTCACCCAGCCGCCGTCGGGCAGGAAGCGGGAGACGGCCTGCACCATCCGCCCGTCGTAGCGCATCACCAGCAGGGTCTTCGCCTTCCTGCCGCGCACGTCCTCCAGGCGCGTGTCGTGGAATTCGTCGGCCGACATGCCCGCCATGTTGCCGCGCGCAAGCCAATGGTCGATGGCCGTGCCGTGCGAGACGCCCGGTTTCACGATGTCGGGGTCGAGGTTGTAGAGGTTCAGGAAGCGCTCGTTGCAGACGACGACACGGCTGTCGGCATCATACATGATGAGGCCGTGCGACATGTTGGCGAGCGCATGCTGGCTGCGCTCGGTCTGCACGCGCAATTCCGCCTCGAGCCGGGCGAGGCGGCTGACGTCGTCGCAGACCGTCATCCAGCCGCCGTCGGGAAGCGGCTTCAGCTCGAGCGTTATCACGACGCCGCTTGCGAGTGTTTGCCGGGTGCGGAAGGGCTTGCCGGCAGCGATCAATGCGATCCGCGAGGCGTAGAGTGCATCGACATCTGCTGCGGGGATATTGCCCAGCGCGACGCTGTGACCGAGCACGTCACGATAGCGCGTACCGACCTTCACGATCTCGGCCGACATCTCGAACAGGCTGAGGTAGCGCTGGTTGACCAGCACGATCCGGTTGTCGGCGTCGTAGACGCAGACGCCCTGTTCCATGTGGTCGAGCGCAAGCTGGCTCAGCGCGACCAGGGCCTCCGGGCCCTGCTCGCGGCGTGCACCAAGCTCGTTGTCGCGGGTCGACGTCATGGGATCGGCGGGTCTCGGCTGGCAATAGACTTAACGCAACGTAATTCGGCTGCCGAGGGTAGCGAAGAGGCGGGAAAATTCCCTTAAGCGCAGTAGTTTACGGAGGGTGACTCGCGATGCAGAGAGTGCGTGAGACGAGCGCGCGAGCGTCGAGGTTCCTGCAAGCCAGGGTTGGCTTGGAGTACCGACAAATCTCAGTGAGTACGAGGCTCGACCAGCCTCAAGGCCCGTACAGCACGAGCTCGGTGTCGGTGAGGTCGGCGAGCTGCGGCCGATGCGGGCCTTTGAAATATTTGCGGCCGCGCCGCTCGGTATAAATACCGACGAGGCCGGGAATCGGGCCGTTGGCGTCGACCGCCACCGAGATCTTGCCGAGCCGCAGCAGCAGACGGCCGATGCGGCCGGCGCAGGCGGCGTATTCGGCAGCGTTGCGGCAGTAGATCAGCTTCATCGCGGGCGGCGCGATGAAGCCGCGGCGGATGCGCACCGGTTGCAGGATGAACGGGAACGTTCCCTTCGGCGTGCGGCAGACCAGGCTCAGGCAATTGTAGCGCGCATGCCGCGTCAGCAGCTCGGTCTCGGCTTCGGAAAGCCCCTCGATCGTCTTGGCGTGCTGCGAGATCACCTCGATCTTGCTCCAGCGCGGCGCGCGCGCCAGCGCGGGCACGGAGAAGAAGATGCCGCGGCAATAGGCGCGAAAGCCCTGCGTTTCGATGATCGGCCAGGTCCACGGCGCCGGGCTGATGTTGAGGTAGGTGACGTCCTTGTGCCGCTGCGCGATCTTGGTCAGCAGCGGCGCGTAGTTGCGGTAGGCCGGGTCGACATACCAGCTCGACAAATTGCACTGGATGGCGGTGGTCTCGCCGTCCTTGCGCGCCGTGTAGATCAACAGCAGCACGCCGACCGGCGTGCCGTCATTGTCGAGCATGTAGCCGAAGCGCGGATAGCCTTCCGGCACGGGCCGGAAGGCCTGCCGGCGCAGGCCCTGAATCCAGTAATTGCGCGAGCGGCCGACGAAGCCGCGCGTCAGCAGGTCGGCGACCGCATCGACGTCGGCTTCGGTGATCTCGCGGCATCGGACCTTGGTGTGGATCACGCTCGTCTTACCCGTGGAAATGGGAGGCCTCGTGGATTCTATCTTTTGAGCATGATCTTGGCGGAAAACCGCTTCACACTTTTCCGGATCATGTTCTAACGCCAACCCTCGCCATGGGCATCGGCCGCGACTTGCGGCTGCAGGCCCATGATCTCCCGCACCTTGGCGGGCCAGGCGGAAAGGTCAGTACCGTGGGTGTGGAACATGGCGACGGCCAGACGGTCCATGCCGAAGGCGACGCAGCCGGTGTGAGCCGGCTCGCCATTGACGTCCTGGATGCCCCAGGTCGTGCCGAAATGTTCGCGATGATAGTTGAAGCTCATGCAGGCGGTCGGCTGCTCTTCCGAACGCAGCGGGATCAGGAGCTCGAACTTGAGCTGTTGCTGCTTCTGGCTCACTGCCTTCATCTGGCCGACGCGGCCGAAGAAGGGATCGCTGGCATAGTCGACGCGGAAGGTCAGGCCGAGATCGGTCGCGATCGCCTGCGCGCGCACCATCCAGCGGTCGCGGAAATCGGAAACGTCGTCGGGCGTGCCGATGCAGACATATTCCCGCATCCGGAACGATTGCAGCCGGTCGAGATGTTTTGACGGCTCGCGGCGGAAGCAGTCGGCAGCGACGTCGAAACGCAGGCCGCCCTTCGGCAGCTGGCCGCGGCTCGCTGCGATCGGGTAGACCGGATAGCAGGCGGCGGGCGACAGCACGAGGTCGGCCGGCGAGAGCGACGTGGTCCAGTCGCCGCCGGCATCGAAACGGCTCACCGCCGCGTTGATCTCGCGCTCGGTGCCGTGCAGGCCGCAGACGCAGCCGAGCAGGTTCGGAAAGCTCTTGAGATAGCCGGATTTTTCCAGCTGGGCGCGGCTCATCACCGGCGGAAAGCGCAGCGCTTCGGTGCCGGCTTCGCGATGGCTGGTGATCAGCGCGGCGAGCTTCTCGACGACGCCTTCATAGAGCGCGGTACGGGCATAGACGCCGTCAGCGCCCATGCGGTGGAACAGCTTGTCGGCGAGATGATCGAGCGGATCTGCGATCTGCGGCGCGGTCTCCGGCGAATCGGGAAGAACAGCAATGTTCATGTTCGATGTCCTGCTATCTGAAACTATTCTTGTTGGCCTCGAAGGCACGTCAGTCACGAAGGTCTTTAGTCGCGAAGGCTTGTCGGCACGCCGCTCATCAGGGTCGAGGTCGCGGCGTTGGCCAGAATACGGTCGTTGTTGATCATGATCGGCGACGACAGCACGTCGCGCAGGTGACGGCCCATGGTGAACTCGCCGTCATTGCGGTAGCCGGAAAGGCCGGCAGTGCGCATCGCATGCATCACGGTCTCGACTGCGAGCTCGGAGGCCTGCACCTTCAACAGCGTGATCGAGGACTGGAAATCGAGCGAGCCCAGCGCACGCTCGTCATGCTCGGCGCGGGCGAAGGCGTCGATATTGGCGGCGATCAGCGCGCGCAGCCTTGCCAGCGACATCTTTGCGGCGGTGAAGTGTGCGGCAGCCGGCGGCATCTGGCCGCCGGAGGTGCGCGCCGCCTTGCGGACGAAGGCCTGCGCGCGCGTCACTGAGGCCGCAGCAATGCCGGCCCAGGCCGATGACCAGCACAGATGTGCGAACGGCGTCATGGTCTGGGCATGAATCTTGTCATAGGCTTCGGGGAAGACGCGGTCCGCGGGGCAGTCCACCTTCAGCTCGAAGCCGGTCGAGCAGGTGCCGCGCATGCCGAGTGTCTCCCAGCCCTGGGTCTGCTTCAGCGAATAATCGTCCTTGGCGAGCGCAAGCAGCACCTGGTCGGAGGCAGCGGCCTCGGTGGCACGGCGGGCGATGGTGACGAGACCATCGGCCTCGGCGCCGTAGGAAATCACGGTGGCGTCGCGCACCAGCGAGACGGTGTCGCCGGCGTGGTCGACGGCAGCCGCACTGGCGCGGATGTTGCCGCCGTTCTGGCCTTCGGTGGTGGAGGAGGCGAGCAGCCACTGGTCGCGGGCGACCCGGCGCATCATGGTCTCCATCCAGGGAATGCCGTGACCGTGGCGTATCACGCAGGCCACCTTGGTCGTATGCATCGCGTAGACCATCGCGGTCGAGGCGCAGGCGCGTCCGAGCGTGTAGCAGATGTCGGTGACGTCGTGGATCGAGGCGCCGAAGCCGCCGAACTCGACCGGGATCATGACGCCGAGCAGTTTTTGCTCACGCGCGACTTCGAAAGCCTTGTGCGGGAAGCGGGCGTCGCGATCGACCCCGTCGGCGTCTGCTGCCGCCACGGCGGCGGTGCGAGCCGCGCGCTCGATCAGGGAGGGGCCTTGCTCGAGGAAGCTCGTTTGTGGTTCGTCGACTGTGAGGACTGCTTCACGCACGTTCATGCTCGTCCGCCTCCGGTTTGCCGTTCGAGATCGCCGGCATCATTCGCGATGCCGCGCAGGCGATCCTCCGACCATCTTTGCTTGTGAGACGAGGCTACGGATTTAATTCAAATTCGTCGATGAAATAGAGGGTAAACGAACTGCAATTCCCAATGAACAGTTAAGGCCCGGTTTTTCGCATCCCCCGGATTTCCGCGATCGCGTTAGCGATCTGGAAGAAGCCCGAATTCCAGACAATCTGAGTCATCGTTTACTAAGAAACGCGATGTAATGGTGACGCCCATTGCGGGATCGGCCCGTCGTGCCCATCGTACCCGGCAACCGGTCCGACCTTTGACAGACATATGGGAATTCGCCGATGCAGGCCTTCGATACTGACGTGCGCAATCGCATCATCAAGCTGGTGAAGGGCATCCTCGAACAGAACTCGCTCAGCGCTGACGTCACGCCGCAGGCCAAGCTCGTCGACGTCGGCCTGACCTCGATGGACATGGTCAATCTGATGCTCGGCGTCGAAGCCGAATTCGACTTCACCATCCCGCAGCCCGAGATCACGCCGGAGAATTTCCAGTCCGTCGAGACGCTGGAGCGCATGGTTGCCACCCAGCTGCAGCCGGCGACCGCGGCTTAAGTTCGGCTCTCTCCTCCGTCATTGCGAGCGAAGCGAGGCAATCCAGACTACCTCCGTGGCGGCAGTCTGGATTGCTTCGTCGCTGCGCTCTTCGCAATGACGCCAATCGGGCGCTCTCCCCCGTTCCAAATCCGCTCCAAAACTGGCATAGCTTAACCATGTCGCAGGTGGTGGACAGGGCGGAGCAGGCATGACGCAGGCGGTATTGGGCATCATTGGCGGCTCCGGCATCTACGACCTGCCGGGTCTCGAGGGCGCGCACGAAGAGGTGATCGCGAGCCCCTGGGGCGAGCCGTCGGCGCCGCTGCGGCGCGGCACCATCGCAGGCCTGCCGATCGTGTTCCTGCCGCGGCACGACAAGGGGCACCGGCTGTCGCCCTCCGACATCAACTACCGCGCCAATATCGACGTGCTGAAGCGGGCCGGGGTCACCGATTTGATCTCGCTGTCGGCCTGCGGCTCTTTCAAGGAAGAGATGCCGCCCGGCACCTTCGTCCTCGTCGATCAATTCGTCGACCGCACCCATAAGCGCGAGAGCTCGTTCTTCGGCCGGGGCTGTGTCGCGCATGTGTCGATGGCGCATCCGGTCTCGCCGCGGCTGCGTGTCCATCTCGCCGCCGCAGCTGATGCCGAAGGCATCGCAATCGCGCGCGGCGGCACCTATGTCTGCATGGAAGGGCCGCAATTCTCCACTTACGCGGAGAGCATGACCTACAAGACGCTGGGCTATTCCGTGATCGGCATGACCAACATGCCCGAAGCGAAGCTCGCGCGCGAAGCAGAGATTTGCTACGCCACCGTCGCGATGGTGACCGATTTCGATTGCTGGCATCCTGATCATGATGCGGTCACCGTGCAGGACATCATCCGTGTGCTGACCTCGAATGCCGACAAAGCGAAAGCGCTGGTGGCGCGGCTGGCAAAGGATTTTCCGCGCGAGCACGAGCCGTGCCCGATCGGGTCGGACCGCGCACTCGATACCGCGCTGATCACGGCCCCCGAGGCGCGCGATCCCGAGCTTCTGAAGAAGCTCGATGCGGTGGCGGGGCGCATCCTGCGCACGTGAAGTGAAGGGCAGAATGCCATGAAGGTCGACGGCAAGCATTTCCGCAGCATCTGGCGCGAGCGCGACGGCTGGTCGGTCGGCGCGATCGACCAGCGACGGCTGCCGCATGAGTTCGTGGTTGCGCGCCTGACGTCTTGCGAAGACGCGGCGGTGGCCATCCGCGACATGCTGGTACGCGGCGCGCCGCTGATCGGCGCCACCGCGGCCTATGGCATGGCGCTCGCGATGCGCGAAGACGCTTCCGATGCGGGCCTGAAGCGTTCCTATGAAGCGCTGGTCGTGGCGCGGCCGACTGCAATCAATCTGAAATGGGCGCTCGACGAGATGCGTGCGACGCTCGCACCGATTGATCCGGTCGAACGGGCTGAGGCTGCCTACGCACGTGCCGACGAGATCGTCGAGCAGGACGTCGAGATCAACCGCGGCATTGCCGACAACGGCTTGAAGCTGATCGAGGCGATCGTATCAAAGAAGAAGCCGGGCGAGACGGTCAACGTGCTGACCCATTGCAATGCCGGCTGGCTCGCCACCGTCGATTGGGGCACCGCGACCGCGCCGATCTATCTTGCGCATGAGCGCGGCATCAAGATCCATGTCTGGGTCGACGAGACCCGCCCGCGCAATCAGGGCGCCTCGCTGACCGCCTGGGAACTCGGCCATCACGGCGTGGCTCACACCGTGATCCCTGACAACACCGGCGGGCATCTGATGCAGCACGGCATGGTCGATCTCGCCATCGTCGGTACCGACCGCGTCGCTGCCAATGGTGACGTCTGCAACAAGATCGGCACGTATCTGAAGGCGCTCGCGGCGCACGACAATGGCGTGCCGTTCTATGTCGCGCTGCCGTCGCCGACGATCGATTTCGCCGTCAATGACGGCGTCCGCGATATTCCGATCGAGCAGCGCAGCGGCACTGAAGTTACCGACATGACCGGCCGCACCGCAGACGGACGGCTGGAAACCGTGCGCATCGTGCCGGAGGGCTCGCCGGTCGCGAACTACGCCTTCGACGTGACCCCGGCGCGGCTGGTCAGCGGCCTGATCACGGAGCGCGGTGTGCTGAAGCCGGATCGTGCGTCGCTGGCTGCTGCGTTTCCCGAGCGTATTACCGCCGCAGCAGAATAGTCAGTTCGCCAGGCGAGATTTTTCCACGTCGTCATTGCGAGCGCAGCGAAGCAATCCAGAATCTCACCGCGGAGGGGGTCTGGATTGCTTCGCTGCGCTCGCAATGACGGAGAATGACGCGCCAGTTAGCCCAGCTTCAGCCCCGTCGCCGCCTCGAGCGCGGCGATTGCTTGCGCGCCGCTGGCGACCTTGATCGTGGTCATGCCCATCTCGCGCGCGGGTTTCAGATTGACGCCGAGATCGTCGAGATAGACGCAGTTCTTCGGATCGACCTTCAGCGTTTCGACCATCAGCTGGTAAATGCGCGGATCGGGCTTGCGCAGGCCGATCTTGGCGGATTCGATGACGTGGTTGAACAGCACCATCACCTCGGCGACATAGAGCGAGCGTCCGGTCATGCTGCCGATCGCATTCGCCGGCAGATTGTTGGTGATGCAGCCGGTCTTGAACTGCGCCTTGATACGTTTCAACGCCTCGACCATCTCCGGCCGCAGATCGCCCTGGAGCAGCGGCAGCACGTCGCGGCCGCGCACCTCGGCGCCGAGCGCGCGCGATTCTTCGGCGAACAGCTTGTCGAACGCCTCGATGTCGACCTCGGCGCGCTCGAATTTGGCCCAGGCATTTTCCAGATGATTGGCGGCGTTGGTGCGCCTGATAATGTCGATGGGTAGGCCGCGCTCGGTTTCGTACCGCGCGAACGCCTCGAACGGCGAGCTCGTCAGCACGCCGCCAAAATCAAAGATCACAGCTTCGATCGCCACTATCCTGCCCTCGTCAATTCCTTTCCAAGAGGGCTAGCATGCGCTATCGGCAAGGGCCAGCCTGAAGCAATTTTCCGTCTTTACCGATGCTGACGCGAAAGCGTGTTCCCATGAAGAAGCTTGTCACTCTCATCACAGCCGCACTGCTGCTCGCCACGCCCGCTTATGCCATCGTCGGTGGCGGCACGCCGCAGGCCGATGGTGTTGCGCGCGCGATCGTCACCATTGTCGGCTCGCGCGGTAATTTCTGCACCGGCACCCTGATCGCACCGAAACTTGTGCTCACCGTCGCCCACTGTGTGCAGCCAGGCGCGGACTACAAGATCGTGGATCGCGGCGCCGACGGTACGCCGCAACTGCTGAATGTCCGCACCGTCGCGATCCATCCGAACTTCAACATGCAGGCGATGCAGTCGCATCGCGCCACTGCCGACGTGGCATTGTTGCAACTGGAAATTCCACTCAAGGGAAAATCGACGGTGCCGGTCGGCGCGCCGAATATTCCGATCCAGGTCGGCAGCCGCTTCGTCATCGCCGGTATCGGCGTCACCGTGCGCGGCGATGGCAAGAGCGGCGGCACGATTCGCGTTGCCGGCCTCGTTGCAACCGGCCAGCCCGGCACGCTCCAGATCAGGCTGGTCGATCCCGTAACCAACGGCGTTCGCGACGGAATTGGCGCCTGCACCGGTGATTCCGGCGGTCCCGTGTTCGAGGACAAGCCGAGCGGGTCCGTGCTGGTCGGCGTCATCAGCTGGTCGACGGGGCCGAATGGCGCTGCCGGTTGCGGCGGATTGACCGGGGTCACGCCGCTCACGCTCTATCGCGACTGGATTTTGCAGACCGCGCGGAGCTGGGGTGCGGCGTTGTAGTTTGATCGCGACTTGATCTATGCCATTTTGGTGCGGAAGCGCGACGGGCGACCATGCCTGTCGCGGAGGAAACGCGCCGTCCGGTCAAGGGCGGCCGCAAAAACAAGCAAGGCATAGAAGCAACAATGAATGTCACTGTTCGCAGTCACGCCACCACCAAACAGACTTCTGAACATTTCGACGTGCTGATCGTCGGCGCCGGCATCTCCGGCATCGGCAGCGCCTATCACATCAACAAGCAGCTTCCGGGTACGAGCTACGTCATCCTGGAAACGCAGGCGACGTTCGGCGGTACCTGGAGCACGCATCGCTATCCCGGCATCCGCTCGGACAGCGACCTCCATACGTTCGGCTACAGCTTCAAGCCCTGGGTCGGGCCGCCGATCGCGACCGCCGAGGAAATTCTCGCTTACATGAACGAGGTGATCGACGACAACGATATCGCTCGCCACATCCGCTACAAGCACAAGATCAATTCCGCGAGCTGGTCGAGTGAGAAAAATCTCTGGACCATCGAGGCGACGACGACCGACACCGGCGAAGCCAGGACCTTCACCGCGAACTTCCTCTGGATGTGCCAGGGCTACTATCGCCATTCGGAAGGCTACACGCCGGAATGGAAGGGCACCGACCGCTTCAAGGGCCGCATCGTTCATCCGCAGACCTGGCCTGATGATATTGACCTCGCCGGCAAGAAGGTCGTTGTGATCGGTTCGGGCGCGACCGCGGCAACGCTGGTGCCGAACATCGCGGACACATGCGCGCATGTCACCATGCTGCAGCGCTCACCAACCTATTTCCGGCTCGGCCGCAACGCCATCGAGATCGCGGAGGAGCTGCGCCGGCTTCAGGTCGACGAAGCCTGGATCCACGAGATCGTCCGCCGCAAGATCCTGTTCGAGCAGGATGCGTTCACAAAACTCTGCTTGTCCAAGCCGGAACAGGTCAAGAAGGAGCTGATCGGCCAGATCAGCGCGGTGCTCGGCCCGGATTACGACGTCGAGACGCACTTCACGCCAAGCTACCGCCCTTGGCGGCAGCGCATCGCGTTCGTGCCGGATGCCGATCTGTTCAAGGGCATCGCCAGCGGCAAGGCCTCCGTCGTCACCGACGAGATCGAATGCTTCGTCGAAAACGGCATCCAGCTCAAATCGGGCAAGCTGCTCGAAGCCGAAATCATCGTCACTGCGACCGGCTTCAATCTCGCAGCGCTCGGCGACATCGCCTTCGAGATCGACGGCAAGCCGCTCGCCTTCGGCGACACCGTCACCTATCGCGGCATGATGTTCACGGGCGTGCCGAACATGGTCTGGGTGTTCGGCTATTTCCGCGCCAGCTGGACGCTGCGCGTCGATCTCGTCGCCGACTTCGTCTGCCGGCTGCTCGGCCACATGAAGGCCAAGGGTACGAAGAAGGTCGAGGTCAAGCTCCGCGCCGAAGACCACAACATGCCGATCCTGCCCTGGATCGATCCGGAGAACTTCAACCCCGGCTACATCATGCGCGACATGAACCTGTTGCCCAAGCGCGGCGACAAGCCTGAATGGCAGCACAGCCAGGATTACTGGACCGAGAAGGACGAGATCCCGAAGACTGATCTGGACGACAAGGCGTTTGTTTACGGGTGAGCCGTTAGCTTACGAATTCCTTCTCGTCGCATTCGTGGCAATTGCCGCCGCCGCCGTCCGGTTCTCCACGCCGAGCTTGGCGTAGATCTGCTCCAGATGCTTGTCGACCGTGCGCGGGCTCAATCCAAGAATCTGCGCGATGTCGCGGTTGGTCTTGCCCTTGCTGAGCCAGGCCAGCACTTCACCCTCGCGCGTGGTGAGGCCGAGCTCGCTGGTGAATTCGGGCGGCAGCGCGGTGCCGGATTCCCTGGATAGCCGCAGCAGGAACTCGTTCGGGGCTGTTTCGCCCATGTAATAGAACCGGAGCTGCGGGTTGTCGGGCAAGGATGCCGCCTGGGACTTCGAGCTGCCCTTGCCCTTGGCCTGCTCCAGCCATTGCAGCAGCGATGGCGGCAGGACGAAGTCGTCGTAGGTCTGCGCGCCGTGGTGATCGGCCAAGAGCTTCTGCGCCTGCGGCGTCGCCCAGAGTACGTTGCCTTGCCGGTTGACCGCGAACAGGAAACGACCGGAGACGTCGAGCGCGGCGCGGGCGCTCTGGGTCAGCCGGGCATTGCCGAGATGAACACGGATCCGCGCCAGCATTTCCTCGATCACGATCGGCTTCGTCACATAGTCGACGCCGCCGGCGTCCAGTCCGCGCACGATATGCTCGGTTTCGGCAAGTCCGGTCATGAAGATCACGGGAACGTTGGCAAGGCCCGCATCGCGCTTGAGGCGGCGGCAGGTCTCGAACCCGTCAATGCCGGGCATCACGGCGTCCAGCAGCACGATATCGGGCGTGATCTGGTCGACGATGCGCATTGCGGCGGCACCGTCCAGCGCCACCATCACCGTCATCCCGGCGCCGTCCAGCGCGTCGGTGAGTAGCCGCAGCGTTTCGGGAGAGTCATCGACAACGAGCGCGACGTCGCGCTTCTTCGGTTCAATGCTCATAAGCATGCAACGTCTTCAATGTGGCCATGTACTGGTCGAGATCGAAACGATCGACGAGTGAGCGCATCTGCGCGACGAAGTCGGCATGCTCCGGATGCTCGCTGCCGATCTCGTCGAGCTTGAGCTGGATGCCCTTGACGTAACCGATCTGGCCGAGGCCGATCAGCGCCTCGATATGCCGTACCGGCGGTCGTGAGCCGCTCTCGGGATGCCAGAACGGCACCGCGATCTCGTCCGAGCCGTACTGCCATTCGATCTTGAGGAGTTGGCGGATGGTCTCCAGCAACCGCGGAATGTCGATCGGCTTCATCAGATAGCCGTCGTGGAAGGGCTGCGCCAGCGGCGTGCCGTGGGCTTCCAGCGCACTCGCCGACACCATCAGGATGCGCGCCTGGTGATGGCCGCTCGCGCGCAGCGTCTCCGCGACTGTCCAGCCGTCCATGCCCGGCATGGAGATGTCGAGCAGGAACAGATCGGGCCGGCAGTGCTGTGCCAGCGCCAGGCAACCCGGCCCATCGGGAGCGCTGAGCAGGATGAAGCCGAGCGGGGTCAGCACTTCGCGCAACAGATCGCGATGAACGGGGTCGTCGTCGGTGACGAGGATGGTCTTGCGCGCGCCGTGATAGCCGGAGACCGGCGCCTCCACCGGCGCGATGCGCCTGGGATTGGTGACCTCCGACAGCAGCATCTTGACCTTGAACGTGCTGCCGCGGCCAACCGTGCTGGCGACCTTGATGTCGCCGCCCATCACGCCGGCGAGCAACCGGCTGATGGTCAGGCCGAGTCCGGTTCCGGTCTGCGGCTGCGAGACACCGAGCGCGCCGCGTTCGAACGGCGCGAAGATGCGTTCGAGATCGTCGCCCTGGATGCCGGGGCCGGTGTCGATCACCTCGAACTCGGCAACGGGGCTGCGATAGTGCACCACGAACTGCACGCTGCCGGTCTGGGTGAACTTGATCGCGTTGGAGAGCAGATTGATCAGCACCTGGCGCAGCCGCTTCTCGTCGGCGTAGACCACGAGCGGCAAATGCGGCGGTCGCCTGAACACGAAGTCGATGCCCTTGGCGGCGGCCTGAAGGCGGAACATGCCGACGAGCTGATCGAGGAATTCGCTCAGGCGCACCTCGTCGCGCGACAGGTACAGCCGTCCCGCCTCTATCTTGGAGATGTCCAGAATGCCGTCGATCAGGCCGGAGAGGTGATCGGCGCTGCGACGGACGACGCGGACCTGGTCGCGCGGTTTGGTGTTCAGCGTTGCGTCCTGCTCGAGGAGCTGCGCGTAGCCGCTGATCGCGTTCAGCGGCGAGCGCAGCTCATGGCTCAGGCCGACGACATAGCGGCTCTTGGCGAGGTTGGCGGATTCGGCAACCTCCTTGGCACGCTGGAGCTCGGCATCGGTGCGCTTGTGCGCGTCGATCTCCTGGATCAGCAGCGCGGTCTGGCGTCGCGTCTCGGCCTCGGCCGCACGGCGGCTCTGCTGCGCCAGCACGAACAGCCAGGCCACCACGCCGATGATGATGCTGAGCGAGAAGAACACCTTCCAGAGCACGTTGGAGACGAGGGTGTTCTCGCCATGCACGCTCGCCGAGGTCTGGAGATAAATCAACCCAAGCACCAGCGCGACGAGGCCGGCGGAGACGACGAACACACCGATGTAATGGCCGAACTGCGAGTTGATCCGCTGGTAGATCGGCTGCGGCAGGATCTTGCCGAGCGCGTCGGCAAACTGCACCTGCGCCCGCGCATGTGGCTTGCACAGGTCGTGGCAGCGTGCATCGAGCGAGCAGCACAGCGAGCAGATCGGGCCGGCGTAAGCCGGGCAAGAGGTCATGTCCTCCGGCTCGAAGCTGTGCTCGCAGATGCAGCACTGGATCGCTTCGATATTGGCCCAGCTCCGCTTTGGCTTGCGCGCGATGTAGTATTTTCCGCCGGTCAGCCAGGCGATCACGGGTGCGGTGACGAAGGCGACCGTCAGCGCGACGAAGGCGGCGAGCGCCTTCATGGTCGGGCCGAACAGGCCATAGAACGCCGCGATCGAGACGATGATTGCGAGCGTCATCGCGCCGACGCCGACCGGATTGATGTCGTAGAGATGCGCCCGCTTGAACTCCATCTGCGGCGGACGCAGGCCGAGCGGCTTGTTGATCACGAGGTCGGACACCAGCGCGCCGACCCAGGCAATCGCGACGTTGGAGTAGAGCGCCAGCGTCTGCTCCAACGCCTTGTAGACGCCGATCTCCATCAGCAGCAGCGCGACCATCACGTTGAACACCAGCCAGACGACGCGCCCGGGATGGCTGTGGGTCAGGCGCGAGAAGAAATTCGACCAGGCGATCGAGCCGGCATAGGCGTTGGTGACGTTGATCTTGATCTGCGACAGCACCACGAAGAAGCCGGTCAGCGCCAGCGCGAGATCCGGCTCCGACAGCACGTAGCGAAACGCCACGAGATACATATGCGCGGGCTCGGCGGCCTCTTCGGGCGGCACGCCATGGCTGAGCGCGAAGAAGGCGAGGAACGAGCCCGCGAGGAGCTTCAGTGCGCCGAGCACGATCCAGCCCGGCCCTGCGCTCATCAGCGCAATCCACCACGATGCTTTCGAGGTGCGCCGGTCGCGCGGCAAAAAGCGCAGGAAGTCGACCTGCTCGCCGATCTGCGCCACCAATGAGAACACGACAGAGGATGCGACGCCGAACAGCAGCAGGTCGAAATGGCCGCCGAGGTCGCCGTGCTCACCGGCGAATTTGTGCCATTCAGTGAAGGAGTGGGGGCTTGCCCAGGCGATTGCGGCAAAGGGCAGGATGTGGAGGACGATCCAGAGCGGCTGCGTCCAGAGCTGAAAACGGCTGATCAACGTGATGCCGTAGGTCACCAGAGGAATGATCGCGACCGCGCTGATGAGGTAGCCGATCGGGCGCGGGATGCCCAGACACATCTCCAGCGCGGTCGCCAGGATCACCGCCTCGACCGCGAAGAAGATGAAGGTGAAGGAGGCGTAGATCAGCGACGTGACGGTCGAGCCGATATAGCCGAAGCCGGCGCCGCGGGTGAGCAGGTCAATGTCGATGCCGCATTTGGCGGCATAATAGGCAATCGGTACGCCGCAGCAGAAGATGATGGTGGAGACGACCAGGATGGCGGCGGCGGCGTTGGTGACGCCGTAATTGAGGGTGATGGTTCCGCCGATCGCTTCGAGCACCAGGAACGAGATCGCGCCGATCGCGGTGTTGGCGACACGGGCGGCGGACCAGCGTCGCGCGCTTTTGGCGGTGAAGCGCAGGGCGTAGTCTTCCAGCGTCTGGTTGGCGACCCATTGGTTGTACTGGCGCCTGACGCGGTCTATTCGCTGCCGCCCTGCCACTCGAACCCCACTCCCGAAGACGTCCGAAACCTCTCGCGAACTCGCAAATCCCGTACCAAAAGCCTACGTCGGTATTTTGCGGTGCAGTATACGCGATCTTGCGTATGCTTGCGCTGCACAAATTCGAGCCATCCTCACGGCACCAATCGCGTGTCCTCGAACAAACAGTGGGGTGCTCATGTCAGACGAAGCAAACAAGGGCTTGTTGTCGCCGCTCCGGCGCAAACTATTGATGGGAATGGCCGCCGTGCCGGCCATCACGATGCTGCCGAAGGCGTCGTTTGCGCAGGCCCCGGCGACCTCGGCGGTCAACACCACGGGTCTCGCGGTCACCGACACCGAGGTGACGGTCGGCATCCTGCATTCGGCGACCGGCACCATGGCGATCTCCGAGACCGGCTCGATCGAGGCCGAAAAGCTCGCCATCGAGCAGATCAACGCCATGGGCGGCGTGCTCGGCCGCAAGATCAAGTTCATCCAGGAAGACGGCGCCAGCGACTGGCCGACGTTTGCCGAAAAGGCCAAGAAGCTGCTCGTGAACGACAAGGTCGCGGCGATCATGGGTTGCTGGACTTCGGCCTCGCGCAAGGCGGTGCTGCCGGTCATGGAGCAGTACAACGGCATGCTCTACTACCCGACCTTCTATGAAGGCCTCGAGCAGTCTAAGAACGTGATCTACACCGGCCAGGAAGCGACCCAGCAGATTCTCGCCGGCCTGAACTGGATCGCCAAGGAGAAAGGCGCCAAGTCGTTCTTCTTCATCGGCTCGGATTACATCTGGCCGCGCACCTCGAACAAGATCGCGCGCAAGCATGTCGAGAACGTGCTGAAGGGCAAGGTCGTCGGCGAAGAATATTATCCGCTCGGCAACACCCAGTTCAATTCGGTCATCAACAAGATCAAGCTGACCAAGCCCGACGTGATCTTCACCGACGTCGTCGGCGGCTCCAACGTCGCGTTCTACAAGCAGCTTAAGGCGGCCGGCATCGACCTCTCCAAGCAGGCGCTGCTGACGATCTCGGTGACCGAAGACGAGATCGATGGCATCGGCGGTGAGAACATTGCGGGCGCCTATGCCTGCATGAAGTACTTCCAGTCGCTCGACAATGCGAACAACAAGGCTTTCGTGCCCGCGTTCAAGAAGATGTGGGGCGAGAAGACCGTGATCGGAGACGTCACCCAGGCTGCCTATCTTGGCCCGTGGCTGTGGAAGTTGACGGTCGAGAAGGCCGGCTCCTTCGACGTCGACAAGATCGCGGCGGCTTCGCCGGGCGTCGAGTTCAAGGGTGCTCCGGAAGGCTATGTGCGCATCCACGAAAACCATCACCTCTGGTCGAAGACCCGGGTGGGACGCGCCAAGCTCGATGGCCAGTTCGAGCTGATCTACGAGACCGCCGATCTCGTCGAGCCGGATCCGTTCCCCAAGGGCTACCAGTAAGAAGCGTTAGTCGCGGCATTCGTCGCGCTTTCTCCCGAGATCAAGCAGCTCCCTGGCGTGGACAGCAAATCCACGCCCAAGACCCCCGCGTCGCGAACCTGCTCGCGACGCGGGACCTTACCCCCGACGGAGGACATCGATGTTCGGCGACTATTCGCTTGGTGATCTTGGCTCCATCTTCGTCATGCAGGGTTTTGCGGGACTGATCCTGTTCTCGGTCTACGTCCTGATGGCGCTCGGTCTTGCCATCATCTTCGGCCAGATGGGCGTCATCAACATGGCCCATGGCGAGTTCATGATCCTCGGGGCCTACGTCACCTGGATGACGTCGAATTTCTTCCAGACCTATTTGCCGAGCCTGTTCAGCGGCTACTTCTTCCTCGCAATGATCCTGGCCTTTGTCGCATCCGGTGCGCTGGGAATGTTGGTGGAATGGGTGCTGATACGCCATCTCTACAAGCGCCCGCTCGATACGCTGCTCGCGACCTGGGGTCTCAGCCTGATGCTCCAGCAGGCCTATCGGTCCGTGTTCGGCGCGCGCGAGGTCGGCGTCGAGCTGCCGCAATGGATGCTCGGCTCGCTGCACGTCACCGACAGCATCGAGGTGCCGATCAACGGCGTCTTCGTGATGTGCCTCACCGTGCTGATCACCGTCGCCGTCGCCTACGTGATGTACAAATCGCGCTGGGGCCGCCAGGTCCGCGCGGTGGTGCAAAATCGCATCATGGCCGGCGCCGTCGGCATCAATACCGAGAAGGTTGATCGCTATACTTACGGCCTCGGCTGCGGCATCGCCGGCATCGCTGGCAGCGCCTTCACCATGATCGGCTCGACCGGGCCGACATCAGGACAGCTCTACATCGTCGATACGTTCCTGGTGGTCGTGTTCGGCGGCGCCGCAAGCCTGCTCGGCACCATCGCCTCGGCCTTCTCGATCTCGCAGACGCAATCCACCCTCGAGTTTTTCATGTCGGGCTCGATGGCCAAGGTGCTGACGCTGCTCGCCGTTGTCGGAATCCTGATGCTGCGGCCGCAGGGGCTGTTCGCCCTCAAGGTCCGCAAGTGAGAAACGGAAGGCTGATGCAATGACCGACAATCGGTTCTTCAATCGATCGGAGCTGATCGGAATTCTGGTGCTCGCGGTCTTCCTTGTGGTGGTCCTGCCGCTCACGCTGGATGTCTTCAGGCTCAATCTGGTCGCGAAATATCTGACCTACGCCTTCGTCGCGCTCGGCCTGGTGATCTGCTGGGGTTATGGCGGCATTCTCAGCCTCGGCCAGGGCGTGTTCTTCGGGCTCGGCGGTTACTGCATGGCGATGTTCCTCAAGCTCGAGGCATCGAGCGTGGAGAACACCAAGATCCAGTCGACGCCGGGCATTCCTGATTTCATGGACTGGAATCAGATCACCGCGTTGCCGCTGTTCTGGAAGCCCTTCAGCAGCCTGACTTTCACCATCGCCGCCATCATCCTTGTGCCAGGCATTTTCGCTCTCATCATCGGGACCGCGATGTTCAAGCGCCGGGTCGGCGGCACCTATTTCGCCATCATCACCCAGGCGGTCGCGGCCATCCTGACCATCCTGATCGTGGGACAGCAGGGCTACACCGGCGGCATCAACGGCATGACCGACCTGCGGACGCTGAAGGGATGGGACATCCGGCCGGACCACGCCAAGATCGTGCTGTATTTCTTCGAAGTTGGTCTGCTGCTCACTTGCATCATGATCGCGCAGTTCGTCCGACACTCCAAGCTCGGACGCATCCTGGTCGCGATGCGTGAGAAGGAGGACCGCGTCCGCTTCTCCGGCTACAGCGTCGCGAATTTCAAGATCTTTGCTTTCTGCATCGCCGCCGTGTTTGCCGCGATCGGCGGCGCCATGTTCGCGCTCAATGTCGGGTTCATGTCGCCGTCCTTCGTCGGCATCGTGCCCTCGATCGAGATGGTGATCTACACGGCGGTCGGCGGCCGGTTGTCGATCCTCGGCGCGGTCTACGGCACGCTTCTGGTCAATTTCGCCAAGACCAGTCTCTCGGAAACGTTCCCCGAATTGTGGCTGTTCGGCCTCGGCGGCTTGTTCATCGCCGTGGTCCTGGCCTTCCCGAACGGTCTTGCCGGGATCTGGGGCGATTATGTGCAGCCGCGCATCGATCGCCTGATCTCGTCGCGCAAACCGAAACCCGAAGGTTGGACCGACAGCTCCGTCGCCGACGGCGCCCCGGCGGAGTGAGGAGATCATCATGCTCGTCGGTCACCACGATGCCGATGCCACGCTGGTAGTGAGGAGATAGATCATGCTCGTCGGTCATCACGATGCCGATGTCATGCTGGCAGTGAGGAGATAGATCATGCTCGTCGGTCATCACGATGCCGATGCCACGCTGGTAGTGAGGAGATAGATCATGCTCGTCGGTCATCAGCCCAAGGAATTCCTGCTCGCTGTCGAAGCCCTGACCGTGTCATTCGACGGGTTCAAGGCGGTCAACGATCTCTCCTTCTACGTCGACGAGAACGAAATCCGCGTCATCATCGGCCCCAACGGCGCCGGCAAGACCACGGTGCTCGATCTGATCTGCGGCAAGACCAAAGCGACATCAGGCTCGATCCAGTTCCGTGGCAAGGAGCTGACGCGGATGAAGGAAAACGAGATCGTCAAGACCGGCGTCGGTCGCAAATTCCAGAACCCGTCGATCTACGACGATCTCACCGTGTTCGAGAATCTGGAGATCTCGTATCCGCGCGGGCGCTCTGTGTTCGGTGCGCTGACCTTCACCCGCGACGCCGCCGTGCGCGACCGGGTGCATGAAGTCGCCGAGATGATCTTCCTGAAGGACCGTCTGAACATGAATGCCGATCTGCTCAGTCACGGCCAGAAGCAGTGGCTCGAGATCGGCATGCTGCTGATCCAGGATCCGGACTTGCTGATGCTCGACGAGCCCGTCGCCGGCATGAGCGTATCCGAACGCGCCAAGACCGCCGAGCTGCTCAACCGCATCATCAAGAACCGTTCGGTGCTGGTGATCGAGCACGACATGAAGTTCGTCGAGGACATCGCGCACAAGGTCACTGTGCTTCACCAGGGCCAGATCCTCTCCGAGGGCACCATGGAGAAGGTGAAGAATGATCCCAAGGTCGTCGAAGTTTATCTGGGGCACTGACGGATGGCGGAGGCTAGTGAAACAACTGCGGCTTGGACGGTGCACCTCTCCCCTTGTGGGAGAGGTCGGATCGCGCGAGCGATCCGGGTGAGGGGTATCTCTCCGCGCGTCAAACTGCCTCGAGCATCCGCGGATGCAGACCCCTCATCCGTCGCGGGCTGCGCCCGCGCCACCTTCTCCCACAAGGGGAGAAGGGAGACACACCGAGCTTAGGAGCGCGATCATGCTGGCAATCTCCGACCTCCACGTCGCCTACGGCCAGAGCGAGGTGCTGCACGGGCTCAACGTCAAGGTCGCCGCGAACGAGATCGTGGCGATCATGGGCCGCAACGGCATGGGCAAGACCACGCTGATGAAGTCGCTGATGGGCATTCTGCCCACCAAGAGCGGGTCGGTCAGCATGGACGGTGCTGAGCTCGGCAACCTGCCGAGCTACGAGCGAGTGGCAAAGGGCCTCGCCTATGTGCCGCAGGGCCGCATGATCTTCTCGACCATGACGGTGAAGGAGAACATCGAGACCGGTCTCGTTGTCTCCGGCGGGACCGAGGTGCCGGCTGACATCTACGAATTGTTCCCGGTGCTGCTGGAGATGAAAGGCCGCCGCGGCGGCAATCTCTCCGGCGGCCAGCAGCAGCAGCTCGCGATCGCCCGCGCGCTCGCCACCAAGCCGAAAGTACTCCTGCTGGACGAGCCGACCGAAGGCATCCAGCCGTCGATCATCAAGGAGATGGCGCGCACCCTCAAGCGCATCCGTGACGAAAAGGGCCTCTCGATCGTCGTGTCCGAGCAGGTCCTGAGCTTTGCGCTCGATATCGCCGACCGCGTGCTGGTGATCGAGAACGGCGAGATCGTGCGTGATGACCCGCGCGACAGCGTCGATGCCGCGCAGGTCTCGAAATATCTGTCCGTCTAACCAACCGTGTAAAAGGGGAGCTTCTCGATGCCAGAGACACTGATCAAGGTCGATCTCACCAAGTCGGCTTACGAAAATGACATGGTGCATAACCGCTGGCACCCCGACATCCCGATCGTGGCCTGGGTCAATCCCGGCGATGACTTCATCATCGAGACCTATGACTGGACCGGCGGCTTCATCAAGAACAACGATTCCGCCGATGACGTGCGCGACATCGACCTGTCGATCGTGCACTTCCTGTCCGGCCCGATCGGCGTCAAGGGCGCCGAGCCCGGCGACCTCCTCGTCGTCGACCTGCTCGACGTCGGCCCGATGAAGGAGAGCCTGTGGGGCTTCAACGGCTTCTTCTCCAAGCAGAACGGCGGCGGCTTCCTGACCGACCATTTCCCGCTGGCGCAGAAGTCGATCTGGGACATCAAGGGTCTCTACACCTCGTCGCGCCACGTGCCGGGCGTCAACTTCGCCGGCCTGATCCATCCCGGTCTGATCGGCTGTCTGCCCGATCCGAAGATGCTGGAGACCTGGAACAAGCGCGAGGCCGAGCTGATCTCGACCAACCCGACCCGCGTGCCCGGCCTTGCCAACCCGCCGTTTGCTGCGACCGCCCATGGCGGCCGCGCCAAGGGCGACGTCAAGGCCAAGATTGGTGCGGAAGGTGCGCGCACGGTGCCGCCGCGCGAGCATGGCGGCAATTGCGACATCAAGGATCTCTCGCGTGGCTCGAAGATCTATTTCCCGGTCTATGTGCCCGGCGCGGGTCTGTCGATGGGCGACCTGCACTTCAGCCAGGGCGATGGCGAGATCACCTTCTGCGGCGCCATCGAGATGGCCGGCTGGCTGCATCTGAAGGTCGAGGTGATCAAGGACGGCATGGCGAAATACGGCATCAAGAACCCGATCTTCAAGCCGTCGCCGATCACGCCGAACTACAAGGACTATCTGATCTTCGAAGGCATCTCGGTCGACGAGCAGGGCAAGCAGCACTATCTCGACGTCCACATCGCCTATCGCCAGGCCTGCCTCAACGCGATCGAGTACCTGAAGAAGTTTGGCTATTCCGGTGCGCAGGCCTATTCGATCCTCGGCACCGCGCCGTGCCAGGGTCACATCTCCGGCGTGGTCGACGTGCCCAACGCCTGCGCCACGCTGTGGCTGCCGACGGAAATCTTCGACTTTGACGTGATGCCGTCGGCGGCAGGACCCATCAAGCACATCACCGGCGATATCCAGATGCCGATCTCGCCGGACAAATAGTCGGCACTCTCCCTCTCCCCGTCCTTACGGGGAGAGGGTCGGGGTGAGGGGCTGTCTCCGCACGAACGGTGGCAGCGTGCTGTGTTGAACAGACCATAGCGTAGGGATGATGCGATGCCGGTCTATGAATATCTCTGTGACGACTGCGGTCCGTTCAAGGATCTGCGCCCGATGGCGGAATGCGACGATCCGCAAAGTTGTCCGCACTGCGAGACGATGGCGCCGCGGGTGATCCTGACCGCACCAAACTTCTTCTGCATGCCGGCGGACAAGCGCAAGGCGCACGCCGTCAACGAGCGCAGCACGCACGCGCCGCAGACGCTTGCACAATACAAGGCCTCGCACGGACCGGGTTGCGGCTGCTGCTCCTCGGGCAAGACCGTGAAGGACAAGAGTTCGTCGGACAGGAAAAAGCCGGCGCGGCTGGTGACCAAGACCAGGAGCGGCGCCAAGGGTTTTCCGACCGCGCGTCCCTGGATGATCAGCCACTAACACACGCGATGACTTCAAACGAATAAAAGACAGGAGCGCTCAAAATGCTTCACGGTGACATTTCCAGCAGCAACGACACCGTCGGCGTCGCAGTGGTGAACTACAAGATGCCCCGCCTGCACACCAAGGCCGAGGTGCTCGACAACGCGCGCAAGATTGCGGACATGCTGGTGGGCATGAAGGCTGGTCTTCCCGGCATGGATCTCGTGATCTTCCCGGAATATTCCACCCAGGGCATCATGTACGACTCCAGGGAGATGTACGAGACCGCCTCGGCCGTGCCCGGTGAAGAGACTGCGATTTTTGCTGAGGCCTGCCGCAAGGCAAAAGTGTGGGGCGTATTCTCGCTCACCGGCGAACGTCACGAGGAGCATCCCCACAAGGCGCCCTACAACACCCTGATTCTGATGAACGACAAGGGTGAGATCGTCCAGAAATACCGCAAGATCATGCCGTGGGTGCCGATCGAGGGCTGGTATCCCGGCAATTGCACTTACGTCTCCGACGGCCCGAAGGGGATGAAGGTCAGCCTGATCATCTGCGACGACGGCAATTTTCCGGAGATCTGGCGCGACTGCGCCATGAAGGGCGCCGAACTGATCGTACGTTGCCAGGGCTACATGTATCCGGCCAAGGAGCAGCAGATCCTGATTTCCAAGGCGATGGCGTGGGCCAACAATGTCTATGTCGCGGTCGCCAACGCCGCCGGCTTCGATGGCGTCTACTCCTATTTCGGCCACTCCGCGATCATCGGCTTCGACGGCCGTACCCTCGGCGAGTGCGGTGAGGAGGACTACGGCATCCAGTACGCGCAGCTCTCGAAACATCTGATCCGCGACGCGCGCCGCAACGGTCAGTCGCAGAACCATCTCTACAAGCTTGTCCACCGCGGCTACACCGGCATGATCAATTCCGGCGAAAGCCCGCGCGGCGTCGCGGCCTGCCCCTATGATTTCTACAAGAACTGGATCGCCGATCCCGAAGGCACCCGCGACATGGTCGAGGCGATGACCCGCTCGACGCCGGGCACCGACGAGTGCCCGATCGACGGCATCCCGAACGGGGCGGGCGCCAGCAATTATTGAGGGCACCGACCGCCTGATCGGAGCGGCCGGAATCGTGCTCTGGTTGCGAATAGGGGCTACATAAGCGTTGCGCGGGTACAACACCGAGCCTGAAAGTTCCCGTTTTCCGGGCAACATGGCAAGATTCGGAAACATGCCCGCAAAATTACGGAACACGACGTGCTAACCATCGCCCGGTAGCGCCGTAAGGCGCACGTGGCGTTGGGGGTGGGGCGTGCCGATTCAGTTGCGAACTGGCGAACGCGATCGACTGCGCGGAAGCGCCTTTGCCCTTCTGCTCACTCAGCTCGTTTCGGCGATTGCGTGTCTTGGGTTCGGCAGTGCCGCGCACGCTCAGAGTTTTACGTGGGGTGGCACCGGTAGCACGACAACCACGACCGGTTATCAACTGGATACCAATTGGTCCAACCCGCCCGGTGGCGCGCCGCCGGTATCTGCGGGGCAGTCGGCAATTTTTGGTGCCACCGGCTCCGCATCGATCGCGACCGGCTTTGTGTCGCCCGATTCCTGGACGTTCAACGCCAATTCGCAATCCTACACAATCAGCGGCAATGACGTGACTTTCAGCCAGGCAGGCGCGGGCGCCGGCATCGTCAACAACGCCAATGCCGGCCAAACGATTTCCATCGCCAATAACCTCGGTGAGGCGGTGGCCGGTGTCCAGTTGAGGCAGGCGGGATCCAGCACGCTGATCCTGACCGGGACCAATACCTACACCGGCGGCACCACGATCAGCGCGGGCACGCTGCAGATCGGGAACGGCGGCACAACTGGCTCGATCGTCGGCGACGTTCTGAACGACGGAAGCCTGGTGTTCTCCCGATCGAATAGTCTGACCTATAGCGGAACGATTTCCGGTGGTGGGTCCGTGACCATTCAAAACACGTTCACTGGCTTCACCATCCTGACGGGAAACAACACCTATACGGGCGGCACGACGATATCGTCGGGGGTGCTGGTGCTGGGCAGCGGTGCTGGCGGAGGCACCAGCGGCAGCATCGTCGGCGATATCCTGAACAACGGCTTGCTCACATTCAACAGGTCGGACGACATCGTTTTTGACGGACTCATCAGCGGGAATGGCGGCGTCAGCAAATTCGGGAATGGAAAGGTGACGCTGACGGCGGACAATACCTATTCCAACGGGACGGTGATCGCTGCGGGCACATTGGAGCTTGGTAACGGAGGAACAAGCGGCAATATCGGGTCGAGCACGGTCAACAACGGCGGTACGCTGGCCTTCAATCGCTCCGATACCCTGGTTTTTAATGCGGTCATAAGTGGCACCGGCAATGTCGTACAGCTGGGCTCGGGAACCACTGTGCTGGGCGCGGGCAACTCCTATATCGGCGGGACGATCATCACGTCGGGCACGTTACAAGTCACGAGTGGCACGTCTGTGTCGTCCGGCGACGTGACGCTCGACGGTGGCCTGTTCCAGGCTGACGGTGCCAGCGACCTCATCTTCACAAATAGATTCAAGATCAACAACACACCGGCCGGCGGCGCGATCGACGCCAACGGCGTCTCGCTGACGATCGCCGGCAACATCAGCGACGGCAACGGTCCCGGCAAGCTGACGGTGCTGGATGGCACGTTCAGTGGGCTCGGCGTCGTCACGCTGCTCGGCACCAACACCTATACCGGCGGCACGTTGATCTGCTCTTGCGGCAGCCTGGTGCTCGGCGATTCCACCCACATGGCCTCGATTATAGGCCACGTCACCAATGAAGGTCTCCTTGCTTTCGTCAATGCCGATACGTCGGGCATCACGACGCTGACCAATGATGGTGGCTTCACCACGTTCACGAATACGACGACCGCCGGCACGATGACCATCACCAACAAGAATGTCGGTGCAGTCGCGTTCCTGGATGCGAGCAGCGCCGGCAATTCCACGATCAAGAACCAGGGCGGCAGCGTCACGCTGTTCGGCACCAATGGCGGCACCGACACCGCGACCGCCGGCAACGCCAATATCGACAACAATGGTGCGGGCACGATCTTTGCCGCGTCGACCAATGCCGGTACCGCCACGATCACCAACCGCAATGGCGGCGGAACCGTGTTCGTCGACCAGTCGTCGGCATCGGGTGCAAACATCACCAACACGGGCGGAATTACCTCGTTCGGCCAGCCGTTTGGTACGGACGCGCCGACCGCCGGCAATGCCGTGATCACCAACAACAATGGCGGCGAAACCGACTTCAACGCCTTCGCCACGGCGGGCAATGCGGTCATCACCACCAATGCCGGCGGCGCGGTCTACTTCTTCGACAATTCGACCGGCGGCGCCGCGCAGTTCATCACCAACGGCACCGGCTTTGTCGATTTCTCGGAAAGCCTTGGGCCGAACGGCGACGGCCGCATTCCCGTGGGTTCGATTGCGGGCTCCGGATCCTACTACATCGGCGCCGGCAACACGCTGGTGGTCGGCGGCAACAATCTGTCGACCATGGTCAGCGGCGTGATCGCGGACACCAATCCGTGCGGCTGCGGCGGGCCCGGCCCGGGCAGTCTCGAGAAGGTCGGAGCGGGCACGCTGGCTCTGTCCGGCGTCAACACCTATACCGGCAGCACGACCGTCAACGGCGGTATCCTGCAAGTCGACGGCTCGATCGCCTCGTCGATCCTGACCACCGTGAATGGCGGCGGCGCGCTGACGGGCGTCGGCACTGTCGGCAATACCACGATCACGAGTGGTGGTATCTTCCTGCCCGGCAGCGGCACGGCGGGGACGTCGATGAACATCGCGGGCAATCTCGCCTTCCAGTCGGGTGCGCTTTATCTTGTCAGCGTAAACTCGACCACCTCAAGCTTCGCCAGTGTGACCGGCAGCGCGACGCTCGATGGTTCGGTCGGTGTAAGCCTCGCGGCCGGCGCGACGCTGTCCAAGAAGTATACGATCCTCACCGCGACGAGCGGCCGCAGCGGCGCATTCAGCGGCGTCGATACCACCGGCATACCGGGAGCGACAGCCACGCTCAGCTACGACGCCAATAACGTCTACCTGAATTTCGCGTTGAATTATGGCGCCAAGGGTAATCTCAATGCCAACCAGACCAACGTCGCCAATACGCTGACGAATTTCTTCAACGCGAATGGTGGCATTGGCGCGGCCTTTGTCTCGCTATCGCCGAATGGTCTGACGCAGGCCTCCGGCGAATCCGCAACCGGTGCGCAGCAGACCACCTTCAATGCGATGAATTTGTTCCTCGGCCTGCTGACCGATGCGTTTGGCTCAGGCCGCAGCGGCACGCCGGGTGCAACGCCCTATGCCGACGACACCGGCGCGAATGCCTATGCCGCGACCGGCAAGACCACCCGTGACAAGAATGCGCGCGACGCCTTCGCCTCGATCTACCGCAAGGCGCCGCCCACGGCGTTCGAGCAGCGCTGGGACGTGTGGGCGGCCGGCTACGGAGGCTCGCAGAGCACCGACGGCAACGCCGCCCTCGGCGCCAACAACACCAGCAGCAGCGTCTATGGCACTGCCGTTGGCCTCGACTATCGCTTCTCGCCGTCGACGATCGCCGGCTTTGCGCTTGCCGGCGGCGGCACCGGTTTCAACGTCAATGGACTCGGCTGGGGCCGCTCCGACCTGTTCCAGGCCGGCGCTTTCGTGCGTCACACGGCGGGACCCGCCTATATCACGGCCGCGCTGGCCTATGGCTGGCAGGACGTCACGACGAATCGCATCGTCACGGCCGCGGGCGTCGATCAGTTGCGTGCGCAGTTCAACGCCAACGCCGTCTCGGGCCGTGTCGAGGGCGGCTACCGCTACGCCACGCCGTGGATCGGCCTGACGCCCTATGCTGCGGCCCAGGCGACCCTGTTCAGCCTGCCGAGCTATTCGGAGTTCGCGGTGGTCGGCAACAACGCCTTCGCGCTCAACTATGCCGCCAAGGACGTGACCAGCACCCGCACCGAGCTCGGTTTTCGCGCGGACAAGTCGTTTGCTGCGGCCGGCGGCCTGATGACCCTGCGGGGCCGGCTCGCCTGGGCGCATGATTTCAACCCGGATCGCACCGTCGGCGCGGTATTCCAGACGCTGCCGGGCACGGCCTTCGTCGTGAATGGCGCCGCCCAGTCGCGCGATTCCGCGCTGACCACGGCGGCGGTGCAGATGAACTGGATGAACGGCTGGTCTGCGTCGGCAACCTTCGAGGGCGAGTTCTCGAACGTCACGCGTTCCTACGCCGGCAAGGGCGTGGTGCGCTACGCGTGGTAGGCTCTACTGCTTCTTCTGCGTGGGCTTGCGCGGCGGGCGCGCGGCGGCGGCAGGCGAGGGGGGCGTGCCAGCCATCTTGTTCGCGGCCTCGCTGACGTCGAGCAGGCTGCGGCGGGTGTCCTCGAGGAAACCAGCGGATTTCTTCTTCATGGTGTCGGCGAGCTCGTGCAACCCCTTGATCTTCTCGAACAGCTCGTCGGCCTTGCCGTCGACGAAGCCTGGTACCACGCTCTCGATCTTGGTGACCGCCTTGTCGAAGCCTGCGAAGGCGCTGTCGACCTTGGCCATGACGGCATCGATCTCGCCGCCCTTGCTCCTGAGATCGGCGGTATACGTCTCGAATGTGCGCAGGCCCTCCTTGATCGCAGGAGCGTTGCTCACGATGGTGCGGTCGACGCTGTGCAGGGTATCGACGATGGATTCGACGTCGCTGAGATCGGCGGTGAGCACGGGAATGCCGTCCGAATCCAGCGGCACCGGCGGTGCGGAGGGCGCTCCGCCGATCAAGGAGACCGCGGCGACGCCGGTAAGGCCCTGGAATTCGATGCCTGCGACGGTATCCTTGCGGATCGGCGCGGAGTTGTCGAGCATGACCAGCGCCACGACCTTGCGGGGATTGTCCAGCTTGATCGACAGGATCTGACCGGCGAGCACGCCGTCGAAATTGACCGGCCCGCCGCGGCGCAGACCGCTGGCGGAACCGCCTTCGAACACGACACGCAACTGACTCCGGCTTTGGGCGGCGCGCCATTTCTGCACGCCGAGCAGGCCGCCGAACGCCACGGCGATCACCGCCAGCGTCGCCGTTCCGATCACCAGATTGCTCGCGCGTGCCATAAGGCGATTCTACGGCCAAAGCGGGGAAGTTGGAAGGAGCTGCAATGGTACGTAGGGGGGTAGCGAAGCGTAACCCGCCAAAGCCTCGTGCGTGCATGAACCGAATTGGCGGATTACGCTGCGATAATCCGCCCTATGCGACATCAATGTCCGGCGGCGCGTTTGGCGGCCGCATTGTTCAGCACGATCAGCGCGTCGACGGCCACACCCGTCCTGGTATTGATCAGGAACGGATTGATGTCGATCGAGGCGATCCGGTCGCCGGCATCGGCGATCAGGTTGGACAGGCCGACCAGAGCTTTCACCGTGGAAGCCTCGTGCAACGCCGGCTTGCCGCGATAGCCGCGCATCTTGATGCCGGCCTTGGTGCGGCCGATCAAGAGCCGCGCCTCGGCCTCGTCCAGCGGCGCGCCGGCGAGCGCGACGTCCTTCATCAGCTCGATATCGATGCCGCCGGTGCCGAACAGCACGACCGGGCCCATCTCGGCATCGAGCGAGGCGCCAACCACGAGCTCGAGATCGGCCTTGACCTGCTGCGCGATCAGGATGCCGTCGAGCTTCGGCTTGCCCTTCAGCTTCCCCACCCGCGCGGTGATGTCGGTGAATGCCTTCTTCACCTCGGCCGCGCTGTTGAGGTTCAGCACCACGCCGCCAATGTCGGATTTGTGCAGGATCTCGGCACTGACGAGTTTTGCCACGACGGGAAAGCCGATCTGCTTGGCGATCTTCGTCGCCTCGGCCGCCGTCTGGGCGATCGCTTCCTTCGAGGTCGGAATGCCATAGGCCTTCAGCAGCTTCTTCGAGGCGACTTCGTCGAGCGCGGTGCCGGTCGCCGATTTCAGTGCCTTCTCCAGCACAGCGCGTGCGGCCGGCTTCGAGCCCGAGACGATGTCGGGCACTTCCTTGCGCAGCTTCGCATAGGCGAGCAGCGACTTGATCGCGGTGACCGCACGGTCCATGCCCTGCATGACTGCGAGATTGGGGAGCGATTTGCGCAGGCCCTTGGTGAATTCGGTGAAGCCGATCGACATCGCGCTGATGTAGATCACGGGCTTTGAGACCTGGCTCGCCATCTCGTTGACCATGCGCAGGTTACGCTCGCGCTGCTCGTGCGGGGCCTTGGGCAGCTCGGCATCGATGATGACGATGTCGATGTCGGGATCGTCGATCATAAGCTTGATCGACTTCATATAGACGGACGGGTCGACGACCGCGGCAAAGCCGGCGTCGAGCGGATTGCCGACGATCGAGCCCGGCCCAAGCATCTTCGCAAGTTCAGAGCCGACGTGCGGGCTGAGCGGTGCAAAATTCAGGCCTTCGGCATAGAAGGCGTCGAGCAGCATGCCGCGCTTGCCGCCCGATAGCGTGACGGCGGCAAGCCGGTCGCCTTTGGGGACGGCAGAATGGACGAAGCATTCCGTGGTCTCGATCAATTCGTCGAGCCCGCCGACCCGAATCACTCCTTCGCGCGTGGCGATGGCATCGAACGTCTCGATCGAGCCCGCGAGCGCGCCGGTATGCGCCATCGCCGCGGCGCGGCCGCCCTCGGACGCGCCGAGCTTGAGCGCGATCACGGGCTTGCTCGCGGCACGCGCTGCCTTGCAGGCGTCACGGAACGCCTTGGTGTTGCGCACGCCTTCGAGGTAGACCACGATCACCTTGATGCTCGGATCTTCCGCAAAATAGCGCATCAGGTCGGGCGTCTCGAGCCCGGTCTCGTTGCCGGTCGTGACCATGTAGCCGACGCCGACCCCGCGATCCTCCAACGCCTGGCGGATCGCCATGACGATGGCGCCGGATTGTCCGGCGATCGCCACCGCGCCCTGCTCCATGGTGACGACACGGTCGTCGATGTTCGTGAAGAGCTTTTCGCCGGCGCTTAAGTTGCCGAGGCAATTCGGCCCTGTGACCGCAAGTCCCGTCTCGCGAACCGCCGCCTGCAATTCTCCGGCGAGCTTCTGGCTCTCGTCGTCCTGCAACTCGCTGAAGCCCGAGGTGACGATGGTCGCCGAACGCGCACCGGCCGCGGCGGCGTCACGGATCACCTGCACGGCGAAGCGCGCAGGCACCAGCACCAGAACGTGATCGGGCTTTTCCGGCAGGCTGGCAAAGTCCTTGTAGCACGGCACGCCCCAGATCGTCTCGCGCTTGGCGTTGACCGGATAGAGCCCGCCCTCGTAGCCGTATCTGACCAGGTTATTCCAAATGCGCTCGGCGTAGTTGCCGGGTTTGTCGGTCGCGCCCACCAGCACGATGTTGTGCGGGTGCAGCATGGCGTGGACGCCCTTGACGATGTCGCTGGCGTCGGGCGGTGGAGACCACGGACGCGGAGAAATGGCAGACACCTGAGCTTCCATGGCGCTTCCTCACCTTTTGTTCTTGTTGCAGCGCGCTGTCATGCGCCGGGTTCGCGCGGGACTGATCGTAACGGACTCCATGCCGCGAGGCGGAATGTGCGGTACTCCGCGATAAGGCTAGCATCACCAGACTTTTGGCGAAAGTGCGAACGATCCGGTGAAGTGCTAGGAATCCGCGCGATCGTTCTCCAAGTGGTGCTCATGCCGCTGCTCTCCGTTGTGGTGCCGAGTCTCAATCGTCCCGACACGCTTCGTCACGCGCTGGCAACCATGGTCTGCCAGCCCGCCGACGTGGACTGCGAGTTCGTCGTCCAGAACAATGGCGGCAATCGCGAGATTGCAGAGATCGTCGCGGGCCTGAAGGATGCGCGCTTTAAGCACTTTGCCAGCGACGCCGTCCTCACCATGACCGACAATTGGGAGACCGCGCTCGACCACGCCACGGGTGAGTACGTCACGTTCATCGGTGATGACGACGGCCTGATGCCCTATGCGTGCGCGACGGCCGCGGACATTCTCGTAGGTGGGAAGATCGATCTGCTGAGCTGGCGCGCGTACAGCTATTACTGGCCGAGCTACTACCATCCTGCGTTCCGCAATCGGGTGCTCGCCGAGATCGACCTCACCTCGTCGGTGAAGCTGAACTCGTCGCGTCGCGAGCTGGCACGCATCTTCGGCTTCCAGGCACACTATTCCTATCTGCCGATGATCTACAATTCGTTCGTCCGCCGCAGCGTCATCGACCGGATGCGTGCGATTGGCGGACGGTATTTCATCGGCCTTTCGCCGGATGTTGCATCCGGTATCGCCAACGCCGCGCTGACCGACAGCTTCGTCCGCCTGTCGCGGCCTTTGGGCATGGCCGGCATTTCGCAGCACAGCACCGGTCACGCGCTGTTCTTCGAGACCATGGATCTTCTCGCGACGTCGCGGGGTGCTCGCGATTTCGGAGCCATCGACGGCGACCCCCGGCTTCCCGATCTCAACGCCCTCCAGCTCTTCATCGCCAAGGACATGCTCGTCCTCAAACGCCTGCTGCTGGCGGATGACGATCGCGTGCGCCTCGACTACCGGGCGCTGGCGCAGGCGCTTGCGACCGATATCAACAATCGTCCGCCCCTGTATGATCAGACCGTGCAGACCATCGGTGAGCTCGCGCGCACGCATGGCTTCGACGTCACCGACATCATCATTCCTGCACGCCTTGCCGATCGTCCGCTGCCTGGCCATGGCGTCCGCGCAACCGGACTGAACCGCGTCGCCTACGAGCTCGACGGCTCTGCGCTTGGGCTCGATTCGATCGCGGATGCGGTGCGCGTGCTGGCGCAATTCGTTCCGGATCAGCAGCCGTTCGATCCGGACGCACTGGAGGTTTCCGCATCCGCGCCTGTCCTGGGCGCAGATGAACTCGAGTTCGCACGTGACGGGGCCGGCGTCGCCGCCCTGATCGAGGGATGGAGCGAGCCGGAGGAATGGGGTACCTGGTCGGTTGCCCGGAATTGCGTGCTCCGCTTCGAGGTCCGCCCGGTTCCGTCGCGCCCGGTCGAGCTCGTCCTGGCGTGCCGGGCTTTCGTCTCCGAGAGAAATCCGCAACTGCGCGTCGTCTGCCGCGTCGGCAACGGAGCGCTCCAGCAACTGAGTTTTTCGATGGATGCGTTCGCGGGCCTGCGCAGGTTGATGCTCGATCCTGCCGCTATCGCCGAGGACGGGACGTTGACCATCAGTCTCGCGCTATCCGATCCGCGCTCGCCCGCGGATCTGGCGTTGAGCTCCGACGTGCGGCCGCTCGGCATCGGCCTCGAACGGATCTGGCTCGCTTGCGGCGCCCGGGGCTGCTGACAACCGCCTGCTCAGTGACGCAGCAGGCTCAGCCGGTAGGCGTAGTGATAGGCCAATTGCTTTGTGAGATAGGGCGCGATGGCGCGGCGGATTTGCAGCTGTGTCGGATCGAAGCCGAGAACACGGCGCCGCAGGATGCCCATCTCCTTGACGCCGACCGCGTAGGTTGAGGCCGTCTTCTGGGCATCATGGATTCGGAAGCAGGCGAGGAATCGCGGCAGGCGTACGAACTTGAAGCCAGCCGCCTGCGCCCGCAAGATGAAGTCCCAGTCCATCGCATAGTGGAAACTCTCGTCGATCGGACCGATTCTGTCCCACACGCGCCGGCGCCAGAACATTGTCTCTTGCGGAATATAGTCGGCATATTGCAACGCCTTGCCGTCATGGGGCGGCAGCACCGCGCGTCCGACCTCGAGCCCATCGCGATCGACGAAGATGCGATGGCCGTAGACCACGTCGACGTCGGGATGGGACGCGAAGTAGTTGGCGACATAGGCCAGCGTCCCCGGTAGCAGCATGTCGTCGCTGTTCAGGTAAGCCATGATTTCGCTGTCGATGCCGGCGAAGCCGAGATTGATGGCGTTGGACTGCCCCGTGTCCGGCGCGCTCTTCCAGCTGATGCTGTCGCCATGCCTCTTCAACAGATCGATCGTGCCGTCGATCGAGGCGCCATCCTGTACATGATAATACAGGTTTGGATAGTTCTGGCTGACGATACTCTCGATCGTGGCGCCGAGATACTGCGCGTGATTGTAGCTGGGCGTGACCATCGCGATCCGCGGCGCATTTGCTGGCAGCGCCGGTGCGGGTGGGAGTGCGGTCAGGTTGAGCAGGCGCGGCGGGTATTGCTCGAATGTCCAGATCGGCGGCCGACGCCAGAGGCTTCGAAGCGACGAGCGTCGCTGTCCGGCGGCGATGAGATCCAGATTCCTTTCCAGGAGCGCGACCCGGTTTTCCAGCAGTTCCAACCGCTGTTCGAGACGCTGCCTGTACCCGTCGTCCATTACTGTTTGCCCTGAAAATTGCGGCGTCAAAAGATCAATCGGTCATTCTTATAGGTCTGCGGGCGGCGGCGCCAGTTCAGTGGACCGATTGATGCGGTTCCCCAGCCGTTTGACGTGACTGCGAACCGCTATTCATCGGTTCCGATCAGGGTGGCATGCAGGATGTAGCGCTCCGGGCCGGGCGTGACGGCGTCGAACGGCCAGCAGGTCGTGAGCACGAGCTCGGCATCTTGCGTTGCGGGATCGATGCCTGACTCATCGAAACGAACGACCGCGGAGGAATCCGCCCGATAGCGAAAGTGTTGGCCATCGGCGCGCGTGATCTCGATGACGTCACCAATGGCAACATTCCGCAAGAACCGGAAGTGTGTGTCGCGATGTGCGGCATATACGGCAACGCCGCGTTCGCCCGCATCAACCGTTTGGTTGAGATGGCCGGGTCCAAAAGCGAGCGCCTGGCCGCTGGTGCCGTCCAGCACGATGGCGCTGGCGCCGATCCGCTTCACCTCGATCCGGGCGACCGGCCAGGTATCGGCCCACGACCACGGCTTGACCGGCTGGCCCGTCGCCACGCTTCTGTCGAATGCGCGCTCCAGCAGCACCTGCGCGAGCCAGGCTTTGGCGTGGACGTAGGCGCCGTCGCCGAACAGGAGGAGGCCGACCAGGGCAAGTGCGAGAGGAGAGATGAGGCGGGGCATTGTTTCCATACCCATCATCGCGAGCGCAGCGAAGCAATCCAGAGTCTTTCCGCAGAGGCAGCCTGAATTGCTTCGCTGCGCTCGCAAGGACAACAAGAAGAAAAAGGCGCGCGCGGCCGTTTTGGGACGGGCAGCCGCGCGCGCTAACAGAGGAGTTCGGGGGCTCCTCTCTCAAACGGCGTCAGTGAGCAAGGGCTGACGCCGGTTGAACACGAACAGGATCAGGGCGAGTACGATCAGGATCAGACCTGCGATCATCTTCAGCTCGGCCGAGGTTGCGGTCTTGGGCAGGCGGATCGCATCGGGCGCCGCGGGCGTGGGCCGCCTTGCTGCCGGCTGGCTGCGCGCATCGGCATGACGCTCGCGGAGCTGCGCCGGAGCTTGCTGCGGCCGTTCGCCGAAGACTTTCTCGAAGTCCCAGCCCGCCGGCAGGTTGATCGGCAATTCGCTCAGCTTGAGCGACGCGCCTTCGGGACGGCTCGGCGTCTTGTCGACCGCGACGAGGCTGGTCAGTCGCGTGACGATCTGATGGTCGAGCGCCAGTGCCAGGATCGCCTTGTCGGAGTCTTCCGGCGTCATCTCGCGGAGGGTGCGCGCCACCTCGGCATCGCCGATCTTGCGCCTGGCCCACAGTTTTGACAGGCCCTTGCCTTCGGCGGCGTTTTGCAGCGGCAGCGTCACCGACCACGGGCGGTCGCCGACGCGTCCCTTGATTTCGAGCGAGCCCGCGAGCTTGTCGAGCTTCGCCGCCAGCACCAGCGGTTCGTCACGATAGACGTCGGGAATGACCGCAGGCGTGACGTCGGCCTTGGCTTCGGAGAATTTTGCGCTGAGGCCCGTCACGGCGGGGTTCTCCAGCTTGGCGAACAGGCCGCGCATGCGCTCCTCGACCTGCTCGACCGAGCCGATATGGGTGAAGGCGCCGCGGCCGAGTTCGGCGGCGCGCGTCATCAGATAGGTGTTGGGCGCAGAGCCGATGCCGACCATGAAGACGCGCGAGCGGCCGCGCATTGCGGTGATGGTCTCGAACAATTGCTGCTCGTTGCCGATCGCACCGTCGGTCAGGAACACGACCTGACGGACCATGTTGGTGTCGCCGAGCTTGTCGGTCAGCGCGGCGCGCATCGCCGGCACCATCTCGGTGCCGCCGCGCGCCTGCAATCCATTCACGAAACCGAGTGCTTCGCCGAGATGCGCGGGGTCGGCCGGCACGGAAGTCGAGAACAGCACGTCCATGGTGTCGTCGAAACGGATCACGTTGAAGCGGTCATTAGGTTGGAGGCGGCCGAGCGCGTAAAGCAGACTCGCCTTGGCCTGCACGATGGAGGTACCGCCCATCGAACCGGAATTGTCGATCACGAACACGACTTCGCGCGGCAGCGGCTTCTGCGTCGCCTGCTCGGCGCTCGGCGGCGTGACGAAGGCGAGCAGATAATCGGCATCGCCGATATGCTCCCGGAACAGGCCGACCGACGGCGCCTTCTCGGCGGCCGGCTTCCAGGTCAGCTCGAAATCACGGTCGGCTGGCACGGCACCGTCGGCAAGCGTGATGACACGCGTGGTGTTATCGGGGCTTTCCGTCTTGACGTTGTGATGGTGGCTCTTGACCTCACCGAGCGCAAAACCGGCCTTCAGGCGCACCGTGATGCTGGTCGGATTGACCGGCGCATTCTTGGCGGGATTCAGCACCGGCGGCGAGATGTGGTCGCGATCTGGCACCGGGTTCGAATTCGTCGCGCCCCAGCCCGAGCCGTCCTGGCGGAAGTCGACGCTCTGCACGATCGGCGCGGGATTGTAGCGCGGAGCGACCACCAGCGGCAGGCGTAGCGAATATTCATTGCCGCTCTGATGCACCGGCTCCTGATATTCGATCTGCACCAGCACGGTTTCGCCGGGACCGATATTGGCGACCGAATTGGTGAAGATGTTGGGCCGCTCCTGCTCGGTCAGCGCGGCCTTCTGGCCGTCGCGTCGTGCCTGCTCGTAGATCACGCGGGCCTGCTGGCGCTCCTTGATGTCGCCGACGATGACGCGGTCGCCAACCACCATCTTCAACGTATCGACGGCGCCGTTGGTCGCGAGCGGATAGACATAGGTGGCTTCGACCCAGTCCTTGGTCGGGTTGCGGAACACTTGCGTGACGCGGGCGCGCAGCGTCGGGCCTGATACCGTGATGTCGATATCGGTGCCGAGCCGGATCGCTTCGGTAGTGGCGCCGTCTTCCTTCAGCAGGAGGCTGCCGGATTTGGCGTCGCCGGGCTGGAGCAGGCCGGCCTGCTCGGTCGTCGCCGACCAACTCGTACCGAAGCTGACCAGCAGGGCGACGAGGGAGACCAGCATCACCGCGATGCCCTGCGCCAGAAGAAACAATCCGATCTTGATCAGCCGGCTCAGGATCGGGTGTTCGTCGCTGTCGGCTGTGTCGTAGGTATCCATTTGGCCTGCTCCCGAAGCATGTTTGCTGGCCCTCAGCATTCGCCGGGAGGGCCTGATTTCGCGAGCAGAATGATCGGCAATGTTCCGCCGCGGCTGGCCCGGGCGGGCCACGGCCGGGCGGCCATGTGCGGTTTTGTGCTGGTTTGTCCGTCCTGCTAGACTGCTGCTTCCAGGGCAGGGTTGACGATGCAGACGCAGGACGACAAGCAGCTTTCGGACGAGCAGAGTCGCGAGATCGCCGAGACCATTCGCGAGGAACTCGCCAGGCGCCGGATCTCACGGCAGGCGCTGGCCGAGCAGGCCAAGCTCAGCCTGTCGACGCTGGAGAAGGTGCTCGGCGGTCGCCGGCCGTTCACGCTGGCGACGACGGTCCGGCTGGAGCAGGCGCTGGGCGTGTCCTTGCGCAAGAGCGTCGTCGTGGTGACGCCTCCGGCTGCAAACGATGTCGCGCCCGACAGCCTCGGCTCCTATTCGCATCGCGCGGTGACCTGGCTCGAGGACGTCTACATCACGCTGCGGCCGTCGTTCGGCGACAAGGACGCGATCTTCGCCTACCGCACCGAGATTGTCTGGGAACCGAAAGTTTCCTCACTGGTGTTCCGCGAGGGCGAGCGGACCGATGCGGCCTATGAGCACACCGGCGAGGTTGCGGTGCCGCATCAGTCCGGCTTCATCTACCTCGTCATCATCAAGCACGGTCAGCATCGCGTGATCACGGTGTCGCGGCCGACGGTGGCCGGCGAGATGTACGGCATCATCTCGACACTCCGCGCCGGCCCCGGCTCGCAGCTCACGCCGATCGCAGCACCGATCGCCTATGTGCCGGCGCGAAATATCGTCGACCCGTCCGTGGGCCGGATCACATCCGACCACGTCAATTACAAGCTATATCGGGATCATCTTCGCCGCACTGTCGACGAATCTTTCGCGTTGTTTCTGCCTGCCTAAGCCAAACGCCTGAGTCGGCGACCCCGCGCGATCATGTTGAGGAGTGATATCCGGCATGAGTCCCGACCCCATGTTCTCCGTGATCATTCCGCTCGAATATCATCGCGGGCAGTGGGAGCAGTCCTGGCTCGGCTGGATCTCGCAGACTGCGGACAAATCCCTCTACGAGATCATCCTGGTCGTGCCGCCCGACTTCACGGCGCGCGAGGAACTCAAGGCCCTCGCCGGCGGCGACGCCCGGATCGAATATGCCGGTATCGGGCACGACATCGGGCTCTGTGCATTTGGCGCGACCATCGCTCGCGGAAGATATCTGTTCTTCACGGAATCGCACTGCCGGCCTGAGCCCGATGTGATCGCTCTCTGTGTGGGCGCGATCGATGCGCATCCGGATTGGGCGGGGTTTTCGTGCCGATCGATCCCGATCTGCCACAACCGCCTGTCGGTCGCAGAGGCGGCGATGTACCAGGCGGACATCGAGTTCGGCATGACGCAGCATCCCTGGCGCAAGGTGCTCGATCAGTGCTTCGTGACGCGGCGCGACGTCTATTGGGAATGCGGCGGCTTGCGCGAGGAGCTTGGCCATTTCGCCGAATGGGTGCTCGCGGCCGCCTATCACGCCAGGGGCTATGCGATCGGCTATCTCGAAGAGGCACGCTTCCACCACTACTACGTAGGCCAAATCGACGAATTGAAGAAGTTCACGCTCGATTTCGTACAGGGTGAGATCCGCTATCTCAGCAAAGCGCGCGATGATCCCGGCAGCGAGTTGCTGGAAACACCCGTCGAATGGAGCGAGTGGGCCGGCTTTGACACCGTGCTCGTGCGCGCCGCGCTGAAGGTGTTTGTGCGCTACAGCCTTGCCGGCCGGGGCTGGAAGCAACCCGGCGAAAAGCTGCGTGCCTTCCTGCGCTGGGTTGTGCCGGCGATGTTCGGGGATCATCCCGCGCGTGCGGCAGCGCAGCTGACCGCCGTGCATGCGCGCGCTGTCCTGGCCTCGCTGACGGTGGTGGGGTCGAGCGAAGCCATCGCGCGTTGGATGAGGTGCTACATCGCGGCATTGATCCGGCTTCAGAGGCTTGACTGCATCCGTCGCAACCGTCGGAGCGGAGGGCTCGTTGCGAGGCCCCTCGGCAACCAGGTTCTTGCGCAGATCGGGTTCTATGCCGTGGAGTCGTCCGCCGGTCACACCTTCCGCTGGAGCGAGCCGCAGGCCGCCGTCCGCATCCAGGGAACTCCGGGCCGTAACATCGTCCGCATTCAAAGTCCCGCACTTCGCGCGCCGCTCGGCAGGATAGGCACGCATTTCTACCTTGATGGTGCGCCCGTCGACCCTGATACGATCGTGATCGGTTTCGATACCTACACGCTGAGTCTCGATCTACCGCCGACCGGTATCGCCACCCTTGCGTGGGCGTGCCCCGTGCTCAGAGGTGCCGGCGATTCGCGTCGTCTCGGTCTGTCCATCGTGGCGATCGATGTCGGCCAGGATATGCCGGAGGCCGAAAGCGCCGGAAGAGTGCCGTTGCTGGCTGAAAAAGAATAGCGGCCTTTCGGCCGCTATTCGATATCTTCGAACCAATCAGTTCAGTCGAGCTAGCCGCCGGTTTCGGCGCTGATGATGTCGCCAAACAGCTCCCACTGGCCCTTCTTGAACCGCCACATCTTGAGCTGCTCGATCGGTGCGAAGTCGGTAGATGAGGTGTTGATCTTGATCCCCGGGATCAGCGTATCAGGTACGAAGTCCTTCAGGCTGGCGGCCTGCTTCATCACGTTCTCTCGGGTCAGATTGTCGCCCGACTGCTTCAGCACCTGCACCATCGTCTGGGCTGCGGCATAGGCGTAGACCAGATTGGCGTCCGAAATGTTGGCGCCGGGCATGTACTTGTCGATGAAGGTCATGAACTTCTTCATGCCCTCGTCGTCCTTCCACTGCGGATCCGACGCATCCTTCAGATAGCCGGCCGACAGCACGCCTTCGGATGCTTCGAGACCGGCGGGCTTCATCACCGCGCCGATCGATACCGAGACATCGGTCATCAGATGCATCGGCTTCCACTCTAGCTCTGCGATCTTCTTGATGGCCTGCGCCGCGAATTTCGGGGTCGCGATGTTGACGAAGACATCGGCGCCGGTGCCCTTGAGCTTGACGATATGAGCGTCGATCGACGGCTCCGAGGTCTCGTAGCTCTCTTCGGCCACGATCAGCTTCGATGCCTTGTCACCGAACACGTCCTTGATGCCGGCGAGGTAGTCCTTGCCGAAATCGTCGTTGGCATAGAAGATCGCGACCTTCGCGTCCGGCTTCTCCTTCAGGATGTATTTTGCGAAGATCTGTGCCTCGACCCGGTAGCTCGGCTGGAAGCCCATGGTCCACGGAAAGTTCTTCGGGTCGTTCCACTTGCTGGCGCCAGTGGCGAGGAAGAGCTGCGGTACCTTCTTGGCGTTGTGATATTTCTGCACGGCGGTCTGGGTCGGTGTGCCCAGTGCGTTGAACACCAGGAAGACCTCGTCGCTCTCGATCAGCTTGCGGATCTGCTCCACGGTCTTCGGCGGCGAATAGCCGTCGTCATAGGAAATCCAGTTGATCTTGCGGCCGTTGATGCCGCCCTGGTCGTTGATCATCTTGAAATAGGCTTCCTCGGTCTTGCCGATCACGCCGTAGGCGGAGGCGGGACCGGAATAGGCCTCGACATTGCCGAGCTTGATCTCGGTGTCGGTGACGCCGGTGTCGTACGCCTTCTGCGCGTAGGCACCCTGGGTGGTGACCAACGTCAATGCCGTTGCTGCGGCAAGCAGGGGGAGTTTCTTGTTCATGAAAATTCCTTGGTGTTTCTTTGGGGTTTCTTCTGGGTTTGAGCAGGCACGTCAGAAACGAAGAAGCGCCCGCGAGGGGCGCTTTGATCAGGCGTTGGCAACTCTCTTGTCGATCTCGGAAGCCGCCGCGAATTCCTTGCGCAAGGTCGGCTTGTGGATCTTGCCGGTGGCGTTACGCGGCAGCGCATCGACGAAACGAATCTGGCACGGGCATTTGAAGCGCGCGAGATTGGCTGCGCAGTGCGCGAAGACATCCGCTTCGGTCAATCGCTGGCCTTGTTTGGTCGCGACGATGGCGAGGCCCACCTCGCCCCATTGGGCATCAGGGATGCCGATCACGGCGGCTTCCGCGATCGCGGTGAGCTGGTGCAGGACGTTCTCGACCTCGGCCGGATACACGTTCTCGCCGCCGGAGATGTACATGTCCTTCCAGCGGTCGACGATGTAGTAGAAACCTTCGTCGTCGACGCGGGTCGCATCGCCGGTGTGCAGCCAGCCGTCGGTAAAGGAACTCTTGTTCGCCTCCGGCCTGTTCCAGTAGCCCGGCGTGATGTTCGGTCCCTTCACCCAGAGCTCACCGAGCTCGCCGGTGTCGGCATCGCGGCCGTCGGGCCGCACGATGCGCACTTCCGTGTGCAGCACCGGCTTGCCGGCAGAGCCTGCTTTTCGCGCAGCATCCTCGCGATCCAGCACCAGCACGGCCGGCGAGGTCTCGGTCATGCCGTAGCCCTGCTGGAGTGCGACGCCGCGCGCCTCCCACACCTTCAGCAGCGGCACCGGCATCGGTGCGCCGCCGACACCGCCGACGATCAGCCGGGTCAGATCGGTCGTCGCGAAGGCCGGATGCTGCGCCATGAACTGGTAGATCGCGGGCACACCGAAGAACACGTTGATGCCCCGCGCGGGATCGTTGATCAGGCCGAGCGCCGTGCCGGGATCGAAGGCGCGCATGATCATCACGGTGCCGCCGGCATGCAGCACCGGGTTGGTGTAGCAATTCAGCCCGCCGGTGTGGAACAGCGGCAGCACGGTGAGCAGCACCGAGGATGGGCCGATGCAGGCGGGGCCACCGAGATTGACGCAATTCCAGAAGGTCATGCCGTGGGTGATGGTCGCGCCCTTTGGATGACCCGTCGTGCCCGACGTGTACATGATGGTCGAGACGTCATCGAGCGTGACCTCTTCCGCGCGGTCGAGCGGCTTTGCAGCCGCGATGCCGGCCTCATAGGTGCCGCCGGGGCCGAGCAGCAATCTGGTCGCTATGCCGCAGAGCTTTGCGACCGCAAGCGCCGTTTCGGTGAGATCGGTGTCGTGGATCATCACCTTCGGCGCACAATCGCCGGTGATGAACTGAAGCTCGGGAACGGTGAGGCGGGTGTTCAACGGCACGAAGATCGCACCTAGCCGCCCGCAGGCGAACTGCACCTCCAGCGTATCGGTCGTGTTCAGCGCCAGCACCGCGACGCGGTCGCCGCGCGAGACTTTCAGTGTGTGCCGCAGGAATGAAGCGAGGCGCGAGACGCGGGCGTCGAGTTGCGAATAGGTGAAGCGGCGTTCGCTCGCGAGGTCGATGACCGCAACCTTGCCTGGCGTGCGACGGCCATGATGGGCGATCCAGTCGTAGTAACGAACGGCCAAAAATCCCTCCCTCGGCGGTCTTGTGCCGCCCGCATTTTTATTGCCGTGCACCATGCCCGGCGTGGCCCCGGGAGGCCAGCCGGAGTTTTGTGCATCGACTTTTTTGTTTCGGAGTTGGCCTGCGAGGGACGAAAATCGTCTTGCGTTGAGTTGCTAGTCCATAGGTTGCCGCGGAGCGGTTCCCCCGGTCAGCCACTCTGCGCAAGTGAGCGGCAGATGTTCCGGCCATGGTGGGCAACACGAATCCGCCAACAGGGCGAAAGCGCAATGAAGAGCCCGTTCTATACCGCCGAGCACTACGCTTTCCGCGATGTGATGCGCCGCTTCGTCGAGAAGGAGATCACCCCGTTCGCCCATGACTGGGACGAGGCCGGCGAATTCCCGCGCGTGCTCTATCGCAAAGCGGCGGAGATCGGGCTGTTGGGGCTCGGATTCCCCGAGGAATATGGCGGGATCGCCGCCGATCAGTTCATGAAGATCGTCGCCAGCCAGGAGCTGGCGCAGGCAGGCGCCGGCGGCGTCAGCGCCAGCCTGATGAGCCACACCATCGGCTCGCCGCCGATCGCACGTGCGGCGCGACCGGAGGTCAAGGCGCGCGTGCTGCCGCAGGTGCTCTCCGGCGAAAAGATCTCCGCGCTTGCGATCACCGAGCCGGGCGGCGGCTCCGACGTCGCGGGCCTCCGCACCAAGGCGCGGCGCGACGGCGATCACTACGTTGTGAGCGGCGAGAAGACCTTCATCACCTCAGGCGTACGCGCCGACTATCTGACCGTTGCGGTGCGCACCGGCGGCGAGGGCGCCGGCGGCGTCAGCCTGCTCCTGATCGAGGGCGACACGCCCGGCCTGTCGCGCACCAAGCTGAAGAAGATGGGCTGGTGGGCCTCCGACACCGCGACGCTGCATTTCGACGACTGCCGCGTGCCGGCCGAAAACCTGATCGGCGAGGAAGGCCAGGGCTTCAAGATCATCATGCAGAACTTTAATAGCGAGCGGATGGGCATGGCCGCGGGCTGCACGGCCTTCGCCCGCGTCTGTCTCGATGAAGCCATCGCCTACGCCAGGGAGCGCAAGACCTTTGGCAAGCCGCTCGCCCAGCATCAGGTGATCCGCCACAAGATCGTCGACATGGCGCAGAAGGTCGCAGCGTCCCAGGCGATGCTGGAGATGCTGGCGTGGCGGCTGGAGCAGGGCGAGAGCCCGGTCGCGGAAATCTGCATGATGAAGAACCAGGCGACGCAGACCATGGCGTTCTGCGCCTCGGAGGCCGTGCAGATTTTCGGCGGCGCCGGCTTCATGCGCGGCATCAAGGCCGAGCGCATCTATCGCGAGGTCAAGGTCAACGCCATCGGCGGCGGCACCGAGGAGATCATGAAGGATCTGGCGTCAAGGCAGATGGGGTTGTGACCCACGCCGTCATTCCGGGGCGACGCGAAGCGTCGAGCCCGGAATCCATCGGGCCGCAGACACCTTAGAGGAATGGATTCCGGGTTCGCGCTTCGCGCGCCCCGGAATGACGAAGGGACAAAAATGCTATTCACCGCCGACCACGACGACATTCGCCGTTCCCTGCAAAAATTCATCGCGGGCGAGATCAACCCTCACGTCGATGACTGGGAGAAGGCCGACATCTTCCCGGCGCACGAGCTGTTCAAGAAGATGGGCAGCCTCGGCTTCCTCGGATTGAACAAGCCGGTGGAGTTCGGCGGCTCCGGCCTCGATTACTCCTATGCGCTGATGATGGCGGAGGAGCTCGGCGCCATCACCTGCGGCGGCGTACCGATGGCGATCGGGGTGCAGACCGACATGGCGACGCCGGCGCTGGCGCGGTTCGGCTCGGACGAGGTGCGGCGCGAGTTCCTGGCCCCCTCCATCTCCGGCGACTACGTCGCCTGTATCGGCGTCTCCGAGCCCGGAGCGGGCTCCGATGTCGCCTCGATCAAGACCAATGCGCGCGCCGATGGCGACGACTACGTCATCAATGGCGGCAAGATGTGGATCACCAACGGCACCCAGGCCGACTGGATCTGCCTGCTCGCCAACACCGGCGATGGGCCCGTTCACCGCAACAAGTCGCTGATCTGCGTGCCCATGAAGAGCAAGGGTGTCAACGTCGCGCGAAAGCTCGACAAGATGGGCATGCGATCGTCCGATACCGCGCAGATCTTCTTCGACAATGTCCGCGTGCCCAAGCGCAACCGGATCGGCGAAGAGGGCAAGGGCTTCACCTACCAGATGATCCAGTTCCAGGAGGAACGGCTCTGGGGCGCGGCCGCCTGCCTGAAGGCGCACGAATACATCATCGATCAGACCATCGAGTACACGCGCAACCGCAAGGCCTTCGGGAAGTCGATCCTCGACAACCAGGTCGTGCACTTCAAGCTTGCGGAAATGCAGACCGAGGTCGAGCTGCTGCGTGCGCTGATCTATCGCGCCGCCGAGCAATTGGTCGCCGGCGAAGACGTGACGAAGCTTGCGACCATGGCCAAGCTGAAAGCCGGCCGGCTCGGCCGCGAGCTCACCGACGCCTGCTTGCAATATTGGGGCGGAATGGGCTTTACCAACGAGACGCCGGTCAGCCGTGCCTATCGCGACAGCCGCCTGACCTCGATCGGCGGCGGCGCCGACGAGGTCATGCTGATGGTCCTGTGCAAGATGATGGGTACGCTGCCCAGAGCATGATCCGGAAAAGTGGAGGCCGGTTTTCCGAAAAGATCATGCTCAAGTAAAGTAAAGGAAACGCTTGATGATCACGCTCTATCACTGCGATGCCGCGCGCTCGTTCCGTCCGCTCTGGATGCTGGAGGAGATGGGGCTTCCTTACGAACTGAAGATGCTGCCGTTCCCGCCGCGCGTCTTCGCCAAGGAGTACCTCGCGCTCAATCCGTTGGGCACGATTCCCTTTTTGGTCGACGGCGAGACGAAGATGACCGAGTCCTCCGGCATCTGTCACTATCTCGGCATCAAGCACGGGCCGACGCCGTTGATGGTGGGGCCGGAAGATCCCGCCTATGGCGCGTTCCTGAACTGGCTGTATTTCAGCGACGCTACGTTAACCTTCCCGCAGACGCTGGTGCTCCGCTACACCCAGCTCGAGCCGGAGGAGCGCCGCAATCCGCAGGTCGCCACCGATTATGCAAAATGGTTTCTGGGAAGGCTGCGCGCCGTCGAGGCAGCGACCGCGAATGCCGAAACCTTGTGCGCCGGACGCTTCACCGCCGCTGACATCGTGATCGGCTACGCGCTTCGCCTTGCGGATAATATCGGCCTCGCCAAGGACTTTGGGCCAAATGTCGCAGCCTATTGGGCGCGCTTGCAGCAGCGCGATGGCTTCCAGCGCGCGGTTGCCGCGGAACAGAGGGTCGGCGTCGAGCAGAATGTTGCGCCGCGGGTGCGGGCGTAAGGGAGGCTGTCATTCCGGGGTGATGCGCAGCATCGAACCCGGAATCTCGCGCCGCAATCTCCAGGTTCCGGGTTCGGTCCCTACGGACCGCCCCGGAACGACAAAGCATGTTTCCATGACAGCGCTATCCCGTCGTGACAGCGCCCAAATTTCGGCTAAGGTGACCTCCGTCCGCAGCGGCCAGAGAGCCGCGCGAGGAGGATCCCAATGGAAGATAACGGTCGCGAATCCGACCATTTGATGCTGATCACGCCGGAGCGGGTCTTTTATGCCGGCCTGCTCGGCCGCCCCCGCAAGCGGACCCCGGGTTGCTGCCATGTCTATGTGGCGGTGAAGGGCAATCTGCACCTGACCATCGACGACGTCCTCGCCTCCGGCGAGCTGTTCGTTACCTTGCCGAACCAGCGGCATTCCATCGCCGGCGACTACCGCACTGCAATCAGCGTGACGCTCGAGCCCGAGAGCATGCCGGACGGCGTGATCGAGGCTTTGGCTGAGCGACTGACCGGCCCCGATCGGGCGATCTATGCCCGAAAGATCCTCGCCGCCTACGCGCTGCTGCGCCAGCGCCGCTACAACGACATCACCACTGCCGAATTCGACGAGATGTGCTTCGGCGAGGCGCTGCCGCGGCGCGTGCTCGACCCGCGTGTGATGCGTGCCGTCGCCCGCATCGGCCGCTTCACGGGCGAGCCGGTCACGGCCGATACGTGTGCGGCGGAAGCGGGGCTCTCCGCCTCACGCTTCCTGCACCTGTTCAAGGAGGAGACCGGCATCTCGTTCCGCTCCTTCCGGGCCTGGAAGCGCGCGCGGCATCTGCTGCACTTCGCCAACCAGGACCTCAACCTTGCCCATCTCGCGCAGGACATCGGCTATCCCGATTCCACGCACTTCAGCCACTCGATCCGCCGCTTCTACGGCCTGAAGCCGCGCGCGATCTTCGTCGGATCGCGGGATCTCGCGATCTATCGCAGCACCGAGACGGTGCGGCTTGCGGAAGCGAGCTAGCGCCGCTCTCGTAGGGTGGGTTAGCGCAGCGTAACCCACCTCTTTAGCCTCCGCGGTGACAGAAGTGGTGGGTTACGCCTTCGGCTAAACCCACCCTACGAATTCGTCGTTTTTTCCAGCTTCTCCGCGCAAGAAGCCGCATGCCACGCGTCACATGATCGCAAACGTTGAATTCTCAACGTGCGAGACATCAGTGGCATGAGCGACAAGGCCGTCATCACCTGCGCGCTGAACGGCGTGCTCACCGACCCGAAGCAGCACAACGTGCCCGTCACGCCCGAGCAGATGGCGCGCGAGGCCAGGGCTGCGTTCGATGCCGGCGCGTCCGTCATGCACATCCATCTGCGCCAGCAGGCGCCGGACAAGGGACACCTGCCGTCCTGGGAGGTTGCGGTCAGCAGGGAGATCCAACAGGCGATCCGCGGAGCCTGCCCCGGCGTGATCATCAACCACACCTCGGGCGTATCAGGGCCGAACTACAGTGGCGCGCTTGATTGCATCCGAGAGACGAAGCCCGAGATCGCGGCCTGCAACGCGGGCTCGCTGAATTACCTGAAGGTGAAGGCCGACAATAGCTGGGCCTGGCCGCCGATGATGTTCGACAACGCGGTCGAGAAAGTGAAGGACTATCTCGACGTCATGAACGCAGTCGGCACCATCCCTGAATTCGAATGCTTTGACGTCGGCATCGTGCGCTGCGTCGGCATGTACACCCAAGTCGGCATGTACAAGGGCCCGCTCGAATATAACTTCGTGATGGGCGTGGCGTCCGGCATGCCGTCTGATCCCGATCTGCTGCCGATCCTGATCAAGCTGAAGCGCCCCGAAGCGCATTTCCAGGTCACCGCCATCGGTCGCGAAGAAATCTGGCCGCTGCACCAGCGCTGCGCCGAGCTCGGCGGCCATCTGCGTACCGGCCTCGAGGACGCCTTCTATCTCGCCGACGGCAAGAAGGTGACGTCGAACGGCCAGCTCATCGAGGCCATCGCCGCCTGCGCCCGCCGCGCCGGCCGCGAGATCGCGAGCCCGGTCGAGGCGCGGAAGATCTTTGGGACCAATCGCTGAACGTAGCCCCAGCCGTCATTGCGAGCGAAGCGAAGCAATCCAGAGTGTATCCGCGGAAGCAGACTGGATTGCTTCGTCGCTTCGCTCCTCGCAATGACGGGTAGGATAGAGCCATGTCCATTCTCGAAAACACCATTTCCCCCGGCAGCCCCGCCTACCATGCCAACCGCGACGGCATGCTCGGCCTGATCGACCGGATGCGCGCGCTCGAAGAGCGCACGCGCGCCGCGTCGGCGGCGGCAAAGGACCGCTTCCACAAGCGCGGCCAGTTGCTGCCGCGCGAGCGCGTCGCGCTGGTGCTCGATCCCGGCGCGCCCTTCATCGAGCTGTCGACGCTCGCCGGCTACATGTTCGACGTGCCGGATGCGGCCAAGAGCGTGCCCGGCGGCGGCGTCATCGCCGGCATCGGTTTCGTCTCGGGCATCCGCTGTATGATCAGCGCCAACGATTCCGGCATCGATGCCGGTGCGCTCCAGCCTTTTGGCCTCGACAAGACGCTGCGGGTGCAGGAGCTCGCGCTGGAGAACAAGCTGCCTTATGTGCAGCTGGTCGAAAGCGCCGGCGCCAATCTCTTGCGCTACCGCGTCGAGGATTTTGTCCGCGGCGGCAACATCTTCCGCAATCTCGCGCGGCTCTCGGCTGCGGGCCTCCCGGTCGTCACCGTCACACACGGCTCGTCCACCGCGGGTGGCGCCTACCAGACCGGCCTGTCGGATTACATCGTCATGGTGCGCGGCCGCACCCGCGCCTTCCTCGCCGGGCCGCCGCTGCTGAAGGCTGCGACCGGCGAGATCGCGACCGAGGAAGAGCTCGGCGGTGCCGAGATGCACACGCAGGTCTCCGGCCTCGGCGACTATCTCGCCGAGGACGATCGCGATGCCTTGCGCATCGCGCGCGAGATCATGGCGGCGCTGGAATGGGAGCGGCCGGGCAGGGTGCCCACGCAATTCAAGCCGCCGCGCTACGATCAGGACGAGCTGCTCGGCATCATGCCGATGGACCACAAGCGTCCCGTCGACATGAAACAGGTGATCGCGCGCATCGTCGATGATTCCGACTTCACCGAGATGGCGCCGAACTATGGCCCTGCCACCGTCTGCGGCCATGCCCGCATCGAGGGCCAGGCGATCGGCATCATCACCAACAACGGTCCGCTCGATCCTGCCGGAGCCAACAAGGCGACGCATTTCATCCAGGCCTGCTGCCAGACCCGCACGCCGATCCTCTATCTCAACAACACGACCGGCTACATGGTCGGCAAAGCTTATGAAGAAGCCGGCATGATCAAGCACGGATCGAAGATGATCCAGGCGGTCACGTCGGCGACGGTGCCGCAGATCACCATCTATTGCGGCGCTTCGTTCGGCGCGGGCAATTACGGCATGTGCGGCCGCGGCTTCCATCCGCGCTTCTGCTTCTCCTGGCCGAACGCCAAGACCGCGGTAATGGGCGGCGAGCAGGCTGCCGAGACCATGGCCATCGTGACGGAAGCCGCCGCCGCGCGTCGCGGCAAGTCGGTCGAGAAGGACAAGCTCGATGCCATGAGGGCGCAGATCATCGGCGTGTTCGACGGCCAGATGGATGTGTTCTCGACCAGCGCCCGTGTGCTTGACGACGGCGTGATCGATCCGCGCGACACCCGTGCGGTCCTCTCCGAAGTGCTCGCGATCTGCCGCGAGGGCGACACGCGGACGCCCCAGCGCATGCAATTCTCGGTGGCTCGCCCATGAGGAACGGATCAGTGCAGCACCGCCCGTTCTTCAAGGTTTTGATCGCCAATCGCGGCGAGATCGCGCTGCGGGTGATGCGCAGCGCGCGGAAGCTCGGCCTCGGCGTCGTTGCGGTCTATTCGGATGCCGATCGCGATGCGCTCCATGTGCAGCAGGCCGATCAGGCCGTGCGCATCGGCGAAGCGCTCCCCGCGCAATCCTATCTCAATATACCCGCGATCATCGCTGCGGCCAAAGCGAGCGACGCGGATGCCGTGCATCCCGGCTATGGCTTCCTCGCCGAGAACGAAGATTTTGCGCAGGCCTGCAAGGATGCCGGTCTCGTCTTCATCGGCCCGTCGCCGCAGGCGATCGAGGCGATGGGCAACAAGGCCGGCGCCAAGGAGATCATGAGAAAGGCCGGCGTACCCTGCGTCCCCGGCTATCAGGGCGCCGATCAAAGTGATGAAGTGATGCTGGTGGAGGCCAAGAAGATCGGCTTCCCCGTGATGATCAAGGCGGTCGCCGGTGGCGGGGGACGCGGCATGCGGCTCGTGGTCGATGCGGCGTCATTTCCGGATGCGTTGCGCAGCGCGCGGTCGGAGGCGAAGGCGGCGTTCGGCGATGCCACCGTGATCCTCGAACGTGCGATCCAGAATCCGCGCCACATCGAGATCCAGGTGTTCGGCGACGGCCATGGCAACGCCATCCATCTCGGCGAGCGCGACTGCTCGGTGCAGCGGCGGCACCAGAAGCTGATCGAGGAGGCGCCGTCACCGGCGGTGACACCGGAGCTGCGTGCGAAAATGGGCGAGGTCGCGGTATCAGCGGTGAAGGCGTTGGGCTACGAGGGCGCCGGGACGCTGGAATTTTTGCTTGATGCGAGCGGCGCGTTCTACTTCATGGAGATGAACACGCGCCTGCAGGTCGAGCATCCCGTGACCGAGGCGATCACCGGGCTCGATCTCGTCGAGCTGCAGCTGCGCGTCGCGCGCGGCGAACCGCTGCCGGTGAAGCAGCAGGACATCCGCTTCCAGGGCCACGCCATCGAGGTCCGGCTGTGCTCGGAAGATGCCGCGCAGGATTTCATGCCGCAGTCCGGCCGCATGGCGCGCTGGCAGGTGCCGGAAGGCATCCGCGTCGAGCACGCGCTGCAATCGGGTACGGAGATCCCGCCGTTCTACGATTCCATGATCGCCAAGGTGATCAGCCATGGCGAGAGCCGCGAGGAGGCGAGGGGGCGGCTGATTGTTGACCTGGAGCAGCTCACGGCGTTTGGTGTGACCACCAACCAGGCGTTCCTGATGTCCTGCCTGCGTCACTCAGGTTTTGCCAAAGGCGAGGCGACGACGGCGTTCATCGGCGCGCATCGCGACGAGCTGCTGGCGTCGCGGGCGAACAGCGCATTCAGCGCCGCACTTGCGGGTCTGCTGCTGTACGTCATCAATCCGCAGGCGCCGTTGTGGCGCAACGGACGAAGCCTCGCGGCGACGTTCCCGCTGCCGGCAAAAATCGAGATCGCCGGCCACACGCTTGAACTCGAAGTCACACGCGAGCGCGATGGCAGCTACACCGTCGCCACCGACGGCCGTCAGGACAAGTTCGAAATCGACCAGCTCGATGCCGACGCCATCCGCTTCCGCCACGATGGCGTGATGGACAGCGCCAAATTCCTGCGCGACGGCGACCGGCTGTACGTCCAACACCGCGGTATCCCGCTTGCTGCCGCCGATCTCACCCTCGCCGCGCCAAAAGCTGCCGCAGCCAATGGCGGTGACGGCAAGGTGCGCGCCGCCATGAACGGCCGCGTCGTCGCCGTTCTGGTCAAGCCGGGCGACCGCGTCGCCGCCGGCCAGCCGGTGCTGACGCTGGAAGCGATGAAGATGGAGCACGTCCACAAGGCTGGTATCGACGGCGTCGTCGCTGCGATCGACGTCGCCGAGGGCGAGCAGGTGACCACGGGCAGGATCGTGGCCGAGATCGGGACGGCGTAGCGCCGCAAACGCGGTCTCGTAGGGTGGGTAAAAGCGCAAAGCGCCGTGCCCACGACCGACAGCGATTACGCGCGGAACGTGGGCACGCTCCGCTTTGCCCATCCTACGGCACCTGCCGTTCCGGAAAGATTTCTGAACAATTTCAATGATAAACCGCCTCCGTGGGCCTGCGCTCAAATTCATATTGAACATAGTTCATTTTACGACTACCAATAATGAACAATGTTCAATCGCGGAGGCTTCAAGTGCGCATCCATCCCCACGCCCAAGCAACCGATGCCGCGTTCCCCTCGGCCCCCCGCAGGTTCTCGTTCGCACTCCCCCAAGCCCGCGAAAAATACCTGATCGGCGCGCTCTTCGTCCTGGCGTTGGCCGCGGTCTTCGCACCCGCGATCCCCGCCGCCACCTGGCACATCCCGCATTTCGTAGACGGCCGCCCCTGGCTCGGTGTGCCCAACGCCGGCGACGTGCTGAGCAATCTCGCCTTCCTCGCGATGGGCGTCTGGGGCACGGAGCGACTGCGCGCCCGCAATGATGCACCCGTGGGTGCAAGCTGGTTCTTCGTCGGACTGATCCTGACGTGCCTGGGCTCAGGCTTCTATCATCTGGACCCCGACATGCCGCAGCGGCTCGTGGCCGACCGCATCGGCATGGCGGTGGCGTTCGCGGGGTTTTTGGGCATCGCGGCCAGCGAGCGCATCAGCGTGCGCGCCGGCGAAGCGGTGCTAGTGCTGATGATGATTGCAGGCCTGCTCGCGGCCTGGGTGGCACGCGAGAACCTCACGCCATGGGTGGTCGTGCAGTTCGGCGGCATGGCGCTCGCCGTGGGACTCGCGTTGACGCGGCCCCGGGCTGGTGCGCTGGGCGTGCCGCTCGGCGGCGTGATTGTCTTCTACGTGCTGGCCAAGCTTTTCGAATTGGGTGACGCGACCATCTTCGAAGCAACAGGGCACATCGTCTCGGGCCACACCCTCAAACATCTGGCTGCAGCGCTCGCGGCCTGGCCAGTGATCCGGGCGTTGAGCTCTACTGGCCCTGGCCCGTCCCCTCGTTGAGCAAGCACGCCACCTGGTGGCCGTCGCCCGCATCCACCAGCGCCGGCCGCTCGGTCTTGCACCGCTCCACCGCGAACCGGCAGCGGGTGTGAAACGCGCAGCCGGACGGCGGGTTGACCGGGCTCGGCACGTCGCCGTCCACCAGTGGCACGAGCTTTTTCGCGAGCGGGTTGGCGACCGGCACCGAGGCGAGCAGGGCCTGCGTGTAGGGATGACGCGGATTGCGAAACAGCTCGTTCTTGTCGGCGATCTCGACGATGCGGCCGAGATACATTACGGCGACGCGGTGGCTGATATGGGCGACAACGGCGAGGTCGTGGGCGATGAAGAGGTAGGAGAAGCCGTGCTGGCGTTGCAGGTCGATCAGGAGATTGATCACCTGCGCCTGGATCGAGACGTCGAGTGCGGACACCGGCTCGTCGCAGACGATCAGACGCGGCCCGAGGGCCAGCGCCCGCGCGATACAGATGCGCTGGCGCTGGCCGCCGGAGAATTGATGCGGGAAATTGCGCATCTGGTCGGGCCGGAGGCCCACCTGCTCGAACAGTTTTGCAGTGCGCGCTTCCAGCTCCTTGCCGCCTGCGAGCCCGTGCACGGCCAGCGGCTCGCCGACGATGTCGCCCGCGGTCATGCGCGGATTGAGCGAGGCGAACGGGTCCTGGAACACAATCTGCATCGAACGGCGGTGCGGACGCAGTGCCGTCTTGGAGAGATGGGTGATGTCCTCGCCGTCGAGCCGGATCTGTCCCGACGTCGGCTCGACCAACCGCAGCACGCTGCGCGCCACCGTCGATTTGCCGCAGCCGGATTCGCCGACCAGTCCTAGCGTTTCCCCGACACCAACAGAGAACGAGACGCCATCGACCGCATGCACGGTGCCGACCTGCCGGCGCAGCACGCCGGCGCGTACCGGATAATGCTTCTTGAGGTCGGCGACTTCGAGCAAGGCCTCGGTCATGCCACCTCCGCGACTTCAGCCGCGCGCCAGCAGGCGGCAAGATGGCCACCGCCCCAGTCTGAGAGCGGCGGATATTCGGCTTCACAGCGCTTCACCGCGAGCTGGCAGCGCGGCGCGAAGGCGCAGCCCTTCGGCAGCCGCACCAACGATGGAACGGTGCCCGGGATTTCGTTGAGCCGTTCCTGCATCGCGACACCGGATGCCGGCAGGGTCGGGATCGAGGCCATCAGCCCGCGCGTGTAAGGATGTTTTGGCGCGGCAAACAGCGCCTCGACGGTCGCTTCCTCGACTTTGCGCCCTGCATACATCACGATCACGCGCTGCGCGGTCTGCGCGACGACGCCGAGATCATGCGTGATCAGCACAAGGCCGGTGCCGAGCTCCTTCTGGAGGTCGAGGATCAGCGCCAGGATTTGCGCCTGGATGGTGACGTCGAGCGCGGTGGTCGGCTCGTCCGCGATCAGCAGCGCCGGCCGGCAGGCCAGCGCCATCGCGATCATCGCGCGCTGGCGCATTCCGCCGGACAATTGATGCGGATATTCGCGGGCGCGGCGCGCCGGCTCGGGAATGCGCACCAGCCGCAGCATCTCGACCGCGATATCACGCGCCGCTCTGACCGGCATCGCCCGGTGCAATCGCACCGCCTCGACGATCTGGTCGCCGATCCGCATCACCGGATTGAGCGAGGTCATCGGCTCCTGGAAGATCATGGAGATGCGGTTGCCCCGGACGGCGCGCATCTGCGCTTCATCCAGCGCCAGCAGATCGGTGCCTTCGAGCGTAATCGAGCCTCCGACGATGCGGCCGGGCGGATCGGGCACCAGCCGCATCAGCGAGAGCGCGGTGACGCTCTTGCCGCAGCCGGACTCCCCGACGATCGCCAGCGTCTCGCCGCGCTTCACGGTGAAGGAGACGTCGTCGACCGCCTTGAACAGACCGGAGTTGGTGAAGAACACCGTTTTGAGGTTCTTCACCTCGAGCACGAGATCGGATTCTTTCGCCATCAGCCGCGCTGCCGGGGATCGAGGATGTCGCGCAGGGCGTCGCCGAACAGGTTTGCGCCGAACACGGCGAGGCTGATGGCGATGCCGGGGAAGATCACGAGCCATGGCGCAGTGCGGACATACTCGGCTGCGGATTCCGAGAGCATGCGGCCCCAGGACGGATAAGGCTCGGGAATGCCGAGGCCGAGGAAGGACAGCGAGGCTTCGGTGAGAATGGTCGAGCCGAGCTGGGCGGTGGCGAGCACGATCAGCGGCGCCAGTGTGTTCGGCAGCACATGGCGGAGCGCGATGCGCGTCTCGCTCATGCCGATCGACTTGGCGGCTTCGACGAACGGCAGCTCGCGCAACGCCAGCGTGTTGGCGCGAACGACGCGAGACACGGTCGGAATCAGCGGAATGGCGATGGCGATGATGACATTCGGCAAGGACGGGCCGAGTGCCGCCGTCATGATCAGAGCCAGCACCAGCAACGGCAGCGCCTGGAGAACGTCGGAGACACGCTGGAACACCAGATCGACCCAGCCGGCGAGATAGCCGGAGGTCAGCCCGACGATGATGCCGATCGTGCCGCCGAGCGCGGTCGAGCCGATGCCGACCGCCAGCGAAATCCGCGCGCCGTGGATGATGCGGCTGAACACGTCGCGGCCGAACGAGTCCGTGCCCATCCAGTGCGCCAGGCTCGGGCGCGCCAGCGCGCGGGCGGCATCGATGGTCAGGGGATCGTAGCGCGCGATGAAGTCGGCAAAGATCGCGGTGAATACGAACGCGATCATGATGACGAGTCCGGCCGCACCCAGCACATGCCGCTGCGCCAGGAACAGCACGCGCCGCCAGCCCCCGGTCGCATGCGCCCCGGCCCGCCTCAGTTCAACGTCGTAGTCGATCGCGGCCATGTGAACTCTATCTTCCCCCTCTCCCCGCGTGCGGGGAGAGGGTAGGGGTGAGGGGGGCTCTCAGCGGGGGAGGTGGCAGCGAGATTCGCGGAGACTTCCCCTCACCCGGATGGCTGCGCAATCCGACCTCTCCCCGCAGGCGGGGAGAGGTGAAGGAACGCGCGAGCGCTGTGTGAGCGATGATCATGCGGCTAATCCGTGTACCTGATGCGCGGATCGAACACCGCGTAGAGCATGTCGACGATAAAGTTCGCGCTGACCACCACCACCGCAATCAGCATCACGAGGTTCTGCACGATCGGATAATCGCGCCAGCGGATCGCCTCGACCAGGAATCGGGCGACGCCGGGGATGTTGAACACGGTCTCCGTCACAATGAGGCCGCCGATCAGGAACGCCGCCTCGATGCCGATCACGGTGATGACCGGCAGGATCGCGTTCTTCAGTGCATGCTGGTAGTTCACGGCGGCATCGGACGCGCCCTTGGCGCGCGCGGTGCGGATATAGTCCTGCCGCAGCACCTCCAGCATCGAGGAGCGCGTGATGCGCATCGTCAGCGCTGCGCTGCGGAAGCCGACAGCCGCGGCGGGCACGGCGTAGGTTGCGAACGCTTCCAGCCAGGTCGACGGATTCGGATTGAAGATCGGCATCTGGTTGAACATCGCCACGGAGGCAGTGAGGATCAGAAGGCCGAGCCAGAACGAGGGCAGTGACAAGCCGCTCAGACTGACGATGCGCAGAGCGTAGTCGAGCCGCGTGCCCTGCTTCACCGCGCTGATGACGCCGAGCGGAATGCCGATGGATGCCGAGAACAGCAGTGCGAGGCCGGCAAGCCGCGCGGTGATCGGGATGCGCGGCAGGATTTCCTGGAGCGCCGGCTTCTCCGAAACGTAGGAGTAACCGAAATCGCCGCGCAGAAAACCGCTGATCCAGTGCCAATATTGCACGATCAGCGGCTGGTCGATGCCGAGTTCCTTTTCCAGATTGGCCTTGTCGGCGGGATCGACATAGCCGGCGGCGGCGAACAGGATGTCGACGATGTTGCCGGGCACGATGCGCAGCAGGAAGAAGATGACGACCGAGATCCCGAACAGGGTCACGAGCATCAGGAACAGGCGCCGCACCAGATAGGCAAACATTCCGCGCCCTCCCGTCGAGCCGTCAGCGCGCTACTTGTCCATCCAAACGTCTTCGTACCGGTAGCCATTATAGGAGCTGTTCGACATCACGGTCACGCCCTTCACATAAGGTTGCCAGCAGGAGCCGGTCCGTGCGTGGAAGATGATCGGGCGCGCGACGTCCTCCTGCAGCTTCTTGTCGATGTCCCACACCATCTTCTTGCGTTTGGCGATATCGGTCTCCTGCGACTGCACGTCGAACAGCTTTTCGATCTCCTTGTTGCAGTAATTGGTGTAGTTGCGCTCGGACCCGCAGGAATAGTTCTCGTAGAAGGACTGGTCGGGATCGTCGACGGCATTGCCGGTCAGATTGAGCCCGAGCATGTAGTCCTTGCGCGCGAGCTTCGGGAACCAGTTCGCGGTCTCGACCACGTCGAGCTCGCCGTCGATATAGATGCTCTTGAGCTGGTCGATCAGGATCACCGCGGGATCGCGATAGACCGGGATGTTGCGGGTCGAGACCTTGACGGCGAGGTGCTTGTCCGGCCCGTAGCCGGCCTTCTGTATCAGCTTCTTGGCCTCCTCACGGTTGGCATTCACGTCAGGGCCGTAGCCGGGAATGGTCTCGAGCATCTCCTTCGGCATGCCCCACAGCCCGTTCGGCGGCGGCAGCATGGTGCCACCGACATCGCCCTGGCCCTCGAACATGATCGAGATGAAGGCCTTGCGGTCGAGTGACAGCGCCATGGCGCGGCGGATGTCGATATTGTCGAACGGCGGCGCCGACGAATTGACGATGATGTTGGTCGCGACATTGTTGGGCTCGACCACGCAGACCGCGTTCGGCGCCTGCGATTTCACGTCCTTCAGCAGCGGAATGCTGACCTCGGTCGGGAACGCCATGTCGAACTTGCCGGCGACGAAGGCGAGGATCGCGGTCGAACGGTTCGGGATGATGGTGAACTCGATGCCGTCGAGATAGGGCCGGCCCTTGCGCCAATAATCCGTGTTTCGCGTCAGCTTGATCGATTCATTGGCCTTGAACTCGACGAACTTGAACGGCCCAGTGCCGATCGGATGCGTGCGCATGTCGCCGGGTGAGACGTGGCAGGGATAGACCGGGGTGTAGCCTGAAGCCAGCAGCGCCAGCAGCGACGGCTGCGGCCGCTTCAGGTTGAAGGAGACCTCGAAATCGCCGTTGGTCGAGATATCGTTGACCTGATCGTACCAGGTCTTGCGCGGGTTCTGCCGGAATTTCTGCTGCGACTTGCCCATCAGCATGTCGAAGGTGCACTTCACGTCGGCGGACGTGAACGGCTTGCCGTCGTGCCATTTGACACCCTGGCGCAGCTTGAAGCTCAGCGTCTTGTTGTCGTTGACCCAGGCCCAGCTCTCGGCGAGCTCGGGTACGATGTTGTCCATCCTGTTCTGGGCCTCGTCCTGCTTGTAGATGACGAGGTTGTTGAAGACCGGCATGAAGGAAACATTGAGCGAATAGGTCGCGCCTTCATGGATCGAGGCATTGCCGGGGCTGTCGCGGTGATACATCCGCAAAATCCCGCCCTGTTTGGGCTCGCCAGCGAATGCAATGGTCGAAAACGCCAGCAAAGATAGCGCCGCCGTCGCGGCGAGCGCCCGTACGCTCCGCATCCTCGTCCTCCCCGGACATTGGTCTTTTGGGCCTTTTGCGGCCTGTTTGTCAGGACGATAGCCGACGGGAGCGTCGCGAGGCAACCAGCAAGGCCGGTCGATCTCTCGACAATTCGGATGACGGAAGGCCGCAGGGGCTCTTCTCTCACAATGTGAGAGTGTAGCTGTGTTCCCTCGCCCCGCACGCCGGGGCGAAGGCGAAGAGCATCTCACACAATCCGCGAGGTCTTGTTCCCCCAATACCGGTCGCGCAGCAGCCGCTTGTACAGCTTGCCCGTCGGCAACCGTGGCAGCTCCTTCTCGAAATCGACCGAGCGTGGCACCTTCTGCCGCGACAGCGAGGCACCGCAGAAGGCGATCAGCTCGTCGGCGAGCGCTGGTCCCGGCACCACGCCCGGCATCGGCTGCACCACCGCCTTCACCTCCTCGCCGAGATCGGGATTGGGCACGCCGAACACGGCGGCGTCCGCAACCTTCGGATGGGTGATCAGCAGATTCTCGCATTCCTGCGGATAGATGTTCACGCCGCCGGAGATGATCATGAAGGTCGCGCGGTCGGTGAGATAGAGGAAGCGATCCTCGTCGACATAGCCGACATCGCCGACCGTGCTCATGCTGCCGTCGGCCGAACGCGCTTCCTTGGTCTTCTCGGGGTCGTTGAAATATTCGAACGGCGAGGCCGTCTTGAACCAGACCTGGCCGGGCGTGCCGGTCGGACATGGCTTCATGTCTTCATCAAGAATGTGGAGGTCGCCGAGCAGCACCTTGCCGACGGTGCCGCGGTGGGCCAGCCATTCCTCGCTGTTGCAGGCGGTGAAGCCGAGGCCTTCGGTCGCGCCGTAATATTCATGGATGATCGGCCCCCACCATTTGATGATGTCGTCCTTGACCAGCGCCGGGCAGGGCGCGGCGGCATGGATCGCGATCTCCAGCGAGGACAAATCGTAGCGCTTTCGCGCGTCTTCCGGCAGCTTCAGCATCCGCGAGAACATCGTCGGCACCAGCTGGGTGTGGGTGATGCCCCATTGCTCGACGAGCTGGAGATAGCGCTCGGGATCGAACGTTTCCATGATGATCACGGTGCCGCCCATGCGGATCGTGAGATTGACGGCCGCTTGCGGTGCGGAGTGGTAGAGCGGCGCCGGCGACAGATAAACCATGCCCTCGCGGTACTGCCAGAGCTTGGTGAGGAAATCGAACAGCGGCAGATTGTGTTTCGGCGGCTCCTCCGGCAGCGGCCTCAAAATGCCCTTCGGCCGTCCCGTCGTGCCCGACGAATACAACATGGGCGTGCCGAGCCATTCATCCGCGATGGGCGTCTTCGGCAGATCGGCGGTCGCTTCGGCAAGACCGACGATGCGATCGCTCTCGCCGGGGCCGTCGGCGACGATGCAGAGCTTGATGTCCGGGCAGGCCTCGATCGCTTCGCGCGCGATCTCGAGCTTTGCAGTGGACGTGATCAGGATCTTGGACTGGCTGTTGGTCAGGAGATAGGCGAGCTCGCCAGCGGTGAGGAAGGAGTTGATGCAGGTATAGTACAGCCCCGACCGTTCGCCCGCGCCGCAGGCTTCGAGATAGCGCGAATTGTTCTCCATGAAGATCGAGTAGTGGTCGAGCCGCTTCAGGCCGAGCTTGCGGAATAGATGCGCCAGGCGGTTGCTGCGCGCATCGAGCTCGCGATAGGTGACGGTCTCGCCGGTCGCGGCCATGATGAAGGCGGGCTGCAGCGGACGCAGGCGGGCATGCTGACCTGGATACATCAGTCCTCCGGCTCAAAATTATGCGGCGAGAAGCAGGATTTCGCGCAACTGCGCGGGATCGTCGATCCTGCGCGGGTTGCGCGGGATCCAGTTCGTCCGCATCGCCTGTTCGGCGATGGCATCGAAATGCTCCGGCGAGACGCGGACGTCGGCAAGGCTGCGCGGCATGCCGAGCGAGCGGATGAAGGCGTCGAGCACATCGGCGGCGTTGTGGCCGGGGTAACCCATTGCGGCCGCGACGACCATCTGCTGCTCGGCATTGGCGCTCGCATTCCAGCGCATCACCGCCGGCAGCATGACGCAGGAGGTGTAGCCATGCGGCACGTCGAAGGCTGCACCCAGCACGTAGCCGATGCCATGGCTCGCCCCCATCGGCACTCCGGCTGCGAGCGCGCCCATCGACAGCCAGGTGCCGATCTGCGCATCCATCCGCGCGTCGAGATCCGCAGGGTCGGCCTTCACCCGCGGCAGCGCGTCGGCAAGCATGGCAAGGCCCTTGACCGATTGCGCGTCGGCATAGGGATGCGTCTCGCGCGAGCAGATCGCCTCGACACAATGGTCGACGGCGCGGATGCCGGTCGAGAGGAACAGCCATTCCGGTGTGTGCACGGTGATGGCGGGGTCTAGGATGGTCGCGCGAGGCACCGCCAGCGGATGCCGCAGCATTTGCTTCACATGTGTGTTGCGGTCGGTTACGCCTGCGATCGCGCTGAACTCGCCGCCGGCGATCGTGGTCGGCACGCTGACCTGGCGGACAATAGGCGCAGTCATCTCCGGGGCGACGCCCTTGTGGACGCGGATGCGCTCGATGCCGTCGACATCGTCGATGCCGTTGGCAAGGCAGAGCTGCACCGCCTTGGCGCCGTCGGTGATCGAGCCGCCGCCGACGGTGACGATCAAATCGGCGCCGGCCTCGCGCGCTGCATTGGTCGCCGCGATCACCGCCTCGCGCGGCGTGTGCGCCGGCATCGCGTCGAACAGGCCGGCGCACCGCGCACCGAGCGCTTGCTTGATCTTCTCGATTTCGTCGGTTTGCCGGTTCAGCGTCCCCGATACCATCAGGAAGGCGCGGCGCGTTCCCAGTCGGTCCATTTGCGCGACGATGGCTTCAGCCGCCGGATGGCCGAACACGACCTCCTCGATCGCGCCGTAAACGACACGTCCCTGGTGCACGCCTGTCCTCCCCGGACAATCCGTCTTGTTCTTGTGGGGGTAATCTAGCCGAGCCGGCGGCGCCCGTCATGTGCGAAGACGCCGGTCTTTCTTCCCCCTCTCCCCGCTTGCGGGGAGAGGGTTGGGGTGAGGGGGGCTCTCCGCGAGGGAGGTGATAGCTGGATTCGCGGAGAGTCCCCCTCACCCGGATCGCGTCCTGCGATGCGCTCCGGCCTCTCCCCGCACGCGGGGAGAGGCGAAGAACGGTCGGCGTCCAAACCTAACTCTCTCCCTGTCAATCCGTCATCCGGTTAGGGCATCCCGCCGAGCATTGCGCGTGCTTTGGTCTTGAAGAGTTCATCATCTCAACCCATCTTGTGGCGCCCGCGGGTAAACGCGTACCCTGCGTTTTCTGCGGCTTTGATGCGAGGACCTGGGATGAGTGGACCGGACGGAAGCGAGCAATTTGTCAGAACGCACGATTTCGGTCAGCCGAGCCACTATGGCATCGTCGGCCTTCTCGCCGCGGCATTCGCGCTCACCGGTTGCGGACAGCCGACCTCGCAAGCGGGCGCTCCCCCGCCGGCGCCAGTGACGGTCGCCCAGCCGGTCAAGCGCACCGTCACCGATTGGGACGAGTTCACCGGCCGCTTCGAGGCGGTCGAGGAGGTGCAGGTGCGCCCGCGCGTCGGCGGCTTCGTCAACTCCGTCGAGTTCCAGGACGGCGCGATCGTGCATCAGGGCGATCTGCTTTACGTCATCGACCCGCGTCCGTTCGAGGCGGTGGCCGAGCAGGCCGACGGCCAGCTTTCCGATGCGCGCGCCAAGGTGGAGCTTGCCAAGCGCGAACTCGACCGCGGCCTCAACCTGGTGCAGACCAGCGCCGTCTCCGAGCAGGTGGTCGACCAGCGCCGCCAGGCCTTGCAGGCCGCCCACGCCGCCGAAGTGCAGGCCGAGGGCGCGCTCAAGGCCGCAAGACTGAATATCGAATTCACCCACGTGACCGCGCCGCTTACCGGCCGCGTCAGCCGCCATCTCGTCAGCCCCGGCAATCTCGTGCAAGGCAGTGACACCGGCACCTCGACGCTGCTGACCTCGATCGTCGCGCTCGATCCGATCTACGTCTATTTCGACATGGATGAGACGACCTTCATCAAATACAGCAAGCTGTGGTTCGAGGGTAAGCGCCCCAGCTCGCGCGACACCGCGAACCCGGTGCAGGTGACGCTCGCCGGCGAAACCAAGCCGTCGCACGAGGGCGCCATCAACTTCCTCGACAACAGGCTCGACGTCTCCACCGGCACGCTGCGCAGCCGCGCCGTGGTCAAGAACACCGACCTCTCGATCCTGCCCGGCCAGTTCGGCCGCGTGCGCCTGATCGGCAGCGCGCCCTATGAGGCGCTGCTGATCCCCGATGTCGCAGTCGCGACCGACCAGTCCCGCAAGATCGTGTTCGTGGTGAAGCCTGACGACACTGTCGAGGCCCGTCCCGTCGTGCTCGGGCCGCTTGATGAGGGCCTCCGCGTGATCCGCGAAGGGCTGAAGCCGGAGGATCGCGTCATCGTCAACGGCATTCAGCGCGCCCGCGTCGGCGCCAAGGTCGCCCCGCAGACGGCACCCGCGCCGGCCGGTGGCAAGTCATGAATCTTGGCCGTCTCTCCATCAACCAGCCCATCCTGGCGATGGTGCTGTCCATCGTGCTGCTGATCGTCGGCGCGCTCGCCTACACCACGCTGCCGGTGTCCGAATATCCGCAAGTGGTGCCGCCGACCGTCGTCGTCACCACGCAATATCCCGGCGCCTCGGCGCAAACCGTGTCCGACACGGTCGCCGCTCCCATCGAGCAGCAGATCAACGGCGTCGAGGACATGCTGTATCTCTACAGCCAGGCGACCTCGAACGGCCAATTGACGATCACGGTCACCTTCAAGCTCGGCACCGACCTCGACAAGGCCCAGGTGCTGGTGCAGAACCGCGTCGCGATCGCGCAGCCGCAATTGCCGGATGAAGTCCAGCGCAACGGCGTCGTCACCCGCAAGAACTCGCCCGACATCCTGATGGTCGTGTTCATGCTGTCGCCCGACGACACCTTCGACCAGCTCTACATCTCCAACTACGCGCTGCTCCAGGTCCGCGACCAGCTGCTGCGCATCGACGGCGTCGGCGACATCCAGATCTTCGGCGCCCGCGATTATTCGATGCGGCTCTGGCTCGATCCTGACCGCATCGCCAATCTCGGCCTGACCTCGACCGAGGTACTGGCCGCGATCCGTGCCCAGAACGTGCAGATCGCGGGCGGCCAGATCGCCGAGCCGCCGATCGCCGATCGTGCCTTCCAGCCGAACCTGGTTTTCACCGGGCGCCTGAAGGATCAGAGGCAGTTCGAGGACATCCTGATCAAGGCTGGCTCCGACGGCCGCACGGTGCGGCTGCGCGACGTCGCCCGGATCGAGCTCGGTGCCCTCGCGTACTCGACCAACAGCTTCCTGCTGCGAAAATCGGCGGTCGCGATGCTGGTGACCCAGCGGCCCGGCTCGAATGCGCTGGCGACGGCAAAGAACATCTCCGACACCATGACGAAGCTGAAGGAGAGCTTTCCGAAGGGGCTGGACTACAACATCGGCTACAACCCGACCGAGTTCATCGCGCAGTCGGTCCACGAGCTGATCAAGACCATCTACGAGGCCATGCTGCTCGTGGTCATCGTGGTGTTGGTGTTTTTGCAGGGCTGGCGGCCCGCGATCATTCCGATCATCGCAATCCCGGTCTCGCTGGTCGGCACCTTTGCGGTGATGGCGGCGCTCGGCTTCTCCATCAACAATCTCACGCTGTTCGGCCTCGTGCTCGCGGTCGGCATCGTGGTCGACGATGCCATCGTCGTGGTCGAGAATGTCGAACGGCATCTCGAGCACGGCCTGAGCCGGCGCGATGCCGCGCTCAAGACCATGGAAGAGGTCGGCGGCGCGCTGGTCTCGATCGCGCTGGTGCTGTGCGCGGTGTTCGTGCCGACGGCATTCATCGGAGGTATTTCCGGGCAGTTCTTCCAGCAATTCGCCGTCACCATTGCGGTCGCGACCGCGATCTCCTGCTTCTGCTCGCTGACGCTGTCACCGGCGCTGGCCTCGTTGATTCTCACGCCGCACGAGGAGAAGAGGCCGCCGGCCGCCTGGAACATCATTGCGCGCGGCTGGAACGCCTTCACCGGCGCCTTCAACCGCGTGTTCGACCGGCTGGCGCATGGCTATGCCGGCGTGGCCAATTTCGTCATCCGGCATTCGGTGGTGATGATCCTGATCTACGTCGTGCTGATCGGCAGCGCCGGCTGGCTGATCGCGACCACGCCGCAGGGCTTCATCCCGGCGCAAGATCGCGGCTACGTCATCATATCAGTGCAATTGCCCGGCGCGGCCTCGCTCGCGCGGACCACGGAAGTCGTGCGCGAGATCGAGCGGATCTCGCTGGATACACCGGGCATCATCCGCGTCGCCGCTTTCGCCGGCTTCTCCGGCGCCACGCGCACGCAGGCCGGCAACGCGGCGGCGCTGTTTCCGGTGTTCGACGAGCCCGAGGCGCGGATGAAGAAGGGATTGTCCGCGAACGCCATCACGGTCGAGCTGCGCAAGCGCCTGGCCGCGATCCAGGGCGCCTTTATCATCGTGATTCCGCCGCCGGCCGTGCCCGGCATCGGCACCGGCGGCGGTTTCACCATCCGCATCCAGGACCGCCAGGGTCGCGGGCCTGAGCTGCTCGCCGCGGCCACCGACGAGCTCGTCGCCGCGGCGCGCAAATCGCCCTTGCTGCTCGCTCCGACGGTGTTCTCGCCGTTCTCGGCCAACACGCCGCAGCTGTTCGTCGACATCGACCGCACCAAGGCGCAGAAGCTCGGGGTGCCGATCGCCAACATCAACGACACGATCCAGACCTATTTCGGATCGACCTATGTCAACGACTTCAACCTGTTCGGCCGTACCTATCACGTCACCGCGCAGGCCGATTTTCCGTTCCGCAAGGAGCCGAGCGATCTGTCGCGGCTGCGCACGCGCAACGCCTCCGGCGACATGGTCATGCTCGGCAGCGTGGTCGACTTCAAGGATGTTTCCGGCCCTGACCGCGTCGCGCGCTACAATCTCTATGCAGCATCCGAGCTCCAGGGCGAGCCGGCGCCGGGCGTAAGCTCGACCACGGCGCTCAACACCGTCAAGAAGCTCGCGGACGATACCTTGCCGAGCGGCTTCAGCTTCGAATGGACCGACCTCTCCTACCAGCAAATCACCGGCGGCAATGCGGGCCTGCTGGTGTTCCCGATCTGCGTGCTGTTCGTCTATCTCGTGCTCGCCGCGCAATATGGCAGCTGGACCTTGCCGTTCGCGGTGATCCTGATCGTGCCGATGTGCCTGCTCGCCGCCACCATCGGCGTGCGCATCATGGGCCAGGACGTCAACATCCTCACCCAGATCGGCTTTGTCGTGCTGGTGGGGCTGGCAGCGAAGAACGCGATCCTGATCGTCGAGTTCGCGCGCGACATCGAGAAGGAAGGCAAGCCACGGCTGGAGGCCGTGATCGACGCCTGCCGGTTGCGCCTGCGGCCGATCCTGATGACGTCCTTCGCCTTCATCCTCGGCGTGCTGCCGCTGGTGATCTCGTCCGGCTCCGGCTCGGAGATGCGACAGGCCGTCGGCGTCGCCGTGTTCTTCGGCATGATCGGCGTCACCCTGTTCGGCCTTCTATTCACACCGATCTTCTACGTGGTGGTGCGGAACCTGGCCGAAGGGCGGAACGAGGGGAAGAAGCCGGAGATGGCGGCTTGATGCGTCCACAGCATGGTCCTGGCGAAAGCCAGGACCATGCATCACCAAAAGGCCGCGCCCATACTAACGGCCTACGCCGAAATGGATGGGCATGCGCGGGGTTCTTCACTACTATCCGCGCGATTTCAAAACAGAAAGCTGCTGGGAGCCAACACATGAAATCAGCCCTTTTGGCCGCTGTCGCAACCTCGGCCCTGCTGCTGGCAGCGCCGGCTTTCGCGCAAGGAACGGGACAAGGCGTCAAGATCGGCATCCTCAACGACCAGTCTGGCGTCTATGCCGATTACGGCGGCAAATGGTCGGTCGAAGCCGCCAAGATGGCGATCGAGGATTTTGGCGGTGAGGTGCTGGGCCAGAAGGTCGAACTCGTTACCGCCGACCACCAGAACAAGCCGGATCTCGCCACTTCGATCGCGCGGCGCTGGTACGACGTCGAGAACGTCGACATGATCACGGAGCTGACGACCTCCTCGGTGGCGCTCGCGATCCATGAGCTGTCCAAGGAAAAGAAGAAGATCGACATCGTCGTCGGCGCCGCGACCTCGCGGCTGACAGGCGATGCCTGCCAGCCCTATGGCTTCCACTGGGCCTATGACACCCGCGCGCTCGGCGTCGGCACCGGCGGTGCGCTGACCAAGGCCGGCGGCGATACCTGGTTCTTCCTCACCGCCGACTACGCCTTCGGCTACGCGCTGGAGAAGGACACCAGCGAGATCGTCACCGCCAATGGCGGCAAGGTGGTCGGCTCGGTGCGCGTACCGCTCAACTCATCGGACTTCTCCTCCTTCCTGCTGCAGGCGCAGAGCTCGAAGGCGAAGATCGTCGGGCTCGCCAATGCCGGCCTCGACACCACCAACTCGATCAAGCAGGCCTCGGAGTTCGGCATCGTCTCCGGCGGCCAGAAGCTCGCAGGGCTCCTGATGACGCTCGCCGAGGTGAACGGCCTCGGCTTGCAGGCGGCGCAAGGCCTGGTGCTGACCGAGGGCTATTATTGGGACGTCAATGACCGCTCGCGCAATCTCGGCGAACGTTTTCTCAAGCGCACCGGGCGGATGCCGAACATGATTCAGGCCGGCACCTATTCGGCGACGCTGAGCTATCTCAAGGCGGTCAAGGCCGCCGGCACCAAGGATCCGGATGCGGTCGCCAAGAAGCTGAAGGAGCTGCCGGTCGACGATGATTTCGCACAGGGCGGCAAGGTGCTCGAGAACGGCCGCATGGTCCACGACATGTATCTGTTCGAGGTCAAGAAGCCGTCGGAATCGAAGAAGCCCTGGGACTATTACAAGCTGCTCGCCACCGTCCCCGGCGACAAGGCGTTCTTCGCGGCCAAGGACAGCGGTTGCCCGCTGACGAAATAGGCCTCTCCTGTCCCGGACGCGCTGCAGCGTGAAACGCTGCTGCGCAGAGCCGGGACCCACTCTTCTTCACAGGTCGCGGCCGGACTGGGTCCCGGTTCAGCGGCGCAGCGTTACACGCTGCACCGCGCCCGGGACGCGAGTATGCGTGATGCCGCGTCTCTCTACACCAGCCGTAACACCACCGCGCCCAACGCCCCCGCCCACAGCGCAATCGCCGCGATGCCCTGGATTGCAAAGCCCGGGCCGCGCTTTGCCGCCGCCTTCGAATAGCCGATGAAATAGACGATGCGGCCGATGATCCACACCGCGCCGATTCCGGCGGCGATGGCGTCACCGATATAGATCGCGAACAGCCACAGCGCCGGCAAGAAGATCGGCATCCATTCCAGCGTGTTCGCCTGGATACGGAAGGCGCGCTCGAAATCAGGATGGCCCGACGTCGCCGGCACCTTGACGCCAGTTGCGGCCCGCGACCGCGAGACGTTCAGGATGGTGAAGAAGTAAAATGCGATCGCCAGCAGCGTGATGAGTGCGGTGAGACGATACATCGCTGATTCCTTCAAATAGGTCGGGCTTCAATAGCCGGTCAGCTCGAGATAGCCAACGCCGTCATGCGTGCCGGCAAAGCTGACCGGCCCCTCCCAATAGGAGAAACCGGTTCCCATCCAGGCCCCGGGATTGAGCGGCTTGCAGGAAATCGAGAACGAATGCGAGGGGATCGCGATCTGCCACTCCACCGGCAGCTTGCGGCCTGCCACGTCCGCCGTCGCCTTCGGCGTCATCTGGATATCGTTGCCTGTAATCATCTGCGTGTCGCCGCTAGCGCTGATCCAGTTGCCGAACGGATAGTCCTTGCCGTCTTTCTGGCGCAGACGGTACAGCATCAGCTTGTCGCCGGAGGCGAGATGCAGCGACAGCCAGTCCCAGCCGGTCTGGTCGGCATCGAGTGGCTGGCTGCTCCATTCCCGGTCCATCCAGGCTTGCCCCGAGACCTCGACCGGCTTGTCGTCAATGGTGAGCGTGCCACGTGCGCGGTAGAACGGCTGGCTGTAATAGTAGGACGCTTGTCCGCGTTCTGACTTGCGGCTGAAGCCGCGATCACCTTGCAGCACCACCGGGCGATCCGCCTCCAGCGTGAGTGCGTAGCTGAAGTCGGTCGCCGAGGCCTTCAGCGCCAGCGGCGCCAAAGTGCGATCGTCGGTGCGCTCAAACCCCTTCATCTCCCAATCGTCGATCCACGCCGCGAACGGCTTTGCCGTGACGCCGGCCTGTCCAATGCCGCCGCGCGAAAACACCTCGTTGAAGCGGTGGGTGTCGGCGCGCGTCACCGCGGCATGCGCCATCCAGATCTGCTGGTTGGCCCAGCCTTCGCCTTGCGGCCCGGGCTGCGCCGCCTGGCGGAACAGCGTCCATTGCAGGCCGCAAGCCGCGCCGCTGGCATCGACGAGATTCGCCGTGAGATACCACCACTCGATGCGAAATTCCGGATGCGGTCCGTGATCTCCAGGGAAGTCGAACGTCTTCCCCGGCGTGACCTTCGCAAAGCCATCTGCGGTCTCGCCAAGCCCGGCATAGCCTTGCGCGCTCGCGCGGCGCGCGAGAGCGAGTGCAGCGATGCCGCCGGCGAAGGCGCGCCGCGAGATCTTGTCAGCGCTCATTGGCAAATACCTTGACGAGGTTTGCCGGCTGCATTCGCGCCAGCCGCACCATCGGCAGCAACGCCGCAAGCAGTGAGGCAACCAGCGCGACCGCGACCAGCTCAACCAGCTGCAGCGGAAATACATGGAACGGCAGCCGCCAGCCGAACGCCTTCACATTGACGATCGCGATCAGGCACCACGCCACCAGCAGCCCGAGCGGCACCGCCAGCAGCGACGTGAACAGCGCAACCGACAGCGTCTTGGTCAGCTCGATCGCCGCAAGGCGCGGCCGCGTGATGCCGATCGCCCAGAGCGGTGCCAGTTGCGGCAGGCGGGAATTCGCCAGGGTCAGGAGGCTGGTCAAAAGCGCAATGCCGGCGACGCCGAGCGTGAACGCGTTCAGCGCCGAGGTCACCGCAAAGGTGCGGTTGAAGATGCGGATCGATTCCGCCTTTACGGTCGCCTGGTCGGCGACGCTGCGGTCGTCGAGCGCAAATTGCTTCTGCAACGCTGCGATCAAGCCCGGAATCTTGTCGCGCGCGACGATCAGCCCGATCCGCGTCTGCGGCGTCTGCGGAAAGTGCCGGATCAGCGCCGCGACATTCACGGCGAGCTGTCCCTTGGGGTTGCCGTAATCGGCATAGATGCCGACGATGTCGAGCTCCCAGGCCCCGCCCGGTGCCGGCACTTCGATGACGTCACCGACGCGAACGTTGAGGCGGCGGCTCAGCTGCTCGCTGATGAAGGCGGCATTGCCCGGCACAAGCTGGGTCCAGGCGTGCGGCGCTGTCTCCAGCAGCGGCCATCGCTCGCGATAGAGCGCGTGATCGGGCAGGCCGAGCAACTCCACCGGCTGCCCTTGAACTTGCGTTTCGGCGCGTCCGCCCGACAGGATGGCTTGCACCTCGCTGCGCTCCTTCAGCCAGTTCCGGATCGCGACGCCTTGTGCATTGTCGGAGGCGCTGATGTAGACGTCGGCCGCCAGCCGTCCGTTGAGCCAGCCGACAAAAGTGCGGCTGAAGGTTTCCACCATGGTCGAAACGCCGACATTGACGGCAAGCGCAAGCAGCAGCGCCATCAGCGCCAGTGACAACCCCGAGAGCTGCTGCCGGCTGTCCGCCCAGAACCACAGCGCGAGCGGCCCGCGCGCGGTGCGCTGGCCGACGAGCAGGATGATCTCGAGGAACGCCGGCAGGATCAATGCTGCGCCCAGCATCAGTGCCGCCAGCACGCCAAAGCCCGCGATCAGCGATTGCCCGTATTGGAGCAGCAGCAGCGCGACCGCGAACACGGCACAGGCCGCGAGGCTTTGCAGGATCAGCCAGCGGCGCTGCCGCTGCTGCCAGGCATATGGCTGCGCGGTTGCCAGCACCGGCATTCGGATCGCCTTGATCAGGCTGGTGGCCGCCGCAACAAGTGCACCCGCAATGCTGATGCCGATGCCGGCAAGCCACCATTCAGGCTGGAGCGTGAGCTGTCCCGGGATCTGCGCGCCATAGAGCCCGCGCAGCGACGCCGCCACATCCGGCAGCAACGCCGCCGCGATGAAATAGCCGCAGACGAGCCCGATCAATCCTGCGACCAGCGCCAACGCCACCAGCTCGATCACCAGCACCGTATTGACCAGTCGCGCGGACGCACCGCAGGCCCGCAACGTCCGCAGCATCGGCAGCCGCTGCTCGAAGGCAAGGCCCACGGCCGAATTGACGATGAAGAGGCCGACGAAGAACGACAGCAGGCCGAATGCGGTGAGGTTGAGATGAAAACTGTCGGTGAGACGCTCCAGCTCCGTCTCCGCGTTCGGCTCGATCCGCTGCAACTGCTCGCCAACGATACTGGCCAGCGGCGCCGGCTTGCCCTTCGGCTTGCCGATCAAAAGGCGCGACACCTGATCCGGCTTGTTCAGCAGAAGCTGCGCCACGCCGATGTCGACGACGAGCACCTCAGGCACGAGCTGCGGCAGCACCCGCAGCGGCGGCAGCTTTGCGCCGCTGCTGATCGGCGGCGCCGCGCCTTCGCTCTCCTGCAAATCGGTCAGCGTCTCACGCGCCACCAATGTCTGGCCGGGAGGCGCAACAAAGCTGCTTAGATCCGAGGCACCGAGGCGCGGCGCGTTGCCGACATCGGCCGGCATCGTCACCGGCTCGATGCCCAGCAGCCGTACCGAGCGTCCGTTGACCTGGACGCGTCCCTCCAGCACCGGCGACACCGGCCAGCCGGCGCGCCTCAGCTTGACGAACAGCTCTTGCGGGAAGGTTGCCGCGTTCGGCGCCACCAGCATCGCCGTGCGCACACCACCAAACGTTGCCGCCGCACGGTCATAGGCGTTGCGGGCCTGCTGGTTGATCGCCTGCACGCCGCTCCACAGCGCGGTCGCCGCGATCAGCCCGATCAGCAGCGTCGCGAACTGCATCCTGTGTCGCCGCCAATGGCTCAGGAGCACCGCGAGCACCCACAGCGCGCGCCTCATGCGATCCGCCCCGCATGCAGAGTAAGATGCCGGTCGAGCGTGCCGGCCAGATACAGGCTGTGCGTCACCATCAGGAAGCCACAGCCGGTGCGCGCGACGAGGTCACGCGTCAGCGCCAGCACGTCCTCGGCGGTCGCCTCGTCGAGATTGCCGGTCGGCTCGTCCGCGAGCAGCAGTGATGGCTTTGTTGCCAGCGCCCGGCCGATCGCGACCCGTTGCTGCTGGCCGCCTGATAATTGCTCGGGATAACGCTTGAGCAGGTCGCCGAGCCCGAGCCGCTCAGTCAGCTCCTGGGACCAGGCCGCATCATGCCGGCCGGCAATCCGCGCCTGGAAGACCAGATTGTCCGCGACGGACAGGCTCGGGATCAGGTTGAACTGCTGGAACACCAGGCCGATCCGGTCGCGCCGAAGTTCCGCGCGCCCCGCGTCCGACAGCTTGGTGACCTCGGTCTCCCCCAGCCGGATCGATCCGCCGTCGGCGGCATCTAACCCCGCGATCAGGTGCAGCAGCGTGCTCTTGCCGCTGCCGGATTCACCGGTCAGCGCGACCCTTTCGCCGGCCCTGAGGTCGAGGTCGACGCCGCGCAGCACATGGACCGGCTCGCCGGCCGAGGAAAAGGTTTTCGAGAGGGTTCGGATATTTAGCAAGACTCAATCGCGCCACACGGAATTGACGGAAATGCTGCGTAGCACACTTACTGCGGAAAAGCCGGGGTTGCGTTGCCGTTCAAGCCGTTGTTAGCTCCCAGGACGGCCAAATCAAAACGTGCCGACAAAAAGACATACGGGGAGAATGATGAGCGCTCAGGGAACGCTGTCCGCAGCGGCTACGACGGCAGGGATATCCAAGGCAACGCCGAAGGGCGCATGGACCGTCACTTTTCTCCTCTTTCTCTTCATGGTGGTGAACTTCGCGGACAAGATCGTCGTCGGTCTCGCCGGCGTGCCGATCATGACCGACCTGAAGCTCGACGCCGAGCAATTCGGCCTGCTCGGGTCCTCGTTCTTCTTCCTGTTCTCGATCTCGGCCATCGTGGTCGGCTTCATCGTCAACAAGGTGCCGACGCGCTGGGTGCTGCTGACCTTGGCGGTGATCTGGGCGCTGGCGCAGTTCCCGATGGTCGGCACGGTCTCTTTCACCACGCTGCTGATCTGCCGCATCGTGCTCGGTGCGGGCGAAGGCCCGGCTTTCTCGGTCGCCGCGCACGCCATCTACAAATGGTTCCCGGACGAGAAGCGCACGCTGCCGACCGCGATCCTGTCGCAGGGCTCGGCCTTCGGTGTCATTCTCGCGGTGCCCGCGCTGAACTGGGTCATCGTCAATCACTCCTGGCACTACGCCTTCGGCGCGCTCGGCATCGTCGGCCTGATCTGGGTTTGTGCCTGGCTGACGTTCGGCAAGGAAGGCCCGCTCGAGGACACGCAGGTCCTCGCCGCCACTGAGCCCAAGATCCCCTATTTTCAGCTCCTGACCTCGCGCACCTTTGTCGGCTGCGTGGTCGCGACCTTCGGTGCCTATTGGGCGCTGTCGCTCGGCCTCACCTGGTTCACGCCCTTCATCGTCAAGGGGCTCGGCTTCTCGCAGAGCCAGGCCGGCTTCGTCTCGATCCTGCCCTGGGTGTTCGGCGCGACAATCGTCATCCTCACGGGCTGGATCTCGCAGGTGATGATGGCGCGCGGCTACACCACGCGCATTTCGCGCGGCGTGCTCGGCTCGGTGCCGCTGATCATCGGCGGCCTGATCCTGGCCACGATGCCGCATGTCGCGGGCGCAGGTCTCCAGATCGCGCTGCTCGTCGTCGGCTCCGGCCTGTGCGGCGCGATCTACGTGGTCTGCCCGCCGATGCTCGGCGAGTTCACCCCGGCCTCGCAGCGCGGCGCGGTCATCGCGATCTACGGCGCGCTCTACACGCTTTCGGGCATCATCGCGCCGAACGTGATGGGCACCGTGATCCAGCGCGCCGGCAACATGGTCGACGGCTACATGACCGGCTTCACCATCAATGCGGTGGTGATGGTAGGCTCCGGTGTCATCGGCCTGCTGCTGCTGTGGCCGAACACGGAAAAGGCCAGGCTGAGCCGCGGTGCGGCGCCGCAGGCCGCGCCGCTGAAGGGCGCGGTGTCGCCGACGTAAGGGCGGCGCGCGATTGCTCTCTTACCCTCCCTCTCCAGGGGAGGGTAAGCAAGAAGCTGTCGTGGCCTAATTCACCCCCTGCGCGCCTCGCACCAGCTTTCCCGGCCGGCGTCCCGTTGCCTCGCCGTGCCGCCGCGTCACCACGCCCGACACGATCGTCGCCTCATAGCCGTCGACATCCTGCAACAGCCGCCGCCCGCCCACGGGCAGATCGTAATGCACCTTCGGCGGATGCAGATGCAGCTTGTCGTAGTCGATCACGTTCACGTCGGCCTTGTAGCCGGGCGCGATCAGCCCGCGATCGGTGAGACCGACCGAGAGTGCGGTCTTGCGCGACTGCGCCGCGACCACGAACGGGATCGTCAGCTTCTCGCCGCGCGTGCGGTCACGGGTCCAGTGCGTCAGGAGATAGGTCGGGAAGCTCGCATCGCAGATGATGCCGCAATGGGCGCCGCCGTCGGACAGGCCCGGCACCGATTGCGGATCGATCAGCATCTCGCGGGTCGCATCGAGGTTGCCGTCGGCATAGTTGAGGAACGGCACGTAGAGCATGCCGCGGCCGTGGTCCGACAGCATCGCGTCGTAGGCGAGCTCCTCCGGCTGTCGGCCCTGCCTGCGTGCCTGCGGGCCCAGCGCGTTCTCCGGCGGCTGCTCGTAGTCGGGGGGATCGCCGAGCAGGAACATCTTGTCGTAGTTGGGACGGAAGAACAGCGGATCGTCGGTCGCGGTCGCGGTCTCGCTCAAAATCGCCTTGCGCACGTCGCTCTGATGCAGCCGCGCCAGGCGCTCTTTCAACGGCAGATGCGCGATCGCCTTGTAGCTCGGATGGGTCTGGAACGGATTGCGCGATAGCTCCAGCCCGAGCAGCAGGCCGACGGGACGTGCGGCGATCTGTGCTGTGATGGAAAGGCCGCGTTTCGTCGCCGCGTTGATTTCGTCCAGCGTCTGGCGCCAGCGGTCTGGCGCCTTGTCGTTCTGCGTGATCGAGAACGAGATCGGGCATTTTGTGCTGTCCGCCACCCGCAGCATCATCGGCAGATCTTCGTGGAGCGTGGAGAGATCCAGCACGAATTGCAGCACGCTGCGGCCTTCGCGATGCATCGCACCTGCTATCGCGGTGAGCTCGTCCTCGCCGGCCTTCAGTGTGGGCGTGAAATCGCCGGTCGAGGTGCGGTGGTTGAGCGTGCGCGAGGTCGAGAAGCCGAGCGCGCCTGATCGTACCGCCTCGCCCGCGAGCTTCGCCATCGCCGCATTGTCATCGGCCGTCGAGGGATCGCGGCGGGCGCCGCGCTCGCCCATGACATAGACCCGCAGCGCCGCATGCGGCAGCTGCGCGCCGACGTCGATGTCGAAATCGCGCCTGGAGAGCCAGTTCATGTAATCCGGAAAGCTCTCCCAGGCCCAGGGAATGCCGGCGCTCAGGACAGGCTCGGGAATGTCCTCGACGCCTTCCATCAGCTGGATCAGGCGGGTGTGGTCGGCGGGCTTGCACGGCGCAAAGCCGACGCCGCAATTGCCCATGATCGCGGTGGTAACGCCGTTCTGCGAGGACGGCGTGATGTCCTGGCTCCAGGTGACCTGGCCGTCATAATGGGTGTGAACGTCGACAAAGCCCGGCGTCACGAGTTTTCCGCGCGCGTCGATCTCTTCGTTGCCTTTCGCTGAGACCTTGCCAACCTCGCTGATCCTGCCGCCGGTGATGGCGACATCAGCCTCGAACAGCTCGCCGCCGCTTCCGTCCGCGACAGTGCCGCCGCGGATCACGAGATCAGGGGTGCCCATGGTGCTTCTTCCCGGTTTGTTGTTTTGCTTGGGCGCATTTTCAGATGCGCCGGCGCAGTGTCAACCGCGGCGAAGTGCGTTCAGGGTTGCATCGCGGCCCTAGCTTGCTGGCTTCCGCTCCGTGAACGGCGACAGCACCACGGTGGCCAGCATGAAGATCACGGAGGCGCCGAACACCCAGTGCGGCGCGCTCTGGTCCATGATCCAGCCGAACAGCAGCGGTGAGACGATGCCGCCGAGATTGAATCCGGTGGAGACGATGCCGAAGGCGCGCCCCGCAGCGCCGGCAGGTGCGGCGTTGCGAACCAGCATGTCGCGCGAGGGCGCGATCACGCCGGAGAGGAAGCCTGCGGTCGCCATCGTGGCGGTGAGCGCCCAGCCCGGCAATGTCACCAGCGCGATCAGCAGCACGATCATCGCGTTCGCGGCGAAGCAGGCCGCGGCGACATAGCCGTGGCGCTCGGTGTGGTCGGCGAGGAAGCCGCCCGCGAGCACGCCGGCGGCGCTACAGCCGAGGAAGGCGGTGAGTGCGACGTTGGCGACCGAATAGGACGTTCCGTAGCCGCTCATCAGCGCCACCACGCCGAAATTGTTGATGCCGGCGACCGACAGGCTGAGCAGCATGAACAGCGCGGTCAGCGTGATCAGCGCCGGCGTGATGACGGCCTGTTTTGGCGCATTCTCGTTGCCCGGCTTTTTCTTGTGTGCGCCGGCCTCGGGGATGCCCATGACCACCAGCAGCAGCGCCACCAGAATTGCGATCGTGCCCGAGGCGATCAGCGCACCGGTGCCGCCGGACACCGTGACCAGCGCGGCAACGATCGCCGGCGTCACCGCGCCGCCGAGATAGCCGGCAAAGGTGTGGATCGAGAAGGCGCGGCCCATCCGCGCCTCGTCCATGTGCTCGGCCAGGATGGCATAATCGGCGGGGTGATAGACGCTGTTGGCGAGCCCGAGCAGCACGGCGCAGGCGATCAGCGAGGCGTAGCTCAGATGCAGGCCGAGCAGGATCAGCGCGCAGCCGCCGAGCGTGAGCCCGACCAGCAGGATCTTCCGCGCGCCAAAATGGTCGACGAGATAGCCGGTCGGCGCCTGGGTCAGGCCCGATGTGACGGCAAGAGTGGTCAACGCGAAGCCGAGCTCGACATAGCCGACGCCGAGCTGGCTCTTCAGGAACGGGAACAGCATCGGCAGGACCAGCAGATGAAAATGGCTGACCCAATGCGCGATCGAGATTCCCGTCAGCGTGCGCAGCGCGCTGTCCGCCTTGCCTTGTTGCGGTGCGGCGAGAACGTCGACCATTGCGGTAGTTTCACTCCCTGAGGGCGGGCAAACTATCGGGGAGAGCGGTTATTTGTCCATGAACGCAGGCGCATGGCAGCTAGTGCGGGTGGGCCTCCATCCCCGCTGTCGTCCTCACAACGGCTCGTCATCCGCGCCGTAGCGGTCGCGCTTCGGCGTCGCCATGTCGCCGTCCTCGTAATCATCGTCGTCGGGATCGTGCGGCGGCGGAGGCTTTTTTGCCTTGTCGTCCACCTTTTGGGGCGGCGCGCTCGGCTTGGCGGTCTTGGCCATGGTTGTTCCCGGATGGTGATGCGTCACCCGACCCTATCCGGAAAATATGTGGGCAGCCTGACTTATCTCAAGGGCTGCAACGATGAACGTCAGCCGTGCACCACCGGCCCACCCGCCTTCTTCCAGGCATCGATGCCGCCGGCAATGTGCGCCGCGTTGGACAGGCCGGCCTCTTTCGCAGCCGCAACCGCCATCGCCGAGCGTTCGCCGAAGGCGCAGAAGAACACGATGCGGCGACCGGTGGCGGCGGCGACCTCGCGCAGCATGCCGCCGGGCTTGAGGCTCTCCTCGACCGACGGGTAGGGCGTGTGCAGCGCGCCCTCGAGCATGCCGTGCTTCATCCGTTCATTGCCCTCGCGCAGATCGACCAGCAGCATGTCGGGACGGCCGAGGATGCGGATCGCCTCGACCGCGCTGAGCGCGCGGCCCTCTTTCTCCAGCGCTTCCTGATGCAGGCCGACATGCATGTTGGCGGGCACCGCCACATCCATCATCTTCGGATTGGGCAGCTTCAGGTTCGCCATCAGCTCGATATATTCGTCGACCGAGTGCACCTGAAGCCGCGGATTGTAGCGCTTCTCCTCACCGATGGTGGAGACGGTGTCGCCCTTGTAATCATGCGCCGGGAACACCATCGTCTCGTCCGGCAGCTTCAGGAGGCGATTGAAGATCGAATCATACTGCGCGCGCGACGAGCCGTTCTGGAAATCGGTGCGGCCGGTGCCGCGGATCAGGAGCGTGTCGCCGGTGAAGACGCGGTCGCCCATCAGATAGGAATAGGAATCGTCGGTGTGGCCGGGCGTGTACATCACATCGAGCGACAGGCCCTCGATCGTCACCTTGTCGCCGTCGGCAACCCGCATAGCCACCACGTCGGCTTTGGTCTGGTCGCCCATCACGGTCATGCAATGGGTGCGGTCGCGCAACTCGCCGAGTCCGGTGACGTGGTCGGCGTGCAGGTGGGTGTCGACCGCTTTCACCAGCTTGAGGTCGAGCTCGCGCAGCAATTGGCAGTAGCGGTCGACCTTCTCCAATACAGGGTCGAGGATCAGCGCCTCGCCGCCGGGGCGGCTGGCGAGGACATAGCTATAGGTGCCCGAAACGCTGTCGAAGAGCTGGCGGAAGATCATGGCAAGACCCGGCGTGGAACTGATTTCGAGGATTCTACTACGGTCGGGACTATAAAGAGAAGCAATCCACTGCATGAACAAGAAAATTTAGAAGATTTTTATTGTGCGTGAGGGGCACGGCGTTCGACCACCCACTGCTGTCATCGCCCGCGAAGGCGGGCGATCCAGTATTCCAGAGGCGTCGAGGGGTACGGAGGGGCTGCGGCGTACTGGATTCCCCGCTTTCGCGGGGAATGACACCGAGTATGTCGGGGCGCCGTGCTGCGAAAAGGCTTCCAGCCGCCCCTATCCCGCAATGCCCGGATTGTCCTCGACGCCCTTCAGCGTGACGCCGGTCCCCAGCCGCTCCTGAAACATCCGGCCCGAGCGCAGATATTTGGCGACCACATCCCACACCGGTGCACCTTGCTGGCCGTTGACCGAGGCCCAGCCCGCGACCCTGTAGCGATGGCTGGCGCTGATCGCCTTGCCGCCGTTGAGCTTCAGCTCGGAGATGCGGCCGCCGATCGCACCCGTCGGCGTGCAGGTGTAGCTGAGCCCGCCGGCGCGTACCATGTCGCCGCCCTGCTGGTAATAGGGATCGGCGTTGAAGAGATTGTCGCAGATGTCCTCGAGCACGTCCTTGATCTGCTCGCCCGTCATTTCCTGCACATAGGTCTCGGGATAGCTGATCGCGGTTTCCGCGAGCACATCCTCCATGGTCAGCGCCTGGCCGGACAGCGCGGTGACACCCCAGCGGAAGCCCGGCGACAGCGCGATCTCGGCGTCGAGCTCGGAGCGGAGCGCGGTGCAGATCAGCTCGTCCACAGGTCCGGAGAAATTGCCACGGCGATAGAGCAGGCGGTCCGGTGTCGCGATCTTCTCCGACCAGTCGGTCACGTAGGGCGCGCGCAGCCGGCCGATCAGCTCGGCCATCGCAGGATCCGGCTTCAGCAGCTCCGAATAGACCGGCAGCAGATGATATTTGACGTCGCTCACCTTGCCCTTGTCGAGGGCGAGGTCGAGCACGCCCAGAAATTTTCCGTTGGAGCCGGCATTGGTGACAAGCGTCGTGCCGCCCGCGTTCTTCACGGCAATCGGCTGCGGCACGGCATCATGGGTGTGGCCGCCGAGGATGACGTCGATGCCGGTGACACGGCTGGCGAGCTTGAGGTCGACGTCCATGCCGTTGTGCGACAGCAGGACCACGGCATCGACCTTGTCGGTGCCGCGCAAGGAATCGACATGCTTCTGGAGCTCTTCCTCGCGGATGCCAAAGGTCCAGTCCGGCGTGAAGCGCTTGGGATGCGCAATCGGCACGTAGGGGAAGGCCTGGCCGACGATGGCAACGCGATGGCCGCCGAGCTCCTTGATGACGGAGGGCTTGAAGACGCGCCCGCTCGCTCTGTCGAAGGCGCGGGCGTCGTTGAACGCGGCTTCCTCGGTCAGGAAGACGTTCTGCGCCAGAAACTCGCCCTTGAAGCGCTCCAGATTGTCGCGCAGCGCCTGCTCGCCATAGGTGAATTCCCAATGCCCGGTCATCGCCTCGATGCCGAGCAGATTGGCGACCTCGACCATGTCGCGGCCCTGCATGACGTTGGCAAGCCCGGTGCCCTGCCAGAGATCGCCACCATCGACCAGCAGAGAATCTCTTTCGCCGACATCGCCGCGCAGGCGGTCGACCAGCGTCTTCAGATGAGCAAAGCCGCCGAGCTTGCCGAAGCGGCCTGCGGACTTCTCGAACTCGAAGCAGGTGAAGGCATAGGCATCGGCGCTGTCGGGCCGGATTCCGAATCGCTCCAGGAAGGCACGCCCGACCAGATGCGGCGGTCGCCCCATCATCTCGCCGATGCCGATATTGACGCCGGGCTCGCGGAAATAGACCGGGTTGAGCTGCGCATGCGTGTCGGTGATGTGCAGGATCCGCGCATTGCCGAACCGCTCGAGGTCGTAAATGCTCGCAGTCTCGGCGCCGCGCGCAAGCCGGGGCAGGCCGAGCGATGCGGCGACAACGCCTGCACTCTTCAGGAAATCACGGCGGCGGATCGCCATCCCAAAAATCTCCGCGCCTACGCTGGGCAGTTCGACAGTTCCACTGCGCGGCAGTCTAGCGGATTTCCATCGCCTTCCAGGCCTCTTTTTCAGACGTGGCCTGCACAATCGACGCCTTTGCCAGCGCCTCGGCCTCCTTCGAAGCCGCAACCGCGCGCTCGAAATCGCCGCCGTCGGCCGCCTTCTTGGCAGCCGCCAGCGCAGATATTGTCACGGTCCATTGGTTGCGCATGCCGGCGGCCTCCTTGGAGGCGGCTTCGGCGGCGGCATAGGCCGCCTTGTAATCCGCCTCATTGGCCGCGCGCGCAGCTGGCGCGAGGCTCAGGGCAAGCAGCATGGCGAGGGGAAGTGACCACTTCATGGCCGCGCTCATGGTCGCGCTCCTGGGCCCGAGATCGGCAGGCCGTTGGCGACATAAGAGAGGAAATATTCGACGTCGCGATATTCGTCCGCCTGCGGCTCCAGCGGGACCGCGCGGGTCTGGCTGTTGCAGGTGACGAAGCGGCGGCTGGTGGTGCCCATGCCGCTCCATTCCGAGCGGTAGATCGGCATCGCGTTCAGGATACCGAGCGCCGGCGCCAGGATCTCGGCGCGGATGCGCTCGCCCGGGCTCTGCACATGGCAGCTGGCGCAGGAGAAATTCATCTGGCCGCGCCGCGTGTAGAAATAGCGCTTGCCGTTCTCGAACGCGGCGAGTGCGCGCGGATCGTCAGGAATCCTGATGTCCATCAGCTTGCCGCGCGAGGTGAAGGCCATATAGGCGGTCAGCGAAGCCATCTCGTCCCTGACGTAGGAATAGGGCGCCTCGCCATTGGCCTCGCGGCAGCGGTTGAGCGCAAGCTCGAGCGTGACGACCTTGCCTTCCTTCTCGTCGAAATAGGGATAGTTCTGGCGAACGCCGATGCCGCCATTCGGGAAGCAGTCGGCGTAGGTCTTGCCGTTCTTGAACGGGGTGGCGAACATCTCCTTGCCGGCATCGAGCGCGAACTCGTAAGGCGGGAATTCCTCCTTCTCCTGCCACTGCCGCTTCATGTCCTCGTTCATGGAATAAGGGCCGTTGACGAAATCCTCGTGCTTCACGCCAGGGAATTTCTGAAAGAAGAAATTCTGGAACGCTTTTGCGTCGGCGACCGGGTCAACCTTGTCGGCTGCGACCACGCCCGGCGAGGTGAGCGCGAACGCGACCAGCGCGGCACTCAACGAGCCAAGCAGGAGGGCGGAGCGGGCCTTCATCACGCGATCTTCGCGGTGATCGTATCCGACCCGCCCTTGTTGTCGGTCCAGGAGATCTTGAGGTCGTCGCCCTTCTTGGCGCCCTTGAAGCTGAACTTGACATAGGGGTCCTTGGAGACCGCGGTGCCCCAATCGGCGACGAACACGTCCTTGCCGTTACATTCGAATTTCAGCTGCTGGATGAAATGTGCCGGGATCACCTCGCCCTTGGAATCCTTGACCAGGCCGGTGTCCATGGGGTGCTGGATCAGCGTCTGCACCTCGGTGATGTCGCCGTTGGCGGTAGCGCGTACGCGAATGCTGGATGCCATGTCGATTCTCCTAGCCGCCGCAGCCGCCGACGGTGACTTTCACTTCCTTGGTCGCGCTGTAGAGCTTGCCGTCGGCTTCCACGATCGCGGTCACGTTGGTGGTCTTGGCCATCTTCAGCCGGTTGGCGATAGCAGGCAGCGTGCCGTCAGGAATCCTGTAGCTTGCTGCGAGCGCGTTCGGATTCTCGGCCACGAAGAACGAGATCGAGGTCACCTTGTCGAGCGTCGTCGTCACCGAGATCGGCACCACGCCGCCGTTCTCGGCGATCTCCGGCGCATCCAGCTTGATCTTGTCGGATGGCTCGGCGGTCCTGCCGTAGAGCGCCTTGATCGCGTCCGCTTCGTTCTTCAGCTTGAACGCCTCTTCCGGATATTTGTCGTTCGCAGCCGCGAGCGCGGACGTGGGGCCGAACGGCAGATCGCCGAGGCCGAGCAGCGCGACACTGGCTGCGCCCTGAAGGATCAGGCGCCGCGTCGGATGAGGGTCGGTGGTCGTGGTCATCAGAGGTCTCCTGGACAATCTCTTGGACAGTCTCTCGGCGTGCCTGAAGTCACAGGGTTTGCAGGAAATCAACGATCGCGCTGATCTCCTGGTCGGTCAAAATGCGGTTGCGGCCGAACGGCGGCATCATGGTCTGCGGATTACGCCTGGTCTCGTCGAACAGGATCGCGACCAGCTCGTTGCGATCAGGGTATTTTGATTTGATGTCCTTCAGCTCCGGACCGATCGTACCCGGCAGGTCGCCGCCCTTGATGACGTGGCAGGTCAGGCAATTGCCCTTGCCGCGGTCGAAGGCGAGCTTCTGGCCCTCGGTCACGGCGGATTGTGCCCGTGCCGGGCTCATGGCCATGCCGGTGAGGGCGGCCAGCGCGAGGAGCAGGGCGGGTTTGCGGAGAAGAGCGGTCAAGGCAACGTTCCGAGGCGTTATATCGATGGTCGTGTTCGCGGAAATATAGTGTTCCAAAGCACAAAGGGCATGCCCTGACAATCGACACTATGCAGGGCGCAAAATGGCGTTAATATCTTCCGCATTGCAACTGAAGAGATAGATCGTTCATCGGCCGGGATTAACCGGCATGTGTTCGGGGCGTTTGGTCCTTGCTTGCGTTTTGGTCTGCTCTCTCATTTCCCGGGGACGTCAATTGGCTGACTATGTCGTTGAATTTGGCAGGGACGGCGGGCGCGTCGAGCCCGATGGCCGTCTCGATGCGCCGGCCTTTCATCGCAACCACGAGCCGCTCTGGGCGGCCCTGGAGAAGCATCTTGCCGGCGTGACCGGTAACGTGGTCGAGGTCGGCAGCGGAACCGGCCAGCACGTGGTCCATTTCGCGCGGCATACGCCCGGCCTGATCTGGTGGCCGAGCGACCTCAACCAGCGGCACGTCAAGAGCATCGAGGCCTGGCGCGTCCATTCGGGCCTGCAAAACATCCGCTCGCCGTTGCGGATCGATCTCACCGATCCCGACTGGTGCCCGGAGATGAAAAGCGGTCAGGCGCCGACCAGTCTTGCGGCCGTGTTCTGCGCCAACGTCATCCATATCGCGCCGTGGACCGTGGCCGAAGGCCTGTTCGCCGGCGCCGGCCGTTATTTGCGCGCCGACGGCAAGCTGTTCCTCTATGGCCCGTTCAAGCGCGACGGCAAGCACACCGCGCTCAGCAACGCCGTGTTCGACACCTCGCTGCGCGAAGGCAATCCCGACTGGGGCGTGCGTGATATCGGGGATGTCGAAACACTCGCGCGCGCCGTGGGCCTGGGCCTCGTCGATACGATCGAGATGCCCGCGAACAATCTGACGCTGGTGTTTTCGCGCTAAGCCACAACGGCGGTGCGCTCCCTCCCCCGCCTGCGGGGGAGGGTTGGGGAGAGGGTGTCGCCGCATCGGGACAACCTCCCAGAGGAGAGAACCCTCACCCGCCGCACTCTTCGAGTGCGTCGGCTTCTCCCGCAAGCGGGAGAGGCAAGCCTCGCTCTTGGCTCGCACTGAGCCAATCACACGACAGCGCGGCTCAAGCGCCCGTCAGGCCTCGCTGTCCCGCCAGCCGATCCTGTCCTTCAGGAAACGAAACCCGAGCACCTCGAAGCCGGCGCGCTCCTTGTTGTCCTTGCCGTAGCCGTGACCGCCGGCTTCCGGCTCGTAGAACCAGGCCTCATAGCCCATCGCCTGAAGCTTCGCCGCCATCTTGCGCGCGTGGCCGGGATGGACACGGTCGTCGCGCCGGGTGGTGGCGATCAGGATCGGCGGATAAGCCTGTCCGGCTTTCACGTTGTGATAGGCGGAGTAGGTCTTCAGCCACTCCCACTCTTCCGGCTTGTCAGGGTCGCCATATTCCGCGATCCAGCTCGCGCCCGCGAGCAGTTTTGTGTAGCGGCGCATGTCGATCAGCGGGATGGTGCAGAACAGCGCGCCGAAGCGCTCGGGATAGCGCACCAGCATGTTGGTGATCAGGATGCCGCCGTTCGAGCCGCCCTGCGCAGCGATGCGTTTCGGCTGCGTGACGCCGCGGCGGACGAGATCGGCGGCCACGGCCGCGAAATCGTCGTGCGACAGCTTCTTGCCGGCAAGCCGGCCGGCATCGTGCCAGCGCGTGCCGAACTCGCCGCCGCCGCGCAGATTCGCTTGCACCGTCGTGCCGCCGCGCTCCAGCCACAGCTTGCCGAGTGATGGATTGTAGTACGGCTTCACCGCGACGGCGAAGCCGCCATAGGCGCTCATATAAACCGGCGCATCGCCGGTCTCTTTGGCCGGGCCCGTCTGGACATAGGGAATGCGCTCGCCGTCAACAGAGATCGCCTCGTGCTGCGTCACCACGAGACCGTCGGCGGTGAACGTCTTCGGCGCCTGCTTCAGCACGGTCGGGCTTGCGACGCCGCGTTCGATCAGCAGCAGCGACGCCGGCGTGAGCGGGTCCTGCACATTGGCGAGCAGATCACCGTTGCTCTCCGACGGATGGCGATCGAGCGGCCAGACGTCGACGACACCGATGTCGGGAAGACCGGGAAGCGTCTCGCGGCTCCAGCCAGTGGCAGATGGCGTGCGGATCTCGAATTGCGGTTTGAGCTCGTCGAGGATCGACAGCACCAGCTTGCCCGCAACCCAGAACAGGCCTTGCAGCGCGCGCCGCGGCGCCGGCTCGAACAGCACGGCAAAATCGCGGCGGCCGGCGAGGAACGCCGAGAGCGACATGCCGAGCACGGTGTCGGTAGCATAGGTCCGGCCTTCGACCTGCCAGTCCCTGCGCAGCTTGATCGCGAACCAGTCGCCATGCGCCTCCATCCAGATGCCGGTCGGCAGATCGAGCTTCGTCGTCGTGCCGGCGGCGTCGCGCAGCCAGGTCGCATGATTGAAGAAGTCGATTTGATCGACGATCCAGACCCGCGGTGCAGGCCCGGTGTCGTCGGCCATGCCTGACATCGCCATGTGATCGGCGGTGGTCTCGATGATCACCTGCGCATGCTCGACAGGCTCGCCTCGCCGCCACAGGCGAACTGTCCGCGAATATCCCGAACTCGTCGCCATGCCTTCGCCGTGCGCGCTCGACAGCAGCAGCGTATCGGCATCGAGCCAGTCCGCGCCGCCCTTGGCCTCCGGCAGCGTAAATCCGTCCGCCACGAAACTCTTCGTGGCGAGGTCGAATTCCCGCAAGGTGACGGCATCGCTGCCGCCGCGCGACAGGCTCAGAATCGCCCGCGAGCTGCCGGGCATCGTGGCGATCCCGCTGAGCAGCCAGTCCTCGCCTTCGCTTGCTGCGAGCTGATCGATATCCAACATGGTCTCCCAGCCCGGATCTGGTTTGCGAAATTCCGCCAGCGTGGTCCGCCGCCACAGGCCGCGCGGATGGGTGGCATCCTTCCAGAGATTGTGCAGGTCGGTGCCGCGCCGGCTGACATAGGGGATGTTGTCGGGACGATCGTAGATCGTGGCGAGGATGTCGCGGTCGCGCTCGAAAGCTTTTCCACCAAACGCGCTCAGCGTCAGTTGATTCTGCCGCGCGACGAAATCGAGCGCCTGCTTGCCTTCGATCTCCTCCAGCCAGAGCCAGGGATCGTCGTCGGGAGCGCTGAGCGTGGGCCTGTTATCGACGGACATGAACGAAACTCCCAGGGATCGCGGCGGATAGGATTTGATCGAGCGCAAGCCGTCAAGGGCGCACGCCGCTATCATCCGTCCGATTGCGTCAGAGGCATGGCCCGCGCCCGTTTGCGCCGGTTGCCGGCCCTCCCGTGCCCCTCCATAGTGCCGGGAATCACAAGGCCCTCGAAAGTCCCTTGGGGCGGAAATGCCGATGCTAGACGTGACTTCAGCCGATCAAATTGACGCCGATGCCCGCGTGCGTGCCAATGTGGTGCGCCTTGCCGCGGCGCAGGCGCTGACCGGCGCCAATTCGGCGGTGATCTTTGCGACCGGCGCGATCGTCGGCGCCACGCTCGCGCCGGACATGTCGTTCGCGACGGTGCCGATCTCGATGTATGTGGTGGGCCTTGCCGCCGGCACGCTGCCGACGGGCGCGATCTCGCGCCGCTTCGGCCGCCGCGCCGCCTTCGTCATCGGCACCGGTCTGGGTGCGCTGACCGGTCTGCTCGGCTCATTCGCCATTTTGCACGCATCGTTCGCGCTGTTCTGCGTCGCGACCTTTCTCGGCGGCCTCTACGGCGCGGTGGCGCAATCCTATCGCTTCGCCGCGGCTGATGGTGCCAGCGCGGCCTACCGGCCCAAGGCGGTGTCCTGGGTGATGGCGGGCGGCGTGTTCGCCGGCGTGCTCGGTCCGCAGCTCGTGCAATGGACCATGGATGTCTGGTCGCCTTATCTGTTCGCCTTCAGCTTCCTGGTGCAGGCCGCGGTCGCGCTGGTCGCGATGGGCATCGTCGCCGGCGTCGATATGCCCAGGCCCGCCCCGGCTGATCTGCATGGCGGACGGCCGCTGCTCACCATCGTCAGCCAGCCGCGCTTCATTGCGGCGGCGCTGTGCGGCGTCATCGCCTATCCCATGATGAATCTGGTGATGACCTCGGCGCCGCTCGCCATGAAGCTCTGCGGCCTCAGCCTGTCCGATTCCAATTTCGGCATTCAATGGCACATCGTCGCCATGTACGGCCCGAGCTTCTTCACCGGCGCGCTGATTGCGCGCTTCGGTGCGCCGAAGATCGTCGCCGCCGGCCTGCTGCTGGAAGCCGGCGCCGCCACGATTGGCCTCTCCGGCATCACCGCGATGCACTTCTGGGCGACGCTGATCGTGCTCGGTATCGGCTGGAATTTCTCCTTCATCGGCGCCTCCGCGCTGGTGCTGGAGACGCACCGCCCGCAGGAGCGCAACAAGGTGCAGGCCTTCAACGATTTCCTCGTGTTCGGCATGATGGCGATCGGCTCGTTCTCGTCAGGGCAATTGCTCGCCAATTACGGCTGGTCCGCGGTGAACATGGTGGTGTTCCCGCCGGTGGTGCTGGGTCTTGCCGTGCTCTCGCTGGTCTCCTGGGCCCGCCGCCGCAGGGCACGGCTGGAAACGGCGATGGGCGAGTTCCCGGATGCCGTGTAGTTTGGCAGGAGACTGTCAGCAGCATTGATACTTCGATCGCCGTCGAAGTGCTTTTCTGAGGTGAGATCATAGATGCTGCGTCATGGCCGGGCTCGTCCCGGCCATCCACGTCTTGGACGCGAATCGAAGAACGTGGATGCCCGGGACAAGCCCGGGCATGACGGAGTAAGCGGCATGCTTGATAATCCTCAACAACTTCGCATCGACGAATCCTCCCTGCGTTACGAGGGCTGGCGCATCGTCGCGGTCTGCTTCCTGCTCGCGACCTTCGGCTGGGGGCTCGGCTTCTACGGCCAGAGCGTCTATGTCGCCGAGCTCCAGCGCGCGCGGGGCTGGCCGACCTCGCTGATCTCCTCGGGAACGACGTTCTTCTATCTGTTCGGTGCGCTGCTGGTCGTGTTCGTCGGCGAAGCCGTCAGAAAATACGGCCCGCGCATCTGCCTGATCGCGGGCACGCTGGCGATGGCGGGTGCTGCGGTTGCGATCGGCGCGGTGCGCGAGCCCTGGCAGCTTTATCTTGCGGATGCCGTGCTCGCCTTCGGCTGGGCCGGCACCAGCCTCGCCATGATCACCAACACGATCAGCCTGTGGTTCGACCACAAGCGCGGCATGGCAATCAGCCTCGCGCTGAACGGCGCCAGTTTTGGCGGCATCGTCGGCGTGCCGCTGCTGGTCATGATGATCAGTCATATCGGCTTTGGAAACGCGATGTTCGCGACGTCAGGTGCCATGCTGGTGCTGCTCGTGCCGGTGATCCTCCTTCTCGTCGGCCGTCCGCCCGATCTCCATGGTGGGCACGCGACGGCAAAGGCAAAGCCGCAATCATCGACGCAGATCCGCGCCTGGGCGCTGCGCGATGTCGGCTTTCTCACGGTGACGACCGCGTTTGCGCTGGTGCTGTTCGCCCAAGTCGGCTTCATCGTGCACCTGATCTCGTTTCTCGATCCCGTGATCGGCCGCGAGCGCGCGGCGGTGGCCGTCGCGGTGCTGACGGCGATGGCCGTGGTCGGCCGGGTGCTGTTCTCGATGGTGATCGACCGCCTCAACCAGCGCCTCGCCTCGGCGCTGTCGTTCCTGAGTCAGGCGGCAGCGCTCTGCGTCGTCATTAACCTGCACAATGACTACGTGCTGATTGCGGCCTGCGCAGTGTTCGGCTTCTCCGTCGGCAACCTCATCACGCTGCCGTCGCTGATCGTGCAGCAGGAGTTCGATTCCGCCTCGTTCGGCGTGCTGATCAGCCTGAACACGGCGATCAACCAGGTGACCTATGCGTTCGGTCCCGGCGTTGTCGGCTTGCTGCGCGATTGGTCCGGCGGCTACGCGTTGCCGTTCTATCTCTGCATCGCGCTGGAGGTGGTGGCGGCGGCGCTGATCATGGTGCGGGGAAAGCCGCGCGCGAAGGTGGCCTAGAGTCGCGAAGGTGCCTCCGCAAACTCCGTCATTGCGAGCGCAGCGAAGCAATCCAGAAGCTCTCCGCAGAGGCAGTCTGGATTGCTTCGTCGCTTCGCTCCTCGCAATGACGAGGAGAGAGCGGTGCTTATCCCTCCCGCTGCTTTAGCAACCCCTCGACATCCAACCGCTTCGTAAACATCGACAACTTGCCATCTGGCCCGAACGGCCATTGCTCCCGCGGCTTGTCCCAATACAGCTCCACGCCGTTCTCGTCGGGATCGCGCAGATACAGCGCCTCGCTGACGCCGTGGTCGCTCGCGCCATCAAGCGCAATGCCGGCCGACAGCACCCGATGCAGCGCATCCGCCAGCGCGGGGCGCGTCGGATAGAGGATCGCGGTGTGGAATAGCCCGGTCGTGCCCGGCGGCGGCGGCGAGCCGCCCTTGCTCTCCCAGGTGTTGAGCCCGATGTGGTGGTGATAGCCGCCGGCCGAGATGAAGGCCGCGCCCGAGCCCATGCGCTGCATCAGCTCGAAGCCGAGCACGCCGCAATAAAAGCCGAGCGCGCGATCGAGGTCGGCGACCTTGAGGTGGACGTGGCCGATCCTGGTGCCGGCGGCGACGGCAGGGCTTTGCGACATGTGGTTGCTCCGTTGACCAACTCCACTTAAGTCGAGACTCGGGACAGCGCCACTGGCCTATCCCGAAACCCAGCGTTTCCGGATGCGCAATTGCGCTATCCGGATACGAAACTAAGCCAGCTCCGGCATCTCGCCTTCCGGCAGCTCGAACTCAAAGGTGTTCAGCGTCATCGACACCATGGTGTAATAGCCGCACAGCCCGATCACCTCGACCACGCCGCGCTCGCTGAGCACGCGCACCGCCTCATCGTAGAGCCCCTTCTCAACGCCGTGGCCCTCGTGCAGCGATTTTGCGACGTCGTAGATCATCTTGCCCTTGGGGTCGTCGAAGACAGGCGTGCGGCGGTCGCGGATGGCGTCGATGATTTTGGGATCCATGCCGCCCGCAAGCGCGAGGCGCTTGTGCGCATACCATTCATAATGCGCGGTCCAGTGCCGCGCCGTCACCAGGATCGCGATCTCCGAAAGCTTTGCCGGGAAGATCGTGTCGTAGCGCAGCACTTCGCCGAGCCGTGTGGCGTGACGGGCCATGTCGGGGCTGTTGAGCCAGGCCATCATCGGCGCCGGCGGCTTGCCGCGCTTGCCGGCAATCGACTCGTCATAGGTCTGCCGCTGGCTCTCGTTCATTTCGCCAGGCGAAAGAAGTTTCAGGCGCATTCTCTTTTCCTCTTTGTTTTCAAGCATCGCCGTCGCTCCGACTATAGCCGAATGCAGCGGCACGGAAGTGGTTGAATTCCACGAGGCGATGGCTCAGAGTCGCTGCCAACAAGCCGATTTTGATTGATGGAAACGACCAATGACTGACTCTAAAACCAGTGAGACTGAGACCGCCGATCTCGAACAATTTCGCGCCGAGACGCGCGCCTGGCTGGAAGCCAATTGCCCGCCGGAAATGCGCAAGCCCGCGACCTCGGACGCCGACGTGTTCTGGGGCGGACGCAATACGAAATTCGCCTCCGAGCCGCAGCGCATCTGGTTCGAGCGCATGCGCGACAAGGGCTGGACCGTGCCGGATTGGCCGAAGGAATACGGCGGCGGCGGCCTCAGCGCCGCCGAGCACAAGGTGCTGCGCGCCGAAATGGCGAAGATGGGTGCACGTCCGCCGCTCTCGAGCTTCGGCATCTGGATGCTTGGGCCCGCGCTGCGGAAATACGGCAACGATGCCCAGAAGAAAGAGCATCTGCCGAAGATCGCGGCTGGCCTGATCCGCTGGTGCCAGGGCTATTCCGAGCCCAACGCCGGCTCCGATCTCGCTTCGCTCCAGACTCGCGCCGAAAGCGACGGCGACGATTTCGTCATCACGGGGTCGAAGATCTGGACCTCCTACGCCAATTACGCCGACTGGATCTTCTGCCTGGTGCGCACCGATCCCACGGCGAAGAAGCACGACGGCATCAGCTTCATCCTGTTCGACATGACCTCGAAGGGTGTGACGACCAAGCCGATCCTCTTGATCTCAGGCTACTCGCCGTTCTGCGAAACCTTCTTCGACGGCGTCCGCGTGCCGAAGTCGCATGTGGTCGGCACCGTCAACCGCGGCTGGGATGTCGCAAAATATCTGCTTCAGCACGAGCGCGCGATGATCTCAGGCATGGGCGAGCGCGGCGTCGGCCGTCCGCTTGGCCAGATCGCAGCCGACTCGGTCGGCACCGATGCGCAAGGCAAGCTTGATGATGCGATGCTGCGCGGCCGGATCGCCAGCTTCGACGTCGACGAAGCCGCGCTCGCAGCTTGCGCCGAGCGTGCGGTCGATCTCGCCAAGGCCGGTCAGGCGCACCCGGCGTTCTCGTCGGCGATGAAATATTACGGCACCGAGCTCAACAAGCGCCGCTACGAGATCCTGATGTCGGCCGGCGGCGTCGATGCGCTGGAATGGGAGAGCGAACGCTCCAGGCAAGGCGCCCGTCCGCGCGCCTGGCTGCGCACCAAGGCGAACTCGATCGAGGGCGGCACGACGGAGGTGATGCTCGGCATCGTCGCCAAGCGCATCCTCGATCTGCCGGGGGCTTGATCGTCGTTCCGGGGCGATGCGCAGCATCGAGCCCGGAACCTCGAGATTCCGGGTTCGATGCTGCGCATCGCCCCGGAATGACAGCAAACAATATGCATCTCACGCGATACCAGAGACCTTGCACCATGGCCCTCGTCCTCACCGAAGAACAATCCATGCTCCGCGACAGCGCGCGCGGGCTGATCAGCGACAAGGCGCCGGTGTCGCACCTGCGATCTTTGCGCGATTCCAAGGATCCCACCGGCTTCTCCAAGGAGTTTTGGCATTCCTTCGCCGAGATGGGCTTTGCCGGCCTCTTGGTGCCGGAAGAGTTTGGCGGCAGCGGTCTCGGCTTCGTGGAAGCCGGCATCATCATGGAGGAGATCGGCCGCACCCTGATGCCGTCGCCGTTTCTCGCCACCAGCGTGGTCGCGGCCTCGGCGCTGAACCGCGGCGGCAATGCCGCGCAGAAATCCGAATACCTGCCGAAGATTTCCAACGGCTCGCTGCTCGCGACGCTCGCGATCGACGAGGGCGCCAAGCATCGCCCGCTCCAGACCAGCTTGCAGGCCGTGCGCGCCGGCAACGGTTTCAAGCTCTCCGGCGCCAAGGCGCTGGTGGTCGACGGCCACGTCGCCGATCTCTTCATCGTCGCCGCGCGCACTGCAGGTAGCGCCGGCGAGCGCGACGGCTTGACGCTGTTTCTGGTCAACCCCAAGGCCAAGGGCGTTGCGATCGAGCGCACCATCATGGTCGACGCGCACAATGCTGCGCGGATCGAGCTGGCTAATGTCGAGGTCACCGCCGACAGTGTGCTCGGCGAGGTCGACCAGGGCGCAGCCCTGCTCGGCGGTGTGCTCGACATCGGCCGCGGCGCGGTCGCCTCTGAGATGGTCGGCCTCAGCGAAGAGGTGTTCAACCGCACCGTCGAGTACCTCAAGAACAGAAAGCAGTTCGGCAAGCTGATCGGCGAATTCCAGGCGCTGCAGCACCGCGCGGCCGAGCTCTATGTCGACATCGAGATCACCCGTGCCGCCACCATGAAGGCGCTGCAGGCGCTGGATACGGACGTCGCCAAGGCCGCCTCAGCCGTCGCAGTCGCCAAGGCCCGCGCCGGCACCACCGCCACGCGCGCGGTGCAGGAAGGCGTGCAGATGCATGGCGGCATGGGCATGACCGACCAGTTCGACATCGGCTTCTTCATGAAGCGCGCGCGGGTCTGTGAGGAGCTGTTCGGCGATGCGAACTACCACACCGAGCAGTTGGCGCGGGCGCGGGGGTATTGAGGTGCGATGTGAGGCGCGAGGAGCGGCCTCACAATCAGTGTCGTCGCCCGGCTTGACCGGGCGACCCAGTACGCCGCGGCCTCTCGATTAATCACAACCGTCTCTGGAATACTGGATCGCCCGGTCAAGCCGGGCGATGACAGTTGAGAGTGAGGAGGGCGCCAGCCCAATCCCGTCATTGCGAGCGTAGCGAAGCAATCCAGACTGTCCCCGCTGAGGGATTCTGGATTGCTTCGTCGCTGTGCTCCTCGCAATGACGGAGGATAAAGCGGTTACCTTATCGGCGGCGCATACTGCACGCCACCGGCATTCCACAGCTGGTTCATGCCGCGCGGGATCTTCAGCTTCGACTTCTCGCCGATATTGCGCTCGTACATCTCGCCGTAATTGCCGACGTTGCGGATGATGCGGACGACCCAGTCCTTGGTGAGGCCGAGCTGCTCGCCGTAATTGCCCTCGGTGCCGACCAGGCGCATCACTTCCGGCTTCTTCGACTTCAGGGCCTCGTCAATGTTCTCCGAGGAGACGCCGAGCTCTTCGGCGTTGATCATGGCGTAGAGTGTCCACTTCACGATCATCATCCAGTCGTCGTCGCGCTGGCGCACCACGGGGGCGAGCGGCTCCTTGGAGATCATGTCCGGCAGGATCATGTGGTCGCCGGGCTTGCCGAGGTTCAGCCGCAGCGCGTAGAGCTGGGAGACGTCGGCGGAGAGCGTGTCGCACCTGCCGGTGTCGTAGGCCTTCACGACGTCGTCCAGCTTGTCGAACTTCACCTCTTCATACTTCATGTTGTTGGCTTTGAAGTAGTCGGCGACGTTGAGCAGCGTCGTGGTGCCGGACTGCACGCAGACCTTGCTGCCGTCGAGGTCGAGCGAGGTCTCCTTGTTGCGGGCGCGCGGCAGCATGAAGCCGGCGCCGTCGTAATAGGCGACCGCGGGGAAATAGAGGTCGTAGTCGAGCTCACGCGCCATGCTCCAGGTCGAGTTGCGCGAGAGGATGTCCACCTTCCGGCTCTGCAATTCCTTGAAGCGTTCGCTGGCGTCGAGCGGAACGAACTTCGCCTTGCTCGGATCGTTGAAGATGGCCGAGGCCACCGCGCGGCAGAAATCGACGTCGAAGCCGGTCCAGTTGCCCTTGTCGTCGGGGATCGAGAAGCCCGGCAGACCCTTGTTGACGCCGCACAGCACTTCGCCGCGGCGAACGGTGCGCTTCAGCGTGCGGGTATCGTAGAACTCGTAGATCACCGCCAGGACGCCGACCAGCACGGCAACCGCGAGCCCGATCAGCAGGCCGCCTCGAAATGTGCGCATCATGTTGCTCTCTCGAAAAATCGGGAAAAGGAATTTGGAGGAGGGCGACGAGCATGATCCGGAGGGATCATGCTCGGATCAAAAGCCTCAGAGCTCGGGCTTCTGCCGGATCACGACCTTGGTGCCGACAGGGACGCGATCGTAGAGATCGGCGACGTCGCGGTTGACCAGCCGGAAGCAGCCCGAGGACACCTTGGTGCCGATCGTGTCGGGCCGATTGGTGCCGTGGATGCGGTAGACCGTGGTGCCCAAATACATGGCGCGGGCGCCGAGCGGGTTGCCGGGGCCGCCGGCCATGAAGCGCGGCAGATAGGGCTGGCGCTGGATCATTTCCGGCGGCGGCGTCCAGTCCGGCCATTCCTTCTTGTTGGTGATGTTCACCAGCCCCTGCCACTGGAAGCCGTCGCGGCCGACGCCGATGCCGTAGCGGATCGCGCGGCCGCCGGGCTGGACCAGATAGAGATGCCGTTCGGCGGTCGAGATGATGAGCGTGCCGGGCGCTTCGGTGGTGCGGAAGTAGACGACCTGCTTCTGCCATTCCGGATCGAGCTCATAGGAGTCGTCAGCGACCAGGCCTGGCTCGTCGCCGCGGTCGGGCTGCTGGGCGTAAGCATGGGGGGCGGACAGGATCAGGCCGATTGCAGCCACAAACATCCCGGTCAGGCGACGAAAATCCGTCATTTCAAGCTCTCCCCACGGCCAAGGCCGAAATCATCTGGAACCATCAAATCTCAGGGCCATCTTCATGGCAAGTTGATGGCACGCCCGGCTGGTATGTCACGAGAATGCTTTGGTTTTTTGACGGGCCCCTCGCAATGCCACAAACAGGGGATGGCGCGAAAAGCCCAGATTGCGGCGACCAGGCTCGATGCGCTCCCTCCCCCGCTTGCGGGGGAGGGCTGGGGAGAGGGTTTCTCCTCCAGGGAGATCCCCCCAGAAGAGAGAACCCTCACCCGCCGCTGCGCGGCGACCTCTCCCGCGAGCGGGAGAGGTTCAGACCGCGCTCGTGGAAACATCGACTTCGACAATTGGCACTGGACGCCAGCTAAATCCGGTTATTCTCCGCCGCGATCCCAAGCCGCCGCACGATTTCGGTCCCCACAGCGCGGGCCTCGATCCTCGAACCGACGCGGGGGCTGCGAAACCGTCGCCCCGAGCGTAATCGGATGGTGACGATGCAGTGCTCGTCCTCCGAGCGGCCGCGGCGGTCGACGGTGATCGTCTTCACCTCATGTCCCTCGATATGGTCCGCGCGCGGCGTGCCGTCGCCCCACAGCCGTTCGACGCGGATGTCGCCCTGCCGGATGATCCAGAACGCGCCGGTCACGAGGTTGGCGTATCGATACACGGCGAATGCCGCGATCGCGCCGAGCGGCAGCAGCAGGATGTCCACATGGGTGGGCGGCCATCCGCGCCAGAGCTTGTAGGCGTAGGGCACGGCGGACAAGGCGATTGCGATCAGCGCGACGATCCTGATGTCCCGCTGCGAAAACGCCTCGAGTGGCTCGCCGAGATGCATCTCGGCATTGCTGGCATCGAGCGGATTGATCGGCTCCTCGACATTGGGAACGCCGAATTGCGCGGCGATCCGGGCCACGGTGTCACGAACATGCGTGACATCCGAGATCGGCGGCGACGTCAGGCGCTCCCCCGAGACAAGCGTGAAGACGAGTTGGAAACGCGCTTTCACCCTTTTGCTGCCGGGAACCTCTAACCCCGTGATCTCGTCCTTCGTGACGATCCGCGTCTGGAGTTTTCCGAACGGACGCTGATGCCCGATCAGAATCTCGCGCGGGGTGATGATCCACACCACCGCCGGCGCCATCATGATGCCGACGACGAACCCTGCTCCCACCAGCAGCGCAACCACCGAGATGATGATTTCCAGCGTGTCGTGCGTGAACAGGCCCGGCGTGAAGCACAGCGCGACGGCCGCCGCGAAGCCGGACATGACCAGCCGCTGCGCGATCGAGGCGCCTTCACGAAGGCGGATGTCGGTGCTGGTGGGCGCGTCGTCCATAGCGGGCGGCTGATTCCGATGCCGCGAAACTCCATGGACGGGTCCGAGGAGTCAAGCAACAAGGACGTTAGGCGAAGCCCGCCGCGCGATGTCAGAGCCGCACTAGCTGCTGGCGTTGAGCAGCTTTGCCACCGTGCGGTCGATCTCGTCGTAGCGGCCTTCGCCGGCGTGCTGGAACACGATCTTGCCGGTCTGGTCGATGATGTACTGCGCCGGCCAATACTGGTTGCTGTAGGCGTTCCAGGTCCTGGAATCATTGTCCTGCGCCACCGGATAGGTGATGCCGTGACGCTTCAAAGCGGCCTGCACGTTGGAGGCCGAGCGCTCGAACGGGAATTCCGGCGTGTGCACGCCGACCACGACGAGACCCCGGTCCTTGTACTTGGCATAGAGGTCGGTGACATGCGGCAGCGTGTTGACGCAGTTGACGCAGCCATAGGTCCAGAAATCGACCAGCACGACCTTGCCGCGGAGGTCGGCGAGGCTCAGCGGCTTCGAGTTGAACCAGGTGCTGATGCCGGTGAAATCAGGCGCAGTCTGCTGGCTCGCGGCGGCGGTGACGACAGGCGTGGCTCGCGCGGCCTCGTCGCAGATGCCGGGGATGACGGCGCCTGTCACAGCGATGCCGATGAGCGCGGCAGAGACGGCGAGCAGTTTGAAAGTCATGGAAGCGTCCTCCGGTGAAGTTCTGGGATGATCACAGGCCGATCTGGCCGGTGGGATAAAATCCGGTGAGCCACGCCACGATCAGCGTGTCGTACTGGAAATAGGCGGCGACGGCGAAAGCGATCACGACGACACCAAAGCCCTGCTGCAGCCGCGGCGAGATGCGGGCGAGGCTGCGCACCCGCGTGGTCGCGGCCTGTCCGCCATAGGCGATCGCCAGCATCGGGATCGCAGCCCCGATGGCGTAGGCGATCAGCAGCGTGCCGGCCCAGCTGGCGTTCTTCTGGCTTGCGACCAGCGTCAGGATCGAGCCGAGCACGGGCCCGGCGCAGGGCGTCCAGACCAGGCCGAGCGTGGTGCCGAGCACGAGCCCGCCGAGCGCGCCCTCGCGCTGCGTGGCGCCAAGATTGCCGAGATCGAGCCAGCCATTGAGCCGGATCGACAGCCATTCGAACGGCGCCGGCCACAGCATCAACAGGCCGAAGCCGAGCAGCAGGATGGAGGCCGCCTCGCGCAGCACGTTCGGATCGAAATCGAACAGCCGCGTCAGCGCGCCGAGCAGCAGCGCGACGGCCGAGAACGAGATGACGAAGCCGAGCGCGATCATCGCGGGCCGCAAATGTCCCGCGCGCCCGATCGAGGCACCGAGCAGGATCGGCAGCATCGGCAGCGTGCAGGGCGCGGCGATGGTGAGGATGCCGGCGAGGAGAGCGAAGATCAGATCGAGCATGGGGCACTCGCGGGAGAGGTCACGAGGGCAGTTCGCGCGTGGTGGGGCGGTCGTTACGCGGCGTCACGTGTTTGTGACGGAGCCGACTTGTCCGAGCTCGTCATGCCCGGGCTTGTCCCGGGCATCCACGTTCTTCGTGCTGCGGCTCAAGGCGTGGATGGCCGGGTCGAGCCCGGCCATGACGATGGAGGGGCGTCGAGGCTCCCAACGCCCGCATCACCCCCCAAATACAAAACGACCCGGACGGGGGCATCGTCCGGGTCGCTGGAGGTCTTGGGAGGTTTAACGAAACCGTATGTGAGCTTTATAGGGAGGAAGTTTTTCCGGCTGATGTTGTGCTTTGTTTCAATTGTTTCGTCGCCGGTAACACTTCCGTGTCCGGGACAGGGCCTAAGCCAAGGTCCTATCCCATTGAAATATCTGAACTTCAGGCGGCGAAGCGATCGACGCCGGCGCCCTTAAGCAAATCGGCCAGCTGCTTGCGGGCATAGAACATCCGCGTCTTCACCGTGCTCTGGGGGATGCCGATGATCTGACCGACCTCCTCCACCGACTTCTCATGGTAGTAGACGAGGTTGATGATCTCGCGATGCGCGGGTGACAGTTTTTGCACGCAGGCGCGCAGGATGGCGCTGGTGTCGCTGCGATCGAGCGAGGTCTCCGGCGTGTCGCAATCGTCAGGGATCTGGCGCACGTCTTCCTGGTCGATGTCCTCGAACCGGCGCTGGCGCATCGCAGTCAGCGCCTTGAAGCGGGCGATCGAGAGCAGCCAGGTCGAGACCTGCGAGCGGCCCTGGAACTGGCCGGCGGTCCGCCACACGTCGAGGAACACCTGGCTGACCAGGTCTTCCGCCGTGGTGGCGTCGCGAACGATGCGCAGGATGAAGCGATAGACCCGCACGTTATGACGGCAATAGAGAATGTGCATGGACGTCCGGTTGCCGTCGGCAATGCTTTCAAGAAGCATATCGTCCGAGGTCGCTTGAGCGGCGACGATGCTCTGGCTGGCCTGGGCGTTGATGGCGATGACGTTCGGCATAGACTTGGCTCCCCGTAGCGCCGCAACCGAGCGGCGTTTCCTTGGACCAAAGTGTTAATGAGCCAACGTTTCGGGACGTCTGCACGAAAAGGGGAAAATGGTTTCGTGCGCCGCCAAATTGTTTCGTGCGCGAGGCTGCGACGAAACATTCGGGGCAAAAAGTCGTGCAATTTCAATGTACGGAAAATACGGGGTGGGGGATTTGGCGGCGCCTAAAGCCGCCGGGAACGTATTTCCGGCTCTTGCGTTCGGTCGCGCCACACCCACCGCTGTCATTTCAGATGGGCGCTCGCGCCCCGGATTGCGCTGCGCTCCATCCGGGCTACGGCACCGCGCCCGCCGCGCGCGCTACGCCTTCTCGCCAGCCGGGGAGAACAGATAGCCGCCGCCGCGGATGGTGCGGATCACGGCGGGTTTTGCCGGGTCGGGCTCGATCTTGCGGCGGATGCGCATGATGCGCAGATCAACCGCGCGGTCGAAGGCTTCGGCGTCGCGCGCATTGGCGAGTTCGAGCAGGCGCTCGCGCGACAGCACGCGCTTCGGGTTGGCCGCGAACACTTTCAGCAATCCGAACTCGGACGCCGTCAGCGGATGCTCGTTGCCCTCGTCGTCGCGCAGCGCCTGGGCTTCGAGGTCGAGCCATTTGGTGCCGAAGCGGACCAGCTGATCCTTGTCCGATTTCGCAGCCGAGGTTTCCGCCGCCACGGCCTTCACCGGCGCGCTCCGGCGCAGCACCGAGCGGATGCGCGCCATCAGCTCGCGCAGCTCGCAGGGTTTTGCGACGTAATCGTCGGCGCCGAGCTCGAGGCCGACGACGCGGTCGATCGGGCTCGCCGTTGCGGTGAGCATGATGACGGGCACGTTGATGCGGCTCTTGAGGTCGCGGATGATCGAGAGGCCGTCTTCCTCGGGCATGTTGAGGTCGAGCACGACCAGGTCGGGCATGCCGCCGTCGATCGCGGCGCGCAAGCTCTTGCCGCCGTCGCACAGCGTCACGGTGAAGCCGTGCATCTTGAGGTAATCGCCGACCATCTCCCGGGCCGGGGCCTCGTCGTCGACGATCATGATGTGCTGGCTTTGGGTCATGGTCTCTACATCACGGCAGTTCGGTCGCGGGGAGGGTGATGGTGAAGGTCGAGCCCTTGCCGGGGCCGTCGCTGTCGGCTGTCACCTCGCCGCCATGCATGTCGATAATACGCTTGACGATGGACAGCCCAAGCCCCGTCGAGCTCTCGCCGGCGGTCGGTTTTGCGGACAGCCGCTGGAACCGGCCGAACAGCCGGCCGAGATCCTCCGGCGACAAGCCGGCGCCCTCGTCGCTGACGCGGACGATGGTGTCGCTGCCCTCATGGGTGACGGCGACGCTGATCTTGCCGCCGATCGGCGAGTATTTGATGGCGTTGCTGATCAGATTGTCGATCGCCTCGCGGATGCGGTCGGTGTCGCACATGGTGACGATGTTGGACGGCGCGGCGAGGCTGATCGTCTGCTGCTTGTTGACGGCGAGCGGCTGGTTGGCGTCGGCGACCTCCTTGACCAGTGCTGCGACGTCGACCGGCTCGCGGCGGATGGTGATGTCGAAGGCATCGGCCATCGCGTCCGAGATCAAATGATCGACCATCGTGGTCAGGCGCTTGGTGGCGTCGCGGATGTGGTCGACCTGGGCGACCACGCCGCTCGACGATGCCCCGGTCGAGATCAGCTCCTTCAGCATCTCGGTGCGGCCGAGGATGACGCCGAGCGGATTCTTCAGATCGTGGGCGACGGTGCCCAGAATCTCGTTCTTGAAGCCGTTGGCGCGCTGCAGCCGCAGCCATTGCGCCGACAGGCGCCGGTTGGCCTGCATCAGCGCGCGGGTGCGCTGGGCGACGCGGTCTTCGAGCTGGGTGTTGGCGTCCTGGAGCTGCTGATAGAGGATGACATTGTCGAACGCGATCGAGAGCCTGGAGGAGAAGATCTCGACCAGCGAGCGGTCGGTCTCGGACAATTCGCGCTCGGCCTGGAGCAGCACGACGACCTCGCGGCCAGAGCCGGTGCGCAAATAGATCACGCTGCGGTGGTCGGCGAATTCGTTCTTGCGACCCTGGAAGGCGGCTTCCACCATCACGCGCAAATCAGGGTCGAGTGCCTTGGATGATGTCGTGCCGATGAAGCGGCTGTAGCAGCCGCTGCCGGCGAGCACCGAGAGCTCGGGGTCGATGCCGCCATTGTCGCGCAAAACCAGTATACCGGCGCAATCGACATTGAGCAGCGAGGCGAGCTGGGTCAGCACGCCCTCGGCGAGCCGCTGCATCGACTTGAAGTCGTACAGCGTGGAGGCCGCATCGATGATGATCTCGAGCCCGCGCCTCGTCTGCACCATGCGTTCGAGCTGCTGATAGGAGCGCAGCGCCGCGGTCAGCGAGGTGAACAGCTTGTCGGCGGTCAGCTCGGTCTTGGCCTTGTAGTCGTTGATGTCGTACTGCACGATCACGCGCCGCTCCGGCGCCTGGCCCGGCTGCCCCGTGCGCAGGATGATGCGCACGGTCTCGTTCTTGAGCTCGTTGCGGATGAACTCGACCAGCTCGAGGCCGGCGACGTCGGTCTCCATGATGACGTCGAGCAGCACCGCGGCGATGTCGCTGTGCGCGGCCATCAGCTTGCGACCTTCGGCCGCGGAATGGGCGGAGAGGATCTCCAGGCCCTGGCCGTTGAGGGAATAGTCCGAGAGCGCAAAACGGGTGCCGTCATGCACGGCCGGATCGTCGTCGATGACGGCGATCTTCCATTTCCGGGTGTCCGTATCCTCCGACGCGGTACCGGTATCGTCGATCAGGTGGAGGACATCGTCCTGTTCGGCCATTGAGAAGTCCCGTCAGTCTCTGTGCTTTGCGCGCCGCCCTTGGCGACCCGGGGCATGATAATGCGAAAAGTGGTGCCTTGTCCCAGCTTGGATTCCAGCATCATCCGCCCGCCCAGCTGCTGGGTGACAAGGTTATAGACGATATGCAAGCCCAGTCCCGTGCCACCTTCGTTGCGCCGGGTGGTAAAGAATGGGTCAAAGGCCTGGCGCTGCACGTCGGGGGTCATGCCGGCCCCGTCGTCGGTGAAAATGATCTCGATGTCGTCGGCCCCGCGCGGCCGCGCCGAGATCGTGATGGTGCCGGCGCGCCCGTCGGCGAAGGCGTGGTTGGCGGCGTTGAGGAACAAATTGGTCAGGATCTGGCCGTAGGAGCCGGGATAGCCGTCGAGCAGCAGCCCCTCGGGCACGTCGACCTGGAGCGTGGTCGGCGAGCGCTTCAGCACCGGGCGCAGGCTGGCGATGATCTGGTCGGTGGCTTCGCTGAGTGAGAACTGCCGCCGCTCGGCATGGGAGCGGTCCACCGCGACCTGCTTGAACGACTGGATCAGCTCGCCGGCGCGCGTCAGATTCGCGACGAGCTGCTGCGAGGCGTCGCGCGAGGACTGCACGAACTCCTCCAGCTGCGAGCGGCGCAGGCCGCCGTCGCCCTTGAGCTGGGCCTCGAAAATGTCGGTGCGCCGGGCAAAACTTGAAGCAACGGTGAGGCTGATGCCGATCGGGTTGTTGACCTCGTGGGCGACGCCGGCGACGAGGCCGCCGAGCGCGGCGAGCCGTTCGGCGTCGATCAGATTCTGCTGCGCGGTGTTGAGCTCGAGCAGCGCGCTCTCGGCCTTTTCCTTGGAGGCGCGCAGCTCGTCCTCGGTCTGGCGTTTCGCGATGGCGTTCTCGCGGAACACTTCCACCGCGCGCGCCATGGCGCCGACCTCGTCGCGCGCGCGTGTGCCCTGCACCTCGCGGTCGAGGTCGCCGAGCGTGATCGCGCGCATCGCCGCCATGATCTGCTGCAGCGGCAGGCGGATCGACAGCGCGATCAGCACGCCCGCGGTGAGGATGATGCCGAGGAAGATCACCGCGATCGACAGCACGCGCCGCGAAATATCCGCCAGCGTGCGGTCGAAGGTCTCCTGCGCCTTCTGCTCGCGCTGGCGCATCTTGGTGGAGAGGTCGTCGATCGCGCCGATCGCCTCGGCCTGGCTGGCGTCGATGGTGTTGCGGAGCAGCTCGGTGCGGCTCGTCAGCTGCTCGGAGAGTTTGGCAAACCCCTCGCGCAACGCCATGGTGCGGGCCGCCAACCGTTGCAGCGCCATGCGCTGGAGATCGTTGTCGGCGAGGTCGATCATGACCGGAATGGTCTTCTCGATCGTCTCGGTGTTGCGGCGTGCGTCGTCGGCGGCGCCCGGCGACAGCGACAGATAATAGGAATTGGCCGCGACCAGCATCGCGGTGAAGGCCTCGCGCGATTTGCCGAGCGAGGGCCAGATCAGCGCGTCGCGATGGCCGGTGGCGCCTTCGATGATGGAGTAGAGGCCCGCCATGTCCCTGGCCGGGCCCTGCACCTGGTCCTCATAGGTGCTGGCGATGGTCGCCTGCACGCTGCGCAGCTCGCCGAAGCCGTTGAGGAAGCGGTCGGTGGTGCGCTCGAGCTCCTCGACCGAGCCCGACAGCATCGGGTCCTTGGCGGCGCGGTCGGTCAAGGTGCCCAGCACCGCCTCGCGCAGCAGCAGGATCTCGGCGAACAGGTCCGGGCTCGGCTGGTTGATGTAGCGGTGGATCAGATTGTGCAGGCGCCCGGTCTCGCTTTCGAGCAGCGCCAGGATGCGGTCGGATTCGCGCACCTGGCGCACGTCGTCCCAGGCCGAGCCCAGCACCTGCGAGCCGTTCCAGATCAGAGCGACCAGCACTACGACCACGGCGGAGTTCAGCGCCGCGATCGACAGGATGCGCCAGCGGATCGGCACCGCGCGCAGCACGCCGACGAGGCGTGCGCGCAGCCGTCCGATCGGGCCGGGCGGCCGGTCTGCATGCTCGCTGTGTCCAAGTGCAGCCAAGAGGGCTCACTCCACCTTGCGAATGCGTTCGATCAGCGCGGCCGCGGCGGGATCGCTTCCGGCCTTGGCATAGATCGCGGCCATCGCGTCCTCGAACGGCTTGCGGTCGATATCCCTGACGATGGTGACGCCGGCCGCCTGCGCCTTGAGCTGCGACTGCTCCTCGAGGTCGCGCCACTTCTCGCGCATGAAGCGGCTGGAGCGCTGCGCGGCCTCGCGGAAAATCTGCTGGTCGTCGGCCGACAGGCTGCGCCAGGCCTTGAGCGAGATCACCAGCACTTCGGGGCTCATCGTGTGCTCGGTGAGCGCGAGGTAGCCGGCATATTTGTAATGGTCCGTCGTCACGAAGGATGGCCAGTTGTTTTCGGCACCGTCGATCAGATGATTGGCAAGCCCGGCGAGCACCTGCCCATAGGGCATCTCGACCGGTTCGGCGCCGAGCGCGCGGATCATCTGGCTCATCAACTCCGACTGCTGTACCCGGATCCGCAGACCCCTGAGGTCGGCGACGCTTCTGACGGGGCGGGCACCGTTGTAGATCGACCGCGCGCCGGAATCGTAGAAGGCGAGCCCGACGAAGCCATAGGGCTCGAAGCTGCCGAGGATCTCGCTGCCAACAGGTCCGTCCAGCACCTTCTGCATGTGCTCGATGGACCGGAACAGGAACGGCATCGCCAGCACGTTCATCGCCGGGACGAAATTGCCGATCAGCGCCACATTGGTCCGGTTGAGGTCGATCGCGCCGGCCCGGGTCTGCTCGATGGTCTCCTTTTCCTCGCCGAGTTGGCGGGAGTGGAACACCTTGATCTCGTGGCGGCCGCCGGTGCGCTCGGCGATCAGCGCGCCCATGTAGCGCAGCGCCTGGACGGTCGGATAATCCTCGGTCTGGGTGTCGGCGGCGCGAAACTCGCGCGCAACGGCGCTCGTCGCGCAGATGGCGAGCAGAAGCGCGACGAAAATCACCCCGGTCCGTGAGAGTTCGGCACGGTTCAACACTGGCACACTCAACCCCTCGGAGATGGAGTCTATGGCGGGGCCAAAAGGTTCAATGCAATCTAGCAGATGGTTAAGGGAAGGCCATCCCGCACCACCCCCACGGGGGGATTGTGCGGCGCGGGCAGGCCTCATTCCGGTTGAAACCGCCAAGGCCGCGCCGTAAGCAGGCTATGGTCGCCTTTTGCCACGCGACACGGGAAGAGCCATCGTGATGTCAGCATTGCGCCTTTTGCAGATCGTCGCCGCCGCGGCTCTCACGTTCTCCTCGCAGGCGCGCGCCGCCACCGACATCGCGCTGTGGCACGCCATGTCCGGCGAGCTCGGCCGGCAATTGGAGAAGCTCACCTCCGACTTCAACGCCTCGCAATCCGATTACCGGATCGTGCCTGCTTACAAGGGCAATTACACCGAGACGGTGACGGCAGCGATCTTCGCCTTCCGCTCGCGCAGCCAGCCCGCGATCGTCCAGGTCAACGAGGTCGCCACCGCGACCATGACCGCGGCCAAGGGCGCGATCTATCCGGTGTTCAGCCTGATGCGGGATCAGGGCGAGCCGTTCTCGCTCAACGATTACCTCCCCGCCGTCTCCGGCTACTACACCGATGCCGCCGGCAATCTGTTGTCGTTCCCGTTCAATTCGTCGACGCCGATCCTCTACTACAACAAGACCATGTTCCGTGACGCGGGCCTCGATCCGGACAAGCCGCCAAAAACCTGGCCCGAGCTTGGCGCCGCTGCAAAGCGCCTGCGCGACCGCGGCGCTGTGTGCGGCTTCACCACGTCATGGCCGTCCTGGATTCATGTCGAGAATCTCTCCGCGTACCACAATTTGCCGCTGGCGACGCGGACCAACGGTTTTGCCGGGCTCGATGCCGAGCTCAGCATCAACAATCCGCTTCTCGTCAAGCACGTCGCCCAACTCGCCGAATGGCAAAAGACAAAACTGTTCGACTATGGCGGCCGCGGCCAGTCGGCCGAGCCGCGCTTCCAGAACGGCGAATGCGGCATCTTCATCGGCTCCTCGGCGACGCGCGCCGACATCAAGGCCAATTCGAAATTCGACATCGGCTACGGCATGATGCCGTATTGGCCCGACGTCGCGGGCGCGCCGCAGAATTCGATCATCGGCGGCGCCACGCTGTGGGTGCTGCGCGATCGCCCGCGCGACGAGTACAAGGGCGTGGCGCGCTTCTTCGCCTATCTGTCGCAGCCCGGCGTGCAGGCCGCCTGGCACCAGAACACCGGCTATCTGCCTGTGACCCGCGCCGCCTTCGAGCTGACGCGCGCGCAAGGCTTCTACGAGCGCAATCCGGGCTTCGCGATCTCGTTCGAGGAGATCACGCTGCATCCGCCGACCGAGAATTCGAAGGGCATCCGGCTCGGCTCCTTCGTGCTGATCCGCGGCGTGATCGAGGACGAGCTCGAGCAGGCCTTTGCCGGCCAGAAGAGCGCGCAATCAGCGCTCGATTCCGCGGTCGAGCGCGGCAACAAGCTGCTGCGCCAGTTCGAGCGCGCCAGCCCGGAGCGATAGGCGCCGCCGCGACAAGCGTGACGTTCGCCGCACCAGCGAACATCATCGGACATCTTGCAATCTGACGGAGTGTGCAAGCTCGCGGCGCAATTGGCCGCAGGTCCACGCTCTCGAATCCGTAGCGCCCGTGTGAGCCACTTCACATGGGCTGTACGCCGGCAGATATAATCTTCAGGTTGTTTCTTATGTCATTTTTTCGGAAAAGTTGTAATGGAGATCACCCATGCCTTGCACATGTTGCATCATCCCGAATGACGTTCTGACCAAACTCTCCCAGGACAAGAAGCTGTCCGCTGTGGTTCGCAAGCAACTGGTCGATACCGTCCAGGTCAGTCATGAACTGCGCGAAATGCGGACGCAGGCGGCGAAACTGACCAACGTCGTGGCGGCGCGCGCCAGCGGCCTGGTGACGCTTGCCGCCGCGCCGTCCGTCACGGTCTACGACTGCAAGCACACGCAGACGCTGCCGGGGACGCCGATCCCGAAGCCGAAGACGTCCTCGGACGGCTCCGTCAAGCGCACCTTCAACCAGACCACCAAGGTGGCCAAGTTCTACCAGCAGGTCTTCAACCGCAATTCGATCGACGATCACGGCATGACCATGATGTCGTCGGTCCATTTCGGCGACAAGTACAACAACGCGATGTGGAACGGCTCGCAGATGATCTATGGCGACGGCGACGGCAGCATCTTCGTCGACTTCACCAAGGGCAACGACGTCATCGGCCACGAGCTGACCCATGGCGTGACCCAGCACAGCCTCCAGCTCGCCTATAGCGGCGATGCCGGTGGCCTCAACGAGAGCATCTCCGACTGCTTCGGCTCGATGTTCCGGCAGTGGGAAGCCAAGCAGGACGTCAAGAAGGCGGATTGGCTGATCGGCAAGGACATCATGGGTTCCGCCGCCAAGAAGAGGGGCTTCACCTGCCTGCGCGACATGGCCAATCCCGCAGCCAAGCACTGCCTGGCGCCGCAACCGACCAAATATTCGCAAATCACCCCCGGCATGGATCCGCATTACTCCAGCGGGCCGCCGAACCTCGCCTTCTGCACGGCGTGCACCACGCTTGGCGGATACAGTTGGGCCAAGATCGGGCAGGTGTGGTATCATTCGCTCACCGGCTTCGGGCCGACGCCGAACATGACGATGACGGCGTTTGCGGCGCGGACCCGGCAGGGTGCTCATACGTTGTATCCTGGTGATGCCGCCGTCCTCGCCGCCGTAGATGCCGGCTGGAAGAAGGTCGGGCTCTAGGTCGGATACTGCGCGCGACGTAAAGCGCGTCATGAAAGGAAGGAAGCGTGGATCGCTTGAAGATCGAGCGCGTCGGAGGGTTCGCCGGATTCGGCGGCCCTCACCTCAAAAGTCGCGGTGAAGTGGCGGTGTCGGATCTGTCGGACGCCGATCAGAAGACTGTGGAATCGTTGTTTGCCGATCCGACCAAGGTCCCTGCCGCGCATCCCGGCCAGGCCGATGCGTTCAGTTACCGGATCACGCGCGGCGCCAAGACCATCGAAGTCCCCGAGCATGCGGTCCCCTCGACCATCAAGAACAGCGTCAAGGATGTCCTGGATTAACACCGTGCAGGACCGGGCGCTTTGACGGAGGAGACGCTGCCGCCGGATTTCGCCGGCGCCTGGGGATCGTCCGCGTCGACGAGCCTCGAGGCCTACCGCGCCTTGCGCGCCGACAGGGCGCGATGGCTGCCGATTGCGCTCGACATCGCGCGCGGCCACGGCCTCGACATCAGCTCGCCGCATGTGTTTATCACAGGCACCAATCTCGTGGTCGGCCTCGGTGAGCGCCTGATCCTGAAGATCTTTCCGCCGCTGCTCGGCGCGCAATTCGTCTCCGAGCGCGGCTCGCTGACCCAGCTCGCGGGTCGCCTCTCGCTGCCGATCCCCGAGATCGTCGCAGAAGGGATGCGCGACGGCTGGCCCTATCTCGTCATCACGCGGCTATCAGGCTCGCTCGGCTCGGAGGTCTGGCCGTCTTTGCCGGAACACCAGAAGGAGCGTGTGCTGCGCCAGATCGGCGAGACCATCGCCTCCGTGCAGCGCGCGCCGCTTGGTCCTCTCGCAAGCATCGAGCCGCGCTGGGATGAATTCATGCACCGGCAGATGCAGGGTTGCCGTAGCAGGCACGAGCGTCTCGGCCTTGCGCCGAAATTCCTCGATGGCCTCGACGATCTCCTGCGCGAGGCGGCCGCCGGCCTCATTCCGATGGACGCGCCACCGGTGATCCTGACCGGCGAATACATCCCGGAAAATTTTCTGCTCGCCTGCGATGACGGCGAATGGTCGCTCAAAGGCCTGTTCGATTTCGGCGATGTGCGGGCGGGCTGGCGCGACTACGATCTGCTCGGCCCCAGCGCCTTCATGGCGGCGGGCCGGCCGGGGAGGGTGCGCAGCCTGCTCGAAGGCTTTGGCTATGCGACGCTGGACGACACGCTCAGGCGGCGCCTGATGGCCCTGATGCTGCTGCACCAGGCCAGCGACCTCAACAGTCACATCTGCATCGAGGGCTGGCAGGAGAAGGCCGACGATCTCGTCGCGCTTCAGGAGCTGATCTGGCCGGGCTGAGGTAGCCCCCTGAGCCTGCTCAAATCGGCAGCGCTCAATTTTTCAGCCTAATTCTCAAGCAAAATTCTATCTTTGTATGCAATTATAATGGTTGCTCAATTAATGCTCAATTCCTCAGATTGCGCTTATCTCGTTGTCTAACAACGAGTTAGCTAACTCCTAAGGCTTCATTAAGCTTTGGCACGAACCTTGCGAATCCAGTTCCAACCAGAAACTTTTGTGTTGGAGCGATTTCATGAAGCGCCGCGATTTCCTCAAGTCCGTTTCCGGATTGGCCGCAGGCGCGGCGCTTCCGGCCATGCCGTCCGTGATCTCCTCGGCCCAGGCCGACGCCCGCTCGGAGACGCTGCTGATCGTCTCGGAAGGCGGCCCCAACAATCTCGACATCCACGGCGTTGGCACCAACGTGCCCGGCTATGAGGTGTCCTGGAATTGCTACGACCGCCTGATCAGCCACGAGATGAAGAGCGGCCCCGGCGGGGTGCCCTATTACGACCGCGACAAGTTCAAGGGCGAGCTCGCCGACGACATCAAGATCGACGACATGTCGGTCACCTTCAAGCTGAAGAAGAACGCCAAATTCCACGATGGCACGCCTGTGACCGCCAAGGATGTGAAGTGGTCGCTCGATCGCTCCGTCACCGTCGGCGGCTTTCCGACCTTCCAGATGAGCGCGGGCTCGCTGACCAAGCCCGAGCAGTTCGTCGTGGTCGACGACGGCACCGTGCGCGTGGATTTCGCCAAGAAGGATCGTCTGACGGTCCCCGATCTCGCGGTGATCGTCCCCTGCGTCATCAATTCCGAACTGGTGAAGAAGAACGCCAGCGAGAAGGATCCCTGGGGTCTGGAATACACCAAGCAGCAGACCGCGGGCTCCGGCGCCTACAAGGTGACGAAGTGGACCGCCGGCACCGAAGTCATCATGGAGCGCAACGAGGATTGGGTCGGCGGTCCCTTGCCGAAGATCAAGCGCGTGATCTGGCGCATGGTGCCGCAGGCCGGCAACCGCCGCGCGCTGCTGGAGCGCGGCGACGCCGACATCTCCTATGAGCTGCCGTTCAAGGATTTCCAGGAGATGAAGGCGAGCGGCAAGCTCAACGTGGTGTCGCTGCCGTTCTCCAACGGTATCCAGTATATCGGCATGAACGTCACCAAGCCGCCGTTCGACAATGTGAAGGTGCGGCAGGCCATCGCCTATGCGCTGCCATACCAGAAGATCATGGACGCGGTGCTGTTCGGCCTCGGCAATCCCATGTTCGGCGCGGCCAAGGACAAGCCGACCGAAGTGGCCTGGCCGCAGCAGCACAAATACAACACCGACATGGAGAAGGCGAAGGCGCTGCTCGCCGAGGCCGGCTACGCCAACGGCTTCGAGACCACGATCTCGTTCGACCTCAACTTCGCCGGTGTCAACGAGCCGCTCTGCGTGCTGGTGCAGGAGAGCCTCGCGCAGCTCGGCATCAAGACCACCATCAACAAGGTGCCCGGCGCGAACTGGCGCACCGAGTTGAACAAGAAGGAGATGCCGCTCTTCACCAACGTGTTCTCGGGCTGGCTCGATTACCCCGAGTACTTCTTCTACTGGTGCTATCACGGCAACAATTCCGTCTTCAACACCATGAGCTACAAGTCGGCGGAGATGGACAAGCTGATCGACGGCGCCCGCAATGCGGCCGCGACCGGCGACATGGCAACCTACGACACCGACGTGAAGGGCTTTGTCGATCTCGCCTATGCCGACGTCCCGCGCATCCCGCTGTACCAGCCCTTCGTCAACGTCGCGATGCAGAAGAACATCAGCGGTTACCAATACTGGTTCCACCGCCGCCTCGATTATCGCGCGATGGCGAAGGGGTGAGGCGTGATGGCGCGCGACGCGGCCGCGACTCCAGGTTTTTGCCGATCGAGTGAGGCGAGCGCAGCTCTCTCATTCCCTCTCCCCTTGTGGGAGAGGGTGGCTCGCCGCGCAGCGGCGAGACGGGTGAGGGGTAGCCACGAACTCCGACCTCGCTTGGGGCTACCCCTCACCCCAACCCTCTCCCACCGCAAGTCGGGCCTGCCCGACTTGCGCAAATTAACGATGCGCAACCGGGGTAAACCCCGGTTGCGAGGGAGAGGGGGCGCAGTAGAGTGCGCGGCACCACCTCGGATACATTCAACGCGCGCGAGGAGCTCCCCATGCTGACCATGATCGGCAAGCGCCTGATGTTTGCGATTCCCTCGCTGATCGGCGTCGTCATCGTCACCTTCCTGTTGACGCGCGCGCTGCCGGGTGATCCCGCGGCGTACTTCGCCGGCCCCGCCGCAACCAAGGAAGCCGTCGAGCAGATCCGCAAGAAGCTGGGCCTCGACCGGCCGCTGATCGAGCAATTCTTCCGCTACACCAACGATCTCGCCCATGGCGATTTCGGCAACTCGCTCACCACGGGACAGCCGGTCGCAGCCGAGATCCGCAATCGTCTGCCGGCCTCGGCCGAGCTGACGCTGCTCGGCCTGATCGTCTCGATCGTCATCGCCATTCCACTCGGCGTGCTGGCGGCGACGCGGCCGGGATCATGGGTCGATCATCTATGTCGCGTCACGACGACAGCCGGCGTGTCGCTTCCCGTGTTCTTCACCGGCCTCGTGCTGGTCTACGTCTTCTATTTCAGGCTCGGCTGGTCGCCCGCGCCGCTCGGCCGGCTCGATGTGTTTTACAGCGCGCCGCCGACGGTGACCGGTTTCTATCTGATCGACACCCTGATCGCGCGCGACTTCGAGGCGTTCCGTTCGGCGCTGAGCCAGCTCATCCTGCCGGCAACGACGCTTGCGATCTTCTCGCTGGCGCCGATCGCGCGCATGACCCGCGCCTCGATGCTGGCGGTGCTGTCGTCGGAGTTCGTCCGCACCGCACGCGCCAGCGGCCTGTCGCCGGCAACCGTCATCGTCACTTACGCGTTCCGCAACGCGATGCTCCCCGTGATCACCACGCTCAGCATGGTGTTCTCGTTCCTGCTGGGCGCCAACGTGCTGGTCGAGAAGGTGTTCGCCTGGCCCGGCATCGGCTCCTACGCGGTGGAAGCGCTGATCTCGTCGGACTTCGCGCCGGTGCAGGGTTTCGTGCTGACGATGGCGGTGATGTACGTGCTGCTCAATCTCGTGATCGACATTCTCTATGGCGTGATCGATCCACGCGTCAGGTTGGAGGGCTAAACAATGAGCTCCGTTGCGCCTGCAGTTGAACCGGTTGGTCCCGCCCGCACCTCGGGATTGACCGCGATCCTCGAACAGACCCGCTATGTGCTGGCCGAGAACAAGGTCACGGGCTTTTCCTTCGCCCTGTTGATCGTCATTCTCCTTGCCGCGATTTTCGGCCCCTATGTGGTGCCGTATGACCCGCTGGCGTCCGACACCGCCGCGTCGTTGAAGCCGCCTTCGGCCGCGCACTGGTTCGGCACCGACCAATTGGGCCGCGACATCTTCAGCCGCGTCGTCGTGGCGACGCGTCTCGATACGTTCATCGCGGTCGCTTCCGTCGTGCTGGTGTTCTTGATGGGCGGCCTCGCCGGCATCGCGGCCGGCTATTTCGGCGGCTGGACCGACCGCATCGTCGGCCGCATCGCCGACACCATCATGGCCTTCCCGCTGTTCGTGCTGGCCATGGGCATCGTCGCAGCCCTCGGCAACACCGTGCAGAACATCATTCTGGCGACCGCCATCGTCAACTTCCCGCTCTACGCCCGCGTCGCGCGCGCCGAGGCCAATGTCCGCCGCAATGCCGGCTTCGTGCAGGCGGCGCGACTGTCGGGCAACGGCGAATTCCGCATCCTGCTGGTGCATATTCTGCCGAACATCATGCCGATCATGATCGTGCAGATGTCGCTGACCATGGGCTACGCCATCCTCAACGCCGCAGGCCTCTCCTTCATCGGCCTCGGCGTCCGTCCGCCGACCGCCGAATGGGGCATCATGGTCGCCGAAGGCGCGGGCTTCATGGTCTCAGGGGAATGGTGGATCGCGCTATTCCCGGGCCTTGCTCTGATGATCGCCGTGTTCTGCTTCAACCTCCTCGGCGACGGCCTCCGCGACATCGTCGACCCTCAACGGAGGACGTGATGGCAAATTTCCGTCAAAAATTCTCCAATGATTTCAATGTCATTCTACTGTGCATGGGGTTGTTTTCGCACTTTTTGAGTGACGGGAGGCCCGCATGACCGCCCAGCCCCTGCTCGACGTCCAGGATCTCACCGTCGAATTCACCACCCGCCGCGGCATCGTCAAAGCCGTCCAGCACGTCAACATCTCCGTCGCCAAGGGCGAGACGCTCGCCATCGTCGGCGAATCCGGCTCCGGCAAGTCGGTGACCTCCTACGCGGTGATGCGCATCCTCGACCGCGCGGGCAAGATCGCCGAGGGCTCGGTGATGTTCTCCGGCATCGACGTCAAGGCCGCGACCGAAGACCAGATGCGCGACCTGCGCGGCCGCGAAGTCTCGATGATTTTTCAGAACCCGCGCGCCGCGCTCAATCCGATCCGCAAAGTGGGCGACCAGATCGAGGACGTGCTGCGCACCCATGTCCAGCAGGCCATGGTTTCGGACCACGGTGAAAAGGCGATCGAGGCGCTGGAGCAGGTCAAGATCGCCCGCCCGCGCGAGCGCTACCACGCCTATCCGTTCGAGCTGTCAGGCGGCATGTGCCAGCGCGTCGTCATCGCGCTCGCGCTCGCCTGCAACCCGCAGCTGCTGATCGCGGACGAGCCGACCACCGGCCTCGACGTCACCACGCAGAAGGCGGTTATGGATTTGATCGTCGAGCTGACCAAGCGCAAGGCGATGTCGACCATCCTGATCACGCACGATCTCGGTTTGGCTGCCGCCTATTGCGACCGTGTCGTGGTGATGGAGAAGGGCCGGGTGGTCGAGACCGCCAAGGCCGCCGACATCTTCGCCAACCCGCAGCACCCGTATACGAAAAAGCTGATGCGCGCGACGCCGCGGCTTGGCGTGTCCTTGCGGGATCTGCTGCCGGAAGAGGAGGGCGCAGCACTCGCCGCCGCGAGCGCCTCGTCCGTGGAATCCACTCCGGTCGCCGTGGCAGGCGCGGAGAGCCAAAAGCCTCTCCTCCTCATCGAAAAGCTCGTCAAGGAATATCCCCGCCAGGGCGCGACCGCGACGCTCGGCAAGCTGTTCGGCCGCAAGCCTGCGCCGGAGCCGGACGTGTTCCGCGCCGTCGACGGCATCAGCTTCTCGATCGGCCATGGCGAGAGCGTCGGCCTGGTCGGGGAATCCGGCTGCGGCAAATCGACCACCTCGATGATGGTGATGCGGCTGCTCGACCAGACCTCGGGCCTGATCCAGTTCGACGGCGAGGACATTGGCGCCATGGCGCCTTCCTCTTTTGCCCGGCTGCCGCAGCGCAGCCGCATCCAGATGGTGTTTCAGGACCCGACCGACAGCCTCAACCCGCGCTTCACCGCCGTGCGCGCCATCGCCGACCCCATCATGCAGCTCGGCGACGTCAGGGGGCGTGATGCGCTCCGCGCCCGCTGCGAGGAACTGGCCACCATGGTCGGCCTGCCGCACAATCTGCTGGACCGGTTTCCGCACCAATTGTCCGGCGGCCAGAAGGCCCGCGTCGGCATCGCCCGCGCCATCGCCCTGCATCCAAAACTCGTCATCCTGGACGAGCCGACCGCAGCGCTGGACGTCTCGGTCCAGGCCGTGGTCCTCAACCTGCTCCAGGACCTCAAGGCCCGGCTAGGTATGAGTTATCTGTTCGTCTCGCATGATTTGAACGTAGTGCGCTTGTTGTGCGATCGTGTCATTGTGATGCGGACGGGTCGAATCGTCGAGGAAGGCTCTTCCGAGAGGGTTTTGAGCGATCCGCAGGACGACTACACCAAGGAGCTGCTGACGGCGATCCCGCATCCGCCGTTGCCGGTGCACTGATTGTTTGGGAGCGTGATGGCCGAGCCGCTGGACGATTATATCGACGCCGTATCGAAAGCGCTGGCATTGCCGATCGAGGAGGCCTGGAGGCCGGCGGTTCGCGCCAATCTTGAAGTGTCGCTGCGGCTTGGCCGCCTGGTCGACGAATTCGCGCTGCCGGACGAGACCGAGCCGGCGCCGATCTTCACCGCCTGACGCCGCCATGACCACCAAGCCAGAGATGAGTGCTGCCGACATCGCGAAAGCGGTGGCCGGCGGCCAGTTGTCCGCGCTCGCTGCCACTGAAGCTGCGCTCGCGCGCATCAAGCAGCACGACACGATCCTCAATTCCTTCACTGACGTCACCGCCGAGCGCGCCCGCGCCAAGGCGCGTGCAATCGATGCCGATATTGCCGCCGGCAAGACGGTCGGCCCGCTCGCGGGCGTGCCCTTCGCGGTGAAGAACCTGTTCGACGTTGCCGGGCTTCCGACGCGCGCCGGCTCGAAGATCAACCGCGACCTCGCACCCGCCAAGCGCGACGCCACGCTGATCGAGCGCATGGAGGCCGCCGGCGCAGTCCTCGTCGGCGCGCTCAACATGGGCGAATACGCCTACGACTTCACCGGCGAGAACGTCCATGACGGTCCCTCGCGCAATCCGCATGACACCACGCGAATGAGCGGCGGCTCCTCCGGCGGCTCCGGCAGCGCCGTCGGCGGCGCGCTGGTGCCGATCGCGCTGGGATCGGACACCAACGGCTCGATCCGCGTGCCGTCGTCGTTCTGCGGCATTTTTGGCCTGAAGCCGACCTATGGCCGGCTGTCGCGGGCGCGCTCATTTCCGTTCGTCGCGAGCTTCGATCATCTCGGCCCGTTCGCGCGCTCCGTCACCGATCTCGCACTCGCCTATGACGCGATGCAGGGGCCGGATGCGGATGATGCCGCCTGCACCACGCGTGGCCTGGAGCCGACGGTGCCGCTGCTCGCCAATCCGGTTTCGGATCTGCGCATCGCGGTCGCCGGCGGCTACTTCCAGAAGAACGTATTTCCGGAAGCTGTCGAAGCCGTCAGCCGCGTCGCAAAAGCGCTCGGCGCGACTAAGGTCGTCGAAGTGCCCGAAGCCGCGCGCGCCCGTGCGGCAGCCTACGTCATCAGCACCACCGAAGGCGCCTCGCTGCATCTCGATCGCCTGCGCAAGCGTCCGAACGACTTTGATCCCGCCGTGCGCGATCGGTTGATTGCGGGCGCCATGGTGCCGGCCTCGCTGGTCGATCGCGCGCAAAAATTCCGCCGCTGGTATCGCGCGCAGCTCGCCGAGGTTTTTAAATCGGTCGACGTGCTGATCGCACCGGCTACACCCTGCACCGCGCCAAAGCTCGGTCAGGTCAATTTCAATCTCGACGGCGTCGAATTGCCGGTGCGCGCCAATATCGGCATCCACACCCAGCCGATCTCCTTCGTCGGTTTGCCGGTCGTTGCCGTGCCGGTGCCGCTCGAGCCACTGCCGATCGGTGTGCAGATCATCGCCGCGCCCTGGCGCGAGGACATCGCGTTGCGCGTCGCGCACGCATTGGAGAAGATGGGCGTGGTCTCCGCGCCGTCACCGAGAGGAATTTAAAATGGAGATCGATCTCCCCGAGGTGATCGCGGAAGTGAAGGCCGCGTTCGATCGTTATGAGCAGGCGCTGATCACTAACGACGTCGCCGTGCTCGGCGAACTCTTCCGCAACGACCCGCGCACGCTGCGCTACGGCATCGGCGAAAACCTTTACGGCTATGAGGCGATCTCCGGTTTTCGCGCCGGCCGATCGCCGGTCGGGCTGAATCGCCGCACCGCAAAAACGGTGATCTCCAGCTACGGCCGCGACACGGCGGTCGCCTCCACCCTGTTCTATCGCGACACGGCTCCCGGCAAGGTCGGCCGGCAGATGCAGACCTGGGTTCGCTTCCCGGAGGGCTGGCGCGTCGTCGCTGCCCATGTCAGCATCATCGACGAGTCGAAAGAGACCTGACCGCATGACGCTTGACGATTTTCCGCCCGGAGCATTGCCGGCCGAGCCGGTGGTGCCGCGCGTCGACCGGGCCCAGCCCAGCGTGCACAAGGTGACGCGCGCCGAGGAGTTGCGCCTGCAGCTTGCCGACGAGATCGTGCGCGGAACCCTGGCCCCTGGTGCGCCTCTGGACGAGACCGATATCGCGCGGCGCTTCAACGTCTCGCGCACCCCGGTGCGTGAGGCGCTGCGCCAGCTCGTCGCGAGCGGCCTGGTCGAATCGCGTGCGCATCGCGGCGCGGTGGTGGCGCAACCCTCGTTCGAGCGGCTGACGAGCATGTTCGAGGCGATGGCGGAGCTCGAGGCGATGTGCGCCGGCCTTGCCGCCGAACGTATGTCGGCTGCCGAGCGTCACGGTCTCGAAGCCGTCCATGAAGAGCTGCGTGTGCTGAGCTACGCCGGCAATCCCGATCGCTTCCACGAGGTCAACGAGCGTTTCCACAACGCCATCTATGCGGGCTCGCAGAACGGCTACATCGCCGAGATCACGCTGGCGACGCGCGTGCGCGTGCAGCCGTTCCGCCGCGCCCAGTTCCGCAACCTCGGCCGATTGGCAAAGTCGCAGGCCGAGCACGACCGCGTCGTCGTCGCCATCATGCGCGGCGACAAGCAGGGCGCCGCCGCCGCGATGCGCGCGCATATCGAGCTGGTGCGCGGGGAGTACGAGATCTACGCGGTGTCGGTGTAGATTCTCTCTGTGTCCCAGACGCGATGCAGCGCGAAGCGCTGCTCCGCAGAGCCGGGACCCATCGATCCTTTTTGCAAATCACTCCATGGGTCCCGGTTCAGCAGAGCACCACTGCGTGATGCGCGACCATTTATCCTGTCGCAGCGTCCGCCATGAACTTCCGCCAGCCGCCATAGCTCGTGATGTCGCGAGCTTCGCCCAGGACTTCGGGCTCCACGAGAAAGCCCTTCACGCTGCGGCCGTCGGCCAAGCGAACAGTGCCGATCGCCATCGGCGCCGGAATCGCGTTGACGAATTTGCCGAATGCCGACGACGACAGCGACCATATCTCCAGCTCGATCTCAGCCCCCGTGCCGGCCTCGACACGCAGCATGCCCGGCTTCGGCGGTGTGGTCTGAAGCGCGTAGAGCTTGTAGTCGGCCGCCGTCGTGGTTGCCTCGATCAGCTTTCCGCTGAGCGCCTTCAACTCACCGTTCAGCGCCATGCCGGACAGATGCGCGCCGACCACCGCGATTGGAATCTCGTCGATGCCGCTTGTGGCAAGGGGCGCGAGCGGTGCCTGCGGTACGCCCTTCGCGCCTACGGTCAGCTTCGTATCCGCATGGAAGGCACGCCCGATGCTCGCAAGCAGCGCATCGCGTCCAGCCGGCGCGAGCAGGGTGATGCCGAACGGAATGCCGTCCGTGCGCATCGATGCGGGGACTGCGAGACCGCAGAGATCGAGCAGATTGACAAAATTGGTGTAAGTGCCGAGCCGGCTGTTGAGCTCGATCGGATTGGCCAGCACCTGCGCGGTCGTATAGGCCGTCGGCGCCGTCGGCAGCACCAGCGCGTCGATATTGGCAAAGGTGCGCTCGGCGATCTTGCGCAGGCCCTGCAAGCGATAGAGCGCGGAGAAGGTGTCCGCCGCCGTGAGCCGCGCGCCGGCTGCGGTGATTTCGCGCGTCACTGGATGGATCGAATCAGGCGCGGACGCCAGCAAGTTCTTGATCACGAGATAGCGCTCGGCGACCCAGGGACCTTCATAGAGCAGCCGCGCGGTCTCGTAGAACGGCTCGAGGTCGAACTCGACCAGATCAGCACCAAGCGCAGTCCAGCGCTTCAGCGCGTCGCCGTAAGCTGCCTCCGCCTTCTTGTCGCCGAAGAAGATCAGCTGTCCGTTGCGCGGCACGCCGAGGCGGAGATTCGCGGGGAACGGCGTGATCGCGCCAAGCGGCCGGTCGCGCGAGAACGGATCGGCCTGGTCCGGCCCCGCCATCACGGAGAGCGCCAGTGCAGCGTCGTCGACCGTCAAGGCGAATACCGAGATGCAGTCGAGCGTGCGGCAGGCCGGCACCAGGCCCGCGGTCGAGATCATGCCGAGGCTCGGCTTCAGCCCGACGATGTTGTTGAGCATCGCCGGCACGCGGCCGCTGCCGGCGGTGTCGGTGCCGAGCGTGAGCGGCACGAGGCCGGCACCGACAGCGGTCGCCGATCCCGAGCTCGATCCGCCGGGAATGAGATCCTCGCGGATCGAATTTTTGGGAATGCCGTAGGGCGAGCGCACGCCGACGAGGCCGGTTGCGAACTGGTCGAGATTGGTCTTGCCGATGATGATCGCGCCTGCCGCGCGCAACCGCTCCACCGCGGTCGAGTCATGCGTCGGTGTGTAGGAGAAGGCCGGGCAAGCCGCTGTGGTCGGAAAGCCCAGCGCGTCGATATTGTCCTTCACCGCGACCGGCACGCCGTAGAGCGGAAGTTCGGCCGCATCCTGTCGCGCGGCAAGCTTCTCGGCGTCCGCGATCGCGTCCTTCTCGTCGCGCAGGCTGATGAAGACGGCGGGATCATTGTGGTCGCGGATGCGCTGATAGGTCCGCGCGATCGTCTGCGCCGGCGTGAGCGTGCCCGCGCGATGCGCGGCCACAATCGCGGCGATCGTCTCAGGCTGCTCAGCCCCCATTTCAGCCCTCATGGCGACAAAACTCCGGCAACAGGTCCCACCCGGATTGAAGCAAGCGATGTGCCATTGTGTACAGAATCCGGGCAACGCGGATGCCTCAGATATTATCGTGAGATCAGTGGGTTGGGGGATATTTCGACGGCAGGTCGGGCATTCGCGCCAGCGCCCTGTTCTGGGCATCTGCGTAAATATTGGGCAGTCATGATCAGGTGAAGTCGGCCAGGATCTCGAGCAGCCGCTCCCGGTTCGCCTTTCCGATCCTGGCCTCGACATGCCGCTCGTGCTCGGCGGCCAGCCGCTTGAACTTCGCCAGCGCCGTCTCGCCCTGCGCGGTGAGGTGCAGGGCGTGGGAGCGCCGGTCCGCCTTCGACTTGACCCGCTTCACCAGCTTGCGCTGCTCCAGGCTGTCGAGCAGGTGCACCAGCCGGGCGCGCTCGATGCCGAGGCGCTTGGCCACTGCCATCTGCGACAGGCCCGGATTGGCGCCGATCACCGTCAGCACCGAATATTGCGTCGGCCGGATGTCGACATCTCCGAGTGTCCTGATGAAATCCTGAAAGATCCAGATCTGGAAGCGCCGCACTGCGTAGCCCGCGTGCCCGGCCAGCGCGTCGAGGCCGATCTCGTCCGCGTCGATCCGCCGCGCGGCGCCGTTGGTGGCGCGCTTGCGGAGGGAGGGGCGGGGTTCGGCTCGGGCTGCGCTGGCTGTCACATCGTGTCTCCTGCCGGTCAACCTTAGCGCCTCGACCTCGCAAGCGGAAGATTGTTGTTGACGACAACAATTGCCGTGCCCAACATTATGGCCAAAGCGGCCCGGAACGAGGCTGCGGCCGATCCGGACATCCGGGCGAGGAGGAAACACATGACGACCGCCACTCGCGGCGACGCTTCAAGCCTGTTCGCAACGCCAAAGACACTCGCCGAGCATCGCGCTGACGGCAGCATCGTGCTGCGTTCGCCCGAGCCGCTTCGCGACAGCGCGCGCTGCATCGGCGACTGGCTCGAACAATGGGCGCGGCAGGCGCCTGACACGATCTTCCTCGCCGAGCGTGATAGCGCGGATACGCCCTGGGCCACCATGACCTATGCAGGTGCTCTGCGGCGGGTACGCGCGGCGGCGTCCTGGATTTTCGCGCAGGGCCTCAGCGCCGAGCGTCCCGTCGTCATCCTCTCCGACAACAGTATCGATCACGCGCTGCTTGCGCTGGCCGCCCAGCATGTCGGCGTGCCCTCCGCGGCAATCTCGCCGGCCTATTCGCTGATGTCGAAAGACTTCGACAAGCTCAAGAGCATGATCTCGTTGCTGGAGCCCGGCGCGATCTATGTCTCCGCGACCAAGCCTTTTGCGGCGGCGCTGGCCGCGATCAAGCCGCTGCACAGCGCACAAATCATCAGCGGCAATGCCGGCGATGCCGATGCGCTCGCCTTCCGCAGCGTCGCGACAACGCTGGAAACGCCCGGCGTCGCAAACGCCTTCGCAGCGGTGACGCCGGACACCATCGCGAAATTCCTGTTCACCTCGGGCTCGACCGGCACGCCCAAGGCGGTCATCAACACCCAGCGCATGCTGACGTCGAGCCAGCAGGCCAAGGCGCAGACCTGGACCTTTCTCGAACAGGGGCGCGATGATCTCGTCATCCTCGACTGGCTGCCCTGGAGCCACACATTCGGCGCCAATCACAATTTCAATCTCGTCCTGCGCAATGGCGGGTCGCTCTATATCGACGGTGGGAAGCCAGCGCCGGGCCTGTTTGCGGCCTCGCTCGCGAATCTGAAAAGCGTGATGCCGACGGTCTATTTCAACGTGCCCCGCGGCTTCGACATGCTGATCGCGGCGATGCGCGGCGACGAGGAACTGTGCCGCCGCTTCTTTGGCGAGGTCAAATTCGCCTTCTATGCCGGTGCCGCGCTGCCGCAGAACCTCTGGGACGCGCTTGAGCAGCTGTCGATCAAGACCGTTGGCCGCCCACTGCCGATGGTCTCGGCCTGGGGCTCGACGGAAACTTCCCCGCTTGCGACCGATTGCCATTTCCTGGCCGAGCGTTCCGGCAATATCGGCGTGCCGATCCCCGGCACCGAGCTGAAGCTCGTCACCTCAGGCGACAAGCTGGAAGTGCGCGTGCGCGGCCCCAACGTCACCCCGGGCTACTGGAAGGCGCCCGAACTGACGAGGCAGGCGTTTGACGAGGAGGGCTTCTATCTCATCGGCGACGCCGTAAAGCTTGCCGACCCGGAGCGCCCCGAGTGTGGCCTGTTCTTCGACGGCCGCGTTGCGGAAGACTTCAAGCTCAATTCCGGCACCTGGGTCAGCGTCGGTACGCTGCGTGTCGCCGGCATCGCAGCGCTGGCGCCGCTCGCGCAGGATATCGTCGTCACAGGGCACGGCGGCGACGAGGTGCGGTTCTTGGTGTTCCCGAATATTGCGGCGTGCCGTGCCCATGCCGGTTTGCCGGAGACGGCAGGCGTTGGCGATGTGCTTGGTCATGAGAAGGTCAGAGCCGCGATCGCGCAGGGGCTCGCAGGACTGAAGCAGCAGGGGGCCAACTCCTCCGGCCACGCCACACGCGCTCTGCTGCTCGCCGAACCACCCTCGGTCGACGGCGGCGAGATCACCGACAAGGGCTACATCAACCAGCGCGCCGTGCTGACCCGGCGTGCGGATGCGGTCGTGCGGCTGGACGATGATGCGTCGGCGGAGTGGATTGGTCTTTAGCGGCTCTCGTGCCCCGGACGCGGCGCAGCACGCAGTGATGCGCTGCAGAGCCGGGGCCCATCTCTCCTAGCGCAAGCAGCCGGTTGGGTCCCGGCTCTGCGCAGCAGCGTTTCACGCTGCAGCGCGTCCGGGACACGAGAGCTGGGCAAGCCCAATACGCCAGCCATTCTGCCGCAATATCCCGCCGATTCTTTTGTTGCTTAAGCAACTAATTCGTGCGAACCGTTCCAGACAAGGATGACGGCGGGGGAACCGCTGCGCCTGATCTCGGAGGAAACGATGCTCGGCAGGAACGGTGCCGCGGGCAAATGCCTGCGCATGCCTGAAGGTGGCAACACGGCGCGCCGCGCGCTCGCCGCGTCAGCTGGTGCTGCTGCCCGTCACCGCGCCGAGATTTTCGTGCAGCCGGCGCAGCAGATCGATCAGCGCCTCGCGCTCGTCCTTGCTCAGGCAGGACAACAGACGCCGCTCGCGCTCGAACGCCGCGACGATCACCTTGTCATGGGTGGCGCGGCCCCGCGCCGTCAGCGAGATCGAATGGGTGCGGCCGTCGTTCGGGTCGGTGCGGATCGACACCAGCCCGCGCTTCTCCAGTCCCGCAAGCGTGCGGCTCACCGGGCCCTTGTCGAAGCCGATGACGTGGCAGATGCGCGAGGCCGGGATGCCGGGCTCGATCGCCAGCAGCGACATGATCCGCCACTCCGTGACGTTGACGCCGAACTGCTTCTGATAGAACGCAGTCGCGCTGTTCGAGAGCTTGTTGGCGATGAAGGTGATGAAGGCCGGGACGTAACGGTCGAGGTCGAGCGTCGGTCCCACGTCGGTGGGCGCAGGCTTTTGGCGGGATCTGGTCGAAGGCGGCATATCGGGCTCACTCGCGGCGCGCCTGATGACCTAAGGGCAAGCGCCGCCCTTTCACAAGATCAAAATGAGGGAGGATTTTCATGAGCGCACCCGGCTCCGCCGTATCGGGCGTCCCGCATCTCGACGTCGATCCTTTCGCGATGAATTTTTTTGCCGATCCCTATCCGACCCATGAGAAGCTGCGGGAGGCGGGGCCGGTGGTCTATCTCGACAAGTGGAATGTCTATGGCGTGGCGCGCCATGCCGAGGTCCATGCCGTGCTGAACGATCCCGCCACATTCTGCTCCAGCCGTGGCGTCGGCCTGTCCGATTTCAAGAAGGAGACGCCGTGGCGTCCGCCGAGCCTGATCCTCGAGGCCGATCCGCCCGCGCACAGCCGCACCCGTGCCGTGCTGTCAAAAGTGTTGTCGCCGACGGTGATGAAAGGGCTCCGCGACCGCTTTGCCGCGGCGGCCGAGGCTCGGGTCGACGCGCTGCTCGACAAGCGGAGCTTTGACGCCGTCACGGATCTCGCGGAAGCCTATCCGCTCTCGATCTTTCCGGATGCGCTTGGCCTGAAGCCGGAGGGACGCGAGCATCTCATCCCCTATGCAAGCGTCGTGTTCAACGCCTTCGGCCCGCCGAACGAGCTGCGCCAGGAAGCGATCGCGCGTTCGACGCCGCATCAGGCTTACGTCACCGCGCAATGTCAGCGTGAAAACCTCACGCCCGGCGGTATCGGCGCCTGCATTCACGCCCATGTCGACGAGGGCGCGATCACGGCGCCCGAGGCGCCGCTTCTGGTGCGCTCGCTACTCTCTGCCGGCCTCGACACCACCGTCAACGGCATCGGCGCCGCTGTCTTTTGCCTCGCGCGCTTCCCGGAGCAATGGCAGCGCCTGCGCGGCGATCTCACACTGGCGCGCAACGCCTTCGAGGAAGCCGTGCGGTTCGAGAGCCCGGTGCAGACCTTCTTCCGCACCACGACGCGTGAGGTCGAGCTGTCAGGCGCGATGATCGGCGAGGGCGAGAAAGTCCTGATGTTCCTCGCTGCCGCCAATCGCGATCCGCGGCGTTGGGACAAGCCTGACAGCTACGACATCACCCGCCGCACCTCCGGCCATGTCGGCTATGGCTCCGGCATTCACATGTGCGTCGGCCAGCTCGTGGCGCGGCTCGAAGGCGAGACGATGCTCGCGGCGCTGGCGCGCCGTGTCGCCAGCATCGAGATCACGGGCGAACCAAAACGGCGCTTCAACAATACGCTGCGCGGGCTCGACAGCCTGCCGGTGACGATCACGCCGGCCTGACGCGGCTGGCCACCAAATAATAGGGGAGGGACCAATGAAGAACCTGAAGCGGACGCTCGCGCTGGCCGCGAGCCTGATGAGCGGCGCGGCAAGCGCCGAGATCTCCGACAATGTCGTGCGCGTCGGCGTGCTCAACGACATCTCCGGCATCTTCCAGGACACCAATGGCATGGGCTCGGTCGAGGCCGCGCGCATGGCAGCTGAGGATTTCAACGGCGGCGGCAAAGGTATCAAGGTCGAGATCGTTTATGCCGATCACCAGAACAAGGCCGATGTCGGCAACGCCATCGCGCGCAAATGGCTCGATGTCGAAGGCGTCGATGCCATCGTCGACGTGCCGAATTCAGCCGTCGGCCTTTCCATCAACACGCTGCTGCGCGACAGCCGCATGACCTTTCTGGCGTCGTCCACGGCGAGCTCGGATCTCACCGGCAAGGCGTGCTCGCCCAATACCATCCAGTGGGTCAACGACGCCTGGGCGACCGGCAACACCACCGCGGCCGCGATGATGTCGCGCGGCGGCAAGGACTGGTACTTCCTCACGGTGGACTATGCGCTCGGCAAGGGCATCGAGGCGGAAGCGCAGAAATATATCGAGGGGCATGGCGGCAAGGTGCTGGGCTCGTCAAAGCATCCGCTCGGCACCTCCGACTTCGCCTCGTTCCTGTTGCAGGCGCAGAATTCGAAAGCCCAGGTGATCGGCCTTGCCAATGCTGGCGGCGACACCATCAACGCGGTGAAGCAGGCGGCCGAGTTCGGGGTGCAGCAGGGCGGGCAGAAGCTCGTCGCCTTCCTGCTCTTCATCAACGACGTCCACGGCATGGGCATCAAGGTCGCGCAGGGTCTCCAGCTCATGGAAGCCTTTTACTGGGACATGAACGACGATACCCGCGCCTTCGCGAAACGCTTCGCCGCGCGGCCCGGCATGAACGGCAAGATGCCGAGCGGCAACCAGGCTGGCGTCTATGCCTCGACACTGGCTTATCTCAACGCGGTGGCGGCGACCGGCAGCGACAACGCCAAGGACGCCGTGCCCGAGATGAAGAAGTTCAGAGGCAAGGACAAGCTGTTCGGCGACACTGCGATTCGCCAGGACGGTCGCGTCGTGCATCCCATGTATCTGTTCGAGGTGAAGAAGCCGGACGAGTCGAAATATCCGTATGATTATTACAAGCTGGTCTCGACGATCCCGGCGGACCAGGCGTTCCGGCCGATCGCGGAGGGCGGGTGTGAGCTGGTAAAGTAAAAGACAGCAACGAGCGCTGCTGCACCCTCGCCCCTTGTGGGAGAGGGTGACTTCGCGAGGCGAAGCCGGGTGCGGGGTTCTCTCCTCACGAATGGTCGTCCGAGCGGAGAGAACCCCTCATCCGGCGCTTCGCGCCACCTTCTCCCACAAGAGGAGAGGGAAGAAAGGCTACACCACCTTGCTACTCCCCTGCGTGATCAACCGCGCCGCCCGTTGGTCTCGCGCGTAGATCCAGAGCCAGCTCAGCGCAACGCTGAGGCGATGGCGCAGGCCGATCAGGAAGTAGATGTGGGCGATGCCCCAGATCCACCATGCGATGGTGCCGCGCAGTTTGACCTTGCCAAAATCGATCACGGCGAGCCGTTTCCCGATCTGCGCGAGGCTGCCGGAGTGCTTGTAACGGAATGCACCTTTGTTCTCGCCGCGCAGCCGCGCCTTGATGGTCTCGGCGACGTGCTTCCCCTGTTGCTTTGCCGCGGGCGCGATGCCGGGCACAGGCTTGCCGTCCCAGGCGTTGATCAAAACGGTGTCGCCGATCGCAAAGATCTCGGGATGGCCCGGGATGGTCAGGTCGGCCTCGACCTCCACGCGCCCGGCGCGATCGCTTGGTGCGCCCAGCCATTCGGCGGCGGGCGAGGCGCGCACGCCGGCGGCCCAGATTCGTGTCTTTGCCTCGAGCAGCTTGCCGCCGAACACGACGCCTTCACGGTTGATCTCGGTGACGGCCTGTCCGAGCACGACCTCGACGCCGATCTTTTCCAGCGAAGCCTGCGCATAGGCCGAGAGGTCATCGGGAAAGCCCGCAAGCACGCGCGGCCCCGCCTCGATCAGCACCACGCGGGCCTTGTGCGTGTCGATGTTGCGGAAATCGGCGGGCAAAGTGTGATGCGCCATCTCCGCGATCGTGCCGGCGAGCTCGACGCCGGTCGGGCCGGCGCCGACGATGACGAAGGTTAGCCGCGCTGCGCGTTTGGCTGGATCGGTCTCGCGCTCGGCGCGCTCGAACGCCACCAGGATGTGCCGGCGCAAGGTGGTCGCATCCTCCAGCGTCTTCAGGCCCGGCGCGAACCGCTCCCATTCGTCATGGCCGAAATAGGCGTGCCGCGCGCCGGTGGCGAGCACCAGCGTGTCGTAGGGCACCTCGCTGCCGTCGTCGATCAGCACACAGCGTCGCGCGGCATCCACCCCGCTCACGGTCGCGAACAGCGTCGTGACTTCGCGCCGGTCGCGCATGAGATGCCGCACCGGCCAGGCGATCTCGCTGGTCGCAAGCGAAGCTGTCGCGACCTGGTAAAGCAGCGGCTGAAACAGATGGTGGTTGCGGCGGTCGATCAGCGTGATCTCGACGCCCGCGCCCGCAAGCCGGTAGGTCGCCTCCAGCCCGCCGAAGCCGGCTCCGACGATGACGACGCGGTGGGGATTTGCGGACATGATGGACCCTCGAATCTCTGCTGCTCACCTTCATGTAAGTGCGCATTGGGCGCCGTAGTCCAGTAGCCGTCATCAATCGCGGCATAGGCTGGGCGTATCGTCATCCGCGAAAAAGCGCCGCAGGCTTGGACCGGTCTTGGCCGAAGTGAGTAGAATTATATTTCTTGCCATTCTCGATTGGGGCGAAATATGGTGCAGGGGCGGCCGCTGAGCCATTGGCGGCGCGACAGATTTTGCGTTCAATAGAGACGACCCGGGGCGGCGATCACCCCGTTTCCGGGATCAATAATAAGGAGGGGAGTGGTTATGAGGACGGCATTCTGGCTGGCGGGTGCGGCTGCGCTCGCGCTGGCAAATCCGGCATTCGCCGGCGACACCATCAAGATCGGTTTTGTCTCGACCTTCAGCGGTCCGACCGCCGTGATCGGCAACGACATGCGCAATTCCTTCGAGCTTGCGCTCGATCATCTCGGCCGCAAGATGGACGGCAAGCCGGTCGAGGTGATCTACGAGGACGACGGACAGAAGCCCGACGTCGGCAAGCAGAAGACCGAGAAGCTGGTCCAGTCCGACAAGGTCGATTTCATCGTCGGCTATATCTGGTCGAACGTGCTCCTGGCCTCGCTGAAGACCGCGGCGGATTCGCAGACCTTCCTGATCTCGGCCAATGCCGGCCCGTCTCAGCTCGCGGGTGAACTCTGCTCGCCTTACGTGTTCTCGACCTCCTGGCAGAACGACCAGACGCCGCAGGCCATGGGCGTCTACATGAACCAGAAGGGCGTCAAGAGCGTCTTCCTAATCGGGCCGAACTACGCCGCCGGCAAGGACATGCTCGCGGGCGTCAAGAACACCTTCAAGGGCGAGATCAAGGGCGAGGAATATACGGTCTGGCCGAGCCAGCTCGATTTCTCCGCCGAGCTCTCCAAGGCGCGCGCCTCGGGTGCCGAGTCGATCTTCGTATTCTATCCCGGTGCGGCTGGCGTGCAGTTCCTCAATCAATATGCGCAGGCGGGCCTGAAGAGCACGATGCCGCTCTATACGGCGTTCACCGTCGACGAGCTGTCGCTGCCGCTGCAGAAGGAGAACGCGCTCGGCGTGCCCGGTGCGCAGGAGTGGGTCAACGACCTTCCGAACGAGCAGAACAAGCGCTTCGTCGCCGACTACCGCAAGAAGTACACCAATCTGCGCCCGACCTACTACGGCGCGCAGGCCTATGACGCGGCCCAGCTCATCAACAGCGCGGTGGTCGCGGTGAAGGGCGACACCAGCAAGAAGGACGCGATGAAGGCCGAGATGGAGAAGGCCAACTTCAAGTCGCTGCGCGGTGCGTTCAAATACGGCAACAATCACATCCCGGTGCAGAGTTTCTATCTCCAGGACGTGGTCAAGGACGCCGAAGGCCAGCTTTCGCTGAAGACGGTCGCGACGATCGTGGAGAACGACCAGGATCGTTTCCACGACAAGTGCCAGATGAAGTGAGGTCTTGCTTCTCCCTCTCCCCGCGTGCGGGGAGAGGGTTGGGGTGAGGGGGAGTCTCCGCGGGGACGGTAGAAGTTAGTTTCACAATCTCACGCCACACCGTCGTTGCGAGCGCAGCGAAGCAATCCAGAATCCTTCCGCGGAAAGACTCTGGATTGCTTCGCTGCGCTCGCAATGACGTGTTGAGAGATCGAGGCTCCTGATTGTCATGTGACTTGCGGAGGCTCCCCCTCACCCGGATTGCATCTGCGATGCAATCCGGCCTCTCCCCGCAAGCGGGGAGAGGCAAAGGCACCTACACCCTTGGCATGCTCGTTGGCCGCACTTCGCGTGACTGCGCCGCAAGTCTGATCCCTGCATTCGCCGCGCCGAACCCCTGATAATTCCTCCGCTCCACGATCTCGAAGAAGAACCGCTCGTCGAAGATGTGAGTGTAGACCTGGAAGAACTCGCCGTCGCCCTCGCGATCGTAGAGGATGTGGTTGGCGCGCAGTTGCGCCATCAGCTCGGGCGCGAGGTCGTATTTGGCTTCGATGTCGTCGTAATAATTGTCGGGGATATCCAGGAAGTCCGCGCCGCGGGCGCGCATTGCGGCCACCGTCGCAAAAATGTCCCGGCATGCAAACGCGACGTGCTGCACGCCCGAACCGAAGAACTCCGAGATGAAGCGTGCCGGCAGGGTGCGGTTGGCGGACGAGCCGTTGAGCACGAAGCGCAGGCTCTGGTCGGCGTTGATGATGGCCTGGCTCTGCACGAGGCCTCTGGGATCGGCGATCTCCATCTGCGGCAGGCGCTTGAGGTCGAGGATGCCGGTGTAAAACAACAGCCAGGACAGCATCTCGTCATAGGGCATCGACTGCGCGATGTGGTCGACGGCGAGCAGCGCGTCCTTGCTGGCGTCGCTCGCGACGGGGTCGAAATCGGTGTCCCAGTTCTTGCCGGCCTGGTCGAGGAAATAGAGCAGGCTGCCGCCGACGCCATGGATCGCGGGGATTTCCAGCTCGCCCGGCCCGACCGGCTGGTAGAAGGTGCGCGTCTTGAGCGTCTCAGCGCGCTGCATGGCAAGCCCCGCATTGTCGACGTCGAGCGCGATCGCGCAGACGCCGGGGCCGTGGGTGACGTAGTGCGAATGCGCAAAGCCGTCGGTCTCGCAGTTGATCACGAGCTCGGCCTTGCCCTGCGACCAGCGCTCCACCGCCTTGCTGCGATGCTTGCCGGTCTTGCGGAAGCCGAGCTGCGCGAGCAGGCCGGCGAGCTCGCCGGCCTTGGTCTCGTTGACGGCAAACTCGATGAACCCGGTGCCGCGACTCTTTGCCTTCGGTGCCAGTGGCTCACTGATGAGCTTCGGCCAATCCGGTGCAAGCTGGTCCTCCAGCAGGATCAGCGAGCGCAGGCCGTCGACCGCGGTCTGCGCGGCCGAGCCGGCGCGGAACTGGTCGTTGAAGATCTCCAGCGACAGCGGCCCGGCATAGCCGGTCGCCGCGACCGCCTGCATGAATTCGCCGACCGGCAGGTCGCCCTGGCCGGGGAAGGAGCGGAAGTGCCGGCTCCACGACAGGATGTCGAGCGCGAGCTTTGGCGCGTCGGCAAGCTGCACCAGAAAGATCTTGTCGCCGGGGATCGAGGCCATGGCGCGGACCGGAAAGCCGGGCGCCAGCGCGTGAAAACTGTCGAGGATGACACCGATCGCCGGGTGATCGGCCCGCCGCACGATCTCCCAGGCATCGCGATAGTCGTTGACATGGCGTCCCCAGGCCAGCGCCTCGTAGCCGACGCGCAAGCCCCGCTTGGCGGCGCGATCGCCGAGCTCGCGAAAATCGTCCGCGGCGCGGTCGATGCCGCCGAGAGATGAGGGCGAGACATTGGAGCAGATCAGCAGCAGATCGGTGCCGAGCTCCTGCATCAGATCGAACTTCCGCTCGGCGCGGGCAAAATTGCGGGCACGCTGCGGCTCCGGCATGCCCTCGAAATCGCGGAACGGCTGGAAGGCGCAAATCTTGAGATTGAGATCGCCGCAGAGCTTTGCGATGTCGCGCGGGCCTGCGCCGAACGACAGCAAATCGTTCTCGAAGATCTCGACCTCGTCGAAGCCGGCGGCGGCGATGGCGCGGAGCTTTTCGTCCAGCGCTCCGGAGAGAGAGACGGTCGCGATCGAGCGCTTGTTCATGCTGCCTGCTCCGTGATGTGGCCCGGGGATATCTTTTGGCCGGTGCGCGCAGCCTCGCTGACGGCTTCGACGACGGCGAGCGTTCCCATCGCGTCCTCGGCCGAGATCAGCGGCTGTTCATGGCCTCTGATGACTGCGCAGAAATGCCGGAGCTGTTCGGCCAGCGGATCGATCGCCGCCGGCGCGACGGTGGCGCGCGAGAGCGGCGCGTACCATCCGGCCTGCTGTGCGTAGGACCACAGTTCCATGTTCGGCACGGACAACGATCCTGCGGTGCCGGAGAAGATGTAGCAGGGCTGGTCCTGCTTGGGATAAGCGGGGTTCTCGCCCGATGCGAGTTCCCAGCTCCACGGCGCCGGTGTCGCATCCGATACGGTCACGGTTCCGAGCGCGCCGCTGGCGAAACGCAGCAGCAGCGCCGCGGTGTCCTCGACGGCAAAGCCGCGCACCTTGTTCGAGGTGAGCGCCTGCACCTCGGTGATCTCGCCGCAGATGAAGCGGAGGTTATCAATGTCATGGATGAGATTGATCAGCAGCGGCCCGCCGCCTTGCTCGCGGCGCCACGCGACCTCGAAATAATCGTCGGGCTTTCTGAGCAGCCACAGCCCGACCACGGCGGTGAGCTGACCGAGCTTGCCGGTCGCGACCATCTCGCGCACGGCCTTGACAATGGGATTGTGCCGGCGGTGATGGCCGACCAGCATCGGCACGCCGGCTCGCTTGATTGCGGCGCAAAGGCGCTGCGCGGTGGCCACCGTCTCCGTCACCGGCTTTTCGATCAGCGCCGGCACGCCCGCCAGCGCGCAATCGAGCGCCATCGGCAAATGCAGCGTGTTGGGCGAGGCGATGATGAAGCCGTCAGGCTTTTCCTGTTCCAGCAGCGCGCGATGATCCGTATAGCAGGATGTGCCGCGGCCTTGCGCATAGTCTTTCGCGGCGGGCGAGGGGTCGGCGATGCCGGCGAGCTCGCGGTCGGGCGATGCTACGATCAACTCGATATGGCGGCGGCCGATCAGGCCGGCGCCGGCAACGCCGATGCGCATTCGCGCGCTCATGCCGCGGTCTCCTCCATGGCTCCCCCGAGGAAGAGCTGGCCGATGCGGGGATCGTTCAGGATGCGCTCCGCCTTGTCGATCATGCGGGTCTGGCCGAGCTCGAGCACGATGCCGATATCGGAGATCTCCAGCGCCGAGCGCGCGTTCTGCTCGATCATGAGAATCGTCACGCCGCGATCACGCAGGGATTTGAGGATGTCGAAGGTCTGCTGCACCATCAGCGGCGACAGGCCGATCGAGGGCTCGTCGATCAGCACGAGTTTTGGCTCAAGCAGCAGCGAGCGGGCGATCTCGAGCTGCTTCTGCTCGCCGCCGGAGAGCGTCGAGGCCTGCTGCGCCGACTTGCGGCGCAGCGCCGGAAACAGATCGAGCGCAGCTTCGATCCGCTTGGGCAGGTCGATGCCTTTCCCGGCTGAGACCCCGCCGAGCTCGATGTTGCTGCGGACCGAGAGCTCCGGGAAAATGTTGCGGCCCTGCGGCACGTAGCAGATGCCGGCATTGAGCAGTGCGCGCTGGCTCAAATTGGTGACGTCGCGGCTCGCAAAGCTGATCTTGCCGTCACGCAACTTCAGCAGGCCGAAGATCGCCTTGAACACGGTGGACTTGCCGGCGCCGTTCGGGCCGATGATGGTGGTGATGGTCGCCGGCGGCACCGAAAAGGTCGTGCCGTTCAGGATCGTCATCTTGCCGTAGCCGCCGACGAGATTGTGAACCGAGAGGATCGGGTCGCTCATGGCTCGCTCTCCTAATGTCCGAGATAGGCTTCGATCACGGCGGGGTTTTTTCGCACCTCGTCGGGGCGCCCCATCGCCAGCACCTTGCCTTCCGCCATCACCATCACGCGCGAGCACAACGACATCACGAATTCCATATTGTGCTCGATCACGACGAAGGTGGCGTTCTTCTCGCGGTTGATCGCGACCAGTCGCTCCTTGAGATCCGACAGCATCGACGGATTGACGCCGCCGGCGGGCTCGTCGAGCAGCACCAGGCGCGGGCCGCCCATGAAGGCCATGGCGGCGTCGAGCAGCTTTTGCTGGCCGTAGGAGAGACCGCCGGCGGGCTCGGCGGCGAGATGGTCGAGCTTGAAGAAGCCGATCATCTGGTTGGCGGCCTCCGTCAGCCCGGCATCGGAGCGTCCGACCAGGCGCGAGGCCATGTTGCCCTGATGCTCTTGTCCCGCGAGGATCAGGTTCTCCCGCACCGAAAGCTTCGGGAATACCTGCAACAGCTGGAAGGTGCGGCTGACGCCGAGCTTGTTGAGCTCGGAGGGGCGTAAGCCCGTGACGACCTTGCCGTCGAGCTTCACTTCGCCGCCGCTCGGGGTGAGCTGGCCGAGGATGCAGTTGAACAATGTCGACTTGCCGCAGCCGTTCGGTCCGATCAGGCCGAGGATCTCGCCTTCGCGGACATCGAAGCTGACGTCGGCGACGGCGCTGATGCCGCCAAAATTCTTCTTGATGTTGGTGACTTCGAGGACTGCGCTCATTGCACCGTCTCCAGACGCGACTTCGCGACGGCGCGCAACGCGGAGGCCGCCTTGGTACGGCGCTCGGCGAGATAGCGGTCGAGGATTCCCAGAATGCCGGTCGGCGACCAGATCAGCAGCAGCATCACCGCGACCGCGTAGATCATCAGATAATACCCTTCCGTGAAGCGCAGCCATTCCGGCAGCAGCACAGCGATCATCGCCCCGAGGAATGGGCCGAGGAAGAAGCCGGCGCCGCCGACGATCACCATCATCAAGAGGTCGAGCGAGAGCGACAGGTTGAACGGCACGGGATCGATATATTGCGTCAGCGGCGCATAGAGCGCACCGGCAACGCCGCCGAGCGCCGAGCCGATCGCAAACGCCATCAGCGTGTAGCGCCGCGTGTCGATGCCGAGCGACTGGGCACGCAAGGGATTCTCACGCAGCGCCATGAAGGCGCGGCCCCAGGGCGAGCGGATCAGCCACCACACCGCGACCGAGACGATCGCAAGCGAGCCGAGGCAGACATAATAGAACGGCAGCGGCTTGTTGGTCGCGATGCCGAAGACGTGCGGGCGGGGAATGTTGGAGATGCCGTAGATGCCGCCGGTGAGCCAGCTCTCGTTGCGGAATACGAGGAAAGCAAGGGTGGAGAAGGCGAGCGTAACGAAGGCAAGGTAATGGTGCTGCACCCGCAGCGCAGGATAGCCGAGCACCCATCCGACCGCAAAACTGAGGACGATCGCGACCACGATTGCGGCCGGCAGCGGCCAGCCATGCGTGGTCATGATCGCCGCCGCATAGGCGCCGATGCCGACGAACGCGCCCTGCGCCAGCGAGACCTGGCCGGCATAGCCGAGCGTGAGGTTGAGGCCCATCGCGGCAATCGTCATCACCGCCCATTGGCTCAGGATGAACAGGCCATAGCGGTTGAAGTTCATGGGGACGATGATCAGGCCGGCGATGACGATGAGGCCGAGCGCGATCTTCAGGGGTTTGGCGAAGCCGCTCATACCGTGCGCTCCTCGGCGCGGCCCATCAGTCCCTGCGGCCGGAACAGAATGACGACGATCAGGAAGATCAGCGGCACCGCGGCGCGGTACTGGGTGGAGACGTAGCTCGCCGCGAGATTGTCGAGCACGCCGATCAACAGGCCGCCGGCGATGGCGCCGCGGACCTGGTTGAAGCCGCCGACGATCGCCGCGATGAAGGCGGCCTGGCCCAGCACCTCGCCGGAAGAGAATTTGGCGAGGTAAATCGGTGTGATCAGCAGCGAGGCCAGCGCGACCAGGAAGGCGTTGATCAGGAAGGTCAGCAGGATCATGCGCTCGACCGGCACGCCGATGATCCGCGCCACCGTCGGGTTCTGCGCCGCCGCCTGCATCTGATGGCCGAGCGAGGTGCGGTTGAGTAGCGTGGTCAGGCCGAACACCGCAACAATGGCGACGACGAGCACGCCGATGCTTTGCAGCGAGACGGCGTGGCCGAGGATGGAGATGTCACCGGTCGGCACGATCGAGGGGAAGGGCGAGGCTTCCGCGCTGAAGAACTGCTTGACGGCTTCCTTGAGGCCAATCGCCAGCGCCATGGTCGCGATCGCGAGCGGCAGCACGCCATGGCGCATCATCGGATCGACCAGCAGCATCTTGAAGGCGAGGCCCAGCAGGATCATCGAGAGCAGAATGCCGAGGATGATCGCGAGCCAGAACGGCGCACCGGCATGCATCGCCGCCAGCATCAAAAACGCCGGCAGCATCACGAACTCGCCTTGCGCGAAATTGATGGTCTGCGAGGTCTGCCACAGCAGCGTGAAGCCGACCGCGACCAGCGCGTAGATCGCGCCGGTGGCAAGTCCTGCGACCAGTAGATCGAACAGATTGGACATCTTCCCCTCTCTCTTCTCCCTCTCCCCGCTTGCGGGGAGAGGGTTGGGGTGAGGGGAGTCTCCGCGAGGTCGCTGTTAGTCGGACTCGTGGAGGCTCCCCCTCACCCGGAATTTGCTTGTGCAAATTCCGGCCTCTCCCCGCGTGCGGGGAGAGGCGAAGACCTCACTTCACCTTCGGCAGCACCTGCTTCACCACCTGCTTGCCTTCGACCACTTCGACCAGAAAGCTCTGGCGGTCGATGTCGCCGGTGTCGCTGAAGGTGACGTCCATCAAGATGCCCGGCTCCTCAGTGGCCTTGATCGTCAATCCGTGCAGCGTGTCGGCGAACGCCTTGGAATCGACCTTGCCCATCTTCTCGGTGGTGGCCTTCACCATGTAGACGGCGAGGTAGCCCTTCAGGCCGTTATGATCAGGGACGTAATTGTACTTCTTGGAAAACTTGTCGCGGAACGCCTTGATCAGATCGACCGGCGCGTCGGTGGTGAGGCCGACATGGCCGCGCGCGCCGTTGGCGGCGTCGCCGGCAAGCTCGATCACCTTCTGGCCGATCAGCGTGGTCTCGCCCATCAGCGGCGCATTGACGCCCTGGCGCTTCAGCTCCTTCAGGATGCGCGCGCTCTCTTCCTCGTTGAGATAGACGAACACGGCATCGGGATTGGCGGCCTTGATCTTGCCGACGTCGGCGGCGAAATCGGCCTGGCCCGCTTCGGTGGAGAGATCGGCGACCACCTTGGAGCCGAGCCGGTCGAGCTCCTTGACGACGACGTCGCGTCCGCCGCGGCCAAAGTCGTTGTTGACCCAGACCACCGCGACCGTCTTCGCCTTCATGTCGTCGTGGATGTATTTTGCGACCTTCGGCATCGACGACTGCTGGCCGAACGAGGTGCGGAACAGGAACTTGTTGCCGGCCTGCGTCAGCTCGGCGGCTTCGCCGCCCATGATCTGCGCAATGCCGGCTTCGGCCGCGAGCGGCGCGGTGACCTTCACCGAGCCGGAATAGCCGGGCCCGAGCAGCACATAGGGCTCGGCGTCGAGCGCCTTCTGCACCTGGGCGCGGGCGACGCCGGGGTTGGATTGCGAGTCGGCGTGGGTGACCTCGAGCTTGCGGCCGAGCACGCCGCCCTTGGCGTTGATCTCCTCGATCGCAAGATCGATGCCGTTCTTCCAGTTGGTGCCGACGGTGGCGCCGCCGCCCGAGAGTTCGGCGACGTCGGCGAGCTTGATCGCCTGTGCCTGAACGCTGGTTGCAGTCGCGAAGGCAAGCAGGGCGCCTGCCAGTAGTGTGGATTTCATCTCATCCTCCCTTGGTGTCTTCGGTTCTGGTGACGGCCTTGTGTCCGGCCGCTTCGGTTACGCTGCGTGATAGGCTGAGCTTCGTGCCGCCATCACCTCGTCAAATGCCTCTCCCATGATCTCGGTCGATGGGGCAAGGCCCGTAAACAGTTCGAAAGCGTCGGCGGCCTGGTAGATCGCAAGCTCCCGCCCAGTCATGATCCGCGCGCCCTTGGCTTGGGCTGCCGCCAGCAGCGGTGTGATCAGCGGCGAATAGACGGCGTCGGCGACCCACAGGTTTTCACGCAGCAGCGTCGGCGCGACCGGCGTTTCCCGGTTCGGCAGCATGCCGACCGGTGTGCCGTTGACGAGGCCGGTTGCGCCGTCGAGTGCGTCCTTGACGCTCACAGCCACGCGCGTACCACCATGCCTGGCCAGGAGCGCGGCGAGTTTTTCGGCCCGCGCCGGCTCGCTGTCGAAGATGCGGATGTCAGCCACCTCTAGGCTCGCCAGTGCAAAGGCGATCGCCTTGCCGACGCCGCCGGTGCCGATCACGGCGACCGCGTTCCCCGCGGGCGCCAGCAGCGGCGTGACGGCGCGCGCAAAGCCGGTCGTGTCGGTGTTGTGGCCGATCAGCCTGTTATCCCTGACGACAACGGTGTTGACCGCCCCCATGCTGGCCGCAGCCGGTGCCAGCTCGTCGAGCAGCGGGACCACCGCCTCCTTGTAGGGAAAGGTGACGTTGACGCCGGCAAAGCCAAGGCGCCGTACGCCTTCCAGCATCATGGCGAGCCCGGCCGAGTCGGCACCGGCCACTTCGATGAGCTGATAATGGCCGCGCAGGCCAAGCGCCTCCGCGGCGCGCTCATGCATGGCGGGGGAGGCGGAATGCGCGATCGGCGCGCCGATCAGGCCGGTCAGGAGCTTCTTGGATGCGGCGGGTCCGCGCTTTGACATGATCGACTATCGCCTGGTGGTGAGCGGTGATTTCCGGTCATTAGCCGCGAAATGCGCGCAATTCCAAGGGGGCTTCCACGTGGAACGATAGCCTTTCCCCCGACTAACACAATTACCCTTTTATCGGGCAAACCTAACATAATGTTATTTCTTCCGCCCGCGTGCCGGCGCAGCCTTGCCGTTGCCGCGGGACGGCTCGACCGCGCGCATTTCGGCGCGCAGGGACTCGATGAAATACTCCACATGAAGCGACAGCGGCGCGCCGCGCTTCACCGCGATATAGGTGTCGAACCGCGTCGGCTCGGTGATCTTGATCAGCTCGATGCCGGGATAGCCGCCATGGGCCACCGTGAACTGGTCGATGATGGCGATGCCGAGCCCCGCCTTCACCAGCGCGCAGACCGTGGTGCCGAAGCGGGCGCGGATGGTGATGTTGTAGTCGAGCCGGTAGCGCGCGAAGATCTCGGCCATGATCCGGCCGTAGGGGTCGTTGGGGTCGATGCCGATCAGCGGATAGCGGGTGATCTCGGCGGCGGAGACCTGCTTGCGGCCGGCGAGCTCGTGGCCCGGCGGCACGATGCAATAGAGCTCGCCCGAGGCGAGCGGCATGAAGTCGAGCCCGGAATGCTCCAGCCGGTAGCTCATCGCCACGCACTCGCCACGGCCGAGCATGAGATAGTCGATCGCTTCCTCGAGCTTGAGGATGTTGATGTCGATGCCAAGATCGGGATAGCGGCGCCGGACCCGCTCGATCGCGCGCGGCACCATCACCTGCGAGATGCTCGGCACGGAGCCGATGCGCAACTCCGACAATCCGCCGCGGCCGATCTTGGAGATGATCTCGGAGAGGTCGTCGACCTTCTTGTAGACCCCGTTGATCTGCTCGAAGATGGTCTCGGCCTCCGGCGTCGGGAAATAACGTCCGTTCTGGCGCTGGAAGAAGCGGATGCCGAGCGAGCGCTCGGTGTATTTGACGAGTCGACTGATCCCCGGCGCCGACACGTTGAGCAGCTTCGCCGCGCCCCCAATGGTGCCCGTCACCATCACGGCACGGATCACTTCAACCTGGCGCAGCGTCATCATGTTCTTGGCATCCGAAAGCGATCGTGGCGGCGATCATCTCACGAGAGCCGTGATGTCATCCAGCGGCAAGTGTGCGTTGATGTGGACGGAAGGGGCGGGATTCTTTCCCTCTCCCCTTGTGGGAGATCTCGCCGCGACAGCGGCGAGACGGGTGAGGGGTCTCTATCCGCGCGTAAATTTCTTCCAATAGAATTCGCTGAAGCAACCCCTCATCCGGCGCTTCGCGCCACCTTCTCCCACAAGGGGAGAAGGAAAACCAACTTCGCCGTCAGAATGTTTCGATTAAAATCTGCGCGTTCAAGTAGCAGGGCGTCGTCGTCGCGCGATCGGTTGCTCGGCATCGTATGCTGCAACTGCGTTCTAGCTCGCCGGCCCTTCGGGCGACACGCTGTCCGCAAGCTCGGTGCGCTCGCTCTGGAGCACCTCGCGCGCGAACTCGATGATCTTCTGCTTGTTTGCCGTGTCACGGACGGCGAAAAACACGCGGTTCAATTCCAAGCCGAGCACGCTGTTGAGGGCGATGTTCTCGTCGTCCATCGTGGTTTTCTCGCTTTGTACGCCTTTAGGTGTAACTTGACGTCACTTCTTCCACAAGTAGATTAAAGCTTCGGAGCAGGCAGATACCGGAGAACTACGGGAGCAGCGAATTGAGGCAGCCCCCAAATACGTGCTATAGCGATCGGCGAGGGTCAGGAAACGCACCGATGTCCGCCGTCGATTATGGCCGGGAAGCGCTCGACTTCATCGAAGGGCTGGGTACCTATCGCAAGGTGCCGGACGCCATGAATGCGCTCGAAACGGCCTTCGGTCGCTTTGGCTTCGAGACCATCATCGTCACAGGCTTGCCAAATCCCGATCAGCGGTTTGCGCAGATGGTGCTTGCCAAGCGCTGGCCGGTGGGATGGTTCAATCTCTACACCCAGAACAATTACGACCGCGTCGATCCCGTGGTGCGGCTGTGTCGGCAATCGGTCAACCCGTTCGAGTGGTCGGAAGCGCCCTATGATGCGGCGCTTGAGCCGAACGCGGCGGAGGTGATGAACCGCGCCGGCGATTTTCGCATGTCGCGCGGCTTCATCGTGCCGATCCACGGGCTCACCGGCTATGAAGCCGCGGTGTCGCTCGGCGGCGTCCATCTCGATCTCAATGCCCGCAGCAAGCCGGCCCTGCATCTGATGGCGATGTACGGCTTCGACCACATTCGCCGTCTGCTCGATCCGACCCCGTATCAATCGGCGCGCCTCACCCCCCGTGAGCGCGAGGTGATTGCCTGGGCCTCGCAAGGCAAGTCAGCCTGGGAAATCGGCGAGATACTGAACATCACGCAGCGCACAGCGGAAGAACATCTTGCAACTGCTGCGCGCAAGCTTGGTGCTGTCAACCGTACGCATGCGGTGGCATTGGCGATTCGCCACAAGATCATCGCCCCCTAAGCGACATACTGGGAAATTTCCCAATATCGAACCTGCGTCTTTTCGCAGAGCCTGTCCCCCATTGAGGCTGAATGGGGGTTTTCATGATTCACGCAATTTCTGCAGTCAATCGCCACCTTTACGAAGACGTACTCGAACAGCACTTCCGGCTGCGCCACGACATCTTCGTCGAGGAGCGGCACTGGGAGACCCTGCGCCGGCCTGATTGCCGCGAGATCGATTCCTACGACGACGAGGACACCGTCTATCTGCTTGCGCTGGAGGGCCGGCGCGTCGTCGGCGGCCACCGGCTCTATCCTACCACCAAGCCCTCGATGATGAGCGAGGTCTTCCCGCATCTGGCATCGGTTCGCGGCTGTCCTTCGGATCCGCTGATCTGGGAATGGTCGCGCTATTTCGTCGTCCGTGATCGCCGCGACGGCGCCCTCAATCTGCAACTGATGGCGGCGGTGCAGGAATTCTGCCTCGGCCAGGGCATCGCGCAGGTCAGCGCGATCATGGAAACCTGGTGGCTGCCACGCTTCCACGAGGCCGGCTTCGTCGTGACTCCGCTCGGGCTGCCGGCCCTGGTGGAGAACGCCTGGACGATGGCCGCGACCATCGACGTTCGCCAGCAGACGGTCGATGCCCTGCATGATCGCATCGGCATGGCTTCGATCGTTCAACAAGACGGCCCGCGTCTGGACGCCGTCGCCCGTGCCAACCTCTGCGGTCTTGCTGCCGCGCAACGAAAGAGCGCCTGAGATGTCGAACATGATGCGGGATAGCCAGATCATGGCGCAAACCAAGGACGAGAATCTCGGATACATGTCCGACATGGCGCTCGAATTGGCGCAGATGGCGGATGACTCCGGACTGGCGACGCTGGCCTACCTGTTCCGGATGGCGGCACTGGAGGCCTCGACGGCGAACAGCGTGCTCGCCGAGCCGGATGATCTTCCCCGGCAGATGACGTCGCACTAGACGCATCCTCTGTACATTCGACGACGTTCTCACCCTCCCCCGGTTTGCCGCGGGGAGGGTGATCGTTTGGGTGCGGCAGGTTGACCCATCCTGCGCGGCAGCCTTCTTGCAAGGCTAGGAGCAAGGTCAATTTCGATCGCATGCACCCGCATGCAACAAAGTGCATGTTTGGTGTCGAATCGCTCTTGCCTCGGAACGATACTGCCATTACCCATTTTTCCGCCTTGTAGAGGCAGGGGGAGCTCTTTCACTGATGGCGACTGTGTTCGAACATCGGCGCGATTCCGCGTGCGCCTGAAAGAGTTTTGATGCTGCTCGTCGTCGAACAGTTCTTGAACGGATTGCAGTTCGGCCTGCTGCTGTTCCTGCTCGCCGCCGGCCTGACGCTGGTGTTCGGGATCATGGATCTCGTCAACCTCGCGCACGGCTCGCTCTACATGATGGGCGCCTATTTCGCCGCGACCTTCGCGGCCTGGACCGGCAGCTTCTTAGCTGGCGCGCTGCTGGCGCTCGGTGCCACGCTGGTGCTCGGCATCGTGCTGGAGATGGCCGCGTTGCGGCATCTCTATGGCCGCGATCATCTCGACCACGTGCTCGCGACCTTCGGCCTGATCCTGTTCTTCAATGAAGCGGTGCGGCTGATCTGGGGCCCGGCCGGCCTTGCGCTGCCGCTGCCGGCCTGGCTCACCGTGCCGGTGCCGATCCTGCCCGGCATTCACTATCCCGCCTATCGCCTCGCCATCATCGTGGTCGCACTGCTCGTTGCGCTGCTGCTCTATCTCGGCGTGATGCGCACGCGCATCGGTATGCTGATCCGCGCCGGCGCCTCCAACCGCGAGATGATCGGTGCGCTCGGCATCAACATCAAGCTGCTCTACACGCTGGTGTTCGGGCTCGGTGCGGCGCTCGCAGGGTTGGCCGGGCTGATGCAGGCGCCGATCCTCACCGTGCAGATCGGCATGGGCGAGAACATCCTGATCCTCGCCTTCGTCATCATCGTGATCGGCGGCATCGGCTCGATCCGCGGCGCGTTCCTCGCCGCGATCTTCGTCGGCATGATCGACACGCTCGGCCGCGCCTTCCTGCCGAACCTGCTGCGGCAGGTGCTGAGCGGCGCCGCTGCCTCCACCGCCGCGCCCGCGCTGTCCTCCATGCTGATCTATCTGGTGATGGCGATCGTGCTGGTGGTGCGGCCGGAGGGGCTGTTTCCGGCCAATCGTCGATGAAGGCTTTCACTGTAGCTAAGGCCGTCACGGCCCTGATGCTGGCGGGCCTCGTGCTGCTGCCGCTCTATTCGCAGCTTAGCGGCAACGTCTTCATCCTGACGCTGTTCACCCGCATCGTCATCCTGGCGCTGGCCGCCGCGAGCCTCAACCTCATCATGGGCTTTGGCGGCATGATGAGCTTTGGCCACGCCGCCTATCTCGGCATCGGCGGTTACGCCGTCGGCATGCTCGCGCAGGAAGGCGTAGGTTCCGGCTTCGTCCAGTTTCCGGTCGCGCTGGCGGCCTCCGCGCTTTATGCGCTGGTGATCGGCGCGCTCTCACTGCGCACCCGCGGCGTCTATTTCATCATGATCACGCTCGCCTTTGCGCAAATGGCCTATTACGTCGCCTCGGGCCTCGCGCGTTACGGCGGCGATGACGGCCTCACCGTCTACAAGCGCAGCGACTTCTCCGGGCTGATCAACCTGTCGAACCGCACGCAGTTCTATTACCTGTGCCTCGCCTGCCTGTTCGGCGTACTGTTCCTGATCTGGCGCATCGTCAATTCGCGCTTCGGCCTCGTCGTGCAGGGCCTGCGCTCCAACGAGCAGCGCATGCAGGCGATCGGCTTCCCCGCCAAACGCTATCAGCTGGTCTGCTTCGTCATATCCGGCATGATGTGCGGGCTCGCCGGCGCGCTGCTCGCCAACAACACTGATTTCATCAGCCCGGCCGTGATGTACTGGACGCGGTCCGGCGATCTCATGGTGATGGTGATCCTCGGCGGCATGGGCACGCTGTTTGGCCCCGTCATGGGCGCGGTGGTCTATCTGCTGCTGGAAGAGTTCCTTTCGCAGCTCACCGAATATTGGGCGCTGATCATGGGGCCGATGTTGCTGCTGATCGTGCTGTTCGGCCGTGGCGGCATCATGGGCCTGCTCGGGAGGCTCAATCGTGGCTGAACCCTTGCTCCGGGTCGAGAAGCTGGTGCGTCGCTTCGGCGGCATCACCGCCACGGACAACGTCTCGCTCGACGTCGCGGCCGGCGAGCTGCACGCCATCATCGGCCCGAACGGCGCCGGCAAGACCACGCTGATCAGCCAGCTTACCGGGCATCTCGAACCGCATTCCGGCAGCGTGTCGCTGGCGGGGCGCGACATCACCTATCTGCCGGCCTATCGCCGCTGCGCGCTCGGCCTTGCCCGCTCGTTCCAGATCACTTCGCTGCTGCTCGACTTCACCGCCGCCGACAATGTCGCGCTGGCGGCGCAGGCGCATGCCGGCCACTCGTTCCGCTTCTTCGCCAATGCCCGCAACGAAAAGGGCCTGCGCGACGCCGCCCATGCCGCGCTCGATCGCGTCGGCCTGTTGCATCGTGCCGATGTCCTGGTGTCCAGGCTCAGCCATGGCGAGCGGCGCCAGATCGAGCTTGCGGTCGCGCTCGCCAGCAAGCCGAAGCTGTTGCTGCTCGACGAGCCGATGGCCGGCCTCGGCGTCACCGAATCCCAGCGCATGGTGCAACTGCTCCAGGAGCTGCGCAAGGAAGTCTCGATCGTGCTGGTCGAGCACGACATGCCGGCGGTGTTCGCGCTGGCCGACCGCATCTCGGTGCTGGTCTATGGCCGCGTCATCGCCTCGGGCGATCCGGCCGCGATCCGCGCCAACGAAGACGTCAAGCGCGCCTATCTCGGCGACCAGCATGTGGTGACGCACCATGGCTGACAAAGTGATGGCTGACACCCTGCTCGACGTCGACGGCATCGAGACCTGCTACGGCCTCAGCCAGGTGCTGTTCGGTCTGTCCCTGTCGATCAAGCCGGGCGAGATGGTCTCGCTGATGGGCCGCAACGGCATGGGCAAGACCACCACCATCCGCTCCATCATGGGCCTGACCCCGGCGCGCGCCGGCAGCATCCGCTTTGCGGGCGCCGAGGTGCGGGCGCAGCCGTCCTACCGGATCGCAAAACTCGGCGTCGGCCTTGTGCCCGAGGGGCGCCAGATCTTCCCGAACCTCACGGTGCGTGAAAACCTGGTCGCTGCCGCTGCCGATCGCTTCGGCAGCAGCAATCCCTGGACGCTGGCCGCGATCTACGTGATGTTCCCGCGCCTTGCCGAGCGCGCGTCCAACATGGGCAATCAGCTCTCCGGCGGCGAGCAGCAGATGCTGGCGATCGGCCGCGCGCTGATGACAAATCCGAAGCTCCTAATCCTGGACGAGGCGACCGAGGGGCTGGCGCCGCTGATCCGCGAAGAGATCTGGAGCTGCCTGTCACTGCTCAAGAGCCGGGGCCAGTCGATCCTGGTCGTCGACAAGAATGTCGACCACCTCGCCCGCATCTGCGACCGCCACTTCATCATCGAGCGCGGCAAGACGGTGTGGAGCGGCACCTCGGACGAGCTGATGGCCGAGCCGGATCTGCAGCACAAATATCTGGGGATCTGAGCCCCCCGCTCTCTCGCCCGTCATTGCGAGCGAAGCGAAGCAATCCAGAATCTCTCCGCGGAGGGATTCTGGATTGCTTCGTCGCTTCGCTCCTCGCAATGACGGAGGAGAGAGGTGTGGCCCTCAGAACACCTCGAAATATTCCCGATGCTCCCAGTCGGTCACTTCGCTCAGGAACCGGTCGATCTCGGCGTTCTTGATGTGGGTGTAATAGTCGACGAACTCGGCGCCCAGCTTCTCGCGGAAGAACGGATCGTCCTTCAGTGCAGAGACCGCATCGCGCAAGCTCTTCGGCAGCAGCGGAGCCTTGGTCTCGTAAGGCGTGTCGGCCGACGGGCCGGGATCGAGCTTGCGATCGACGCCGTCGAGGCCTGAGAGAATCTGCGAGGCCATGTAGAGATAGGGATTGGCGGCGGGCTCGCCGATGCGGTTCTCCAGGCGCGTGGCGGCGTCCCCGGCACCGCCGAGCACGCGGATCATCACGCCGCGATTGTCGCGGCCCCAGATCGCGCGATCCGGCGCCAGCGAATAGGAGCGGTAGCGCTTGTAGCCGTTGATGGTCGGGGTGGTGAACACGGTCGAGGCGCGGGCGTGGTCGAGCAGGCCCGCGAGATAGGCGCGGCCGAAGGCGCTGAGCGGCTCGCCGCCCTCCTTGGCCATGAACTGGTTCTCGCCGCTCGCGCGCGAGACGATCGACTGATGCAGGTGCCAGCCGCTCGCGAACACATTCGGCAGCTTCGGCCGGCACATGAAGGTGGCGTGGTAACCGTGGCGACGCGCGATCTGCTTCACCGCGGAGCGAAACAGCACCATGTTGTCGGCGGGTTCGAGCCCCTTCTTCGGCGCGAAGGTGAATTCGCACTGGCTCGGCCCGAACTCGACCTCGACCGAGCGCAAGGGCAGCCCGAGCGCGACGATATCGCGGCGCAGGATCTCCAGCACCGGCTCCATCTGATCGAAGCGCTGCTCGGTGAGGTATTGATAGCCGTGGCTGAGCAGGCTCACCGAGGGCGGCGTGCCGGGCTGGCCGGAATCCTCGGGCCGCATATGCGGATCGTCGAGCTTGAAGATGTGGAATTCGACCTCGAGCCCCGCGACGAAATCATGGCCGCGGCTGCCGAGCTCGTCGAGCACCTTGCGATACAGCCCGCGCGTCGCGAACGGCACGGGACGGCCGTCCTGGAAATAGAGGTCGCACAGCACCCAGCCCGTCGTCGGCGCCCATGGCAGCACGCGGAACGTGGTGGTATCGGCGACCATCAGCACGTCGGCCGCGCCCTCCATCTCCTTCATGCCGAAGCCGCCGCCTGAGGTGAACACTGGAAACACCGTGCGGTGCGAGGTGTCCTTGGCGAGCATGGTCGTGGTGATGGAGCAGCCGCTTTCCAGTGACGCGATCGCCTCCGAGGCGATAATGGTCTTGCCGCGCAAAATGCCGTGCTGATCGGGGAAGGCGAGGCGGATGACCTCGAGGTTCTTCTCCTCGACGATACGCCGCATGCGCGCTGCGGCGTCCTTCTGCTCATCCGACCACAGCGCATGACGCGCGACGAAAGTCACGATGGTTGCTCCTCAGTCACGATGCTCGACGAATGCAAGATGCCCGCCACATTCTCCGTCATTGCGAGGAGCTCTTGCGACGAAGCAATCCAGAGTCTTTCCGCGGATACATTTCTGGATTGCTTCGCTTCGCTCGCAATGACGGTGGAGAGAGTTTCGCTCTATTCAGCCGCCGTCAGCCGGTGCACATTGTCCGCGATCTCCTTCGGCACGGGCGCCGTCCACGGCGCGCCGCGGCGGCGCTTGACGTCGACCTCCATCCAATAGGTCTCCCAGCCCCGTGTCGGCCCGATGCCGTCCATGGTCGCCGGCCCCTGGATGCTGCGCGCATTGGCTTCGTCGAGGAACAGCATCGGCCTCTCGCCGCCGCCGACCTTCTCGATCTCCTGCCGCAGCAGGCGGCGATACTGCACGATCGCCTTGTCGCTCGTGCCGAGATGCTCCTTGGTGCGATCCTGGATCGCGCCCATGGATTCCACCGCCCACTGGTCGTGGACGTTGATGTCGGTACCCATGCCGGTGTAGGTCGCGGTCTGCTGCTCGTGCGGATCGAAGCCGTAATCGTTGCTGCTGTTCTTGCGCGACTTGTAGTCGGGCAGCTCGTAGAGCTCGAGCCGCTGGTCGCGCATCTTCTGCTTGTCGACCGGGTTCGCATAGCTGGTGAAGATCGCGTACCAGTAGCAGTTCTGGTCGTCGACCGGCACGTGCCACTGCGTGATCGTCATCTCCGTGCTCATGGGAATGACGAAGCCGTGCGGGAAGAGCTGGTTGGTGACGCGCACATGGGTGCGCTCCTCGTCGATCTCGCGCAGCGCAATCAGCCGCATTCCGTATTCGGTGTGCTCGACATTGATGATCGGACGGTCGTATTCGCGCAGGATCTTCGTCATCGGCAGGTCGGAGCCTGCGGAGGCGCCACGGAACTGCTTGCCATAGGCGGTCGAGGTGTCCTCGTCCTCGAAGAAGCGGTGCAGATAGGAGGCATGGGCGGGATCGATGCCGACTTCCAGCGCTTGCAGCCAGTTGCAGGCCATGTGGCCCTTGAACGCAAAAGTGTGCGTGCCGGGCGCGACGAAGCAGTCGAGCTCCGGGAATGCGGGCGGCTCACCCTCGCCGAGATAAGCCCAGAGGATGCCGCTCTTCTCGACCACGGGATAGGAGCGCTGGCGGATGTTCTGGCAGAGCTTTGAATCCTTCGGCTCGGCCGGCGTCTCGATGCATTGGCCGGTGGCGTCGAACAGCCAGCCGTGGAAGGCGCAGCGCAGGCCGCCATGTTCGAGCCGCCCGAAGGCGAGGTCCGCGCCGCGATGCGCGCAGTGGCGATCGATCAGGCCGTAGCGCCCGGTCTCGTCGCGAAACAGCACGAGATTCTCGCCGAGCAGTTTGACGGGGCGGATCGGCCGCTCACCCTCCAGCTCGTCGACCAGCGCCGCCGGCTGCCAGTAGCTTCGCATCAGCTTGCCGCAGGGATCCTTCGGCCCGGTGCGGGTGATCAGGTCGTTCTGCTCCTGGCTCATCATGGCAGTAGCATCCTTTGTGGAGTGGCGATTGTTCGCCTATTGAACGAATGGGCGAATTATGACATGCCTTGGAAAGGCAGCAAGCATTATTTTGCAGGATTGTCCCGAGCCCATGCCCAAGCTGAAGCGGAATGAGAGCGAGGAGCGTGCGACGGATTTCGTCGAGAGCCTCGATCGCGGCCTGCGCCTGCTGCAGTGCTTCGGCACGAATACCGGCCCGATGACGCTCAGCGATCTCGCCCGTGCTGCGGACCTGCCACGCGCGACGGCGCGGCGCATGCTGTTCACCCTCCAGCGCGGCGGCTACGTCTCCGGCGATGGAAAACTGTTCTCGCTGACGCCGCATGTGCTGACGCTCGCCGCGTCCTACCTGCGCTCCAATCAGCTCGTTGCGGTGCTTCAACCCGTGCTCGATCGCGTTGCGACTGCGGCAAACGAAATCTCCTCGCTCGCAGTGCTTGACGGTGATGACGTCGTGTTCATCGCGCGCAGCAGCCCGGCGCGGATGTTTTCCGGTGGCCTCGAAATCGGCTACCGCCTGCCGGCCTTCTGTACCTCGGTCGGCCGCGCCATGCTCGGCCAGCTCGACGATGCCGATCTTGCCGCACGGCTGAAGGCGATGACACGCGAGGCGCTGACGCCGCAGACGGTGACCGAACCCAAGGCGCTGCTCGCGCGCATCATCGCCGATCGCGCGCTAGGCTATTCGCTGGTGGATCGCGAAGCCGAGCCGCATTTCCGTTCGATTTCGGTTCCGGTGCGTCGCTACGACAATGTGATCGTTGCCGCCATCAACATGGGCGCGCATGTCGACCGCGTGCCGACGCAGGAATTGATCGACCGTTTCCTGCCGCTCTTGCGCGAAGGGGCGGAGTCGGTGCGTTCGCAACTGCTGTAGTTGCGCTAGCGGTTGCGCATCCAGTCGGCCAGGCCGGACAACGCGCGGTCGAGATCCTGCCGCGCGGCGGCATCGGTGACCGTCTCCTCCAGCGCGCCGCGCATGCAGAGCAGCCAGGCGTCGCGCTCGGCATCGCCGATGGCAAAGCCGATGTGCCGCTGCCGCAGTCGCGGATGGCCCTTTTCGACGGAATAGAGTTTTGGCCCGCCGGTCCATTCGGTGAGATAGCGCTTGAGCACGTCCCTGATCAGGCCAAGGTCGGCGGCATGCATGGCGCGGATGATCTGCGCTTCCGGTAGCGCATCCATGCGGTCGTAGAAGCGGTCGACCAGCCGATCGATCGTGGCGCTGCCGCCGATCCGCTCGAACATGGAGATTGCGACGTCGCTATCGGTCATGACTCATTCCCAAGCTTGTAGGCTCGGATATATTGTCATTCCAGCGACGGGCCAAGCCTACAGCGCCACACTCCGTAGCCCAAAGCTGCGGGCCTCGTTCTGCAGCACCGGCCGCACCGCATCGATCAGCCGCGCAGCCGCTGCATCGACGCTCAGCCCCGCCGTATCCACCACCGCCGTCGCGCGCGAATACAGCGGCTCGCGGCTCAGCAGGATGTTGCGCAGCTCGGCCATCGCGGAGCGGTCGTCCGCCATCGGACGCAAATCGCCCTGGCGGCGGACGCGGGCCATGTGCTCTTCGGGCTCGGCCTTCAGCCAGATCGTGTAGAACGACGACAGGATCTGGTCGAAGGTCAACGGCTCCGAGACGATGCCGCCGCCGGTCGCCAGCACCATCAGCTCGTTGCGCGCGAGCAGCTGTTGCAGCGCCGCCTGCTCCATGCGGCGAAAGCCTTCCTGGCCGTACAGCGCGATGATCTCGGCGACCGAAAGGCCGTTCTGCTGCTCGACCTCCTTGTTGAGCTCGACAAAGCTCCAGCCGATCTTTTTCGCCAGCATCCTGCCGAGCGTCGATTTGCCGGCGCCACGCAGGCCGATCAGCGCGATGCCGCAGAACGGCGCGCGCCGCGGCGCGGAGGCGCTGCCGCCCGCAAGCAGGTCCTTGGCTTGTGCGATCTGCGCCGGCGTCGCCTTGCGCAAGAGATCACGAAACATCTGCCAGTCCGGCGTCGGATCGGGGCTCGGGAGCAGGTCTTCGAGATGTGCGCCCATCGCGTCGGAGACGCGGCGCAAGAGCACGATTGACACGTTGCCCTTGCCGCTCTCGAGCTGCGCGATGTAGCGCTCCGAGATTCCTGATACCTTGGCGAGCACTTTGCGCGACATGCCGCGCAGTGCACGCATGGTGCGTACGCGCTGGCCGAGCTGTTCGAGGAAGCGGGATTCGGCGTCGGGACTATCGGTCATGAGTCTTCTTTACAGGAGGTCCTGCGGCGCGTTTTAATGAAACATAATGCCTGCTGGCATTGACAGCAAGCCGCCACAGTGTCTTTCTATGAATTATAATTCTAAATTCGGGGGAGACGACCGTGAGCGAGGGATCCTACAACGCGGTGACCTGGCTGCTCGACCGTAACGTCGAGGAGGGGCGCGGCAACAAGCTCGCCTTCGACGACACCGTCTCGCGGCTCACCTATGGCGAGCTCCAGCGCGAGAGCCGGCGTGCCGCCAACATGCTGCGCCGTCTCGGCGTCCGCCGCGAAGAGCGCGTGGCGATGATCATGCTGGATACGGTCGACTTCCCGGTGGTGTTCCTGGGCGCGATCCGCGCCGGCATCGTACCGGTGCCGCTCAACACGCTGCTGACATCAGACCAATACGCCTACATCCTCGCCGACTGCCGTGCGCGCGTGCTGTTCGTGTCCGAAGCGCTCTACCCCGTCATCAAGGATGTCGTCGGGCGCATGCCCGATCTCGAGCATGTCGTGGTCTCCGGCGCCAAGCAGAACGGTCACAAGCAACTCGCTGAAGAGATCGCGGACGAGAGCGACCAGTTCGCCACCGCCGCGACGCATCCCGATGAGCCCGCATTCTGGCTGTATTCGTCGGGCTCGACCGGCATGCCCAAGGGCGTGCGCCACATCCATTCGAACTTGCAGGCGACCGCGGACACTTACGCGAGCAAGGTGCTCGGCATTCGTGAAAACGACGTCGGCCTCTCCGCGGCAAAGCTGTTCTTCGCCTATGGCCTCGGCAATGCGCTGACCTTCCCGATGTCGGTCGGTGCCACCACGATCTTGAACAGCGAGCGGCCAACGCCGGCGCGGATGTTCGACCTGATGAACCGGTACAATCCGTCGATCTTCTACGGCGTCCCGACGCTGTTCGCAGCGATGCTCAACGACGAGACGATGAAGAGCAAGCGCGGCGGCAAGTCCTTGCGCATCTGCACCTCGGCCGGTGAGGCGCTGCCGGAATCCGTCGGTAACAGCTGGAACGCGCGCTTCGGCGTCGACATTCTCGATGGCGTCGGCTCGACCGAGCTGTTGCACATCTTCCTGTCGAACGCGCCCGGTGACATCAAATACGGCTCCTCCGGCAAGCCGGTGCCGGGCTACGCGGTCCGGCTCGTCAACGAGGCAGGGCAAGACGTCGCCGACGGCGAGGTCGGCGAGCTCCTGGTCGATGCGCCCTCCGCCGGCGAGGGCTACTGGAACCAGCGCCACAAGAGCCGCCGCACCTTCGAGGGACCGTGGACCCGGACCGGCGACAAATATGTCCGCGACGCCGATGGGCGCTACACCTTCTGCGGCCGCGCCGACGACATGTTCAAGGTCTCCGGCATCTGGGTCTCCCCCTTCGAGGTCGAGAGCGCGCTGATCACGCATCCGGCCGTGCTGGAAGCCGCCGTCGTGCCCGAAGCCGACCCGGAAGGCCTCCTCAAGCCGAAGGCCTTCGTCGTGCTGCGTCAGGGCGCGAAGACGACGGATCTGCAGGAGATGCTGAAAGAGCACGTCAAGCAGAAGATCGGCCCATGGAAATATCCGCGCTGGATCGACGTGGTGGACTCGCTGCCGAAGACCGCGACGGGAAAGATCCAGCGCTTCAAATTACGGGACGGCGCGAACTAGCAACAAGCCGTCATGGCCGGGCTTGACCCGGCCATCCACGTGCACCTGCGATTGAGGAAAGGCGTGGATGCCCGGGTCAAGCCCGGGCATGACGAATGGAGAGAATGGTACGATCATGACCCTCACCCCCACCGGCTTCCTCACGATCGGCGGCGCCAGCCTCGAATACAAATGGCTCGCGCCGCAATCCGCCGACGCCCCGACCATTGTCATGCTCCACGAAGGCCTCGGCTGTGTCGGCTTGTGGGGCGATGTCCCCGAGAAGCTGCAGCAGGCCACCGGCGCCGGCATCTTCACCTATTCGCGTGCAGGCTACGGCCAGTCGAGCCCGGTCGCGCTGCCGCGGCCGCTCGATTACATGCAGCGCGAGGCACTCGACGTGCTGCCGAAGCTGCTCGATATGATCGGCTTCAAGCGCGGCCTGCTGCTCGGCCATTCCGACGGCGCCTCGATCGCGACGATCTATGCCGGGACGCATCAGGATCACCGGCTGCAAGGCCTCGTGCTGATCGCGCCGCATTTCATCGTCGAGGACATCTCGGTGACGTCCATCGCCGCGATCAAGACCGCCTTCGAGACCACCGATCTCAAGGCCAAGCTGGCGCGCTGGCACAAGGACGTCGACAACGCCTTCCACGGCTGGAACGGCGCCTGGCTCGACCCGAAATTCCGCGACTGGGACATCTCGGAATATCTGGCCTATGTCCGCGTCCCCATCCTGGTCGTGCAGGGCGAGGATGACCAATATGGGACATTGCGACAGGTCGAAATTGCGCAGGAAGAGTGCTACTGTCCGGTAGATTTAAAAATGATTTCAGACGCGGGCCATTCCCCGCATCGTGAAGCGCCGGGGGCGACGCTTGACGCAATTGAGCAATTTGCAAAAGCGGCCCTGCGCGACGATCAGGGACTCCAGGGACGCGCCGCATGATCATGTGGAGGCACATCCATGAATGTGCCGTCACATGCGAGCGGCCAATTGCCGTGGCCGCAATGGGCCTATGTGCCGGGCGAGGCCGCCGGGCTGGATGCCGACTACGTCACGCTCGACATGGCCAAGGCGCTGGTGCCCTCGGCCTTTCGCGGCCACGTGCCGGCGCGCCATCCCGCATTGCGCTACGGGCTCGCGCTCAACGACCGCGGCTATTTCTGGGAAGCGCAGGAGGTGCTGGAGGCGGTGTGGGCTGCAGCGCCGCAAAACGGCCGCGAGCGCATCCTGCTGCGCGCCTGCATCTTTGTCGCCAGCGCGAATTTACGGCTGCGCATGCAGAGGTCGCATTCGGCCGCGCGGCTGTTCGGCGAGGCGCTGGCGGAGCTGCGGGTGCTGAGTGCTCGCAAGGCGGCTGCGGGCGGCGACGGCTTTGTCGAGAGTTTTCCGATTCCTGCGCTGACGGCTTTGCTCCAGGCCAAGCTCGGCCGTCCCCAGCTCTCCAAGGCCGATTGGATCGCGCTCGGCTCTATCGTGCGCTCCCCATAGTTGCCATGAAACAAAGTGCATGTATTGACCTTTAAGGACTAGACGCGCTCTAAAATATGCACTATTGTGCATCTAACGGTAAAACCAAAACGAACCCAAGGGTGGCCCATGGCCGGGGAAGATCGGCGCCTCGCAGGCGGCGCGACATTCATCGATTTCCAGACTGAACCGTCCCGCTACAAGCATTGGAAGCTGGCGGTCGACGGCGACGTCGCGACGCTGACCATGGATGTCGACGAGAACGGCGGCCTGTTCGAGGGCTATCTGCTCAAGCTGAATTCCTACGATCTCGGCGTCGACATCGAGCTTGCGGACGTGGTCCAGCGCCTGCGCTTCGAGCACCCCGAGGTGAAGGTCGTGGTGATGCGCTCGGCCAAGAACCGCGTGTTCTGCGCCGGCGCCAACATCCGCATGCTCGCGGGCTCCACCCATGCCCACAAGGTGAACTTCTGCAAGTTCACCAACGAGACCCGCAACGGGATGGAAGACTCGTCCGAGAATTCCGGCCAGCGCTTTATCACCGTCGTGAACGGCTCGGCCGCCGGCGGCGGCTATGAGCTGGCGCTTGCGACCGATCACATCATCCTCGCCGACGACGGCGCGTCTGCCGTTGCCTTGCCCGAAGTGCCGCTGCTCGCGGTGCTGCCGGGCACCGGTGGCCTCACCCGCGTCGTCGACAAGCGCAAGGTGCGCCGCGATCACGCCGATTTCTTCTGCACCATCGAGGAAGGCGTGAAGGGCAAGCGCGCCGTGCAGTGGCGCCTCGTCGACGAGATCGCGCCGAATTCGAAGCTGGAAACCAAGGTCGCCGAGCGCGCCAGGGAATTCGCGGGCGCCTCCAAGCGCGCCGGCAGCGGCAAGGGCGTCCCGCTGACCCCGCTCAAGCGCGTCATCGACGAGACCAGCATCCGCTATGGCTTCGTCACCGTCGACATCGATCGCGCGGCCCGCATCGCCACCATCTCGATCAAGGCCCCTGAAGCCGCGCCGCCCGCCGACATCGACGGCATGATGGCGCAGGGTGCCGCGTTCTGGCCGCTGCAGGTCGCCCGTGAGCTCGACGATGCCATCCTGCACTTACGCATCAACGAGCTCGAGATCGCCATGCTGGTGTTCAAGAGCCACGGCGACCGCGCCCATGTGCTCGCTTGCGACGCCTTCCTCGAGGCCAACAAGGCGCACTGGCTGGTCAACGAGATCAGGCATTACTGGAAGCGCGTGCTCAAGCGCATCGACGTCACCTCGCGCACGCTGGTGACGCTGGTCGAGCCCGGCTCCTGCTTTGCCGGCACGCTCGCCGAGCTCGTGTTCGCCGCCGACCGCTCCTACATGCTGATCGGCACGCGCCAGGGCGACAACCGTCCGCCGCCGTCGATCGAGCTCTCCGCGATGAATTTCGGCCCATATCCGATGAGCCACGGCCTGACGCGGCTGGAGTCGCGTTTCCAGGCCGATCCGGCCGATGTTGAACGCGCGGAGACCACCCTCGGTACCAGCCTCGATGCCGAGCAGGCGGAAGAGCTTGGCCTCGTCACCTTCGCGCTCGATGACATCGACTGGGATGATGAAGTTCGCGTGTTTCTGGAAGAGCGCGCCAGCTTCTCGCCCGACAGCCTCACCGGCATGGAAGCGAGCCTGCGCTTCGTCGGACCCGAGACGATGGAATCGAAAATCTTCTCGCGCCTCACCGCGTGGCAGAACTGGATCTTCCAGCGCCCGAACGCGGTCGGCGAGGAAGGCGCGCTGCGCCGCTACGGCAGCGGCCAGAAGCCGAAATTCGATATGACGCGGGTTTAGCTACCAGTGTCCTGGGCGCACTGCGGCACGGAGTGCCGCTGCGCAGAACCGGGACCCACAGGGACCGAACAATGGGTCCCGGCTCAGCAGTGCAGCACTGCATCCGGGACAAGAGATCGCAAGGAGAGCACGGCCATGAACATGAACATCATGAACGTCGACTACTCGACCAAGATTCCGAACAACGTGAACCTCGCTGAAGACCGCCAGGTGCTCAAGGCGCTGGAGGGCTGGCATCCCGGCTATATGGACTGGTGGAGCGACATGGGGCCGGAAGGCTTTCAGGAGTCGCTGGTGTATCTGCGCACCGCCTACTCGGTCGATCCGCGCGGCTGGGCCAAGTTCGACTATGTCCGCATGCCCGACTATCGCTGGGGCATTCTCCTTGCTCCCCAGGAAGAAAACCGCGTCGTTCCCTTCGGCGAGCATTTTGGCGAGCCTGCCTGGCAGGAAGTCCCGGGCGAATATCGCGCCATGCTGCGCCGCCTGATCGTGATCCAGGGCGACACCGAGCCCGCCTCCGTCGAGCAGCAGCGCCATCTCGGCAAGACCGCGCCCTCGCTCTACGACATGCGCAATCTGTTCCAGGTCAACGTCGAGGAAGGCCGCCATCTCTGGGCGATGGTCTACCTGCTCCAGAAATACTTTGGCCGCGACGGTCGTGAAGAGGCCGACGATCTGCTGCGCCGCCGCTCGGGCGATGCCGATGCGCCGCGCATGCTCGGTGCCTTCAACGAGGCGACGCCGGACTGGCTGTCCTTCTTCATGTTCACCTACTTCACCGACCGCGACGGCAAGATGCAGCTGCACAGCCTCGCGCAGTCGGGCTTCGATCCGCTCTCGCGCACCTGCCGCTTCATGCTGACGGAAGAGGCGCATCACATGTTCGTCGGCGAGACCGGCATCACCCGCGTCGTGCAGCGCACCTGCGATGCGATGCGCGAAGCCGGTATCACCGATCCCACCGATATCGCCAAGGTCCGCGCGCTCGGCGTGATCGATCTTCCGACCATCCAGAAGAAGCTGAACCTGCACTACACGCTGTCGCTGGATCTGTTCGGCTCGGAAGTCTCGACCAACGCGGCCAACGCCTTCAACACCGGTATCAAGGGCCGCTATCACGAAACCCAGATCGACGACGACCACCAGCTCAAGAACGCCACCTATCCGGTGCTCAAGTTCATCGACGGCGAGATCAAGCTGGTGGACGAGCCGGCGCTGACCGCGCTCAACATGCGCCTGCGCGACGATTACAGCCAGGACTGCGTCAAGGGCATGCTGCGCTGGAACAAGGTGATCTCGACCGCGGGCTACGACTTCCAGCTCAAGCTGCCCAACGTCGCCTTCCATCGCCACATCGGCGAGTTCAAGGACATCCACGCCACGCCCGACGGCATTTTGATCGACGATGCGACCTGGGCCAAGCGCAAGGACGAATGGCTGCCGTCGACCGCGGACGGCGACTTCATCACCTCCTTGATGCAGCCCGTCACCGAGACCGGCAAGTTCGCCTCCTGGATCTCGCCGCCGAAAGTCGGCATCGACAACAAGCCCGGCGATTTCGAGTACGTGAAGATCGAGTCGTAGCGGCTGCCAGCGAGGCGCAACGGCCGCGCCGCCACAAATGGTGTCATCACCCGCGAAAGCGGGTGATCCAGTATTCCAGAGACATTTGAGATAAATCGAGACGCCGCGGCGTACTGGATGCCCCGGTCGAGCCGGGGCATGACTGCTGAGTGTGAGACGAGAGCGCCGCCTTAAACCGCGTAGCCTAACCTGCAATCTCCAGCCCGGCATTCGCATACACCACGCCGCCATCCACCGCGATGGTGTTGCCGACCACGTAATCGCCCGCACGCGAGGCGAGATAGATCGCTACGCCTGCCATGTCTTCATCGGTGCCGATCCGGCGCGCCGGAATACGCTTGGCGACCTCGTCGGAATGGTCGCGCGCGGCCCGGTTCATGTCGGACTTGAACGCGCCGGGCGCGATCGCGGTGACGTTGATGTTGTCCTTGATCAGCTTCGTCGCCATGCGCCGCGTCAGGTGGATCACGGCGGCCTTGCTGGCGGCGTAGGAATAGGTCTCGCTCGGATTGACGAAGATGCCGTCGACCGAGGCGATGTTGATCACCTTCGCCGGACGTTCCGCGCTTGCCGCCGCGCGCAGCGGCTTCGCCAGCGCCTTCGTCAAAAAGAACAGCGACTTGACGTTGAGGTCCATCACCTTGTCCCAGCCGCTTTCGGGGAATTCGTCGAACTCCGCGCCCCAGGCCGCGCCCGCATTGTTGACGAGGATGTCGAGCTTCGGCTCCAGCTTGATGATTTCGCCAGCCAGCCTGTCGCAGCCTTCTACGGTCGAGATATCGATCGGCAGTGCGATGCACTCGCCGTCATATTGGGCGGAAAGCTCTTTCGCCGTGGCCTCGCAGGGACCTGCCTTGCGCGCGGTGATGTAGACCTTCGCCGCACCGGAGCTGAGGAAGCCCGCCGCGATCATCTTGCCGATGCCGCGCGAACCGCCGGTCACGAGCGCGACGCGGCCTTTGAGCGAGAACAGATCGTTGAACATGGTGCCTCCCTTGGTTTGGCGACGTTTTGAGCGGGGAAGGGAGGGGAGTCAAGGAAGGGGCGGCCATCCTTCGAGACGCGCTCCTTTCGAGCGCTCCTCGAGGGTAAGGTCTGAGTGTGCCGACGGATCAGGCCGCAGCAAACCGGCGAAAGCCGTTCCACATCGCAGTTGCTGCGCCCGAGGTCAGCACCGGCAAGATCCGCGCGTCCTGGTAGTTGCCGTTGAGCGAGACGCGCGGCAGCGCGGTCATGTGGCCGGCGTTTTCGGCGAACAGCATGCCGGGCCGGGTCGTCACCGCGGTCTTGAAGCCGGCGGTCGCGGCAAGGGCGAATTCACGCCCGCCCGCGGCTTCGCGGTCGCCATAGGGATAGGCGAAATGCTGGACATTGCGGCCGAGCGCCTCTTCAATTCGTGCACGGCTGATCGCCATCTCCTGCGCGGCGATCTCCTCGCTCTGCCGCGCGAGATTGCAATGGCTGATGCTATGCGCGCCGATCGTCACCAGCGGATCGGCGGCAAACCGCTTCACCTCGTCCCAGGACAGGCAGAGGCTGCGGCACAGCGCGGCCATGTCGACGTCGTATCGGGCGCAGAGCGCCTCGATCTCGCGCGCCAGGTCGTGCTCGCCCGGCAGCGCGCGCAGCCAGTCGTGCAGGCGGTCGAACGCCGCCTGCTTTGCGGCAGGCGTCGTGGCATCGAGCTGCAGCGCAGAATTGCCGATCTGCACGTCGATCTGCTCCGCCTTGGCGATCACGGCTTCCAGCGCGGTCCACCAGAGACGTCCGGTGCCCTCGGCAAAATCGCTGGCGACATAGACGGCCAGGGGCGCGTCAAATTCGCGCAGAACCGGCAATGCATAGTCCAGATTATCGCGATAGCCGTCGTCGAGAGTGAAGGCGGCGAAGCGGCGCTCGAACCGGCCCTGCACCAGCCGCTCGTGAAGCTCGTCCATGCTGACGATATCGATGTCACGCGAGCGCAGATGGCTGAGCGTGGCGCGGAGGAATTCGGGGGTGACTTCGAGATGCCGGTTCGGCTGGAACGCGCCTTCGCGGGCCGGCCGCACGTGATGCAGCATGAAAATAGCGCCGACGCCCGACAAAAGCGGGCGCAAGAGGTGGTGCGCCCCGCTGAAATAGAGTGCTCCCAGCCCGGCGCGGATGACGTTGTTACGGAGTTGTTTCATGACCGGCTGGCCGACCCCTGGGCATTCCGCCCTCAACTTAGGGTGTGACCCTTGAAGAAAAAGTTATTCCAATTGTCCAGGCCAGGCCTTGGGAGGGCCGCCATTTCCGGTTTGACAGCCTGCCAAGGGTTTGTTTTGTCTCCGGTTCCAGAGTTCAGGTCGTCGAATGCAAAAGCTTTTCAGGTGGGCCGGCAAATGGTGGCCAGGGTTGATCCCCCTGGCCGTCATGTGGGGATTTGCGGCCTGGAATAACACTTTGCCGGTCGAGACCGACCTCTCGGCACGCAGTTCGGCCGCCCTCAAGGACACCGTCCTGGACAAAACCCGGATCGCGGTGGACGGCCGCGACGTCAGCCTGGCCGCGGAGGCTTTTTCCGAGGAGGGCCGCCGCGACGCCGTGGTGGCGGTCGAGATGGTCCCGGGCGTGCGCCTGGTCGACGACCGGACCCGCCTGGTTCCCGAGGCCAAACCCTTCGTCTGGAACGCCGAGCGCGACGTGGTCCGGGTAACGCTGTCAGGCTCCGCGCCCCTGCCCTCGATGAAGGCCCGCCTGACCGAGGCGGCCCGCAAGGAGGTCGGCGGTGTCGAGGTAGCCGATCAGATGGGGCTGGCGCGCGGCGCGCCGCTGCGCTTCGAGGCTGCCGCGATGCTGCTGCTCGACCAGATCGGCAAGCTCAAGGACGGCAAGATCACGATCACAGACACCCAGGTCAACCTGTCGGGCATGGCGCGCGACCTCGGCGGCCGCGAGGCGATTGCCGCCGCGCTGAAAAACCTGCCTGAGGGCTTCACCATCGCCGCCAACGACATCAAGGCGCCGCCTTACATCTTCCAGGCCTACAAGGATCCGGTTGCCGCGACCGTGACGCTGACCGGCTACGTGCCGGACAACAATGTGCATGCGGCGATCGCCACCAGTGCGTCGCGAAAATTCTTCACCGAGAAGGTCGTCGACAATCTCAAGGCCAGCGTCGGCGCGCCCGGCTCCTTCAACACCGCCGTGGTCGCCGCGCTCGGCGCGCTGTCGCGGCTGTCGACCGGCACACTCGTGGTGTCTGACCGCGAGGTGAAGCTGTCGGGCGATGCGCTCTATGAAGGGGCCGCCAACGACATCCGCGCAGGCCTCGGCAAGGACTTTCCCAAGAACTGGCTGTACAAGCCGGAGATCACGGTGAAGCCCGCGGCAGGTCCGGTTGACGGCACCGTGTGCCAGCAATTGTTTTCCGAGCTTCTGAACAAGGGCAAGATCCGCTTCGCGACCAAGCGTGCCGACATCGATCCTGACTCCGCAGGCATTCTCGATCATCTGATCGAGACGGCGCTGCGTTGCCCCACCACCAATATCGAGGTCGCGGGCCATACCGATGCCGACGGCGAGGACTCCTTCAACCAGGCTCTCTCCGAGAAGCGCGCGCAGGCGGTGATCGACTATCTGGTCAAGGCCGGTCTGCCCGCCAGCCGCTTCACCGCAGTCGGCTACGGCGCCACGCAGCCCGTCGCCGGCAACGACACCGACGACGGCAAGGCGCAGAACCGCCGCATCGAATTTCTGGTGAGGTGACGATGCCCTATCTCGTTTCGTTTCATATGGGCTGGCTGATCGGCTCGCTGCTGCTGGGCTTCTGCATGGGCTGGATCTCGGTGGTCCAGCGCGGCAACGGCACCTCGAAAGTCACCGCGCGCTGGCTCGCGGCGTTGGCCGCCGCCCTGGTCGCGGCCTCATTCGCACATGTGGTGCCCGGCCGCTTCGGCTACTGGCTCGACCTCGGCCTCATCATGTTCGCCTGCTATCTCGTCGGCTGTACCATCGGCGCCTGGCTGCGCGACCGGGTGGTCTCGCGCACCGCGCCGCCGGCCGCTCTGTGATGTTGCCACGCAACCTGGCCACCCGGTCAGGTCGTGGCCGGCGCGGCCTTTCGGTTGATCGGAAAATCAGTGCACAACGCGCCTGTTACCCCTCTTTCAACCGGAGGGGGCGCCCCATAGATTGATGTCGGCTTAAGGCGTGACGGAACATTGTGCGGCTGAAATCATCAAAACTTCATGGCGCCTGCGCAGGATTGCCATGGAGATTCGCGTCAGTCTTGCCGCCGAAAGCGCCAAACCGTGCATCAGGAGCCCGCAACCTGCCTAAAACATTGAAGGCACGAGTTTTTGTTCGAATTGGCGAATTCCACTCGGCCGCAAAACGCGCTAGTGGAGGGGCAGGGGGCATGCGCGATGCCGGAGCCGGCGGCGAAGGTTCGTTGAGTGCCTGTGCGTCGTCCGCCTGTTCGCCGGCCACCCTGGCCGTTGAAGCGTTGTTCGAGGTCTAGATGCTGGAAGCCATACGCAGAGCGATGACGTTTCTGCGCCAGAAGCAAATCCTGCATAAGCTTGGAGTTGTGATCAGCGTCGCGGTCATCGGTATCGCTTGCTATGTGCTCTACCACATGCTGCGCGGCATCGACGTCAACGAGGTCCTCGAAGCGATCAAGAGCACCGAGCCGAGCCAGATTGCGATGGCGGCGCTGTTCGTCGCTGCGGGCTATTTCACGCTGACCTTCTACGACTTGTTTGCCGTGCGCGCGATCGGTCACTCCCATGTGCCCTACCGCATCAATGCGCTCGCGGCCTTCACCAGCTATTCGATCGGTCACAATGTCGGCGCCAGCGTCTTCACCGGCGGTGCGGTGCGCTACCGGATCTATTCCGCCTATGGGCTGAACGCGATCGACGTCGCAAAGATCTGCTTCCTCGCCGGCCTGACCTTCTGGCTCGGCAACGCCGCGGTGCTCGGCCTCGGCATCTCCTACCATCCGGAAGCCGCCGCCTCGATCGACATGCTTCCGCCCTGGCTGAACCGCACGCTGGCGCTGATGATCATCGTGGCTTTGGTCGGCTATGTGGTCTGGGTCTGGACCCAGCCCCGGGTGGTCGGCCGCGGTCCCTGGACCGTGGTGCTGCCGGGCGGTCCGCTGACGCTGCTCCAGATCGCGATCGGCATCATCGATCTCGGCTTCTGCGCGCTCGCGATGTATGTGCTGGTTCCGGACGAGCCCAATCTCGGCTTCGTCGTGGTCGCGGTGATCTTCGTCTCGGCCACCCTGCTCGGCTTTGCCAGCCACTCGCCCGGAGGGCTCGGCGTGTTCGACGCCGCCATGCTGGTCGGCCTCTGGCAGATGGACCGGGAGGAGCTCCTCGGCGGCATGCTCCTGTTCCGCGTGCTCTACTATCTGTCCCCCTTCGTCATCTCTGTAATCTTGCTGACGTTTCGCGAAGTTATAATCGGCGCCCGATCGAAGCGTTTGCAGCAGGCGGCGCTCAAGCTCGACCCCGGCCCGGCGCCTGAAGCCGCCTATGTGAGAGAGCGCAGGGATACCGGCGCCTGACCGGTGCCAAGCCTTTAGAACAAGGGCCATAGAACAAGGCCTTTAGACAAAGCCCTCCAGGAGAAGCCCGCCCCGATGGCGATTGACGCCCCTTCTTCTCCCGCCGCGCAGCCCTGGTCCGACCGGTTGCGGCACTCGACGATCATCCTGATCGCCGCGGCGCTGGCGCTGTCGGTGGTGGTCTCGCTCGGCGAATTGTCGGTGCTGCACGCCATTGCCGTGTTCCTCTGCATTGCCGTCGCCGCGCTGATTCCCTGGCGCCTGCATGATGCCGCGGCCTCGCGCGACGATATCAGGCGCATCAACCCGGTCGAGAGCGCTGCGGTGGCCGCAGTCGTCGCCGGCATGCCGGATCCGGCGGTGCTGCTCGACCGCGCCGGCCGCGTCATCCATCTCAATGCCGCAGCCGCCCAGCTTGCGCCGGCGCTGCGCCGGAACGAGCTCGCCCAGTTCGCGCTGCGCTCGCCGGAGATCATCACCGCGCTGCGCGAGTCGATCGCGACCACCGAGCCGCGGCGCGCGACCTATCTCGATCATGTCCCGGTCGATCGCTGGATGGAGCTGATCATCACGCCGGTGCCGGTGCCGACCAGCTTCGGCGGCGCCGACAAGTGCATGCTGATGACCTTTCACGACCAGACGCCGCTGCGCCGGGTCGAGGAGATGCGCGCCGACTTCGTCGCCAATGCCAGCCACGAGCTGCGCACACCGCTGGCCGCGCTGTCGGGTTTCATCGACACGCTGCAGGGCCAGGCCAAGGACGATCCCAAGGCGCGCGAGCGCTTCCTCGGCATCATGCACAACCAGGCCACCCGCATGGCGCGCCTGATCGACGATCTGCTGTCGCTGTCGCGGGTGGAACTGTCGGCCCATGTCCGGCCCGACACCCTGGTGGACCTGTTGCCCATCATCCGCCAGGTCGCCGACGGGCTCGAGCCACTGGCGCGAGAGCGCCAGGTCGAGGTCGAGATCCATCTGCCGGAACCCCCGGTGATGATCGCGGGCGACCGCGAGGAGCTGCTCCGCCTGTTCGAGAATCTGATCGAGAACGCGCTCAAATACGGTGCCTCGGGCGCGCGTGTCATCGTGTCGCTGATCTCGGGCGCCGCCCCTGATGGAACTCAGGAAATCCGGGTCCTGGTCCGGGATTTCGGCCCCGGCATCGCGCCCGAGCACTTGCCGCGGCTGACCGAGCGGTTCTACCGGGTCGATGTCGGCGACAGCCGCTCGCAAGGCGGGACCGGGCTCGGATTATCGCTGGTGAAACATATTCTTAACCGCCATCGCGGGCGGCTTTTGATCGAGAGCGTGCCCAAACAGGGTGCCACTTTTACCGCCTGTTTTCCCCAGGCGAGGGCCCCGGCTTCGATCTGATATTCAAGCGATTTCAATCGCTTGATGGTGTCATCCAGCTGTCACGAAACCTTCGTAAAAGCACAGCCGACTGCTCCTAAAGGGGCGGCACGGGGAGCGCGATCGGGCGCTGATGGCGCTTCGCTCCCCTGTATGGAGACCAGCATGAATTTCATCAAAACGATCGTCGCTGCCGGCTTGGTCGCCGCATCGACGACGGCGGCCTTTGCTGCCGACATCACCGGCGCCGGCGCGACCTTCCCGTTCCCGATCTATTCCAAATGGGCTGACGCCTACAAGAAAGAGACCGGCAACGGTCTGAACTACCAGTCGATCGGTTCCGGCGGCGGCATCAAGCAGATCCAAGCCAAGACCGTGACCTTCGGCGCCAGCGACGCGCCGCTCAAGGCCGAGCAGCTCGAGAAGGACGGCCTCGTCCAGTGGCCGATGGTGATGGGCGCCATCGTTCCGGTCGTCAACATCGAGGGCGTGAAGCCGGGCGAGCTGGTGTTCGACGGCGAGACGCTGGCCAGCATCTATCTCGGCAAGATCACCAAGTGGGATGACGCCGCGATCAAGAAGCTCAATCCGAACGTGAAGCTGCCGTCGGACGCGATCACCGTGGTCCGCCGCTCGGACGGCTCGGGCACCACCTTCAACTTCACCAACTACCTCGCCAAGGCCAGTGCGGACTGGAAGAGCAAGGTCGGTGAGGGCACCGCGGTCGAATGGCCGGTCGGCGTCGGCGCCAAGGGCAACGAGGGCGTGTCGGGCAACATCAGCCAGACCAAGAACTCGATCGGTTACGTCGAGTACGCCTATGCCAAGCAGAACAAGCTGACCTACACCGGTCTCGTCAACAAGGCCGGCAAGCCGGTGCAGCCGACCGTCGAAGCCTTCCAGGCGGCCGCTTCCAACGCCGACTGGGCCAAGGCGCCCGGTTACTACGTCATCCTGACCGACCAGCCCGGCGACAAGTCCTGGCCGATCACGGCGGCGACCTTCATCCTCATGCACAAGGATGCCACCGACAAGGCGGCCTCGCAGGAAGCCATCAAGTTCTTCCGCTGGGCCTTCAAGAACGGCGGCAAGGCGGCTGAAGAGCTCGACTACATCCCGATGCCGGAAGGCGTCGTCGGTCTGGTCGAGAAGACCTGGGCCGCCGAGATCAAGAGCTAAGCGCTCTTGCCCCGGACTGGGCGCCGGGATCTCAAAAGACCTCCGCTCCGGATCGGCATTGCGCCGCATCCGGAGCGCAAGACCAACAACAACACCGACAGCAAGCGTATATAACGGGTACAGGGGATCGGCGTGGCAGAGATGGCCGTTCAGAGCGATGTAATCGACGACGCCGGACCGTATGATCGCGCCAAAGCCTTGAGCGCGTTCAAGCTCGGCGATGTCACCTTCTACTGGATCACGCGGCTCTCCGCGATCTCGGTGCTGCTGATCCTCGGCGGCATCATCATTTCGCTGATCGTCGGCGCTTTCCCGGCGATGAAGGAATACGGCCTCTCCTTCCTGTGGACGCAGCGCTGGGCGCCGTCGGCAGACCCCCCGGTGCTCGGCGCGCTCGGGCCGATGTACGGCACGCTCGTGACCTCCTTCATCGCGATGCTGATCGCCATTCCCGTGGGTCTCGGCATTGCGATCTTCCTGACCGAGCTCTGCCCGCAATGGCTGCGCCGCCCGATCGGCATGGCGATCGAGCTGCTCGCCGGCATTCCCTCGATCATCTACGGCATGTGGGGCTTCTTCGTGCTCGGCCCGTTCCTGGCCAACACCTTCCAGCCCTTCATGATCAAGATCTTCGACGGCGTGCCCGTGCTGGGCGCGATCTTCGCAGGTCCTCCGTCCTATCTCAGCCTGTTCAACGCCGCGCTGATCCTCGCCATCATGGTGCTGCCGTTCATCACCTCGATCTCGGTCGACGTGTTCAAGACGGTGCCGCCGGTGCTGAAGGAAGCCGCCTACGGCGTCGGTTGCACCACCTGGGAGGTCGTCCGCAGCGTGGTGATCCCCTACACCCGCGTCGGGGTCATCGGCGGCGTCATGCTGGCGCTGGGCCGCGCGCTCGGCGAGACCATGGCGGTGACCTTCATCATCGGCAACTCGTTCCGCATCTCGGGGTCGATCTTCGCGCCGGGCACCACGATCTCGGCGGCGATCGCATCCGAGTTCGCCGAAAGCGACGGCCTGCACCAGTCCGGCCTGATCCTGCTCGGCCTCTTGCTGTTCGTGCTGACGTTCTTCGTGCTCGCAGCCGCGCGGCTGATGTTGATGCGGCTGGAAAAGAAGGCGGGGAACTAGCGCCATGAACCCGATCTATTCGCGCCGCCGCCGCAAGGACATCGTCGTTCGCGGGCTCTGCATCGCCGCTGCCGCCTTCGGCGTCACCTGGCTCGCGCTGATCCTGATCACGCTGCTCTACAACGGCCTCGCCGGCCTGAACCTGGAGATCTTCGTTGCGGACACGCCGCCTCCGGGCTCGACCGAAGGCGGCCTGCGCAACGCCATCGTCGGCTCGATCATCATGACCGTGATCGGCGTCGGCATCGGCGCGCCGCTCGGCCTGTTCGCCGGCACCTATCTTGCCGAATACGGCCGCAACGATCGCCTGACCTCGGTGATCCGCTTCATCAACGACATCCTGCTCTCGGCACCCTCGATCATCATCGGCCTGTTCATCTATGGCGCGGTGGTGGTGCCGATGCGCGGATTCTCCGCGATCGCAGGCTCACTCGCGCTCGCGGTCATCGTGATCCCGGTCGTGCTGCGCACCACCGAGGACATGTTGCTGCTGGTGCCGAACGCGCTGCGCGAGGCGGCCTCCGCCCTCGGCCTGCCGCGCTCGCTGGTGATCAAGCGCATCGCCTATCGCGCTGCCCGGTCGGGCCTCATCACCGGCGTGCTGCTCGCAACCGCCCGCGTTGCCGGCGAGACCGCGCCGCTGCTCTTCACCGCGCTGTCGAACCAGTTCTTCAGCCTCGGCCTGAACAAGACGATGGCGAACCTGCCGGTCACCATCAACAACTTCGTCCAGAGCCCCTACGCCTATTGGAAGCAGCTCGCCTGGAGCGGCGCGCTGCTGATCACGATTACCGTGCTTGCCCTGAACATTGGCGCGCGCATCCTTGGCGCCGAGAGGACCGCAAAATGAGTGAGCTTTCTGTATCGATGAGCGCGGCCGGTGGTTTGCCGCAGGCGCCGGTGTTGCCCGACGCCCCGGCCAAGGTGACGGTGCGCAACCTCAACTTCTATTATGGCGAGCACCACGCGCTGAAGAACATCAATCTGGCGCTCGGCACCAACCGAGTCACCGCGTTCATCGGCCCGTCCGGCTGCGGCAAGTCGACCCTGCTGCGCATCTTCAACCGGATGTACGACCTCTATCCCGGCCAGCGCGTCACCGGTCAGCTGATGCTCGACCAGACCAACATCCTCGATCCCAAGCTCGACCTCAACCTGCTGCGCGCCCGCGTCGGCATGGTGTTCCAGAAGCCGACGCCGTTCCCGATGACGATCTACGAGAATATCGCCTTCGGCATCCGCCTCTACGAGAAGATCTCGAAGTCCGAGATGGACGACCGCGTCGAGAAGGCGCTGCGCGGCGGCGCGCTGTGGAACGAGGTCAAGGACAAGCTCAACGCCTCCGGCCTGTCGCTCTCCGGCGGCCAGCAGCAGCGCCTCTGCATCGCCCGCACGGTCGCGGTGCGGCCCGAGGTGATCCTGTTCGACGAGCCCTGCTCGGCGCTCGACCCGATCTCGACCGCCAAGGTCGAGGAGCTGATCCAGGAACTGTCCGAGAACTACACGATCGCGATCGTCACCCACAACATGCAGCAGGCGGCGCGCGTCTCCGACAAGACCGCCTTCATGTATCTCGGCGAGCTGATCGAGTTCGACGACACCAGCAAGATCTTCACGTCGCCGACCGACCGGCGCACGCAGGATTACATCACCGGCCGGTTCGGCTGAGGAGACGGGACATGGGTACTGAACATACCGCAAAGGCCTTCGACACCGACCTCCAGGAGCTCACCCGGCTGGTCGCGGAGATGGGCGGCATCGCCGAGCGCATGATCGTCGATTCCGTCGACGCTTTGATCCGCCGCGACGTCGCGCTCGGCCAGCGCGTCGTCGCCATCGACGTCGAGCTCGACGCGCTGCAGAAGAAGATCGAGGAGCGCGCCGTGCTCACCATCGCGCGCCGCCAGCCGATGGCGGTGGATCTGCGCGAGATCGTCGGCGCCATGCGCGTCGCGACCGATCTGGAGCGCATCGGCGACCTCGCCAAGAACATGGGCAAGCGCGTCGCGGCGCTGGAGACGGATTTCCATCCGCTCAAATTGTTCCGCGGCCTGGAGCACATGACCGATCTCGTGCAGCAGCAGGTCAAGTCGGTGCTGGACGCCTATGCCGCGCATGATCTGCCGGCGGCGATGGCGGTTTGGAAGGGCGACGAGGAAGTCGACGCCATCTGCACCTCGCTGTTCCGCGAGCTCCTCACCTACATGATGGAGGATCCGCGCAACATCTCGTTCTGCATCCACCTGATGTTCTGCGCCAAGAACATCGAGCGGATCGGCGACCACGCCACCAACATCGCCGAGACCGTGTTCTACATGATCGAGGGCCAGGCGATCACCGACAAGCGGCCGAAGGGCGACATGACGACCTTCGCCACCACGGTCCCCAATACCTGAAGACTTAAGGAGCGACGACCTGATGGGCGCACGCATTATGGTGGTTGAGGACGAGGAAGCTCTCACCGAGCTTCTCCGCTACAACCTCGAAGGCGACGGCTATGACGTCGAGACGGTGATGCGTGGCGACGACGCCGACACCCGCCTCAAGGAGCACATTCCCGATCTGATCGTGCTCGACTGGATGTTGCCGGGCCTGTCAGGCATCGAATTGTGCCGGCGGCTTCGCACCCGGCCCGAGACCAAGCAGCTGCCGATCATCATGCTCACGGCGCGCGGCGAGGAGAGCGAGCGGGTGCGGGGTCTTGCGACCGGTGCCGACGACTACATCGTCAAGCCGTTCTCGGTGCCCGAGCTGCTCGCCCGCGTGAAGGGCCTGCTGCGGCGCGCCAGCCCCGAGCGGCTCGCCACCGTGCTCGCCTATGGCGACATCGAGCTCGACCGCGACAAGCGCCGTGTCGCGCGCTCGGGCCGGCCGATCGACCTTGGCCCGACCGAATATCGCCTGCTGGAGTTCTTCCTGGAGCATCCCGGCCGCGTGTTCTCGCGCGAGCAGCTGCTCGACAGCGTCTGGGGCCGCGACATCTATATCGACGAGCGCACCGTCGACGTTCACATCGGCCGTCTGCGCAAGCTGCTCAATCTCGGTCGCGAGCAGGACCCGATCCGCACCGTCCGCGGTGCCGGCTACGCGCTGGATGACCGTTTCGCGAAGGCGGAGCAGACGTAAGGTTTGCTGCAAGCAAGCCAATAAAAAGCGCGCCGGGTGGCGCGCTTTTTTATGTCCGGATCGTCCCGGTCCCCCGTGCGCAATTGCGCATTAGGCCGGAACGATGTCGTTTGGGGCCCAGCTCAGCGCGGACCCGGCTTCGCCGGCGCCCGCCGGCGATCTGCGGCCGGCTGATACGCCACCCGCGAGTGCTGGGCGCAGTAGGGCAGGCCGGAGAGCGCCTTGCCGCCGCAGAAGAAGAAATCCGGGCTCGAGGGGTCGCCGACCGGCCAGTGGCAGGTCGCCTCGTTCAGCTCCAGCAGCGACAGCCGCTGGCTCATCGGCACCACGTTGTCGTAGGTGACCGGTTCAGCCTCGACCTCGACGTCGAAGGCCTGCGCCAGCGCGGTGTTGCCGCGCGAGATCGGGCGGGTCACCCGCATCATATGCTGCGCGGGACGCGCCTTGCGCGGCCGGGGAGCAGCCGATGAGGGGCTCTTGGCGCGGCCGGACAGGCCGAGCCTGTGCACTTTGCCGATCACGGCATTACGGGTCACGTTGCCGAGCTCGGCCGCAATCTGGCTGGCCGACAATCCGGCCTCCCAGAGCTTTTTCAACTGCTCGACGCGATCGTCGGACCAGGTCAAAACCGTCATTGCACCCTTTCCCTCGCCGTGCGGCTGCCATCCTGGCGCCTCGCGGCGAATGCCTAAGCCTTGAAAAACCCGTGCCGTCAGAATCCCTTAAGGCTCGCCGGGCACCGAGAGCCGCCCGAACGTTTACGCCGGTACATGAGGACTTAGAGGATCAGAAACACTGCACGAGATGTCGTATCTGACAAGCCAAACGCTACAATATGGCGTGACTCACGCGCAAGAGTCCGCCGACTCGCTTCCACATGTTCCGTGGCTAAAACCACGTAAATTCGGCACCGCAAGACTACGGATTCAGCGTTTCGCGAGGCTTTCGGGCGGCATTGACACCCGTTCTACCCGGCATAAGATAGTGTCACGTGCCGCCCTTAAAAGGCGGCACGTTTCGTTTTCCGGGCCGGTCAATGGTGCGTTGCGCAATGCACGCTCACACCGTCCTCAACATCAAGTGACCGTCATGACTAACAGCGCTGCGCCGCATTTGCTCCCCGTTTTCGCCAGGTCGGACCTCGGTTTCGAGCGCGGCGAAGGCTGCTGGCTGATTGCGACCAATGGCGATCGCTATCTCGATTTTACCTCCGGCGTCGCCGTGAACGCGCTCGGCCACGCCCATCCGGCGCTGGTCAAGGCGTTGCAGGAGCAGGCGACCAAGCTCTGGCACATGTCGAACCTGTTCCAGAGCCCCGACGGCGAGAAGCTCGCCGCGCGCCTGTGCAATGAGAGTTTTGCGGACTTCGTGTTCTTCTGCAATTCCGGCGCCGAAGCGCTGGAAGGTGTGATCAAGCTGGTCCGCCATCATCACTTCTCCAAGGGACATCCGGAACGTTACCGCATCATCACCTTTGAAGGCGCCTTCCACGGCCGCACGCTGGCAACGCTGGCCGCGACGGGATCTGCAAAATATCTCGAAGGTTTCGGTCCGCCGATGGACGGTTTCGACCAGGTCCCGCATGGCGATATCGAAGCCGTCAAGAAAGCGATCGGTCCGCAGACCGCCGGCATCCTGATCGAGCCGATCCAGGGTGAGGGCGGCGTGCGCTCGGCGACGCCCGCCTTCCTGAGGGCGTTGCGCCAGCTCTGCGACGAGAAGGGCCTGCTGCTCGCATTCGACGAGGTGCAGACCGGCATGGGCCGCACCGGCGATCTGTTCGCGCATCGCCGCACCGGCGTCACGCCTGACGTGATGTCGCTGGCCAAGGCGCTCGGCGGCGGCTTCCCGATCGGCGCGATCCTGGCGACCGCGGACGCGGCTGCCGGCATGGGGCCCGGCTCGCACGGCTCGACCTTCGGCGGCAACCCGCTCGCGATCGCGGCGGCCAACGCCGTGCTCGACGTCATGCTCAAGCCCGGCTTCTTCGACCACGTGCAGAAGATGTCGCTGCTGCTCAAGCAGAAGCTCGCCTCCGTGATCGACCGTTATCCTGACATCGTCAGCGAAGTGCGCGGCGAAGGCCTGCTGATCGGCATCCAGGCCGTCGTGCCCTCAGCCGATCTCGGCGCGGCGCTGTGCAACGAAAAACTGCTCACTGTCGGGGCCGGCGACAATGTCGTGCGCTTCCTGCCGCCATTGATCGTCACCGAAGCCGAGATCGAGGACAGCGTCGGGCGGCTCGAGCGCGCCTGTGCCGCGATCTCGTCCAGCCAGACCAAGCGGGCGGCAAGCTGATGAGCAAGCCCCCGAAGCACTTCCTCGACATCAACGAGCTCCCGTTGTCGGAGCTCAAGAGCATGCTCGACGCCTCCACCGCCATGAAGGCGAAGCAGAAGGCGCATCAGCCGGTCAGGCCGCTCGAAGGCAAGACGCTGGCGATGATCTTCGAGCGCCCCTCGACCCGCACCCGCGTGTCGTTCGACGTCGCCATGCGCCAGCTCGGCGGCGAGCCCATCATGCTCACCGGCGCCGAGATGCAGCTTGGCCGCGGCGAGACCATCGCCGATACCGCGCGCGTGCTGTCGCGCTATGTCGACGCCATCATGATCCGCATCCTCAACCATGATGCGCTGCTCGAGCTTGCGGCCAACGCGACCGTGCCCGTCATCAACGGCCTGACACGACGCTCGCATCCCTGCCAGGTGATGGCCGACCTCATGACCTATCAGGAGCATCGCGGCCCGATCGAGGGCCGGACGGTGGCCTGGACCGGCGACGACAACAACGTTCTCGCCTCCTGGGCGCACGCAGCCGAACGCTTCAAATTCCAGCTCAATGTCGCGACCCCGCCGGAGCTCGCGCCGAAAAAGGCGATGCGCGACTTCATCAAGACGACCGGCGCGCCGATCGTGCTCGGCACCGATCCCGAGGCCGCCGTGAAGGGCGCCGACTGCGTCGTCACCGACACCTGGGTGTCGATGGGCGACAAGGAAGGCGAGCACCGCCACAACGTGCTCAAGCCCTACCAGGTCAATTCGAAGCTGATGTCGCTGGCCAAGCCCGATGCGCTGTTCATGCACTGCCTGCCGGCCCATCGCGGCGAGGAGGTCACCGACGAGGTGATCGACGGTCCGCAATCGGTGGTGTTCGACGAGGCCGAAAACCGGCTGCATGCGCAGAAGGGCATTCTGGCCTGGTGCTTTGACGCGGTGAAGTAGCCTCTACTTGTAGCCCGGATGGAGCGCAGCGAAATCCGGGTTTGTGTCCACGGATGAATTGCCCCGGATTGCGCTGCGCTCCATCCGGGCTACGCAGTCCCTCGTTCCGAGGACGGCGGAATGTGGGGCACCCCTTCCATTTCCCACCTCCGACCCCAGATAATGCGCCATGGTTTCCCAATCTCCTGACATGAAAACCGGGCCCGAAGGCCCGGTTCGCGCGCCATCCGCGGTTCCGATCGACGACGCCGTGCTGCCCTATGAGGTCGACGCGCTCGACGTGCGCGGCCGCCTGGTGCGGCTCGGGCCTGCGCTCGACGACATCCTGACCAAGCACGATTATCCTGCGCCTGTGGGCAAGCTGCTCGGCGAGGCCATCGTGCTGACGACGCTGCTCGGCTCGGCGCTGAAATTCGAGGGCCGCTTCATCCTCCAGGCCCAGACCGACGGTCCGGTGTCGTTCCTGGTGGTGGACTATCAGGCGCCGGATCGCCTGCGCGCCTATGCCCGCTTCGACGCCGCGCGCCTTGGCGATGCCCAAAAATCTGGCATGGACTCCGGCACGCTGCTCGGCCACGGCCATCTCGCCATGACCATCGACCAGGGCCCCGACATGAGCCGCTACCAGGGCCTGGTCGCGCTCGATGGCGGCAGCCTCGAAGACGCCGCCCATGAATACTTCCTGCGCTCCGAGCAGATTCCGACGCGCGTGCGCCTCGCGGTCGGCGAGGAGTGGCGCTCGGACGACGGCGGCAAGCACCGCTGGCGCGCCGGCGGCATGCTGATGCAGTTCCTGCCGAAGGCGCCGGAGCGTGCCCGGCAGGCGGATCTGCATCCCGGCGATGCGCCCGAAGGCATCGAGGTGCACGCCGTCGCCGAAGACGACGCCTGGGTCGAGGCGCGCTCGCTGATCGAGACCGTCGAGGACGTCGAACTGATCGACCCCGAGCTGTCCGGCGAGCGGCTGCTCTACCGTCTCTTCCACGAACGCGGCGTGCGCGTGTTCAATCCGCTGTCTCTCAAGGCGCAATGCTCCTGTTCGCGCGATGCGGTGGGTGCGATGCTGAAGAGCTTCTCGCCGGACGACCGCGCCGCCATGGTCAAGGACGACAAGGTCGTGGTGACCTGCGAGTTCTGTAGCTCGGTGTACCAGTTCACGCCGGACGAGGCGGGCGTCGAGGACGCGTAGACACGGTGCCGTAGCCCGGATGGAGCGCAGCGCAATCCGGCAATCCCTTCGCGGGAAGACTCTGGATTGCTTCGCTGCGCTCGCAAATTGCCCGACGGGCAAAACACCCGCGAGGCCGTCAACCCGCGCGCGTAAAAATATTCCACTTTACCGAAATTCGGAAATGGCGTATGTGTCGCCCATCCCGGCTCATCCTTGAGGGGCGATCGT